>CACWYC010000007.1 GCA_902765025.1 Oscillospiraceae bacterium
GCCATGCCATTTTTCATGAAAATGAGCACACCGTTTCCGATGTGCTCATTTCTTCAGGTTTCCCGTCCTCCGCCAATGCCTCTATCTTAATGACATTGGCCGTTGGGCCCGCCGGTTTTGTCAGATGAGCGTAGGTGGCCGCAGGCCGAAGCTGACGGCAATGGCGGCGTCCACCTTTTCCATCACGGCGCCGTCCACCTGTCCCATCCGCTCCCGCAGCCGCCGCTTATCCAGCGTGCGTATCTGCTCCAGCAGCACCACCGACTCCTTGGGCAGCCCATAGCTCTGGGCCTTCAGGGAGATGTGGGTAGGCAGCTTGGCCTTGCCCAGCTGGGAGGTGATGGCCGCCGCAATCACGGTGGGGCTGTGGCGGTTGCCTGTGTCGTTCTGCACAATCAGCACAGGCCGGATTCCGCCCTGCTCGCTGCCCACCACCGGGCTCAGGTCGGCGTAGTATATTTCGCCGCGTTTCACATTTGTATCCACTGTTTCCTTCACACTCCGCCGATGAGAAGTACCCGCTTGGTTCATTCAGGTCATTGGCATTTTGCCACGCCGCTGCCTGTTTTATACTCCGTAGGGAGCTATTTTCTCCGCCCTGTACCATCCTATGAGCGAAGCATCGGAAGGGTGTGGCGTAAAAAAACCCCATATTTTGCGTAAAAAATGAAAAAAACACTACCACATTTTGACGGAATGTGCTATAATTATGTCAACTAAGCGGGATTGCACCGCGGAATACGGAGGGTACAGAGAGATGAGATGTCCCTATTGTGGCTATAAAGAGAGCAAAGTGGTGGATTCCCGCCCCGCCGACGAGGGCGCCAGCATCCGCCGCCGCCGGGAGTGCCTCCAGTGCGAGAAGCGCTTCACCACCTATGAGACGGTGGAGAGCCTGCCCATGGTGGTCATCAAGAAGGACGGCAGCCGCCAGAGCTTTGACCGCAACAAGGTGCTGCGGGGCATCCAGCGCTCCTGCGAGAAGCGGCCTGTGTCCGTGGCGGACATGGAGCGCATGGCCATGGAGATCGAGCAGGAGATTCAGAACTCCCTGGAGCGGGAGGTCAGCACCGACATCATCGGCGAAAAGGTGATGGAAAAGCTGAAAACCGCCGACGAGGTGGCCTACGTCCGCTTCGCCTCCGTGTACCGCCAGTTTAAGGATATCAACACCTTCATGGCGGAGCTGAGCAAGATTCTGGAGGAGAAGTAAGGCAGTACCCTTATAATATATTCTCCGCGCTCAGCCGTTCCATATCGGCGATATGCCCCAGTTGCATCGATAATTCCACCGCCGCGGCGTGCAGCGCCGCGGCGTCTTTTTGCCCGCAGGCCACCAGGCAGCGCTGCAACAGCTCCGCCGCCTTGTCAATCTCCGCGTGCTCCATCACCATGTGCAGCGGCCCCTGGGCCCTTTGCCAGTCCTGCTGCAAGTCCGTGAGCTGCGCCTCCGCCCGGCGCCAATGGCCCTGCCCGGCGCTGCGCTGGGCCTGGGATAACTGCTGCTGCCAGCTGTCGCACCGCCCGGCGATGGCCGCCCCCGCCGCCAGACATACCACAAACAGCGCCGCCAGTACGGCGGCGGAGATACGCAGCGCCCTCATGCCGCCCCCTCCTTTGCCACCACGGTCACCGTGCCGTCCTGTCCCACCGTCAGCAAAAACACGTCCTCCGTCCTGTTAAGCCCCTGGGCGGCAAGCTGCTGCCTCAGCCACGCATCGTCCTTTCCCAGCCGGGCCAGGGCCTTGGTCATCACCCGGCCGTCATTGATGACCACCACCGGCAGAAATACGTCGTCCTCCACCGTAAGGCCCAACTGCTTGGGCGTCACCCCCTGCTCGTGGGTGTAGGGCAGCACCGACAGGTGCCCCGTGGTCTCCAGCACGGCGTACTTCACCGCCTTCAAATCCCCCACGCCCTGGGAGCGCAGCTCCTCCATCACCTCGTCCGGCGTCAGCCGGTTGCGGCGCATCACGTCCTGGCAAAGCCGCCCCTCCCGTATCACGATGGCGGGCTCACCGCACACCAGCGCCCGGAACCGCACACTTCGCAGGTTCAGGCAGCTGAGCATGGTGCTCATGGCCAGCAGCGCCGCGATGGGAATGAGGCCGTTTACCAGCGGGATGCCGAAGTCCTGCATGGGCACCGCCGCCAGGTCGCTGATGAGCATGGTCAGCACCAACTCAATGGGCTCTAACTGCCCGATTTGCCGCTTGCCCGTCAGCCGCAGCCCTATTATCAGCACGGCGTACAGTATCACCGTCCGCACCAGCGCCGTCACCATGGCCCCGCCCTCCTTTGTGAGTGATAAATCGTTCCTGTGGAGTATTTGCGCCACAGGCCAAAAATATGTGCCAACCGGGGTTTCTTTTTTCGGCGGCGTATGATAACATTATCCATTGGAACGAAACGAAGGAAAAGGAGTGGTGGTATGACCGACGCCCTGCTGCAGGATCTCCACAGCGTGAAAACCATGTCCATTGTGGGCATGTGCAAAAACGCGGGCAAAACCACGGTGCTGAACTGGTTTTTGCACCACAGCCGCCGGGACAGCGTGCTGGGCCTGACCTCCATCGGCCGCGACGGCGAGTCCACCGACGTGGTCACCGGCACGGAAAAGCCCAGCATCTACGTGCCCGCCGGCACGCTGATCGCCACCGCCAGGGATATGCTGCGGCTGTGCGACGTGACACGCGAAATCGTCATGACCACCGGCATCCCCACCCCCATCGGCGAGGTGGTGATTCTCCGTGCCCGCAGCGACGGTTACGTCCAGCTGGCCGGCCCCTCCATCACCACCCAGCTGCAAACCGTGTCCCGCCACTTTTTCGATCTGGGGGCCCGCCAGTCGGTCATCGACGGCGCCCTGGGCCGCAAGAGCCTGGGGGCCCGGGCCGTGGCGGAGGGCGTCATCCTCTGCACCGGCGCCAGCTACAACATGAGCATGGAAAAGGTGGTGGCCGACACCGCCCACATCTACCGGCTGATGAATCTGCCCAAGGCGGAGACCATTCCGGCGGCAGGGGAGGGCCTGGGGGAGGACTTCAAGAAAAACGGTGAAGCCATGGTTACCGGTGCCCTCACCGACACCATGGTGGTGCCGCTGCTGAAGAGCGGCGTGCTGCGCCGTGGCCGCATCGTGGTGCTGGACCCCAGTAAGGTGCTGCTCACCGCCGACACCCTGGACAAGCTGGCCCTGCGGGATGTCCGTCTGGAAACGGCCCAGTCCGCCCGCACCCTGTGCGTCACCGTGAACCCCGTGTCCGCCTACGGCTGGCGGTTTGATAAAGACGCCTTTATGGCGGCCATGTCCGAGGCGGTAGACGCCCCGGTGATCAACGTGAAGGAGGAGTTGGCATGATTACCGTCACCTTTGACGAAAAAGTGAAAATCGGCCTGCAATACGCCCTGGAGACCCTCCACGGCTGCTCCCCCTTTGGCCAGGAGAGAATCCGCAAGCTGCGGTTTTACACCCCGGCGGAGCGTGATGAACTGGACGTGGAGCTGGGCAACGTGGAGCGCTGCGCCCGGGCCGCCGGCGACTTAAAGGAAACCTACGATAAAATCATGGTGCTGCTGTGCCAGATTAAGGACATCCGCACCAGCCTCCGCCGCTGCCGTGACGGGGAGACCCCCGACCACGTGGAGCTGTTTGAGATAAAGGGCTACCTCCAGCGCCTGGAGGGCCTGCGGCCCCTGTTCGCCCAGGCGGACGAGATGGTGCATTTTGAGGATTTGACTTTCCATGACCCTGCCCCTGCCCTGGCCATTCTTGACCCGGAGGCCACCGGCAGCCGTGGCTTCTACATCCCCGACAGCGCCACCGCCCGTCTCAAAGAGATTCGCCAGGCCAAGAAGGACGTGGAGGAGCACCTCTACCACGCCCAGACCGACGGGGAAAAGGACGACCTGCGCCTCAAACGCACCCGCATCTGCGCCGAGGAGGAGAGCGAGGAGATGAAGGTGCGCAAGGCTATGGGCGCGGCGCTTGCCCCACTGGCGGAGGATTTGCTGGCCGATGCCGAGTCGGTGGGCCGTCTGGACTTCATGTTGCAAAAGGCCCTGTTCGCCGTGCGCTACGGCGGCGTCCGCCCCACCATTACGGACACGGAATTGACCCTCACCGACATGGTGAACCCGGAGCTGGTGGACTTGCTCTCCGAGCAGCACCGGGCCTTCGTGCCGGTGTCCGTGGCATTGGACCAGGGCGCTACCGTCATCACCGGCGCCAACATGGGCGGCAAATCCGTGGCCATGAAGACAGTGGCCCTGAACGTGCTGCTGCTCCACGCCGGCTTCCTGGTGTGTGCCCGGGAGGCCCGCATGCCTCTTTTCCACACGGTGAAGATGCTCTTTGACGACCTCCAGTCCATCCAGTCCGGCCTCAGCGGCTTCGGCAGCGAGATTGTCCAGTTTGAAAAGGCGCTGAACGAGGTGGAGCAGGGTTACTCCCTGTTTTTGCTGGATGAATTCGCCCGGGGCACCAACCCCGACGAGGGCGCCGTCATCGTCCAGGCCGTCACCCGGTATTTGAACGACGTCCACGCCATCTCCCTGCTCACCACCCACTACGACAAGGTGGCCGACTGCGCCCGGGCCCACTATCAGATCATCGGTCTCCGGGACGTGGACCCCCAGGCCATCCGCAGGGAACTCTCCGTCACCGGCGAGGACGGCGTGGCCGTTATCGCCCGCCATATGAACTACGGCCTCTACCGGGTGGAGGGCAAGTCCGACTGCCCCCGGGATGCCCTGAACATCTGCCGCATGCTCTCCCTCAAGCCGGAGATTTTAGACAAGATAGAGCAGGGCTATTAAGCCATCTTCTGTGCAGATTGACATAATATTTCCCCTTTCGCCCCGCTCTGCGGGACGAAATTTTTATTTGATTGCCAAAAAGTTATTGAGGCTATTCTGGGAAATCGCCTTGACAAAAGCGGGAAAAAAGCTATAATTTTGGGTGTAGACAATTCGATATATGCAATAGAGGCGCGGAGTGCAGGGTACCTGTCGGATGAGGTACGGCCCTTGATGGCCGGCAGGGAAGGGGCGCTCCGCCGAAGGGGGGCGGCGTGCCCGAGCCGCGTCCTTGGCAGCACCGTGTAAGCGGCACTGTTGTCATGCCCTTTGTGACATGGAGCGCTATTGGTCATAACAGTGACCGATGGCGCCCTTTTGTTATTTTTGACGGGGGTTCGTCAGTCCCTGTCGAAGCGTCAGCAACCATTTTGTCAGAATTTTTTTAAGGAGGAAACTACTATGGAAAAGATGACATCCCTGCTGCGGCTGCGCATGAGCGCCAAGGACGCCCACTACGGCGGCAACCTGGTGGACGGCGCCCACATGGTGCACCTGTTCGGCGACGTGGCCACCGAGCTCCTCATCATGTGCGACGGCGATGAGGGCCTGTTCTGCGCTTACGACAACATCGAGTTCCTGGCTCCCGTCTATGCCGGCGACTACATCGAGGCCTACGGCGAGATCGAGAAGATCGGCAACACCTCCCGCACCATGAAGTTCGAGGCCCGCAAGGTCATCGTCTCCCGCCCCGACATCAGCGCCTCCGCCGCCGACGTTCTGGCCGAGCCCATCGTGGTCTGCCGCGCCCACGGCACCTGCGTCACCCCCAAGGACTGCCAGCGCAAGCCCATTGAGAAGTAAGGCAGGGCAGAGAGAATGGAGAAGCTGATTATCACCGCCGCCATCTGCGGCGCCGAGGTCACCAAGGCCTCCAACCCCGCTGTGCCCTACACCGTGGAGGAGATGGTCCGTGAGGCCAAGTCCGCCTACGAGGCCGGCGCAGCCATTCTGCACATCCACGTCCGCGAGGACGACGGCACCCCCACCCAGGACCGTGAGCGTTTCCGGGTGGTGATGGACGCCATCCGCAAGGAGCTGCCCGACGTCATCATGATCCCCTCCACCGGCGGCGCCACCGGCATGAGCCCCGAAGAGCGCCTGCAGCCCACCGAGCTGTTCCCCGAGATGGCCACCCTGGACTGCGGCACCTGCAACTTCGGCGATGAGATTTTCGACAACACCATGCCCACCATGCGGGCCTTCGGCAAGCGCATGATCGAGAACGGCATCAAGCCCGAGTATGAGTGCTTCGAGATCGGCCACCTGGATACCATCCTCACCATGGCCCGCAAGGGTGAGGTGCCCGGCGCCCCCATGCAGTTCAACTTCGTGCTGGGCGTCAACGGCTGCACCCCCGCCACCGTGGAGAACCTGTGGTTCCTGGTGAACAAGATTCCCGCCGGCTCCACCTGGACCGTCACCGGCGTGGGCCGCAGCGCCTGGACCATGGCCGCCGCCGGCATCGCCATGGGCGGCAACGTCCGCGTGGGCTTTGAGGATAACGTGTACCTGGGCAAGGGCCAGAAGGCCGCCTCCAACGGCGAGCTGGTGGCCAAGGTGGTGCGTCTGGCCAAGGAGCTGGGCCGCGAAATCGCCACCCCCGCCGAGGCCCGCGAGATTCTCTCCCTCAAGCCCCTGCAGTAAGTTGGTAAACACATTTATATAAAAACATTTTTAGGAGGATTATTACAATGGCTGAGCTGAAAGGCAACAAGTACGGTACCCACCGCGTGATCGAGCCCAAGGGCGTTCTGACCCAGGCTGCCTGGAAAATCGACAACGATATGTCCAAGGTCTACTCCAACGAGATCGTCTGCGACGTCACCTCCCTGAACATCGACTCCGCTTCCTTCACCCAGATCTCCGACGCCTGCGGCGGCGACGAGAAGAAGATCGGCGAGATGATCATGGGCATCGTGGCCGAGCGCGGCAAGCAGCAGAACCCCGTCACCGGCTCCGGCGGCATGTTCAAGGGCGTTGTGGCCCACATCGGCGAGGACCTGAAGAAGAAGCCCGGCTTCGACCTGAAGGAAGGCGACAAGATCGTCTCCCTGGTGTCCCTGTCCATGACCCCCCTGAAGATTGACAAGATCCTGGCCATCCACAAGGACATCGACCGCGTGGACATCATCGGCAAGGCCATCCTGTTCGAGTCCGCCCTGTACTGCAAGATGCCCGACGATATGTCCGAGGCTCTGGCCCTGGCCGCTCTGGACGTGGCCGGCGCTCCCGCCCAGGCCCGCAAGCTGCCCCACGAGGGCGACAACGTCCTGATTCTGGGCGCCAACGGCAAGTCCGGCGTGCTGTGCGGCTGGGAGGCCATGAAGAAGGTTGGCCCCAACGGCAAGGTGGTGGGCGTTGTCCGCAACCCCAAGCAGGTTCCCGCTCTGCTGGAGCTGGGCGTGTACACCGACGTCATCGTGGCCGACTGCACCAAGCCCGTTGAGGTGATGGAAGAGGCCCTGAAGGTCACCGGCGGCAAGGAGTACGACCTGTCCATCTGCTGCGTCAACATCGAGTCCTGCGAGATGTCCGCCATCCTGCCCGTCCGCGACGACGGCCTGGTGTACTTCTTCTCCATGGCCACCTCCTTCACCAAGGCCGCCCTGGGCGCCGAGGGCATCGGCAAGGACGTCACCATGATCGTGGGCAACGGCTATACCAAGAACCACGCCCAGATCACCCTGGACGTGCTGCGTGAGAATCCCAAGCTGCGCAAGCTGTTCGACGAGAAGTATTGCTGAGTAAACTGCGCCCGGGGCGGCCGCCTCGCTGCCCCGGGCCTGCCGTACCTATCCCACTCACATTATTCATTTAAAGGAGAAGTGATTATGAAGACTCGTAACGGTCTGTTTGCTGACGTTCCCGAAGAACTGTGGAACGACTGGCATTGGCAGGTTGACAACCGCGCTGAGACGGTGGAGGACCTGAAGAAGTACATGACCCTGACTCCCGATGAGGAAGAGGGCGTCCGCAAGACCCTGGGCAAGCTGCGCATGGCTGTCACGCCTTACTATCTGTCCCTCATCGACCTGGACGATCCCTTCGATCCCATCCGCAAGATGGCCATTCCCCGCGCCGAGGAGCTGGATTATGCCGACTATGAGGACGCCGATCCCCTCCACGAGGATACCGACTCTCCCACCCCCGGCCTGACCCACCGCTATCCCGACCGCGTGCTGCTGCTCATCACCGACCAGTGCTCCATGTACTGCCGTCACTGCACCCGTCGCCGCTTCGCCGGTCAGAACGACTGCGAGGTGCCCATGCAGCAGATCGACAAGTGCATCGAGTACGTGGCCAACCATCCCGAGGTCCGCGACGTGCTGCTCTCCGGCGGTGACGCTCTGATGGTCTCCGATGAGACGCTGGAGTACATCATCAGCAAGGTCCGCGCCATCCCCCATGTGGAGATCGTTCGCCTGGGCTCCCGCACCCCCGTGGTATGCCCCCAGCGTATCACCCCCGAGCTGTGCAACATGCTGAAGAAGTATCATCCCATCTGGCTCAACACCCACTTCAACACCCCAAAGGAGTTCTCTCCCGAATCCGCCAAGGCCTGCGCCATGCTGGCCGATGCCGGTATCCCTCTGGGCAACCAGTCTGTGCTGCTGGCCGGCGTCAACGACTGCACCCACGTGATGATGGAGCTGGTCCATGGCCTGGTGCAGATGCGCGTCCGCCCCTACTACATCTACGCCTGCGATCCCTCCCTGGGCCTGAGCCACTTCCGCACCCCCGTGTCCAAGGGCATCGAGATCATGGAGGCCCTCCGCGGCCATACCTCCGGCTACTGCATCCCCACCTTCGTGGTGGACGCTCCCGGCGGCGGCGGCAAGACCCCCGTTATGCCCAACTACCTCATCTCCCAGACGCCTCGCAAGGTGATCCTGCGCAACTTCGAGGGCGTCATCACCTCCTACACCGAGCCTGCCAACTATGTCCAGAACTGCCACTGCGACGTCTGCACCGGCAAGAAGAAGGTGGACAAGACCGGCGTGGCCTGGGTGGCCGAGGGGACGCTGCAGCGCTACTTGGAGCCCACCAAGCTGCTGCGTAACGAGCGTCACGTCAAGCACTAAGCGTTTTCTCATGCCGGCGGCGGGCCGTCTTTCTCCGGCCCGCCGCCGCGCTGCCATTTCGACATTTAATAAAGAGGTAACACTATGGAAAGCAAACTCGGCTTGAATTTTGATCTGGTCAATCAGGCCCGGGCCTCCGCCGCCAAGATTGCGGACGATACCCAGCGCTTCATCGACCAGCACACCACCGTCACGGTGGAGCGCGCCGTTTGCCGTCTGCTGGGCATCGATGGCGTCAACGATATGGACGTCCCCATGCCCAACGTGCTGGTGGATCACCTGATGGCCAATGGCCTGCTGCCACTGGGCGCCGCCTGGACCATCGGTAACGCCATCATCGAGACCGGCAAGGACCCCCAGGGCGTGGCAGAGGCCATCGACGCCGGCGATGTGGACCTGAGCAAGGTCCCCGCCCATTCCGACGCGGAGATTCGCGCCGCCATTAAGCCCTATGTGGACAAGACTATTGAGCGCATAAAGGGCAACGTGGCCAAGCGCAACGAGTTCCTGAACCGCTTCGGCGACAAGGAAGGCCCGTATCTCTATATCATCGTGGCCACCGGCAATATCTACGAGGATATTATCCAGGCCAAGGCCGGCGCCAAGCAGGGCGCCGACATCATCGCCGTCATCCGCACCACCGGCCAGTCCCTGCTGGACTACGTGCCCTACGGCGCTACCACCGAGGGCTTCGGCGGCACCTACGCCACCCAGGAGAACTTCCGCCTGATGCGCGCCGCCCTGGACGAGGTGGGCGAGGAGCAGCACCGCTATATCCGCCTGTGCAACTATTGCTCCGGCCTGTGCATGCCCGAAATCGCCGCCATGGGCGCCCTGGAGCGCCTGGACGTCATGCTCAACGACGCCCTCTACGGCATCCTGTTCCGCGACATCAACATGCAGCGCACCATCGTGGACCAGTTCTTCTCCCGCGTCATCAACGGCTACACCGGCGTCATCATCAACACCGGTGAGGACAACTACCTCACCACCGACGACGCCATCACCTCCGCCCATACCGTGCTGGCCTCCCAGTTCATCAACGAGGCCTTCGCCAAGAGCGCCGGCATGCGTGAGGAGCAGATGGGTCTGGGCCACGCCTTCGAGATGGACCCCTCCGTGGAGAACACCTTCCTCTACGAGCTGGCCCAGGCGCAGATGGCCCGGGAAATTTTCCCCAAGGCGCCCCTGAAGTATATGCCTCCCACCAAGTTCATGACCGGCAACATCTTCCGCGGCCACATCCAGGATGCCCTGTTCAACATGGTCACCATCCTCACCGGCCAGAAGCTGCACCTGCTGGGCATGATGACCGAGGCCATCCACACCCCCTTCATGTCCGACCGCGCCCTGTCCATTGAGAACGCCCAGTATATCTTCCGCACCATGAAGGACCTGGGCAGCGAGCTGACCTACAAGGAGAACGGCATCATCCGCAACCGCGCCAACGAGGTGCTGGTGAAGGCCACCGACCTCCTGAAGGAGATCGAGACCCTGGGCCTGTTCACCACCATCGAGAAGGGCATCTTCGCCGACGTGAAGCGCCCCAAGGACGGCGGCAAGGGCCTGGCCGGCGTGGTGGTGAAGGACGACAAGTACTTCAATCCCTTTGTGGAAGAGATGAAAGGTAAGGTGGCAGGAGAATGAGCAGCGGACTGTATAACACCCATAAAATCGATTTTGATACCACGCTGGACCTGACCCGCCTGAAGCCCTACGGCGACACCATGAACGACGGCAAGGTGCAGACCAGCTTCACCCTGCCCGTCAAGGACGACGCCCGCGGCGAGGAAGCCGCCCGTCAGATCGCCAAGAAGATGGGTCTGGAAGAGCCCAACGTGGCCTACCATGCCCCCCTGGATAAGGAGTTTACCTTCTACGTGGTGTACGGAAGCTGTGTCCACAGCGTCAACTACGAGGATATCCACGTCATCACCGTGGAGTCCGAGGTCATGAGCATGGAGGAGACCAACGACTACATCCGGGAGCACATCGGCCGCAAGGTAGTCATGGTGGGCGCCTCCACCGGCACCGACGCCCATACCGTGGGCATCGACGCCATCATGAACCGCAAGGGCTTCGCCGGCCACTACGGCGTGGAGCGCTACGAGATGGTGGAGGCCTACAACCTGGGCTCCCAGGTGCCCAACGAGGAGTTCATCAAGAAGGCCGTGGAGCTGCATGCCGACGCCCTGCTGGTGTCCCAGACTGTGACCCAGAAGGACGTCCACATCCAGAACCTGACCAACCTCATCGAGCTGCTGGAGGCCGAGGGCCTGCGTGATAAGTTCGTGGTGGTCTGCGGCGGCCCCCGCATCACCCATGAGCTGGCCAAGGAGCTGGGCTATGACGCCGGCTTCGGCGCCGGCACCTATGGCGACGACGTGGCCAGCTTCGTGGTCACCGAGATGGTCAAGCGCGGCATGAAATAAGTTTTTGCGCCGGGTGAACGACCGCGGACTTTCCTCCGCGGTCGTTTTCACGCCCGGCACCCCTCAGCACCGAAAAATGCCCCCTTTTCGGTGCGAAAAACCTGCATTTTTTGTGAAAAAGTGCCCGTTGTCGGGGTTGCTTTTTCCGATGGGGCGTGATATGATATGCCTGTTAAAAAAATAGCGAACACTATTTTTGGGAAACAGTAACAACAAGGAGGACTACAAATGGCAAAGAAACCTGTTCTCACTGCCGCTGAGGCAGCGAAGATGATCCCGGAAGGCGCCACCATTCTGTGCGGCGGCTTCCTGGCTTGCGGTCAGGCCCGCGCAATCGTCAAAGAGCTGGTGAAGCTGGGTACCAAGAATCTGACTCTGGTGGCCAATGATATGGCCCGTGAGACCGGCCCCATGGGCGAGAAGTACTTCGGCATCGCCGAGCTGATTCATAACCACCAGGTCAAGCGCATCATCGCCACCCACGTGGGCATGACCCCCGAGGTGGGCCAGCAGAGCGCCGAGGGCACACTGGAGGTCAACCTGATCCCCCAGGGCTCCCTGGCCGAGTGCGTTCGCGCCGGCGGCGCCGGCCTTGGCGGCGTGCTGACTCCCGTGGGCGTGGATACGCTCATCGAGCAGAGCCCCCTGTGCCTGGGCAAGCAGACCATCGACGGCAAGGAATACCTGCTGATGAAGCCCATCCGCGGCGACTTCGCCCTGCTGGGCACCTATAAGTGCGATGAGTACGGCAACTGCTGGTACAAGGGCACCATGCGCAACTTCAACACGGTCATGGCCACCGCTGCCGACACCGTGATCGCTGAGTGCGAGTACATTGTTCCCGTTGGCGAGATCGAGCCCGAGAACATCCACACCTACGGCATGTGCGTTGACTACATCGTGGAAGGAGAAAGAAAGTAATGGAAAAGTCTGAGATCAAGGCCTTTATTGCCAAGCGCTGCGCCAAAGAGCTGAAGGACGGCGATGTTGTCAACCTGGGTATCGGCCTGCCCACCATGATCCCCGCTTATCTGCCCGAGGGCGTTGAGCTGATCATCCATGCCGAGCTGGGCATCGTGTCCGCCGGCGCCACCCCCAAAGAGGGCGATGCCAACTACGATCCCTACCACGTCATCGACGCCGGCGGCGGTGTTGCTTCCGTGGCTTACGGCGGCGGCTTCATCGACTCCGCCACCAACTTCGGCCTGATCCGCGGCGGTCACGTGGACGCCTGCTTCCTGGGCGCCCTGGAGGTGGACGCTGAGGGCAACCTGGCCAACTGGATCATCCCCGGCAAGAAGATGCCCGGCATGGGCGGCGCTATGGACCTGTGTGTCGGCGCCCGCAACTGCATCGTGTGCATGGAGCACACCGCCAAGGGCAACCCCAAGATCCTCGAGAAGTGCCGCCTGCCCCTGACCGCTTCCCACTGCGTCAACAAGATCATCACCGAGATGTGCGTGCTGGAAGTCACCGATAAGGGCCTGCTCATGACCGAGATCAACCCCGAGTTCACCGTTGACGATGTGAAGGCCGCCACCGCTGCCCCCATCACCGTCGCCGAGAACCTGAAGTCCATGCTGGACTGATTTCCCAAAAACCATAAGAATGACGCCCGCCGAAAGGCGGGCGTCATTTTTTATCCAAAATCCATCATTTCCGCCTGGCCTGCCGCAGTGCGGCGTACACGATGGCCGCCGCCACCATGGCAAGGTTATAGAACGTGTAGGGCAGATATTCCGCCGTGGCCACCCCCAGCACCCCGGCCATGTAGATGCCGCAGGTGTTCCAGGGCACCAGCGCCGAGGTCAGCGCCCCGCCCACACCGATGGCAAGGGAGAGGTCCCGCCGCTCCATCCCCGCTTTGTCAAAGGCGGAGGCGTACATCCGCCCCGGCAGGGCGATGCCGATATACTGGTCCGGCAGCACCACGTTCACCAGGGCGCAGGTGGCCACCGTGCAGGCCATCAGCGGCACGAAGCCCCGAAGACGGTGAACGACAGGGGAGAGCAGCACCTCCATCTGCCCCGTCTTTTCCATCACGCCGCCGAAGGCCATGGCCAGCACCACGATGGACACGGAGTACAGCATGGAGGCGAGGCCGCCGGCGGTCAACAGTTGGTCCACCATGGCCACACCGGTCTGCCCCGCGTAGCCGCCAAAGGCGCAGCCCATCACCTCCGCCGCCGTTGCGCCCTGCACCGCCACGGCGTACACGCCCCCCGCCACGCAGCCCAGGAAAAGGCTGGGGATGGCGGGGATTTTGCACAGGATGCACGCCAGCAGCACCGCCAGCGGCAAAAAGGCGGGCAGCCCCAGCCGGAAAGCGGATTGCAGCGTGTCCGACATGGCCGCCGCGCTGTCCGCCGCCGCGCCGCCGCCGTACCGCCAGCCCAGCACGCCAAAGGCCCCCAGGCATACCGCAAAGGTGGGCAGCGCCGCCTTGGCGATGTTGCGTATGCTGGCAAACACGTCGATTTCCGCCATGGCCGCTGCCAGCACCGTGGAGTCCGCCAGAGGGGAGAGCTTGTCGCCCACGTAGGCCCCGGAGATGACGGCCCCCGCCGCCATGGGCAGCGGCACGCCCATGGCCCGGGCCATGCCCATAAAGGCGATGCCTACCGTGCCCGCCGTGCCCCAGGAGCCCAGGGCCATGGACAGCAGGGCACACACCAGCATGGCGCTGGCCAGGAACAGCCTCGGCGAGATGAGCCGCAGCCCGTACACCACCATGGCCGGCACCGTGCCCGCGGCGATCCACACCCCCACCAGCACGCCGATGAGCAGCAAAATCAGCACCGCCTCCAGCGACCGGCTGATGCTGTCCACCATGCCCCGGCAGATGTCCTCCCATTTCCAGCCGTACAGCAGCGCAATGGCCGTCGCCACGCCGCAGCCCAGCAGCAGCGGGATCTGGGGCTCGCTGTGCCATACCACCAGGCACACAAACATAATGCCCGCCGTGAGGATGAGCCCCAGCAGGGCCGCCCAAAAGGGAATCTTTTTCACCATTTTTCAATAACGCTTCCTTTTTCTTTCTAATATATCCATCATAGTCCAAAAAGCCCTTGCTGTCAAACACCCCCGGGATTATAATGGTGAATATAATGGTGAAGAAAGGATGTGACGCCCCATGGAAGCCTATGTGATGGATGCCTTTTCCCGCCGCGTGTTCGGCGGCAACCAGGCCGGCGTGGTGCTGCCGGACCGCCCGCTGGACGACGCCCTCTGCACCCAAATCGCCGGGGAGTTCAAGCACTCGGAGACCGCCTTTGTCACGGCAGGGGAGGGGGGCGTCACGCTGCGCTACTTCACCCCCGCCGGGGAGGTGGAGCTGTGCGGCCACGCCACCGTGGCCTCCTTCGCCCTGCTGCGCCAGCTGGGCAAAATCGACGACGGCGACCATATCGCCCACACCAAGGCCGGGGATTTGTCCATCACCGTCGCCGGCGACACGGTGTGGATGGACATGGCCCCGCCCCGTCTGCTACGTACCCTGACGGCGGAGGAGCTGCCGGAGCTGTACGGCGCCTACGGCATCACTCCCGCCGACTGCCCCGACGGCTTCGCCCCACAAATCGTGTCCACCGGCCTTGCCGACATTATGATGCCCGTCCGCGACCACGACACGCTGCTGCGCGCCGTGCAGAACGACGCCGCCGTCACCGCCCTCAGCCGCTGGTACGACTGCGTGGGCGTCCATATGTTCTGCCTGGGCGATGGCGTCACCTATTGCAGCAACTTCGCCCCCCTCTACGACATCCCAGAGGAGTGCGCCACCGGCACCTCCAACGGCGCCCTGACCTATTATCTCTATCTCCGCGGCCTGGTGCAGCCGGGGCAGGAGAACGTGTTCTGCCAGGGGGAGCACATGCGCCGTCCCTCGGAAATCCGCAGCCGCCTTACCATGGGGGCGGACGGCAGCCCAACCGTCCGCATCGGGGGCAGCGCCGTCATGAGCCTGGCCTGCGATTTGAAAATCTGATATTTAGCGCAAAAAAGAGGTGCCGCCACCGGCACCTCTTTTCAATAAAACTCATTCTTTATACGCCAAAATCACGCCCACCGTGATCAGCACCGCCCCTAAAATGGACATGAGTGAGATGGGCTCGCCCAGCAGCAGCCACCCCACGAACACTGTCACGAACGGGGAGGCGTACAGGTAGTTGTTGGTCACCACCACGCCCAGCCGCTGGAAGGCGATGTTCCAGATGGCGAAGCACACCGCGTTGCCGAACACCGCCAGGAACAGCCAGGAGATCCACACCTTGGGGTCAGCGAACACCGGCTGCAAATTGGGCAGCCCGTCGGTGAGCAGCATCAGCGGCACGGCGGTGATAAAGGCCCACAGGAACACCCGCCGCGTCACGATGAAGTTATCATACTGCTCCGTGTATTTCTTGATGAGGATGGAGTACACCGCCCAGGCCAGGGCCGCGCCCAGCGCCAGCAGGTCGCCCACAGGGCTCAAGTGAAAGGCCAGGGTGCCATTGAGCACCACCAGCACCACGCCGGCGATGGCCACCACCGCCCCCACGTACACCCACTTGCCCAGTTTCTCCCCCTGCCGGGAGAAGAGCTGCGCCAGTATCACCGTCAGCACCGGCGACATGGCCACAATGATGCCCACGTTGGCGGCATAGGTGTAGGTCAGCGCCTTGTTCTGCAAGAAGAAGTAAAAGCTGCCGCCCATAATGCCGATGAGGACAAACATCAACTCATCTTTCAACGGCAGGCGCAAAAACCTGGGCCGCATGGCCAGCAGCGCCAGATAGGCAAGCCCCATCCGCAGCGGGATGATCTGAATGGCGGTAAGCCCCGCCCCCAGCAGGTTTTTCGTCAGCACGAAGCAGCTTCCCCACACCAGCACGGTGAAGATGGCGTACACGTGCCCCATCAGCTTTTCACGGTTCATAGTCTCCCACGCTCCTCGGCTCTCGTTTCTCTAACACATTATTATATACCGTTCCTCGTCCAAAAGCTACAAATAATTTCCCGCCATATCCGGTTTAACGGTTGCCCGCCGGGATAAATTGTGGTATGATGGTGAAACCAAATGGCTACTACTATCATTTCAGGAGGTTTTTCAATATGGCAAAGGCTGCATTGGTTATCATGGCTGCCGGTATGGGCTCCCGCTACGGCGGCAACAAGCAGGTGGACGGCGTCGGCCCCAACGGCGAGTTTTTGATGCAGTACGGCGTGTTCGACGCCGTGCGGGCCGGCTTTGATAAGATCGTGTTCATCATCAAGCCGGAGATTCTGGACCTGATCCGCTCCATGTGCGGCAACATGGTGGAGAAGCTCACCACCCCCGACGGCCGCAAGGTGGAGGTGGCCTACGCCTACCAGACCTATGACAGCATCCCCAAGTTCTACCACATCCCCGAAGAGCGCACCAAGCCCTTCGGCACCTGCCACGCCATTCTGTGCGCTAAGGACGTGGTCAACGAGCCCTTCTGCGTCATCAATGCCGACGACTATTACGGCGTGGACGCCTACCGCACCATCTATGAGGAGCTGATGCGCCTGCCCAAGGACGGCAACGCCACCATGGTGGGCTACCTGCTGAAGAACACCGTCACCGAGCACGGCACCGTGTCCCGCGGCGTCTGCCAGACCGAGGACGGCCACCTGACCTTTATCAAGGAGACGCTGAAGATTCAGCTCTTCCCCGACGGCTCCATCGCCGACATCGACAGCGGCGAGCGGGTTGACCTGCCCGGCGACACCGTGGTGTCCATGAACTTCTGGGGCTTCATGCCCTCCATCTTCCCCGTGATGGAGCAGTATTTTGAGGACTTCCTGCGCAATGCCGGCGACAACATCAAGGCCGAGTGCCTGCTGCCCAACATGGTGGGCGACCTGATTCACCAGGGCAAGCTGCAGGTCTCCGTCCTCAGCAGCAAGGACCGCTGGTTCGGCATGACCTATCACGAGGACCGGGCCATGGTGGCCGACGAGCTCAAGCGCCTCCAGTCCATCGGCGTCTATCCCGCCAAGCTCACTGACTGACGATAAAAAGAATAGACATAGTGTAGGGGCGGACGACTCTGTCCGCCCCTCAAGCTGTCCGCCCCCTATTTTCTCAAAAAAACCGCAAAAAACAGTTGACAACGCCTTTCCCATAGTGTAATATATCCCAGGAAAACAAAGAAGGTCGGTGCATCCGCCTCACCTCACGCCTATGGCAAAGAGGTCAACAGCGTATCATTCTCGCCCGTAGTATGGGCGGTTGTTGTTCGCGGATGCTGCCAGCATCCGCGTTTTTGATTTTGAATGGAGGTGCGTTAGGTATTAGCAAGGTAGTGCATCAACTCAACGAGGATATCCGGGATAAGGAAGTCCGCCTCATCGGTGAAGACGGTGAGCAGTTGGGCATTCTCTCGTCTGAGCAGGCGCTGGAGATCGCCGAGGAGCGCGGTCTTGACCTGGTGAAGATTTCTCCCCAGGCCGTTCCCCCTGTCTGCAAGCTCATGAACTACGGCAAGTTCCGCTTCGAGCAGTCCAAGCGGGAGAAGGAAGCAAAGAAAAATCAGCATACGGTGGAGATCAAGGAAATCCGTATGTCCCCCGGTATCGATGTTGGCGATTTCAACACCAAGCTGAAAAACGCCCAGAAGTTCCTGTCCGAGGGCAACCGTGTGAAGGTCAGCGTCCGTTTCCGCGGCCGCGAGATGGCCCACACCGAGATCGGCAAGGATTTGCTGGATCAGTTTGCCGCAAGCTGCACCGAGATGGCCAATTTGGAGAAGAACGCCAAGCTGGAGGGACGCAATATGTCCATCTTCCTGGCCCCCAAGGCGGCGAAGTAATCAATGTCCCGACCGCCCCACCGGGCGCGAGGATGAATTTGGAAGGAGTAACATTATGCCTAAACTGAAGACCCATAGCGGCGCAAAGAAGCGCTTCAATCTGACGAAGTCCGGCAAGGTCAAGAGAGCTCATGCGTTCAAGAGCCACATCCTGACCAAGAAGGATACCAAGCGTGGCCGTCGTCTGCGCAGCACCACCTACGCTGACAACACCAACGAGGCTGCGATCCGCAAGATGATCCCCTACAAATAAGACACGGACTACGTTAGAAATAGGAGGCAATTGAAATATGGCACGTATTAAGGGCGCGATGATGACGCGCAAAAGAAGAAATAAAGTTCTGAAGCTGGCCAAGGGCTACTGGGGCGCCAAGTCCAAGCACTTCAAGATGGCCAACGAGCAGGTCATGAAGTCTCTGACCTACGCCTATGTGGGCCGCCGTCTGAAGAAGAGAGACTTCCGCAAGCTGTGGATTACCCGCATCTCCGCCGCCTGCAAGATCAACGGCATGAACTACTCCACCTTTATGCATGGCCTGAAGGTGGCCGGCATCGAGATCAACCGCAAGATGCTCTCCGAGATGGCCATCAACGACGCCGTGGCCTTTGCCGCCCTGTGCGACATCGCCAAGAAGGCGTAACCTATCCATGCCACCGCTCAGCGTCGGCGGCAATATCGCCGACAATGGGCAGCCGGATATCGAAATGCAAAAGCGCCGCACTAAACGTGCGGCGCTTTTTTGCGCTTTTTTGCCCCTGCTGCGACAAAAATACAGCAGCAGGGGCAAATTTTCGCCCGCAATCTTGCCAAATCAGCCCGTAAGCAGTAAAATTACAATAGCACCGCCTTTCAACGGCGGCAGCCCCCGGCGCCGAAATACGGCGCTCCCACCGGGGGAATAGAGGGATTACGCCGCCTGCGGCCCCGCCGCGGCGGATACGATAGAAATGGGGAAAGGATGATTCCGCATGCGATTTCTGCATATTTCGGACCTGCACCTGGGCAAGATGCTCCACGGCGTCTCCCTGCTGGAAAACGGCGACCAGCCCTACTGGGTGCTGCAATTTCTGGCGCTGGCGGAGGAGGTGCGGCCCCAGGCCGTGGTGATTTCCGGCGACGTCTACGACCGCAGCTCCCCCTCCGGCGAGGCGGTGTCTCTGCTGAGCCAGTTGGTGGAGGGCCTGGCCCAGCGGAATATCGCCGTTCTGATGGTGGCCGGCAACCACGATTCCGGCCAGCGGCTGTCCTTTGCCAGGGAGATGCTGGCCCGTGAGCAGATCCACATCGCCGGCACGGTGGAGCGGGAAATGGCCCGCGTCACCCTGACGGACGAGTACGGCCCCGTCACCTTCTGGCTGATGCCCTATGTGTTCCCTGCGGCGGTGGCCCAGGTGCTGCATGACGACGCCATCCGTGACTATGACGGGGCGGTGCGCCGCCTGCTGGCGGAGCAGCAGATGGACGCCGCCGCCCGTAACGTGATCGTGGCACACCAGAACGTGACGGCCTTCGGCGCAGAGGCGCCCCGGGGCGGCTCGGAAAGCGCCGTAGGCGGCGTGGGCCAGGTGGAGTATACCGCCTTCGACGGCTTCGATTACGCCGCCCTGGGCCACATCCATGGGGCCTATTCCGTGGGCCGCGACGCCGTCCGCTACGCGGGCTCCCCCATGTGTTACCATTTCAACGAGACCCGCCAGGCCCGCAAGGGCCCGGTGCTGGTGGAGCTGGGTCGTAAGGGTGAGGTGTCCATCACCACCCTGGAGATTCAGCCCCTGCACCCCATGCGGGAGCTGCGCGGCCCCTTTGAGACGCTGCGGGAGCAGGAACTGGCCCACACCCGGCGAGGGGAGTACCTGCGCCTTGTCCTCACCGACCGGCCCCTGACGCCGGAGGCGGTGGCCTTTTTCCAAAGCCTGGCGGAGTCCCGCGGCAGCGTGCTGATGGAGCAAACCTCGGAATACCGGGCCTATGCCGACCTGCTGCCGGAGGCGGCGCCGGATGCGGTGGGCGATCAGCCCCTGGAGGCCCTGTTCTCCGATTTTTTTGCCAGCCGCACGGGCAGCGACCCGGACCCCGAAGAGCTGGCGTTGCTGCATTTCGCCGGTGAGCTGCTGCGCAATACGCCGGCGGACCCGAAGCAGCGCAGCGCCGCCGATCCCAAGACCACGGAAGCCCTTTTACGCCATCTGATGCCCGGGGAGGTGAAGGCATGAGACCGCTGAAGCTGACCATGAAAGCCTTCGGCTGCTACGCAGAGGAAACGACGGTGGATTTTCAGCAGTTCACCGACGGCCTGTTCCTCATTGTGGGCAAGACCGGCGCGGGAAAGACTACGGTTTTCGACGCCATCTCCTTCGCCCTCTTCGGCCGTCCCAGCGGCTCGGAGCGCACGGCGGAGATGCTCCACTCCGACTTTGTCCCCCTGTCGGAGGACATGGAGGTGTCCCTGGACTTTCTGCACCAGGGCCGCACCTATCATGTAGAGCGCAAAATGCACTTCCCCAAAAAGCGCAGCGGCGATTACGGCGACCCCACCGTCAGCGCCGCCATGTGGGGCGATGAGCAGGCGGCCATCCAGGTGGCCACCCGGGTCACGGCCCGCTGTGAGGAGCTGTTGGGCCTGAATGCCGAGCAGTTCCGCCGCATCGTCATGCTGGCCCAGGGTGAATTCCGGGAATTTCTGCGCTCGGGCAGTGATAAGAAAAATGAGATTCTGGGCAAGCTCTTCGACAATTCCGAATACCTTCGCTTTCAGAATCTGCTCTCTGCCGGATACACCGAGCTGAAAAGACGGCGTGATGTCTACGAATCGGAGATTGCCGCCGTCATGGATACGCTGTTCGACCTGCCGGAGGCGGCGGACGAACAGGAACGGGAGGGCTATCTCCCCGGCCATCCCGGACTGGTGGAGAATCTGCAGGCGCTGGTGGAGCGTGACGAGCTGCGGCTGTCTGGGCAGCAAACGGTTTACGAGGCGATCAAAAAGGATGTGGAGGCGTTGCATACGCGCCGCGGCGCCGCGGAAATGAGCAACCGCCTGCTGGCCCAGCGAGAGGCGTGTATTGACCACCTGACCAGCCTGGAGGCCCAGCAAGGGAGCTATGCCCTGCGTCAGCGCCGGTACGGAGAGGCGGAAAAGGCGTTTCGCCGGGTTAGGCCCGCTGAGCAGGACCTGCGGCGCGGAGCGTCCGAGCTGGCAAAAACCCAAAATGATATCGCCGCCAACGAAGCCCATCTGGAGCGGCAGCAGCGAGAATGTGCGGCGGCCCAGGCTGCGGCGGACGGGGATTTGCCCCTCCGTGATGAAATGGAGGCTCTGAAGGCAGAGGGCACCCGGCTGAAGGAAGTGCTGCCCGCCTATCGGCGTATGACAGAGCAGTGTGCCAGGCTGGATGAGACAAAAAAAGAGCGGGCCAAACTGCATGAGAGCATCGGCCAGCAGGAGGAGCGGAAGGCCGCGCTTACCCTGGAACTGAAACGCATCCAGGACGAGCTGCACGATCTGGAGGGCTGCGAAGCGGCGGCAGTGCGCCTGGAGGGTCGGCGGAACGACGCCCGGGAGCGTAACGACGCCTTTTCTCTGCCCCGTGAGGGCCTTTCGGCGCAAATCACCGCCATTGTGAAGGAGGAGAAGGAATGGGAACTGGCCCGGATCGCCTTGAACGGGTTGATGCTGAATGCCCTCGATGCAGAGAAGCGTTATCACCGTGTCTACCAGGCGTTCCTGGCAAGCCAGGCGGGTGTGCTTGCGTCCAGAATGGAGCGTGAGCTGCAGGACGACGGCCATACGGTGTGCCCGGTGTGCAGCACCCCGTTCCACCGGGGGCAGGCCCATGCCTTTGCTCTCCCCGCGGAAACCGTCCCGGAGGAGGACGATGTGAAGAAGGCGGAGCAGGCCTTCAAGGCGGCGGAGAATCGTCGGCTTTCACGGAAAGAGGAGCTGGAAAAGCAGGAGATGCAGCTCGAGCAGCGGAAGAAAGCCGTGGTCCGGGAAATGGGCAGAATCCTGCCGGACGCCGCCCATTGGGACACGCTTACCGCCCCCGGTGCGCTGGACGATCTCGGCCGCCGGCTGGCCCAGGCGCTGGGTGAGGCGGAGGCGGCCTACTCCGCCGCTTCAGCGCAATGCGACGCCAGGAAACACCTTCAGCAGAAGCAGAAGGAAAAAAACGATTCGCTGCAGGAGCTGGAAGAAGAGCAGGCGGCGGACCGGGAGCGGTTGGCAGCTTTATCCCAGGATGAGCGGGAGTTTGCCACCACCATCAGTGAGCTGAAAAAGCAGCTCCCCCTGCCGGAGGAGAAGGCGGCCAGGGAACGGCTGACCTGGCTGCGGGAGCGGTACAGCCTGCTCCGTGATACAATAGAGCAACACCAGCAGGCGCTGGATGCGGCCAATAAAGCGCTGCACGTCACGAAGGGACAGTTGACCACCCTGCAAGCCGCCCTCTCCGGCTGTCAGCAGTCTGTGGAAGCGGCAGAGCGCCTGCTGCGGCAGGCCCTGACGGAAAACGGCTTCGCCACCCTCGATGACGCCCTGGCGGCCCTTGCGCCCATGGGCGAGGAGGATGGTGAGTCGTGGCTCCGCCATGAGAAAGCCGCCATAGATGCGTACCGCCATGACCTGGCCGACACGAAACGGCGCATCGACGAGCTGACGCAGCAGACGGCGGACAAGACCGTGGTGGATCTGGCGGCGCTGGACCAGCAGCTGGCGCAGGCCAAGGCGCTGCAGGACCAGTCGGAGGCACTGTGCGGCGACCTGCGCAGCGCCCTGGAGAACCACGGAACCGTTCTGGATAAGGTGCGCAGCGCCAAAAAGAAGCTGGCCGGGACGGACAGCGCCTACCGCCGGCTGGCGCGTTTGGCGGCGGCAGCCGTGGGCGTCTCCGCCGAAGGCGGCAAGCTGAGCTTTGACCGCTATGTGATGGGCGCCTTCTTCCGGGAGGTGCTGCACATGGCAAATCGGCGGCTGGACACCATGACCGGCGGGCGGTTTGCGCTGATTCATACCGTGGACGCAGGCAGAAAGAACGCCTCCGCCGGCCTGGAGATCGAGGTGCTGGACCGGACGTCGGGCAGGCAGCGTCCCTCAGGCAGCATCTCCGGCGGCGAGGGCTTCATGGTCTCCCTGGCCCTGGCCCTGGGCCTGTCCGACGTGGTGCAGAGCCATGCAGGCGGCCAGAAGCTGGACACCCTGTTTATCGACGAGGGCTTCGGCACCCTGGACGACGGCAAGCTGGACAACGTGATCGCCGTGCTGAACCAGCTCACCCAGGGCAACCGTCTGGTGGGCCTCATCTCCCACGTGGACAAGCTGGAGGAGAGCATCCACCAGAAGCTCCGCGTGGTGGGCGGCGACCACGGCAGCACCCTGCGAGTGGAGTTCACCTGACGCCGCCTCCCGGGGGGGGCAGCCGTCTCGGCAGTGGAAAAGGGAAGTGGCCGTTTTACCGGTCACCTCCCTTTTTTCATCCATAATAATGGTATCATTTCGAAAAAATGCAAGGCCCATCCGTTGCATCTTGCAAAACGGCGGCGTATAATAGCCCCCGGTTTGCAAACAAAGGAGGGACGCCTTATGGAAAATATGGGTGTCAAAAAGGCCCGGGAGCTGCTTCTGGTGATGGCCATGGGCTTCGTCATGGCGCTGAACTATGTGGTGTTCATTTTCCCCAACGCCTTTGCCCCCGCGGGGCTCAACGGCATCGCCACCATGGTGCAGTACAAGCTGGGCTTCTCCGTGGGCTATATGAATCTGCTGATCAACGTGCCTCTGTGTCTGGTGGCCATGTTCGTGCTGAATCGGGACTACGCCGTGAAAACGCTGCTGTTCTCCCTGTGCTCCGCCGGCGGCATCCTGCTGCTGCAACGGGGCGTCATTGACGTCACCCCCTGGATTTACGCCGCCACCGATAACGGCGTCAGCACCGTGCTGGCCCCCATCGCCGCCGGCGTGGTCAACGGCTGCCTCTACGGCGTGGTCATCCGTCAGAATGCCAGCACCGGCGGCACCGATGTGGTGGCGGCCTTCGTCCACCATGTCCACCCGGAGCAGAGCCTGGTGTGGATTATCTTCGCCTTTAACTGCGCCGTGGCGGGCATCTCCTTTTTCGTCTACGATTACCGCTATGAGCCGGTGATCCTCTGCGTGATGTACTGCTTCATCAGCACCCGCATCAGCGACCAGATCGTTCGGGGCGGCAAGGAGCAGTTGAAATTTGAAATTATCACCCACGACGCCACCGCCATGGCCGCCGATATTATCCACGACCTGCACCATACTGCCACCGTCCTGCCCGCCCGGGGCATGTACAGCGGCGAGGCCACCGACCTGCTGACCTGCGTCATCAATAAGCATCAGATTATCGACATGCAGCGCATCATCGCCCGCTATCCCGGCTCCTTCGCCTACGTAGGCGATGTGGACGAGGTGTTCGGCAACTTCCGGGCCTGGAGCGAAATCGAGCGCCGTCAGCGCCAGGGCCTTTATAAATGAAAATAAACACCGTTTTCTGCGAAAAAAGCGGAAAACGGTGCTGCTTTATGCCATAATAATCACCTTCCCCAGGGGGGTGTCCCGGTGCGCACACTGGGGCGGATGAGGGGGCGATGATCGGAACCTTTCCGGAGAACCGTCCCATCATCCGCTTCGCTTCGCTCAGCACTCTCCTCCCGGCGAAAAGGCTGTGTTATTCTCCGTAGGGCGGGACCTATGTGTCCCGCCACCAGGCAATGCTACCCGCCGCCCCCGGTTGAATGCCAAAAGGCGGCGTTATCGCCAACCTAACCCCGTCGCAAAACGCCCCAGGGCAGGGGAGACCTCACGCCTGGGCAGCGTCCTCCGCCGCATCCTCCACCGGCTCCTCCCAGGGTACCATGGTGGCCACGCACCGGTTGATGTTCTTGCCCAGACCGTAGAACTTGGCCTCGTAGTCCGTCATCACGCCCACAGGACCATTTGCGTGGAGGTCAAACGTCAGCTCCGACAGGGTGAAGCCGAACTGGGGAATCTCCTCGATGGACCAGGCAAACAGCTTGTCGTTGTCGGTCTTGAAATGAATCTGTCCGCCCATGGGCAGTACCTTGCGGTACTGCTTGAGAAAATTGCCGTGGGTGAGACGGCGCTTTTTCTGGTTGCTCTTGGGCCAGGGGTCGCAGAAATTGATGTAAATCCGGCTGATTTCCCCGCCTGCAAACATCTCCGGCAGCAGCGCCGCGTCGCCGTCGATGAAAAATACGTTCCGCAGCCCCATCTCCGTCACCCGTTCCATGGCCACCACCATGGCGTCGGGCACCTTCTCCACGGCGATGAGCAGCACGTCCGGCTCCGCCTGGGCCGTCTCGGCGGTAAAGCGCCCCTTGCCGCAGCCCAGCTCCAGCCGGATCTCCCTGGCCTGGGGCATCAGGTCCCGCCAGTGGCCCCGCATCTCATAGGGGTTTTGCACCCAGCAGTCCCGGCAGGCCTCCATCCGGGGCTGTAAATTCTTCTTTTTCCGCATGCGCATAATATCATTCCTCCTGCATTTCCACGACAGAATACCATAAAAATCGCCCCTTGTGAAGCCCGTCCCGGAAAAAACAGAGAAGATACGCCCCCCGATTTGTGAAATCTGATGAAAAGCCAAAAAGGGGCCCGGTGGGGCTTGATAAAAAAATAGCAATATATTATAATAATGAACACATGAGGCGTATTGCGCCCTTTTTCATTTGGTAAGGGTGACCACGCCTTGGATTGAGGAGGAGCGAACATGACAAATGTTCTCTTGGAGAAGAAGGGCAACATCGCCGTCGCCACCATCAACCGCCCCCAGGCGCTGAACGCACTGAACAGTGATGTCCTCACCGACCTGGACGAGCTGGTGAACGTGGTGAGCGCCGACAGCGACATCCGCGCCCTGGTCATCACCGGCAGCGGCGCCAAGGCATTCGTGGCAGGTGCCGATATTGCGGAGATGAGCACCCTGACCCCCGCCGAGGGCGAGGCCTTCGGCAAACACGGCAACGACGTGTTCCGCCGCATAGAGACGCTGCCCATCCCCACCATCGCCGCGGTCAACGGCTTTGCTCTGGGCGGCGGCTGCGAGCTGAGCATGGCCTGCGATATCCGCATCTGCGCCGACACTGCCGTGTTCGGTCAGCCCGAGGTGGGCCTGGGCATCACCCCCGGCTTCGGCGGCACCCAGCGTCTGGCCCGGCTGGTGAGCCCCGGCATGGCCAAGCAGCTTATCTACACCGCCCGGAACATCAAGGCCGACGAGGCCTACCGCATCGGCCTGGTGAACGCCGTCTATCCCGCCGAGGAGCTGCTGCCCCAGGCGGAGAAGCTGGCTGGCACCATCGCCGCCAACGCCCCCATCGCCGTCCGCGCCTGTAAGAAGGCCATCAATGAGGGCCTCCAGGTGGATATGGACGCCGCCGTGGTCATCGAGGAAAAGCTGTTCGGCAGCTGCTTCAAGACCGCCGACCAGATGGAGGGCATGGGCGCCTTCCTGGAAAAGCGGAAGCACGAGCCCTACCAGAACAAGTGAGTTAATTAACAGGCTGCCATAAACGGTGCCTGATGATTAAAATAATGTGTCAAAATTAACATTTTTAGGAGGAAACGTCATGAAAGTCGCTGTTTTCGGCGCGGGAACTATGGGCAGCGGTATTGCCCAGGTATTTGCCCAGAAGGGTCACACTGCCCTGATGTACGCTTCCAGCGTGGCAAGCGCGCAGCGTCACAAGGACAAGCTGGCCGCCTCTCTGAACAAGAAGGTGGCCCGGGGCAAGATGGACCAGGCTGCTGCGGATGACATCATGTCCCGCATCCTGGTGGAGGAGTTCGAGGCCGCTGCCGATGCCGATCTGGTCATCGAGTGCGTGGCGGAGAACATGGCCGTGAAGAAGGAGCTGCTGGGCAAGCTGGACGAGATGTGCAAGGAGAGCACCGTCTTCGCCTCCAACACCTCCTCTCTGTCCATCACCGAGATGGCCCAGGGCCTGAAGCACCCCCTGGTGGGTATGCACTTCTTCAATCCCGTCCCCGCTATGAAGCTGGTGGAGGTCATCGCCGGCGGCAACACCCCCGCCGAGCTGGTGGAGTGGACCAAGAAGCTGTCCGAGGACATCGGCAAGACCCCTGTGGTGGTCAACGAGGCCCCCGGCTTTGTGGTCAACAAGATCCTCATCCCCTACTGCAACGAGGGTGTCTGCGTGTTGCAGGAGGGCGTGGCCTCTGCCGAGGACATCGACATCGCCATGCAGCTGGGCTGCAACCATCCCATGGGCCCCCTGCACCTGGGCGACCTCATCGGCTGGGACATCGTGCTGAACATCATGGACGTGCTGTATAACGAGACCCACGACAGCAAGTACCGCGCCAACGTGCTGATCCGCAAGATGGTGCGGGCCGGTAAGCTGGGCATCAAGTCCGGCGAGGGCTTCTTCAGCTACAACAAGTAAAAACTATTTAGAAAAGGAGAAAATAGTATGGATTTCCATCTGACTAAGGAGCAGCTGCTCGTTCAGAAGATGTACCGCGAGTTTGCGGAGAACGAAGTGAAGCCCCTGGCCGCCGAGATCGACGAGGAGGAGCGCTTCCCCATGGAGACCGTGGAGAAGATGGCCAAGCTGGGCATGATGGGCATTTACTTCCCCAAGGAGTATGGCGGCGCCGGCGGCGACGTCCTCAGCTACGCCATGTGCGTGGAGGAGCTGGCCAAGGTCTGCGGCACCACCGCTGTGGTGGTCTCCGCCCATACCTCCCTGTGCGCCGCCCCCATCTTTGAGAACGGCACCGAGGAGCAGAAGAAGAAGTACCTGCCCGAGCTGTGCTCCGGCCGCAAGATCGGCGCTTTCGGTCTGACCGAGCCCGGCGCCGGCACTGACGCCCAGGGCCAGCAGACCACCGCTGTGCTGGACGAGTCCGGTGAGAACTATATCCTCAACGGCTCCAAGTGCTTCATTACCAACGGCAACGTGGCCTCCATCTTCGTGGTCATCGCCGTCACCGGCAAGATTACCGATAAGCGCGGCCGCTCTCTGAAGGAGATCTCCGCCTTCATCGTGGAGGCCGGCGACCCCGGCTTCTCCCAGGGCAAGCACGAGAAGAAGATGGGTATCCGCGGCAGCTCCACCTGCGACCTGATCTTCGAGGATTGCATCATCCCCAAGGATCGTATGCTGGGCAAGAAGGGCGACGGCTTCAAGATCGCCATGAAGACCCTGGACGGCGGCCGTATCGGCATTGCCTCCCAGGCCCTGGGCCTGGGCGAGGGCGCCGTGGCCGAGGCTGTCAAGTACACCCAGGAGCGCGTCCAGTTCGGCAAGCGCATCTCCCAGTTCCAGAACACCCAGTTCCAGCTGGCCGATATGCACACCCGCATGGAGGCTGCCAAGTATCTGGTGTACTCCGCTGCCATGAAGAAGCAGAACCACGAGCCCTACTCCATGGACGCCGCCATGGCCAAGCTGTTCGCTGCCGAGGCCGCTTCCGATGTGACCCGCCGCGCCGTGCAGCTGTTCGGCGGCTACGGCTACACCCGTGAGTATCCCGTGGAGCGCATGATGCGCGACGCCAAGATCACTGAGATCTACGAGGGCACTTCCGAGGTCCAGCGTATGGTCATTTCCAGCCACCTGGGCGTGAAGTAATAAGGAGGTAAAAGGAAAATGAAGATTTTAGTTACCGTTAAGCAGGTCCCCGATACCTCCGGTAAGGTGGCCGTGAATCCCGATGGCACCCTGGACCGTGCGTCCATGCAGACCATCATCAACCCCGATGACCTGAACGCCGTGGAGGCCGCCCTGAAGCTGAAGGACGAGCTGGGCTGCAAGGTGGTGGCCTTCACCATGGGCCCCCCTCCCGCCGAGGGCATGCTGCGTGAGCTGATGGCCATGGGCGTGGACGAAGGCGTGCTGATTACCGCCCGGGAGTTCGGCGGCTCCGACACCTACGCCACCTCCCAGATCATTGCCGCCGGTATCGACACCTACGGCATCGACGATGACGACATCATCCTGGCCGGCCGCCAGGCCATCGACGGCGATACCGCCCAGGTGGGCCCCCAGATTGCGGAGAAGCTGCATCTGCCCCAGGTGGCCTACGCCGGTGAAATCACCAAGAACGGCAACGAGCTGACCGTCAAGCGCATCCTGGAGGACGGCTACATGACCATCAAGGTCAAGACCCCCTGCATGATCACCTGCATCAAGGAGCTGAATGAGCCCCGCTACCTGTCCGTGGGCGGCGCTTTCGAGGCCTATTCCAAGCCCCTGGTCACCATGACCTATGAGACGCTGAAGGATCATCCCCTCATCGACAAGAGCACTATCGGCCTGGCCGGTTCTCCCACCAATATCCTCACCTCCTTTACGCCTCCCCAGAAGGGCGCCGGCATGATGCTCGAGGGCGCCGGCAAGGAGACCACTGACAAGCTGGCTGGCATCCTGGCCGCCAAGCACATCATCTGATCGAAAGGAGAAACGAAAATGGCTTTTAATAGTGCGGATACCGCTGCCTTCAAGAACGTTTGGGTTTTCTGCGAGCAGCGTCAGGGCGTTATGATGCCCACTACCTTTGAACTGATCTCCGAGGGTCGCAAGCTGGCCAATGAGCTGGGCGTGGAGCTGTGCGGCATTCTCCTGGGCGACAACGTGGACGGCATCGCCGCCGAGCTGGGTCAGTACGGCGCCGACAAGGTTTACGTTTACAACAGCCCCCTGCTGAAGGACTACACCACCGACGGCTACACCAAGGTCATCGTGGACGCCGTGGAGGACATCAAGCCCGAGATTCTGCTCTTCGGCGCCTCCAACATCGGCCGTGACCTGGCGCCCCGCTGCGCCGCCCGTCTGCACACCGGCCTGTGCGCCGACTGCACCCACCTGGACATCGACATGCCCAACTATAAGGGCTTCCTCCGCGAGGCTTCCACCCTGCCCGAGGAGCGCATCGAGAAGCTGGGCACCGTCATGATCAACCGCGAGCCCCATAGCGTGGAGCGCGACCTGAAGATGACCCGTCCCGCCTTCGGCGGCCATCTGATGGCCTCCATCATCTGCCCCCGCTTCCGTCCCGCCATGGCCACTGTCCGCCCCGGCGTGATGAAGAAGCGCGAGTGCCCCAAGAACGTGGAGATTCTCCACCCCGCTTTCGAGCTGAACGCCTCCGATATCAAGACCGAGGTCACCGAGACCGTCAAGGCCGCCAAGAAGCTGGTGGACCTGATCGGCGCTGACTTCATCGTCTCCGTGGGCCGCGGCATCAGCAAGGACGTGGAGAAGGGCATTGCCCTGGCCGAGGAGCTGGCCGAGGTCCTGGGCGGCGTGGTAGGTTCCTCCCGCGCCTGCGTGGACGCCGGCTGGATCACCGCCGACCATCAGGTTGGCCAGACCGGCAAGACCGTCCATCCCAAGGTCTACGTTGCCCTGGGCATCTCCGGCGCCATCCAGCACAAGGCTGGTATGCAGGAGTCCGAGTGCATCATCGCCGTCAACAAGAACGAGACCGCTCCCATCTTCGAGGTGGCCGACTACGGTATCGTGGGCGATCTGTTCAAGGTTGTGCCCGAGCTGATCGAGTCTATCAAGGCTGCCAAGGCCGCCAAGTAAGGACTTCACAGTATGCAAAAAGAGTACCATTCCGAAAGGAATGGTACTCTTTTTTGCATAGTGGAATATAAAAAATTATCGAAGGGCGGAAAGCAGCTTTTGCACCCTCTCCGCCAGCGCGGCAAATCCCGCCAGATCCAGCGCCTGAGCGCCGTCGGACAGGGCAGAGGCGGGATCGTTGTGTACCTCCACCATCAGTCCGTCTGCCCCGGCGGCCACCGCCGCCAAGGCCAGGGGCGTCACGTAATCGCTGCGCCCTGCGGCGTGGCTGGGGTCTACGATCACCGGCAAATGGGTGGCTTGTTTCAGTGCAGGGACGGCGCCCACGTCCAGCGTTGCCCGCATCTGCCCGGCAAAGGTGCGGATGCCCCGCTCGCACAGCACCACGTTGCCGTTGCCGTACCGCAGCAGGTATTCCGCCGACTGCAGCAGTTCCTCTATGGTGGCTCCCATGCCCCGTTTCAGCAGCACCGGCTTGCCAAAGGCTGCCACCTCCCGCAGCAGAGCGAAATTCTGCATGTTCCGCGCCCCCACTTGCACCATGTCCACGTCCTCAAACAGGGACAGATCACGAACGTCCGTCACCTCGCTGACCACCGGCAGCCCGGCCTTACGTCCCGCTTCCATCAGCAACGAGAGGCCCTCGGCCCCCAGTCCCTGGAAGGTGTAGGGGGATGTGCGGGGCTTGAAGGCGCCGCCCCGCAGCACCGCCGCGCCGCTGCGGGCCACAGAGGAGGCGATGGCGGCCATCTGTTCCGCCGACTCCGCCGCGCAGGGCCCCGCCAGCAGGCAGAAGTCCCGGCCGATGGCTGCCTTGCCCACATGCACCACCGTGCCCGCCTCCTTGGCGGACCGTGCCGCCAGCGGATAGGGGGACGTCAGCCGCTGCACGTCCACCACGTAGGGCAGGGCTTTCAGCCCTTCGCCGTCTATCCGCCAGGTCTCCCCGGCCAGGTACAGCAGCGTGGCATCCTCCGCCGTTACGGTAGTGACGCGCAGACCCCTGTTCTCCAACGAAACGGTGAGCCGAACCAGGTCGGCGGCAGGCGTATCTTTTGCAATGATGACCAGCATGGGCAATCTCCTTATGGTATTCCAAAACTTGTGTCATTATATCCTATTCCGCCCCAAAGCGCAAGCCGGGGCGGCGAATAATGACGAAATCCCGCAAAAAACGGCGCAGGAGGCTTATCCTGCGCCGTTATGTTGTCAATGGGGGGGGCTTAGCCGCCCAGGTACGCCTTACGCACCTGCTCGCTCTGGGCCAGCTCCTTGCCGGTGCCGGACAGGGAGATATGGCCGTTTTCCAGCACGTAGGCCCGGTCGGCGATGGACAGCGCCATCTGGGCGTTCTGCTCCACCAGCAAAATGGTGGTGCCCGCCTTGTGGAGGGAGCGGATGATGTCAAACACCTGCTCCACCAGAATGGGGGCCAGGCCCATGGAGGGCTCGTCCAGCATCATCAGCTTGGGCTTGCTCATCAGCGCCCGGCCCATGGCCAGCATCTGCTGCTCGCCGCCGGACAGGGTGCCGGCAATCTGCCGCCGCCGCTCCTCCAGCCGGGGGAACAGCTCGTACACCTGCTCCAGCGACCCGGCGATTTCCGCGTTGCTGCGGCTGAACGCGCCCATCTCCAGATTCTCCTCCACGGTCATCTGCAGGAAGATGCGACGTCCCTCCGGCACCAGCGCCAATCCCTCCTTCACCACGGAGTGGGCGGGGATGTGGGTGATGCTGCGGTCATGGAACTTCACGTCGCCGGTCTTGCTGCGCAGCAGACCGCTGATGGTGTTCAGCGTGGTGGTCTTGCCGGCGCCGTTGGCGCCGATGAGGGTCACGATCTCGCCCTCTTCCACATGGAAAGAGATGCCCTTGATGGCGTGGATGGCGCCATAGTACACATTGATGTTATCCACTTCCAGCAGCATACTCAATCCTCCTTTTTCTTCTTGCCCAGATAGGCCTCGATCACGGTGGGGTTGGCCTGGATCTCCTCGCTGGTGCCCTTGGCGATGACGCGGCCGAAGTTCAGCACGCAGATGCCCTCGCAGATGCCCATCACCAGGCGCATATCGTGCTCAATCAGCAGCACCGCGATCTGGAACGTATCCCGGATTTTCACAATGTTCTCCATCAGCTCCGCCGTCTCGGAGGGGTTCATGCCGGCGGCGGGCTCATCCAGCAGCAGCAGGGAGGGGTTGGTGGCCAACGCCCGGACGATTTCCAGCCGCCGCTGTGCGCCGTAGGGCAGGGAGCCGGCGGGGTAGTCGGCCAGGTCCTGCATGTCGAAGATACTCAAAAGCTCCATGGCGGACTCGTGGGCCGCCTTTTCCTGCTTCCAGAACTTGGGCAGCCGGAAGATGCCGGTGGCGGTGTTGTAGGGCGTCTGGTTGTGGAGACCCACTTTCACGTTCTCCTCCACTGTCAGATTGTTGAACAGGCGGATGTTCTGGAACGTGCGGGCGATGCCCATGCGGTTGATCTGCTCGGTGGTCTTGCCGTGGGTGTCCATACCGTCCAGCATAATGATGCCCCGGGTGGGCTGATACACCTTGGTCAGCAGGTTGAACACGGTGGTCTTGCCGGCGCCGTTGGGGCCGATGAGGCCCGCGATCTCCGTCCGGCCGATGGTCAGGTTAAAGTCGTCCACCGCCTTCAAGCCGCCGAAGTCGATGCCCAGGTGGCGGCACTCCAAAATGGGGGTGGAGCCTATGTCGCGCTCGGGGATGATGGACGTGCTGGGCACAGCCACCATCTTGCCCTTGGTAAAGGTTTTACTCATTGTCAGCGCCCTCCTTTTTCCGTCCGGGAATCAGCTTGCCCAGCAGCGTTTTCATCTGGGCCGTGTTGGTGGCCAGCATGACGAGAATCAGCACAATGGCGTAAATCAGCATACGGTAGGTGGCGAAGCTGCGCAGGGCCTCGGGCAGGATGTACAGCACCACCGTGGCGATGATGGAGCCCCAGATGTTGCCCAGGCCGCCCAGCACCACGAACACCAGCACCAGAATGGAGGTGTTGAAGTCGAATTTGGCTGCCGCCAGGTTGGAGTAGTTCAGTCCGAACAGCGCGCCGGCGGCGCCCGCCAGGGCAGCGGAGGTGACGAAGGCGATCATCTTGTACCGGGTGATGCTGATGCCCACGCTCTCGGCGGCGATACGGTTGTCACGGATGGCCATGATGGCCCGGCCCGTGCGGCTGCGAATCATGTTCTGCACGACAAGCAGCGTCACCATAATCAGAATAAAGCCGGCGGTAAAGGTGGCGATGGTCTGGGTACCGGTGGCGCCTTGGGCACCCTTGATGATGACCCGTCCGCCCTCCAGCAGATGCAGGTCCTCGGCGGTTTTGCTGCCGGTGATGTTGAAGAGGATGTGGAGGCCCTTGCCGTCGGAGCCCACAATGAGGCAGGTAATCAGCTCTTTGAGAATTTCGCCGAAGGCAAGCGTCACGATGGCCAGGTAGTCGCCCCGGAGCCGCAGCACGGGGATGCCCACCAGGAAGCCCACGACGCCCGCCAAAATGGCGCCCACCACCATGGCGATGGCCAGGCGGATGCCGGGGGAGGGGATGATGTCGGCCAGGCTCATGGCGGCGATGATGCCGCTGAAGGCGCCCACGCTCATGAAGCCGGCGTGGCCCAGGCTCAGCTCGCCCATGATGCCCACCGTCAGATTCAGAGACACTGCCATCACGATGTAGCAGCAGATGGGCACCAGCAGACCGGACTGGGAGCGGTTCAGCCCGCCGGTGCTTTTCAGCACAGTCAGAATGATAAAGGCAACGGTCACGCCCAGATACGTCAGCATATCGGTGCGGGCGCTGCGATTTCTGTTCTTAAAATTCATACCCTCACCTCACACCTTCTCGGGCACATACTTGCCCAGCAGACCGGCGGGACGCACCAGCAGCACCACAATCAGCACCGCAAACACGATGGAGTTGGAGAGTTGCGTGGAGATGTAGCCCCTGGCCAACGATTCAATCACGCCCAGCAGAATGCCCCCCAGGAACGCGCCGGGGATGGAGCCGATGCCGCCGAACACCGCGGCGGTAAAGGCCTTGATGCCGGGCATGGAGCCGGTGGTGGGCATCAGCGTGGGGGAGAAGGAGCACAGCAGCGCGCCGGCGATGGCCGCCAGAGCGGAGCCGATGGCGAACGTGAGAGAAATGGTGCGGTTCACGTTGATACCCATGAGCTGTGCCGCACCCTTGTCCTCAGAGCAGGCCCGCATGGCCTTGCCCATCTTGGTGCGCCCGGTAAACAGCGTCAGGGCGATCATGATGACGATGCAGGCCACGATGGTCAGCAGCGACACGTAGGAGATGGTGAGCTGCCCGTCAAACAGGTGCAGCGTGCCGGACACCACCGGGGTGTAGGACTTGGGGTTGGCGCCCCAGATCAGCAGGGCGGAGTTCTGCAGCAGATAGCTGACGCCGATGGCGGTAATCAGCACCGCCAACGACGGCGCGCTGCGCAGCGGCCGGTAGGCCAGTCCCTCGATCACCACGCCCAGAATCGTGCATACCGCCATGGCGACAATGACGGATACCAGCGTGGGCAGGCCCAGATAGTTGGCGGCAATAAAGGAGATGTAGCCGCCGATCATGATCACGTCGCCGTGGGCGAAGTTCAGCATCTTGGCAATGCCGTACACCATGGTGTAGCCCAAGGCGATGATGGCGTACACGCTGCCCAGGCTGATCCCACTGATCAGATAGGCAAGGAATTTCATGAAATGCACCTCTCAATCTAACAAAAAAACACTGCGCCTTCTTCTGGCCTTCGCGCCAGAAAGGGGCCCGGCAGGGGGAAAAGGCGGGTTTTGCCGGGCTCCTTTCCGGAGTGAATAATACTCCGATTGCCGGGGGGTAAAGCCCCCCGGCAATCGTATGACGAATCAGAGTATCCTTAAATCGTCTCAGTTCTCGGGAGTGACGTACACGCCGTCCTTGATGACCACGGCCATGGGAGCCTTGGACACCTCACCGGTGGCGGCCCAGGTCATGCCCTCGCCGGTGATGCCGTCCACGGTGATGGTGGGCATCACCTTGATGAGCGCCTCGCAGATCTCAGCGGCGGACATGTCGGGGGTGCAGCCGGCAGCCTCCAGAGCGGCCTTGACGATGTACACAGCGTCATAGCCGTCGGCGGCGAACTGGTTGGGCACCTCGCCGTAACGCTTCTGGTACTCGGCCACGAAAGCCTGGGTGCGGGCGTCGTCAGCGTCGGCGGAGAAGGGGGTCAGCAGGTACACACCCTCGGCCAGGGAGGTGTCGAAGTTCTCCAGGGTCAGGATGCCGTCCATGCCGTCCACACCGAAGAAGGTGGGGGCGTAGCCCATCTGGTTGGCCTGCTGCAGGATGACAGCGGCGGGCTGGTAGTAGATAGGCAGGAACAGCATGTCAGCGCCGGCGCTCTGGGCGGCGGTGAGCTGCACGGAGAAGTCGGTAGCGGTGTCAGCGGTGAAGGTGCCCTCGTACTCCAGGGTCAAGCCCTTGGCGGCAAGCTCGGCCACGAAGGTGTCGCGGATGCCCTGGGAGTAAGCGTCGTCGTTACGATAGATCACGGCCACCTTGGCGCCGGGAAAGTGCTCGGCGATGTAGTCAGCGGAGCCGGTGCCCTGGTTGGGGTCGGTGAAGCAGACCTGGAAGGCGTTGTCCTTGTCCTTGATCACGTCCACGGAGGAGCCGGAGGGGGTCAGCATAAAGGTGCGATCCTGGAAAGCCTGGGCGGAAACGGTGATGCCGGAGCCGGAGGTAACGGTGCCCACCATGACCTGCATACCCCAGTCCATCAGGGTGTTGTAGGCGTTGATGGCCTTGTCGCCGGAGTCAGCCTCGTCGTCCTGGGCCTGGAACTCGAAGTGAATGCCGTCCATGGCGTTGATTTCGTCCACGGCGATGCGTGCGGCGTTCATCACAGCGGTGCCGTAGATGGCAGCGCCGCCGGTCAGGGGGCCGCTGGAGCCGATCTTAAAGGTGGGGTTACCGTCGTTGTTGGCAGGGGCGGCGGTCTCGTTGTCGGCGCTGTTGCCGGCGTTGGAGCCGCAGCCCGCCAGCATGCCCACGACCATTACGAGGGCGAGCAAGAGGCAAAGGGTCTTTTTCATGTGTGTGTTCTCCTTTTAAAAATATGGATTTTTACTTTATGCATATAAAAACGGCCCTGTCCGATGGGACAAGGCCGGATGCATCAACCGGTATTATCTCACTCGGAGCTGTGCGGGGGTGACGTTGGCAATCAGGGCTACCAGGCCCAGAATAATGCACAGTCGTACGGCTACGACGTTGCCCAGGAAAAAAATAACGGACATCGCCATAGCGATGCCCGCAATCAGCAACACGGCAGAAGTGTGCGCAGCAAAAGTACCGCCACAGCGGTTGGCGGTGGAATTATTCGTTGCAAAAGAATAATTACTCATTTGGCGCACTCCTTCAAAATTTGTCTGTATGATAGCACGCCGCGCTTTTTGCGTCAATGGGGAATTTTGCGAAATTTACCCACCATAGCTGTCCAATTTTGTAAAAATTCACAAAGAGCAGATAAAAATACAGATTGGGAGTGGTTTCCAATGGGTTTGCAGCCCGGAAAACCTTGCGAAAAGCCACTTTTCAAAGCCTATATATAATGGTATACTTGTCATATATTCACAACCAAAGGAGCGTTATCCATGAAGAAGTCTGTTTTGCGTCAATATGCCCGCCTCATCGCCCGCAGCGGCGTCAATGTGCAGCCGGGCCAGGAGGTTTTCATCATCGCCGAGCTGGACCAGCCGGAGTTTGTGGCCATGGTGGTGGAGGAGTGCTACCGCTGCAAGGCCAAAAAGGTGGTGGCGGACTGGGATTACCAGCCCCTGCAGAAGCTCCACTACCGCCACGCCAGCCTCACCACCCTGGGCACCGTCACCGATTATGAGCTGGCCCGCTGGCAGCACTATGTGGACAACATCCCCTGCCGCATCTATCTGATTTCCGACGATCCCGACGGCCTCAAGGGCATCAACCAGGAGAAGATGGCGAAGGCCCAGCAGAAGCGGTATCCCATCATCAAGCCCTTCCGGGACAAGCTGGAGAACCAATACCAGTGGTGCATCGCCGCCGTCCCCGGCAAGGCCTGGGCCAAGAAGCTGTTCCCGGAGCTGCGGGCCTCCCAGGCCATGGAGAAGCTGTGGCAGGCCATTCTCTCCACCTCCCGGGTGGACGACGATCCCGTGGCCGCCTGGCAGGCCCACAATGAGGACTTGCGCCGCCGCTGCGAATATCTCAACGGCCTGGGCATAGAGCAGCTCCATTACCACAGCGCCAACGGCACCGAGTTTACCGTGGGCATGATTCCCGAGGCTCATTTCTGCGGCGGCAGCGAGACCAGCCTCCGGGGCATCGTTTTCAACCCCAACATCCCCACCGAGGAGTGCTTCATCTCCCCCAAGCGGGGCCAGGCCGAGGGCGTGGTCTACGCCACCAAGCCCCTGTCCTACCAGGGCCAGCTCATCGACGGCTTCTGGATTCGCTTCCACGAGGGCAAGGCGGTGGAGTGGCACGCCGACAAGAACAACGACCTGCTCACCAAGCTCATCACCATGGACGAGGGCAGCGCCTACCTGGGCGAGTGCGCCCTGGTGCCCTACGACAGCCCCATCAGCCAGTCCGGCCTGCTGTTCTACAACACCCTCTTTGACGAGAACGCCGCCTGCCACCTGGCCCTGGGCATGGGCTTTGCCGACACCATCAACGATTTTGAGCATAAGACTCTGGACGAGTGCCGTGCCCTGGGCGTCAACGACTCCATGATTCACGAGGATTTCATGATCGGCTCCCCGGATATGAACATCGACGCCATCTGCCGGGACGGCAAGACCGTCCCCGTGTTCCGCAATGGCAACTGGGCCTTTTAAGGCACCATAGGAGAGAACCATGGTAGATTTCCACACCCACATTCTCCCCGGCATGGATGACGGCGCCGCCACCGTGGCGGACAGCCTGGCCATGCTGGAGCGGCTCCGGGACCAGGGAGTGGACACGGTGTGCCTCACCTCCCACTTTCTGAAAGAAGAGCCCTCGGTGGAGGACTTTTTGCGCCGCCGTGCCGCCGCATGGGACGCCCTCCGCGCCGCCCTGCCGGAAAAGCACCCCCGGCTGCTGCTGGGGGCGGAGGTGCAGTACCGCCCCGGCCTGGATGAAATGCCGGGCCTCCATCAGTTGTGCCTGCAGCACACCAACGTACTGCTGCTGGAGATGCTGTTCCATCCCTGGCGCCGGGAGGAAATCGACACCGTCTTCCGCCTGGCGGAGGGCGGGGAGTATACGGTGATGCTGGCCCACGTGGAGCGATATATGCCCCTGCAACGGCCCTCGGTGTGGCAGCAGCTTGCCGACAGGGGCGTCATCTTCCAGTCCAACGCGGAGATTTTCCTCCTGCCCGCTATGCGCGGCGTGGCCCTCACCATGCTCCGCAGCGGCTACATCCACGTCCTGGGCACCGATACCCACAATCTCCGCCTTCGGGCCCCCCGGATGGACGCGGCCCTGGACCTGATTGCCCGGGAAATGGGCGACGGCGCCCGCCGCGCCATGCGCCAGCGCAGCGACGACTACCTGGCCATGTGGACGATTTAATGGTATATTATTGTAAAAAACGGCTGACGCAACGCGCCAGCCGCCTTTTTTATGCCAAAACAATCACCGTGGCAAAGCGCCCTCCAACTGTAACAGCGCCGTTTTTCGTTCCAGTCCCCCGGCGTAGCCCGTCAGCCTGCCGCCTGCGCCCAGTACCCGATGGCAGGGAATAATAAGGGAGATGGGGTTGCGTCCCACCGCGCCGCCCACCGCCCGGGCCGACACACTGCGGCCCAGCCTATGGGCAAGAGCGGCGGCAATTTCGCCGTAGGTGCGGGTCTCCCCGTAGGGGATGGTCAGCAGCACATCCCACACCGCTCTCTGAAAGTCCGTGCCCTCCGGTGCCAGAGCAGGGCGGCCCTCCGGGACAGCACCGCCGAAATACCGCTCCAGCAACGCCTCCGTCTCCCGGAACACCGAGCACTCACCGGCCACGGCAGCGGGGGAGAGACCCGCCCCAAAGTGGGCCTGGCCCACAAACCAAAGCCCCGTCAAAGCCTCCCCGTCGCTGCTCATCAGTACAGGCCCCAACGGCGTCCCGGTCTCAAACGTCCATCTGTTCTGCATGGTGCCACATGTCCTTCCGTCAATAGTTACCGCTATTATATGCCAAATTAACCCATCCCGCAACACAGAACCGCCCCCTGCCAAACAGCAAGGGGCGGCATTTTTATGCAGAAGCGATTATTCCCACTCGATAAAACTTAACTGATTTTGCTTAGGAAATATTGTCCGTCCTGTTTGTGGTTCCTTCGATTATTTGATGTATCCATATTATCCAGCCTATCATCCTTTCTGTTATCATTTTGTTATCAGCGTTGATAACAGTGGACGGGGTCTGATGCGGATAATCACAAACCTATTATACTTGCTTGAACGCTGTTATTCAAGATTAATGTGCTTGTTGTCATTCCGGAAAGAAATCCATTTATTTATTGAATCCTGTGCAGGATGGAGGTGTATTTCCGTTTTTGTATTGCCTTGCTGATTGGATAAAACAGGATACCGGCTGCAACTCCAATGATCCACACATATTTCCAACTGATAAGAAATCCAACCAGAAGGATGGCGGCGATGGTTATCGCCCAGTATATGAAGTGGAATCTCACTGTCGATTTATTCAGCTCACCAACAACATCTGATTCGTTCGATGCATGCGGTGCATTCTCGATAAACTCCGCTGCCCCGACAGCACCTGAACAGGAACGAAAATCTGTACTGCACACCTCTGCGGCTTTCGCGTAGGCGGAGTTGCGCAGAATCTCCTGTACAGACGCCCGGATCCCGTCAATGGAATCGTCATTTAAAGCCGTACCGGCACCAATTTCCATTACCCTTCTCGCTACTGCTTTCTGCTCGCTTGTCTGGGGATAGAGCACCATCGGCGCAGCCATATAGAGACTTTCGGAAACGCTGTTCATGCCACAGTGTGTTATAAAAACGTCCGCTTTGGAAAGAATATCGAGCTGATCCACGTAGGGATACACTTGGATGCCGTCATGCAGCACTCCCAATGACGCGCGGTTTACCGCATTTCCGCACGAAATGACGACGTCAACCTTCTGATCCTGCAACGCCGCTATGCATTTTGTGTAGAAATCGGGTCTGTCATTGATGACGGTCCCCAGAGAAATATAAACAAGCGGGCGGTCCTTCGCTTTTTCCGGAACGGCATCTGAGAAAACAGAAGGTCCTACAAATGCGTAGTGATCCGAAAAGCTCTCTGCATAGGGCTGAAAACGCCGCGAAGTATAGACGATGCTATCTGTCTGATTGTCGCTCTGTACCAGAGACAAAGCCCCCTTCACACGATAGCCGTATGGTTCGAGCTTTTTCAACTCCTTAGAGATCCTCGGCAACCCGAAGATCATATCTGCCAGTTCCTTAGGTGTGTTCTTCATATACTGGGATGACAATTGATTAAAAGCAAATGTGCTGGTAGAAACAACCATCGGCACATGGTGTTTCCATGCGTTTAATTTTCCCCAGAAGCAAACGGAATCCGTATATACGACGTCAGGCCGGAAGGTCTTGAACTCTTCGTCGAGAAAGCTGTCCATGCTGAGCGTGATCCGAATGTCCTGAATCGTCATCTCTGTAGTGGAAACATTCTTCAGTCCGGCTTCTTCCCGCTTCGTGAGTTTCGGCAGAAAAGCGTCGCAGGAGATAAATTCTGCGCCTGTTGCATTGATCTTCTCTTCAAATTCGTTGAACGAATAGAATCGTACTGTATTCCCCCTTTTCACCAGTTCCGCTGCAACCGGGAGCATGGGATTTGTATGACCGTGCGCAGGAATACAGAAAAAGGCAACCTTTTTCATACCTTATCACCCTCCTGATCCTGAAAAACTATCTTAAACCATTCTGCAAAGGTTTGCTTCGGAGGGATGGCAATCCCCCTCGTCTCATCGCCCAAAAGCAGCAGCGTATCTCCAGGCTTGATTCCAAAAATATCACGAGCCTGTTTCGGGATTACGATTTGTCCTTTTTCTCCGACGGTGGCCGTCCATGCATATTTTCCTTCAGGTGCTTTCATTATACCGCCTCCAAAGTATGATTTGTATAACATATTATACCGTATGAATTCGAATATGTCAAGGAATAATGGGCGGCGAAAATTGCTTTCAGCTACCGTAATGTTATCATTTCGTTATCAATATTGATACCAAAAACAGCAGGCATTCCGTAGAATGCCTGCTGTTTCAAGCTATTCAGGATAACGCAGCACATTTCAAGATAAAATGTGCTTTACTCCCACTCAATGGTGGCCGGCGCCTTCGGCGTCAAATCATACAGCACACGGTTCACGCCCTTCACCTCGGAGGTGATGCGGGCCGTGATGTGGTGCAGCAGGGAATAGGGGATCTCCTCGATGGTGGCGGAGGTGGCGTCCACGGAGTTCACCGCACGGATGACCACGGGCCATGCGTCGGTGCGCTTGCCGTCGCAGATGCCGGTGGAGGTGAAGTCGGGCACGATGGTGAAATACTGCCACACCTTGCCCTGCAATCCGTTCTTGGCAAACTCCTCCCGCAGAATGGCGTCGGACTCCCGCACGGCCTCCAGCCGGTCACGGGTGATGGCACCCACGCAGCGCACGCCCAGGCCGGGGCCGGGGAAGGGCTGGCGGTACACCATGCTCTCGGGCAGACCCAGGGCCAGGCCCACCTGGCGCACCTCGTCCTTGTAGAGGTACTTCACCGGCTCCACCAGCTCAAACTGCAAGTCCTCCGGCAGGCCGCCCACGTTGTGGTGGCTCTTCAGACCCACGGATTCCAGAATGTCGGGGTAAATGGTGCCCTGGGCCAGGAAGGCGATGCCATGGAGCTTCTTGGCCTCCTCGGCAAACACGTCGATGAACTCCTTGCCGATGATCTTCCGCTTGCGCTCGGGGTCGGCCACCCCGGCCAGCTTATCCAGGAAGCGGTCCACCGCGTCCACGTAGATGAGCTCGGCGCCCATCTCGTTGCGGAACACCTGCACCACCTGCTCAGGCTCGCCCTTGCGCAGCAGGCCGTGGTTCACGTGGACGCAGACAAGCTGCTTGCCGATGGCGCGGATCAGCAGAGCCGCTACCACGCTGGAGTCCACGCCGCCGCTGAGGGCCAGCAGCACCTTCTTGTCGCCCACCTGGGCGCGGATGGCGCTGATCTGCTCTGCGATAAACGCCTCGGCCAGCGCGGGGGTGTTGATGCGTGCCATAGATTCGGGTCTTTTATCCATTTCAGTCATCCTCCCTGAAAGTAATTCCGTTTTCATCGGCCTTCTCGATGACGGCCAGGGCGTGATAGGGCACGTTCTCCATGGCGCGGAACTTGTCGCCGCCGCCCTGGAAGCCCTTCTCCACCGCCACGCCGATGCCCACCAGCTCGGCCCCGGCGGCGTTGACGATGTCCACCAGGCCCTGCATGGCGTAGCCGTTGGCCATAAAGTCGTCGATGATCAGCACCTTGTCCTCCGGGCCCAGCCACTCCTGACTCACCAGCAGCGTCACCTTTTTCTTATAGGTATAGGAGAACACCTCGCTCTGGTACAGACCGCTCTCTATGTTGTCGCTCTTGGCCTTCTTGGCGAACAGCATAGGCACGCCGTAGTGCTGGGCGCACACGGTGGCCAGGGCGATGCCGCTGGCCTCGGCGGTCAGCACCCGGGTAATGCGCTTGGTGTCGAAATACTTGGCAAATTCCTCGGCAATGTCGTCCATCAGCCGGGTATCCACCAGATGGTTGAGAAACCCGTCCACCTTGACGATGTTGCCGGGCAGCACCTTGCCCTCCCGGGCGATGCGCTCTTTCAGCTTCTGCATAGTGAAATGTCTCCTTTTATTTTGTTGTAATTTTTAAGCTATATCATGCACTATCAGCCGTGGAAATGCAACGGAAAAAACGGACAAGTTTGCTAAATTTCGATGGTTTTTATTGTCATTTCTTCCAAAGGGATAAATGTGGCTGAACGCTGCCATGAGAGCAGCAAAGCAGAGGAGGCAATGCCCCCTCTGCTTTCGTTATTCTGCGCCTTGGCGCACGAAGTCGGCAAACTTCCGGGCCGCCGCCGTCTGGGGCACGCCCTTGAGTACGCACATATCCACGCTGCGCTCGGGAATCACAAAATCGGTTTTCAGCCGGCGCAGCTTGCCCTCCGCCAGCTCCCGTGTTACAAACTCCTCCGTCACCCCGGCCACGCCGAAGCCGATGGCCGCCAGGTCCACCAGCAGGCTGCGGGCGCCCAGCTCGATTTCCGGCCGCAGATGGCAGCCGTTCTGCAGGAAATATTTCTCCAGATACACCCGGGAGGAGGCCTTCCGCTCCAGCAGGATCAGGGGGAAATCGGCAATCTCCCCCAGGGAATACACGTGGTCAAAATCGCAGGGATAGTCTGCCGCCGCCACAAAGATGGAGTGGGTGGCGAAGCAGGGCGTAGCCTCCAGGGCCTCGTCGTTGGGCGTGCTGGCAAAGGCGATATCCACCTTGCCGGACTGCAGCAGGGCAAGCACCTTGCCGCTGCGGCCGGAGATAATCTGAATGTGAATATTGGGGTAACGGCGGTGGAAGCTGTCCAGATAGGGCAGCAAAAACTGGCTGGTGACGGTGTCGCTGGCGCCGATGGTCAGCTGGCCCAGCTGCAGCTCGTGGGTCTGGCTCAGCTTGGCCTCGCCGGTTTCCAGCAGCCCCATGGCGCTGCGGACATACTCGTACAGCATCTTGCCCTCGGCGGTCAGCATCACGCCCCGGCTGTTGCGGGAGAAGAGCCGGGTCTGCAGCTCCGTCTCCAGCTGCTTGATGCTCTGGCTGACGGCGGATTGGCTGATATACAGCGCCTGGGCGGCAGCAGTGATGTTGCCCGCGTCGGCCACCTCTTTGAACACCTTGTAAAGCTCCAGTTTCACAGACATATACGCCCTTACCTCATAATCTGAATTTATGGATATGACAGCAGCAATTTGGAATGATTATATCAAAACATGGCGGAATTGCAATCGGCAATTTGACGATTTTCCCCTGATATGGTATGATTGGGATTAGTAAAAAGCGAGGTGTTGTGTATGGACAGCATGAAGAATATGTGGCGTCGTCAGGATTGGGTGAACCGCATCCTTCTTGTCAGCGGCCTGGCGGCTGCCATCACCTTTTTGGTGAAAGGGCAGGGGGGCTACGGCATTGTGGTGGTGCTGCTGATGGGCATGCTGTGTATCGCCCGCACCAACGGCCGGGTCAACCGTCTGATGCGGCTCTATGGGTCGCTGTACTACCACGCCCCCGACGGGGAAATCGTTCCCATGAGCTTCGATCAGGTCCGCCGTGCCTACGGCGAGGGCAAGGGTGGCACCTATATGGGACGGCCTGTGACGCTGCGCTTCCCCTACTGGAGCCGCAACACGGAGGGCCAGCTGGAGACGGGCTTTGGCCTGTGCATCGATCTGGCGGGCTATGCCGATGAGGAGGGCCTGTTGCCCACGCTGCAAAAGGGGCAGTATATCTCTGTCACCGGGGAACTGGTGCCCCAGGGGAGGCAGTATTTTTACCTGGGTAACGTGACGGAGCTCCGCAGAATCAGCGAAAAAGAGCTGTATTTGAAGTGATTTTGCCCTGTCAAACGGAACAAAAAATGAGCCCCGCAGCATCCAAACGTGATGCCGCAGGGCTATTTTTTGTTCCGTTTTTTCCTTTTGTTCACCGCCGCAGGGGGGCCCACTGGGTGATGACACCCGTTCTTCTCGTCTCGTTCATGTCGATGACCCGCTGGTTTCGGCTGCCGCGAAACTGGAGGCTGATGTCCTTCAGCTCCTGCACGAACCGGCCGTCCACCAGCACGTCGATATAGCCCAGCATCTCGTCCGTCACCTCGCACCGGGGATGGCTGCCCTCACGCAGCAGCTCGCCGTCCAGGGTGAAGCCGGAGAAGACCCAGACGTCCTTTTCCGGGTAGTTCTCCTTCACCTGCCGCAACAGCTTTACCAGCTGGCGCTGGTTTTCCGGCTCGAAGGGCTCGCCGCCCAGCACCGTCAGTCCACGGACGTAGGGCTTTTCCAACTCGGCAAAGATCTCCCGCTGGGTGTCCGCCGTGTAGGGCTGACCGTAGGTGAAATCCCAGGTCTGGGGCTGGAAGCAGCCGGGGCAGTGGTTGGTGCAGCCGGACACGAACAGCGTCACCCGCACGCCGGCGCCGTTGGCGATGTCGCATTTTTTCAGTTCGCCGTAATACATGGTGTTACCTCACGGAAAAGGGACGGGCGCACAGCCCGCCCCTTTATGATGGATGGTTGCGAATGAATCGTCTTACAGGTGCAGCACCCGGTCTTTGATCTCCTGGGTGCGGCCCTGGTTCCAGAACTGGGTGCCGATGTAGCCGCAGGTACGGCGGGCCACGTTCATCTTGTCCTGGTCGGTGTTGCCGCACTGGGGGCATTTCCAGATCAGCTTGCCGTCCACGTCCTCGATGTCGATCTCGCCATCCCAGCCGCACACCTGGCAGTAGTCGCTCTTGGTGTTCAGCTCGGCGTAGATGATGTGGTCATAGATGAACTGCATCACGCTGAGCACAGCATCAATGTTGTTCTGCATATCCGGCACTTCCACGTAGCTGATGGCGCCGCCGGGGGACAGGTGCTGGAACTGGGCCTCAAACTCCAGCTTCTTGAAGGCGTCAATCTTCTCCGTCACGTGGACGTGGTAGCTGTTGGTGATATAGCCCTTGTCGGTGATGCCCTCAATGACGCCGAACCGCTTTTGCAGGCACTTGGCGAACTTGTAGGTGGTGGACTCCAGGGGCGTGCCGTACAGGGAGAAGTCGATGTTGTGCTTGGCCTTCCAGCCCTTGCAGGCGGCGTTGAGTCGGTTCATAATCTCCAGGGCGAAGGGGGTGGCACTGGGGTCGGTGTGGGACTTGCCGGTCATGTACTTGACGCACTCATAGAGGCCGGCGTAGCCCAGGGAGATGGTGGAGTAGCCGCCGTAGAGCAGCTTGTCAATGGGCTCGCCCTTCTTCAGGCGGGCCAGGGCGCCGTACTGCCACAGGATGGGGGCGGCGTCGGACAGCGTGCCCTTCAGCCGCTCGTGACGGCACATCAGCGCCCGGTGGCACAGCTCCATGCGCTCGTCGAAAATCTTCCAGAACTTCTCAATATTGCCGCCGGAGGACAGGGCGATGTCGGGCAGGTTCACGGTGACCACGCCCTGGTTGAAGCGGCCGTAGTACTTGGGCTGGCCGTTTTCATCCACATAGGGGGTGAGGAAGCTGCGGCAGCCCATGCAGGTGTAGCAGTGGCCCTCGCCGTTCTTGTCCACCTTCAGCTCCAGCATCTTCTTCTCGCTGATATAGTCGGGCACCATCCGCTTGGCGGTGCACCTGGCGGCCAGCTTGGTCAGATTCCAGTAGCGGCTGCCCTCGGTGATGTTGTCCTCCTCCAGCACGTAGATCAGCTTGGGGAAGGCGGGGGTGATCCACACGCCCTTTTCGTTCTTCACGCCCTCGATGCGCTGCAGGAGCATCTCCTCGATGATCATGGCCAGGTCGTTGCGCTCCTGCTGGTTGCGGGCCTCGCCCAGGTACATGAACACGGTGATGAAGGGGGCCTGTCCGTTGGTGGTCAGCAGCGTCACCACCTGGTACTGAATGGTCTGCACGCCCCGGCGGATCTCCTCCCGCAGCCGCTTCTCGGCTACGGCGTTGATCTGGTCGGTGCTGACGGACACGCCGATGGCGTCAAACTCCTCCCGCACGGTGGCGCGCAGCTTCTGACGGCTCACGTCCACAAAGGGGGCCAGGTGGGTCAGGCTGATGGACTGGCCGCCGTACTGATTGCTGGCCACCTGGGCCACAATCTGGGTGGCGATGTTGCAGGCGGTGGCAAAGGAATGGGGCTTTTCAATGAGCGTACCGGTGATGACGGTGCCGTTTTGTAGCATATCCTCCAGGTTCACCAGGTCGCAGTTGTGCATATGCTGGGCGAAATAGTCGGCGTCATGGAAGTGAATCAAGCCCTCCCGGTGGGCCTCCACGATGTCCGCCGGCAGCAGGATGCGCTCGGTGATGTCGCGGCTGACCTCGCCGGCCATGTAGTCACGCTGGGTGGAGTTCACCACCGGATTCTTGTTGGAGTTCTCCTGCTTGGCCTCCTCGTTGTTGCACTCGATGAGGGAGAGAATCTTATCGTCGGTGGTGTTGGACTTACGCACCAGGGAGCGGGTGTAGCGGTAGGTGATGTAGTGCTTGGCCACCTCGAAGGCGCCGTGGGCCATGATGTGATGCTCCACCATGTCCTGAATCTCCTCCACGGTGGCGGCCCGGTTCATCTTCTCGCATTGCAGCGCCACGTTCTCGGCGATGCGCTGAATCTGCACAGGGGTCAGCCGGTCGCCCTCCTCCACAGTGTCGTTGGCACGGGTGATGGCCATGATGATTTTGGTGATATCAAAGGTGACTTCCGCACCGTTGCGCTTGATAATCTTCATAGGTGGCTCCTCCTGTTTTTCTCTCTATGTCCTGCGCCGCAAGGCGCGCCTTTTTCGTACTCTACCATACTACCCCATATATTGGGCCTGCGCAAGGGTAAAATCCCAAAATATAGAGAAGAATGACGGAGAAAAAAGACAGATAAAATTGTGAAACTTGCCTAAATTGCCACAAGATATTGTGGAGAATCGGGGCGGCGGCCCCACGATATATGCCTTTTCTGACTCTACTATACCGCCATGGCCGGGATGCCACAGTTGCAAATGCAACAAAGGACGCAGAAATGCTGGAAGAAAGCAACAGTTGCGAAAAGGGAGGGGGATGTGGTAAAATAGGCTGAACAATGGGAAAGGAGGCTCTGCCGTGAAGCGCAACCGGGACGTGCTGTCGTTCATCCATGGAATACTGAATCTGGTCTGGCCCATCTTCGCCTACGACCTGGCCCAGCTGGCATCGCTGACCATCTGGGGCTATGGCTGGACCTCGTTTCTGCCCATGACCGTCATGCTGGTGCTGCCCATCGTGTCGGACGTGATTGCCATTGCCATCGCCGCCGTGCGGTATTACCGCCGCCAGAGCCTGATGGCCATGCTGGGCATTATTTTCGACATGGCGGCCCTGGCCATTTACTGGTTTTTGCGGGTGCAGATGCAGTTCAGCCTGGGCTGGCTGTCCGCCTGAGACAGGAGAGAGATATGAAGCAGGAATTTATCACCGTGGGCACTGTGGTGAACGCCCACGGCATCCGGGGCGAGGTGAAGGTGAACCCGGCGGGGTTTGACCCGGAGTTTATCGCCGCCTTTTCCACACTGTATTTTAATGGAGAGGCCGTAAAGGTGCGCGCCGCCAGAGTTCACAAGTCCACCGTGCTGCTGACGCTGCCGGGGGTGGAGGACATGGACGCCGCCCTGGCCCTGAAGGGCAAAACCGTGGCCATCCGCCGCGACGACGCCCAGCTTCCCCAGGGGGAGTACTTCGACGACGAGCTGCTGGGCTGCGACGTGGTGGACGACGCCACCGGGGAGAGCCTGGGCAAGGTGACGCGGGTGCTCCACTATCCCGCCCACAAGGTCTACGAGGTTCGGGGACAGCGGGAGTATCTCATCCCGGCGGTGAAGGGCGTGTTCATCGCGTCGGTGGACGTGGAGGGCTGCGTCATCCGCATTCACAACATGAAAGGACTGGCCACGGATGAGAATTGACATTATGACCCTGTTCCCCGACGCCATCCGGGCCATGATGGACCAGTCCATCATCGGCAGGGCCCAGAAGGCGGGGCACGTGGCAATCGTCACCCACCAAATCCGGGAGTACACCACCAACAAGCAGATGCAGGTGGACGACTACCCCTACGGCGGCGGCCGGGGCGCGGTGATGCAGTGCGACCCCCTGTACCGCTGCTGGCAGCACATTTGCGACCAGGCGGGGCAGCGGGTGCATACCATTTATATGTCCCCCTGCGGACGGGTGTTTACCCAGGGCGTGGCCCGGGAGCTGGTGGCCCAATATGACCACATTATCCTGGTGTGCGGCCACTATGAGGGCATCGACCAGCGGTTTTTGGACGAATGCGTGGACGAGGAGCTGTCCATCGGCGACTTTGTGGTGACAGGCGGCGAAATCCCGGCCATGGCGGTGGCGGACTGCCTGTGCCGCATGGTGCCGGGGGTGCTGCCGGAGGAGAGCTGCTACACCGAGGAGAGCCATTGGAACGGCCTGCTGGAATACCCCCAGTATTCCCGGCCCGAGGAGTGGCACGGACGAAAGGTGCCGGAGGTGCTTTTAAGCGGCAACCACGGCGCCGTGGACGACTGGCGCACCAAGGAGAGCTACAAGCGCACCATCCTGCGCCGGCCCGATATGTGGGAGAAGTTCGACAAGAGCGTGATCCACAGCCGCCACGAGAAAAAGGTCTTTCAGCAGGCCATGGACGAATTGGCGGCCATGGCGGCGGAGAGCGCAGAGGGCAAAACAGAATAAAAAATCGCTTCCCGGATGGGCCAATGCCACTATCTTAATGACATTGCCCGGATGGGAAGCGATTTTTTGCGGTAAAGGGGTGTTACTTGGTGCCGAAGATACGGTCGCCGGCGTCGCCCAGGCCGGGGACGATGTAGCCGTTCTCATTCAGATGGTCGTCCAGGGCGGCGCAGTAGATCTCCACGTCGGGGTGCTTCTTGTAGATGAACTCCACACCCTCGGGAGCTGCCACCAGAATCATCAGCTTGATGTTCTTGCAGCCCAGCTCCTTCATCTTGGTGATGGCCATATCGGCGCTGCCGCCGGTAGCCAGCATGGGGTCCACCACCAGCACGTCACGGTCGGCGATATCCTTGGGGTACTTCAGGAAGTAGAAGTGGGGCTCCAGGGTCTCCTCGTCGCGGTACATACCGATGTGGGCCACACGGGCGGAGGGAATCAGGCTGAGGATGCCGTCCTCAAAGCCCAGGCCGGCACGGAGGATGGGGACGATGGCCATTTTCTTGCCCGCCAGGGTGGGCATCTCGCACTGGCACAGGGGGGTTTCGATGCGCTTGGTGGTGAGAGGCAGGTCACGGGTGGCCTCGTAGGTCAGCAGCACGGCGATTTCGCTGACCAGGGTGCGGAAATCCTTGACGCTGGTGTTCTTGTCCCGCATCTCGGTGAGCTTGTGCTGCACCAGGGGATGGTCGACGATGTGCAAGGTGGGGAATCTCTCGTTCATTGCAGTATCCTCCGTATATAAATTGTTCAAAATGATTGCAGAAATGGGGAAAACAGTGATTATTCCACCGTGATGGGCAGGCCCTTGGCCAGCCGCTCCCGCTCGGCCTGGGACAGCCGCAGATACACGGGGGCCAGCGCCTGGGCGGACACGGTGCGTCCCTGGCGCACCATCTCCTCCGCCGCCAACGCCACCCCGGCGGCGGACTGCATGATGCGGTCCGGCGGGGCCATACGGCAGGAGATGCCCTGCTCTAATAGGTGATTATAGCACAGCGACGCGCCATCGCCAACTATGATTTTCGGATTTTCGTCTTTTTTTAGCTCCTCCGCCAGCTCGGACAGGCCAATGGCCCGGTCGGGGGTGCATCGGGTGAGGACGCCGTCGCGGCAATGGAACACGGCGTTGTAAATCTGGCTGCGGCGGGCGTCCATGGCGCAGACCACGGTGCCGGTGTGCAAAAGGGCGTTGTAGGCCATGGCCTCCAGGGTGCTGACGGCGCAGCAGGGCTTTTCCAGCGCCCAGGCCAGGCCCTTGGCGGCGGACACGCCGATGCGCAGCCCCGTAAAGCTGCCGGGGCCGCAGGCCACCGCCACGCAGTCCATGTCGGCGGGGGTCATGCCGGCGTTTTGCAGCATGGCGTCCACCATGGGCATCAATGTGACGCTGTGGGTGAGCCCCACATTCTGGTAGGCGTAGGCCAGCATGCGGCCCTCCTCCGCCACGGCGGCGGACACGGCCTTGGCGCTGGTTTCCAGCGACAGAATCTTCACGTCAAATCCCTCCCTGTGATGGTGATGACCCGGCTGTCCTGTTCCGCCTCCCGGCGGATTTCCACATAAATCGTGCCCTGGGGAAGGGCGTCGGACACTTTCTCACTCCACTCCACGGCGCAGACGCCGCCACGGTCCAGATAATCCTCCCAGCCGATGTCGAACAGCTCCTCGCTGTCGCCCAGGCGGTACATATCGAAATGGAACAGGGGCAGGCGGCCCATGTACTCGTTGACAATGGTGAAGGTGGGACTGGTGACACGGCCCTCATAGCCCAGACCCCTGGCAAGGCCACGGGTGAAGGCGGTTTTGCCCATGCCCAGGCCGCCTCGGTAGGCCACCACGTCGCCGCCATGGAGATGGGCGGCCAGCGTTTCCCCCAGGGCCTCCGTCTCGGCGGCGCTATGGGTGCGATATTCCACGGATAGACCCCTCCTTGCGTTTTGTTTCGCGCTATTATAACACAGGATTTTCAAAAAGAAAAGACCGTGGCCGGTTTACAGACAAATGTTCTTGTGGTAAACTGCATGGGAAGAATCCGCCCATGGCGGGGAAGGAGGAGCGACCTTGAACAGACGATCCCGTGGTTTTCTCATCGACGTGCTGCGCCAGTGCGACTATATTTTGCTGGGGCTGTGCCTGGTGTGTTCCGCCTTCGGGCTGGTGATGATCGCTAGCGCCACCCGGTACATGAGCTCCATGCGGTACGTGGCGGTGCAGGCCGCGGCCACGGCGCTGGGCGTGATCCTCTATATCCTCATGTCCTCGGTGGACCTGCCGGAGATGACAAAAAAGGGCTGGAAATGGATCTTATTGGCCAATTTCGTGCTGATTCTGCTGCTGCGTACCCCCTTCGGCGCGGCGGACGACACCGGCAACCGGGCGTGGCTGAAGTTCCCCTTTTTGCCGGTGATGGTGCAGCCGGCGGAGCTGGTGAAAATCGGCTATATCCTGCTGCTGGCCAAGCAGCTGGACTGGCTGAAAAAAGAGAAAAACGACCTGAAATCCATGAAGTCCATGGCCTTTTTAGGCGGCCATTTTCTGGTGCTGTTCGGCCTGTACTACGTGATTTCCTCGGATATGGGCAGTGATTTGGTGCTGCTGTTCATCTTCCTGTGCATGTGCTTTGTGGGCGGCGTGGCGCTGCGGTGGTTCCTGCTGGGGCTGGGCGGCGGGGCCATTGCCTTTTACCTGCTGTGGCAGGAGGACAAGATCCCTGTGTATATGAAAAATCGATTTATCGTCCTTTTTGACCATAATTACGACACTTTGGACACCGGATGGCACCAGACCCGCAGCCTGTTGACCCTGGGCGGCGGGAAGCTGACGGGGCAGGGGCTGTTCCACGGCACCCAGACCCAGAGCGCTTTTTCCGCCAGTCTGCCCGCCCGACACACCGACTTTATCTTCGCCGTCATCGGCGAGGAACTGGGGATGCTGGGGTGTCTGCTGGTGCTGGTGCTGCTGTCCGCCGTTATCATCCGGTGCATCTACGTGGCGGTGAAGGCGGCCACGCCTATGGAGACGCTGGTGTGCGTGGGCGTGGCGTCCATGCTGCTGTTCCAGATGATTGCCAACGTGGGTATGTGCCTGTTTGTCATGCCGGTCATCGGCCTGACGCTGCCCTTTTTCTCCTACGGCGGCTCGTCGGTGGTGGCGCTGTATGCGGCGGTGGGGCTGGTGTCCAGCGTGCACAACCACTCACTGCCGGAGTGGCTGCGGTAGTCTTTGAAAATAGAATCACGCCTCCGCTGGGCTTTTTCGCCCGGCGGAGGTGTTTTTTTCCATACGCGCGGTTGTAATTTGGGCGGCAATGTGATATACTGCTATACTGTTAAAATAGGCTGATTGCGTTTATCTCACCATCACAGGAAAGAGGTTGTGGATATGAAAATTGTGGTATTGGCCGGCGGGCTCAGCACCGAGCGGCATGTGAGCCTGGTCAGCGGCAGCGGCGTCTGCAAGGCGCTGCGGGAAAAGGGCCACCAGGCCATCTTTGTGGATATGTTCATGGGGCTGGAACACTATTCCGGCGCCCTGAAGGACATTTTCGACGCCCCCGACGGCCTTTTGACCGAGGTGCGCATCGAGACCACCGCCCCGGACCTGGCGGCGGTGCGCCGCAGCCGGAAGGATCAGAGTGCCTCCGTGCTGGGCAAGGACGTGTTGGCGGTATGCGCCATGGCGGACATGGTGTTTTTGGCTCTCCACGGCGCCTGCGGCGAGGACGGGCGCATCCAGGCGGCGCTGGATCTGCTGGGCGTGCCCTATACCGGCAGCGGCTATCTGGGGGCGGCCATGGCTATGGACAAATCTGTCACCAAGCGGTTTTTGGACAGCGAGGGCATCCGCACCCCCAAATGGCAGGACGTGCGCTACACCCGGGAGGACATTCCCCGGCTCACCGAGACGCTGCCCCTGCCCTGCGCGGTGAAGATCGTCAACGGCGGCAGCTCCATCGGCGTGTACCTGCCCGAGACCAGGGACCAGCTGCGCGATGCCCTGGAGGAGGTGCTGCGCTACGGCAACCACGTGGTGGTGGAGGAGAAAATCCGGGGCCGGGAGCTGACGGTGGGCGTGCTGGGCGACAGCTACCTGCCGGCGGTGGAGATTATCCCCAACGCGGATTACTTCAACTACGAGACGAAATACCAGAAGGGCGGCGCCCGGGAGGTGTGCCCCGCCCCCATTACCGACGAAGAGTGGCGTGAGATGGGCGAGATGGCCCTGAAGCTCCACCGGGCGCTGGGATTGGGGGTCTACTCCCGTACCGACTTCTTGCTGGACGACAGCGGCACCCCCTGGTGCCTGGAGGTGAACACCCTGCCCGGCATGACGCCCACCAGCCTGGTGCCCCAGGAAGCGGCCCAGGTGGGGCTGGACTACGGCGCGCTGTGTGAGAGAATCGTCACGGATTCCCTGGCGGCGAGAAAGGCGGAGCGGGTATGACGCCCTGTACCATAAAGGAAATCTGCGATGCCGTAGGCGGGCGGCTGTTGCGGGATGGCGGCACCATCACCGGCGTCACCACCGACAGCCGCCATGTGGCGGCAGGGGAGCTGTTTATCCCCCTGGTGGGGGAGCGGTTTGACGGCCACGACTATCTGGAAAAGGCGTTGACCGGCGGGGCCGAGGGCTGCCTCACCATGCGCGCTCCGGCGGAAATGGTGCCCGGAAAAGGGTACATTTTGGTGGAGGACACCCGGCTGGCGTTGAAGGCGCTGGCCTCCTGGTACCGGGGCAAATTTGCCATCCCCGTGGTGCAGGTCACCGGCAGCGCCGGCAAGACCACCACCAAGGAGATGATTGCCTGCGTGCTGGCCCGGCGGTATCGGACGCTGCGGACGGAGGCCAATTATAATAATGACATCGGCACGCCCCAGATGCTGCTGCGGCTGACGCCAGAGCACCAGGCGGCGGTCATCGAGACGGGCATGAACCATTTCGGTGAGATTCGCTACTTAGGCGAGATGGTGAGGCCCCACTTCGCCGTCATCACCAACGTGGGGGACGCCCACATTGAGAACATGGGCGGCACCAGGCAGGGCACGCTGCGGGCCAAGTGCGAGATTTTTGAAAATCTGGATAAAGACGGTGTGGCGGTGCTGTGCGGCGACGATGCGCTGCTGCGGGAGCTTGATCTGCCCTTCAAAACGCTGCTGTGCGGCGAGGGGGAGAACTGCAACGTCCGGGTGACGGACGTGGTAGAGAAGGGCATGGACGGCACCGACTGTGTGGTGACCACGCCTCGGGGCCGGTATGGGCTGACCATTCCCACCCCGGGCCGGTATATGATTTACGCCGCCGCCATGGCCGCCGCCATCGGCGAGGAATTGGGCCTGACGGCGGAGGAAATCGCCGCAGGCGTGGCGTCTTACGCCCCGGTGGGCAGCCGCATGAAGGTGGCCCGCCTCCCCGGCGGACGGATGGTCATCGACGACTCCTACAACGCCAACCCCCAGGCCATGGCCGAGGCGCTGAAATGCCTGGCCCAGACCCCCTGCCGCCGCCGCGTGGCAGTGCTGGGGGACATGGGAGAGCTGGGGGAGCTGGGCAAGAGTGCCCACCAGGCCCTGGGCCGCCTGACGGCGGAGATGGGATTGGACGGTGTGGTGGCCATCGGGACGCTGTCCCGCGGCATTGGGTTGGAGAACCCGGCGGCGCTGTGGTTTGCCACCATTGACGAGGCCATGCCCGCCATTCGCGCCCTTTTTACCGAAGGGACGGCGGTGTTGGTGAAAGCATCCCACGCCATGGCATTTCACAAGATTGCAGAGGAACTGGAACACTGAATGATTGACATACAAGTACAGGAGCTGGTCAAGTCCTTTGACCTGGAAAAGCGCATATTGGACGGCCTCACCTTCCAGGTGGACACCGGCGAGCGCCTGGGCATCCTGGGCAGCAACGGCGCGGGGAAAACCACCCTGTTCCGCCTGCTGACCGGGGAACTGACCCCCGACAGCGGCCAGATCAGCATCGCCTCCGGGCGGCGTCTGGGGCTGATTTCCCAGATTCCCGTGGTGCCGGCGGGCTTCACGGTGGAGGACGTGCTGCGCTCCGCCTTTGACCGCATGGCGGCGTTGGGCCGGGAGATGGAAACCCTGGCCCAGGCCATGGCGGCGGGGGACGACAGTCCCAAAACCTTGAAGCGCTATGGCGACATCTCCGCCCGGTTTGAAGCCCTGGGGGGCTACGACACCGATACCGCCGTCAACAAGGTGGCCAACGGCCTGCGTATCTCCACCGCCATGCGCACCCAGCCCTTTGACCTGCTCTCCGGCGGGGAGAAGACCCGGGTCAACCTGGGACGGCTCATCCTGGAGGACACCGACATCCTGCTGCTGGACGAGCCCACCAACCACCTGGACTTGCAGGCCACGGAATGGCTGGAGGAGTATCTCAAATCCTTCCACGGCACGGTGTTGACCATCTCCCACGACCGGTATTTCTTAGACCGCACCGTGCAGCGCATCATCGAAATCGTGGACGGCAAGGCCGCCTTTTACAGCGGCAATTACAGCTTTTATTACATTGAAAAGGAGCGGCGCTACCAGGAGCAGCTGAAGCAGTACGAGAAGGAGCAGGCGAAAATCGCCCAGCTGGAGAAGTCTGCCGAGCAGCTGCGCATGTTCGCTTTCAAGGGCAACGACAAGACGTACCGCCGGGCCATTTCCATGGAAAAGCGGATTGCCAGGATGAACACCACCGTGAAGCCCACCAAGGCAAAACGGATGGACGCCCGGTTTGCCAGCCGGGAGTTTCGGGGCGACGAGGTGTTGCAGCTCCGGGGCGTCACCAAGGCCTTCGGCGACAGGACGCTTTTCGAGGAAATCTATCTCCACGTGGTGCCCGGCGAGCGGATTGCCCTGCTGGGGGAGAACGGCACCGGGAAAACCACACTATTAAATATGATTATGAACCGGGAGAGCGTGGACGGCGGCGTCATCCGCACGGGCCCCAGCGTCCGCACAGCCTACCTGCCCCAGATTATCCACTTCGACCACCCGGAGCGCAGCATGGTGGACACCATGATTTACGAGAAGAAGAACATGTCCGCCACCTCCGCCCGCAACCGGCTGGCGGCCTACGATTTCCGGGGGGAGGATGTGTTCAAAAGCGTGGCGGTGCTGTCCGGCGGGGAGCTGTCCCGGCTGCGGCTGTGCATGCTGATGGACGAGGAGATCAATTTCCTCATTCTGGACGAGCCCACCAACCACCTGGACATCGCCTCCCGGGAGTGGATTGAGGAGGCGGTGGAGGCCTTTGAGGGCACTTTGCTGTTCGTCAGCCACGACCGGTACTTCATCGACCGGTTTGCCACCCGGATTTGGGAGCTGGAGGGGGGCACCATCACCGATTACCCCATGAATTTCGCCCAGTACCGGGCGGCGAAGGCGGCCCAGGAAAAGGGAAAGCCCGCCCCGCCTCCGGCGGAGAAGAAGGGGGACACCCGGCCCGTCCGGGGAAACCGTGCCCAGCAGGCCGCCCGGCGGCAGCTCACCATCTGCGAGAGCGCCATCGCCCGGCTGGAGGAGGAATGCCGCCGGCTGGATGAGGAGATGACCCTCCACGGCGCGGAGGCGGACAAGCTGGCGGACCTGTATCAGCAGAAGCAGGCCGCCGAAGCCCAACTGGAACAGGAAATGGAACGCTGGGAAGCATTGAGCTTGCAGGCGGAAGAATAGGAGGAACAACACATGAGCGACGTATTGTGCGTGTATTATTCCCGCAGCGGCAACACCAAGGCCGCCATGGAGGAGGTGGCCCGGGCGCTGGACGCCGAGCTGGTGGCGCTGGACGACGGCGTGGACCGCAGCGGCTTGCGGGGCTATCTCCGCTCCGGCAGAGACGCCATGCGCAAGGCCACCCGGGCGCTGGCCCCGGTGGAGACGGAAAAGGCATTAAGCGACTACCGCCTCATCATCATCGGCACCCCTGTGTGGGCGGGCCGGTGCGCCAGCACTGTGCGTGGCTATCTCAAGCGCCGGGGGCTGGAAATGGACCGGGTGGCCTACCTGCTGACCCGCCGCAGCACCACCCGGTATGAATCCGTGTACCACCAAATGGATATGTACACCGCCCAGCCCCACCTGTTCGAGGTGTCGTTGCAGCCCGGCAGCGAGGGCTATGACTTCTGGAAAGAGCAGTTCATCGGCGACGTGAAGCGGTATCTGGGGCGGGCATGATGCTGGAGAAATTGGCGAAAATCGCAGAGCGCTATGAAGCGCTGGAACAGCGCCTGGGCGACCCGGCGGTGTACGGCGACCGGGAGAAGCTGAAGGAGCTGAGCCGGGAGCAAAAGGAACTGACCCCCATCGTGGCGGCCTACCGCGAGTATCGGGACGCCTGTGAAAGGGCCGACCAGGCCAAGGAACTGCTGTCCGACGAGGAGATGGGGGAGCTGGCCCGGGAGGAACTGGAGGCCGCCGAGGGCGACAAGGCCCGGTTGGAGCAGGAATTGAAGCGCCTGCTGCTGCCCCGGGACCCCAACGACGACAAGAATGTGATTCTGGAAATCCGCTCCGGCATCGGCGGCGAGGAGGGGGCCCTCTTTGCGGCGGATTTGCTGCGGATGTACCAGATGTACGCCGAGCGGCGGGGCTTCCGCATGGAATTGGCGTCCCTCAACGAGACGGAATTGGGGGGCGTGAAGGAGGCGGTGGCCACCGTGGAGGGCGAGGGGGCCTGGTCGCGGCTGAAATTCGAGGCCGGCACCCACCGGGTGCAGCGGGTGCCGGAGACGGAGTCCAGCGGGCGCATCCAGACCTCTGCCGCCACCGTGGCGGTGATGCCCGAGGCGGAGGAGGTGGCCCTCACCATCGACCCCAAGGATTTGCAGATCGACACCTTCCGCTCCTCCGGCGCGGGGGGACAGCACGTGAATAAAACCGAGTCCGCCATCCGCATTACCCATCTGCCCACGGGCACGGTGGTGGAGTGCCAGGACGAGCGCAGCCAATATAAAAACAAAGACCGGGCCATGAAGATTCTCCGGGCCCGGCTCTACGAGGCGGAGCGGGAGAAGCAGAACGCCGCCATTGCGGACACGCGCCGGGCCCAGGTGGGCACTGGCGACCGCAGCGGCAAAATCCGCACCTACAATTTCCCCCAGAACCGGGTCACCGACCACCGGCTCACCGGGGACAACAAAAATTTCAACATCAGCGCCATCATCAACGGCGACCTGGACGGGCTCATTGACGCCCTGACACTCAATGATCAGACCGCCCGATTGCAGGGCGGAGAAGGGGAGGCATAACCATGCTGCAAGCGAAGAAAAACTGGTACGACAAGGCGGGCCCCCGTGTGGCGGAAAACCTGGGGCGGCGGCAGTTTGAGGCGTACTACTGCGCCACGGCCCAGGAGGCGGCGGAAAAGGTGCTGTCGCTGATCCCGGCGGAGGACACCGTGGCCTGGGGCGGCACCATGACCATGGACGAGCTGGGACTGAAGGCGCTGCTGCAAAGCCGGGGCCACACCCTCATCGACCGGGACACCGCCAAGACGCCGGAGGAGCGGATGGCCATGCTCCACGCGGGCCTTGGCTGCGGCACATTTATCATGAGCAGCAACGCCATCTCCGAGGACGGCCAGCTGGTGAACATCGACGGCACCGGCAACCGGGTGGCGGCGCTGTGCTTCGGCCCCCGGCAGGTTATCGTGGTGGCGGGCATGAACAAGGTGTGCGGCGATCTGGCCCAGGCGTTCCAGCGGGCCCGGCACATTGCCGCCCCCGCCAACGCCCAGCGCTTCGGCGGCAAGACGCCCTGCACCGCCACGGGCCTTTGCGGCGACTGCAAGTCCCCGGACTGCATCTGCGCCCAGATGGTGGTGACCCGGTTCTGCAAGGTGCCCGGCCGCATCAAGGTGGTGCTGGTGGGCGAGGATCTGGGCCTGTGATTTCACGATAAGCGAGAAGGGAAACCATTGAAAACGAGAATTTTCCACCCGGAGCGGGAAAAGGACGCCGTGGCCGAGGCCGCAGCCATCCTCCGCAATGGCGGCCTGCTGGGCATCCCCACGGAGACGGTGTACGGCCTGGGGGCCGACGCGCTGAACGAGGCGGCGGTGGCCCACATTTTTGAGGCCAAGGGGCGGCCCCAGGACAACCCGCTGATTATCCACGTCCCCAACGATAAAACGTGGCTGGAGCGGTACTGTCAGGATGTGCCGCCGGCGGCCTACGCCCTGGCGGAGCGGTTTTGGCCCGGACCGCTGACCATGATTTTGAAGCGGCGGCCCATCGTGCCCCTGCGGACCACCGGGGGGCTGGACACCGTGGGCGTCCGCTGCCCGGACCACGTCGTCACCCGGGCCATTATTGCGGCGGCAGGCGTGCCGGTGGCGGCACCCAGCGGCAACACCTCCGGCCGGCCCAGCCCCACCACGGCGCAGCACATGGTGGAGGATATGGACGGCAAAATTGACGGCATTGTGGACGGCGGCCCCTGCGCCGTAGGCGTGGAGAGCACCATCATCGACATGACGGTGACGCCGCCCCGGCTGTTGCGGCCCGGCGGGCTGCCGCTGGAGGAGCTGGAAGCCGTGCTGGGCACCGTGGCGGTGGACAAGGCTGTGGTGGGCAAGTTGGCGGAGGGGGAGCGCCCCCGGGCGCCGGGCATGAAGTACCGCCACTACGCCCCCCACGCCCCGGTGACGGTGGTGACGGGGATGCCCCACCGCAGCGCCGGGTATATTGTCCGCCACATGGGGCCGGAGGACGGTGTCATCTGCTTCGACGAGTTTGCGCCATTATTTGGCGGCCACATCGTTCACCGTCTGGGGCCTGCCGCCGACAAGGGCGCCCAGGCGCGGCATGTGTTTGACGCCCTGCGCACCTTTGACGCCACGGACGTGCCCCGTATCTGGGCCCAGTGTCCCGACGACGCGGGGCTGGGGCTTGCGGTGGGCAACCGGCTGAAAAAGGCGGCGGGCTTCCACGTGGAGGACGGGGGAGATGCACTGATTGTGGGCATCACCGGCCCCACCGGCGCGGGAAAGACCAGCGCCCTGGAGGCCATTCGCCGTCTGGGGGGCTGCGTGCTGGACTGCGACGCGGTGTACCACGAGATGCTTGCCAACAACGAGGATTTGCGAAATGCCATCCGGGATGCCTTTGGGGACGTGTTTGCGGGCGACAGGCTCGACCGGCAGAAGCTGGGGAACATTGTGTTCCAAGACAGCGCCGCCATGGCGAAGCTGGACGCCATCATTTTTGCCCGCATTCCCGGGGAGCTGCAGCGGCGCATGGCGCTGTCCGGCGCCGACCTCATCTGCATCGACGCCATCAACCTGGTGGAGTCGGGGGTGGGGGCGCTGTGCCGGCGCACCGTAGCCGTGCTTGCCCCGGCGGAGGACCGGGTAAAGCGGATTATGGCCCGGGACGGCATTTCCGAGGACTACGCCCGTATGCGGGTGGCGGCCCAGAAGAAGGATGACTATTACCGGGAAAACTGCACCGATATTTGGGTGAATACATCGTCTTCGGCGGAGGAATTCTGCCGGATTGCCATGGAAAACTTTCAAAAGATACAGGAGGAGATCAACCATGAGTGACGCACTGAAAGAGAGAAAGGAAAAACTGTTTTACGACCACAAGAACGGCTATGACCGTTTGACCGCTGCCGACGAGGCCGCTATGGCGGACTACTGCCAGGGCTACATGGCCTTTTTGCAGCGGGGTAAGACCGAGCGGCTTTGCGTGGCCCAGGTGGTGGCCCTGGCCCAGGCGGCGGGCTTCAAGCCTTTTAGTCGGGGCATGGCCCTGACCGCCGGCGACAAGGTGTACACCGTCAACCGGGGCAAGAGCGTGATGCTGGCTGTGATGGGCAGGGAATCCCTCCGCCAGGGCTGCCAGATCACCGCCTCCCACATCGATTCCCCCCGGCTGGACGTGAAGCCCAGCCCCCTCTATGAGGACAGCGAGCTGGCCTACTTCAAGACCCACTATTACGGCGGCATCCGCAAGTATCAGTGGGTGGCCATTCCTCTGGCCATCTACGGCGTGGTGGCGCTGAAGGACGGCACCGTTCGCGAAGTGGCCCTGGGCGAGGGCAGCGAGCCCAAGTTTGTGGTCACCGACCTGCTGCCCCATCTGGGCGCGGAGCAGGGCAAAAAGCCGCTGAACGAGGCCATTCCCGCCGAAAATCTCAACATTCTCCTGGGCTCCCGCCCGGTGGAGGGCGAGGGCAGCGACCGTGTGAAGCTGACGGTGATGGAGAAGCTCCATGAGAAATACGGCATCGTGGAGGAGGACTTCATCTCCGCCGAGCTGGAGGTGGTGCCCGCCATGGACGTGACCACCATCGGCCTGGACGGCAGCATGATCGGCGCCTACGGCCACGACGACCGGGTGTGCGGCTACGCCGCCTTCCGGGCCCTGCTGGATTTGGACGCCGTGCCCGAGAAGACCGCCGTGTGCATGCTGGCGGACAAGGAGGAGATCGGCTCCATGGGCGTCACCGGTATGCAGAGCGCCTGCTTTGACACTTTCATGGAGGATCTGTGCGCCGCCCAGGGCGTGGCGCTGCGGGAGTGCTACGAAAAGGCCTTCTGCCTGTCCACCGACGTGACCGCCGCCTTTGATCCCAACTTCTCCGAGGTGTATGAGAAGAAGAATTCCGCCTATCTCAACTACGGCGTGGGCCTGTGCAAGTACACCGGCGCACGGGGCAAGTCCGGCTCCAGCGACGCCGGCGCCGAGACGGTGGCCTACGTCCGCCGGGTGCTGGACGACTACGGCGTGATGTGGCAGATGGCAGAGCTGGGCAAGACCGACGCCGGCGGCGGCGGCACCGTGGCCCAGTACATGGCCAACCGCAACATCACCACGTTGGACGCCGGCGTGCCGGTGCTGAGCATGCACGCCCCCTTTGAGGTGGTGTCCAAGCTGGACTGCTACATGACCTACAAGGGCTGCAAGGCCGTATATCTGGCCAGGTAAACGGCTACACAAGCATGAAAAATCCCCCGGAAACTACGGTTTCCGGGGGATTTTGCGGTGCGCCCGGCGAGCGCACGTTCTAACGGGTGAAAGTCCCGAGACCGCCCGGCAGCGGGAAGGTCATAGCCAAAGCCAAGGGTGTCCGTCGT
>CACWYC010000008.1 GCA_902765025.1 Oscillospiraceae bacterium
CATGCCATTTTTCATGAAAATGAGCACACCGTTTCCGATGTGCTCATTTCTTCAGGTTTCCCGTCCTCCGCCAATGCCTCTATCTTAATGACATTGACCGTTGAGGCCGGCGCATTTTTATTCCCTTTTATCCGAAGTAAACCGCCGCCCATAGCGGGATCGTCACGATGGACAAGGCGGTGGAGAGGAAAATCAGCTTGGCCGACAGGGCCCGGTTGCCGCCGTAGATGGTGCAGAGCATGGTGGAGTTGGTGGCGGCGGGCATGGCAGCCATGAGGATCAGCACACCCTTGAGCACCGGGTCCACGTTCAGGAAGGAGAGCAGCAGCGCCATCAGCGCCCCCAGGCCCACAAGGCGGATGAGCACGTAGGGAATGGCCCGCCACTCGCTGAAGATGTCCCGGAAGGGGACGCTGCCCAGCACCGAGCCGATGATCAGCATGGCGCAGGGAGAGGTGGCCTGGCCGATAAAGGCGCAGCCGTCCAGCACCACCTCCGGCACCGGCACGCGCAGCAGGTAGAGGGCGGCCGCCGCCACTCCGGCCAGGAAGGCCGGGTTGAGAATCCTTTTCAGGGGCAGCTTGCCTGCCAGCAGCCAGATGCCCAGGGAGAAGCACAGCAGATTATAGGGGATGTTCAGCAGCGAGCCGTAGAAGGCGGCGTCGCCGCCCAGCACCGCGGCGCACACCGGGATGCCGATATAGGTCACGTTGCCGCACATGGTCTCAAAAAGATAGACGCCCTTGTCCCCGGCGGGAGGCCGCAGCAGCGGCACAATGACCAGCGCCGCCAGGCCGCTGAGGAGAAATAGGGCGAAGGACAGCCCCAGGGTCACCATGACGCCCCGGGCGTCCACCGCCGCGCCGGAGTGGAGGATGGCCCCGAAAAGATACAGCGGCAGCACCACGTTCACCACCAGCCGGGACACCACGGCGGTGCCCTCCTCGGTGAGGATGCCCCTCTTGCGGCAGAGAAATCCCGCCAGGATACCGATAAAAATCACAGCGATCTGATGCATGGCCGCCGTCATGACACCGCCTCCTTTGCTGCCCCTACCTTATCCAAAATCGCCTCGGGGGAATAGCGCTAAATTCGCTTTTTTGTTCTCAAATTGTTCCTGTTTTCCACTTGGACAAAAATGACGACAGAAAAGCAAATTTAAGAATATTCAACGGGAAATCCCTGTGTTATCGTGTTTTCATCCCAATCCCGGACTTTTGTGAAGATTTGATTAGGAGGATGCACATGAGTACAAAGGCAAAGAAAGGCTTGCTGAGCGGGTGGTTTGAATCCTCGTTCTGGGATACCAGGATCACCTCCGCCAACGTTCACGGCAAAGAGAGATGGCTGGGCTACGTGGCCGGTCCCTTCGGCGTCATGCTGCTGCAGTCCATCGTCAACAGCTATTTCAACAAGTACCTGACCGATACCCTGGGCTTTACCGTCAGCCGCGGCCTGTGGATCGCCGGCTTCATGGTGGTGTTCCCGGTGCTGTCCAAGCTGCTGGACGCCATCACCAACGTGCTGATGGCCAAGGTGCTGGATAACACCGTGTGCCGTCAGGGCAAGCTGCGGCCCTGGTTCATCCTGTCGCTGCCCATCACCATCGCCAGCATCATCATGATGTTCGCCATCCCGGACATGAGCGCCAAGGCCCAGGCGGTGTGGGTAGTCATCTCCTACAACCTGTTCTACTCCGTGGGCTACACCATGTGGTACATGGCCTACGAGCTCTCCGCCGCGCTGTCCACCCGCAACGTGAAGCAGCGCTCCGGCAACTCCATGGCCGGCCAGGTCACCAAGAACATCGGCACTGGCATCATCTCCATCCTGTTCCCCACCATCCTGTCCATGATCTCCCACAGCGTGGGCGGCGACAAGCAGGGCTATCTGGTGACGCTGTCCGTCATGTGCGCCATCGCCGTGCCCCTGACCTTCATCCAGTACTTCTTCACCCGTGAGCGCATCACCGAGGAGCGCCGTCTCACCGAGACTCCCGACCAGCTGACCCAGGTGCGGGAGGCCAGCTTCGGCACCCAGCTCAAGGCCTGCCTGAAGGATAAATACTGGGTGATGTTCATCATCCTGATCTTCATCTATCAGGTGCTCAACGCCCTCAAGAGCGTGTCCCAGATCTACTACGCAGGCTGGGTCGTGGCGGGCAACGCCTACGGTGAGGCCGCCGCCATCCAGGCCCGGTTCACCATGATTGCCATGGCGCCCATGGGCCCCATGCTGTTCGTGGTGCTGCCCCTCATCAAGAAGTACGGCCGCAGCAAGATGATCATCATCGGCTCCATCATGGCCCTGATCGGTGCGGTGGGCGCCTTCTTCGGCGCCGGCCACACGGCTCCCGTCTATGCCGGCACCGGCCTGGGCGGCGTGGGCGCCATGTTCTATGTGTACACCATGATGAGCTTCACCGGCGACGCCATCGACCACGTGGAATACACCCAGAACATCCGCGTGGAGGGCATCACCGCCGCCCTGGTGGGCTTCATGCACTCCCTTGCCAACGGCCTGGGCCAGGGTCTTTTCAACCTGGGCCTGATGATCTCCAAGTACACCACCCCCGAGCTGGTGGGCACCATTGAGAAGAACGGCAAAGTGGTGGAGGTCTTCGCCGACCAGACCCGCAGCGCCACCACCTGGATCAACTTCTCCTACCAGGGCGCCATCGCCCTGACGGCCCTGCTGTTCCTGGTGCTGTTCCTGTTCTTCTTCGACATCGACAAGCGCATGCCCGAGGTGACCCGCGCCCTCATCCAGCGCAAGAAGGCCGAGTGCGAGGCCAAGGGCATCCCCTACGTCTCGCACGAGGAGCAGCAGCGCGCCGAGATCGCCAAGCAGCAGGCGGAGGCGGAAGAAAACCGCGTCCGGGAGCTGAAGGAATACTGCCAGAAGAAGGGCCTGGACTTCGACGCCGAGAACCAGAAGTATCTGGACAAGCAGGCGAAGAAGGCGGCTAGAAAGGCAGCCAAAAAGGCCAAAGCCAACAAGTGATCCCTTAAGCCATTTATCATAGTTCCTCTTCTTACATACGAACACCCGGCGGCCGTGAGGGCCGTCGGGTGTTCGTATGCTTTTTTATCGCATATTCTGCTCCCGGTAGGCCGCTGGGGGGATGCCGGTGATTTCCTTAAAGGTCTCGGCAAAGAAGCTGCGGGAGCCGAAATGAAGCCTGTCGCAGATGTCCTGGATGCTCATATCCGTGGACAGCAGCAAGGTTTTGGCTTTTTCCACCTTAACAATCTTGATGTAATTGTTGATGCTAAAGCCAGTCTCCGCTTTGAATTTCCGGGACAGGTAATAGTCGGCGTAGCCGATGTGGGAGGCGATGTCCGCCAGAGTCAGCTTCTCCTCCACGTGGAGCTCAATGTAGTCGCAGCAGCTCTGGATCTGGGGGGAGCGGTCGGGGTTGGCCCTGCCCTTGTGTACCAGATGGATGAAGTCATCATACATGGTGTGGCCGATGTGGGCGGCATCCGCCACCGTCTTGCAGTCAAGGATGTCCTGGATGTAGGCGTCGCCTCGGGAATAGGCCACCTCCGGCGACACGCCGCCCTGGATGGCCGCCCGGGTACACAGGGAGATGAACACAATCTGGCTCACCCGCACCTGCTCCAGGGAGCCCATGTGGGATATATTCACACCGCGGCTGGCGGAGGCGGCGTCCTGCAGCACGGACTTGTAGTTCAGATCCCCCTCGCTGACCATGCGCATCAGCGCCTGCTCGGTGCGGTAGGTGTTCATCCTGTCCTTGCGTGCCACCACCTCCCGCTGCCCCCGGGCCATGGCGGGTTCGAAAAAGGTGATGTCGGCATTGGTGAGCTGCTCCCCGGTGACGCAGTAGTGGAGCATCAGCGTATGGCGGAAGAAGTCGATGGTGGACACTACCGGTATGCGCTGCAAAATCCTGATGAGCTTGGGCCGCCAGTGGAGCGGGATCTTGGTGCTCTGCACCGCCTTGCTGATGCCGTCGTAGCCAAGCTCCGTGGTAGTGGTGGGGCCGAAGACGTGGATGCGCTGCAGCCCGTCGCCGTCGAACTCGAAGGCGGCGCTCCAGCTAAGACCGTAGGGGATGCTGAGCAGAATGGGCTCCCGGTGCTCCCGGGCGTGGTGCCGCACCGCCTCCATGCAGCCCGTGGCGGAGAACACGTCGTCCAGCACCCGGTCCGGGCAGTTGGTGTCGATTAGCCTGCCTTCGGCGTCATAGCACCAGGCGTACATTTTTCCGGTGCAGGAGAGCAGATCCTGCAATACCCGCAGGCGTTCCCCCAGCGGCAGATCCATCAGGGCCATCGCGGCGTCCTCCTTCTAATTTTTTCCTGCTTTCAGTGTACCACGGATTCATCAAATTTCAAGACAATTTCGCAAAAATGAGCATATACGCCGCTCTGGCCTGCCGATATAATGTTGGCAAACAAGGAAAAGGAGCGTTTGCAATATGAAAATCGGTTTTATCGGAATGGGTATCATGGGAAAGCCCATGGCGCTGAACTTGGTGAAGGCAGGCTATGAGGTGATGGTGTCCAACCGCAGCATGGATAAATGCCGGGCCGTGGTGGCGGCAGGCGGCACCTGCGGCAGCTATCGGGAGGTGGCGGAGCAGTGCGACGTGGTCTTCACCATGCTGCCCAACGGCCCCCAGGTAAAGGAGGTAATGCTGGGGGAGGACGGCGTGGCCGCCCACATGAAGCCCGGCGCCGTCTATATCGACACCAGCTCTATCAACCCCGTGGACGCCAAGGAACTGTGCCGGGGCGTGGCGGCCTACGGCGTGGAAATGCTGGACGCCCCGGTGTCCGGCGGCGAGCCCAAGGCCATCGATGGTACGCTGGCCTTCATGGTGGGCGGCAAGCAGGAGGTCTTTGACCGCTGCAAGCCTCTGCTGCTGGCTATGGGCGCCAGCGCGGTGCGCTGCGGCGACGTGGGCGCCGGCAACACCACCAAGCTGGCCAACCAGATCATCGTGGCCTGCAACATCCGGGCCCTGGCCGAGGCCCTGACCCTGGCCCAGAAGGCGGGCGTGGACCCCAATCTGGTCTTTGACGCCATTCGCGGCGGCCTGGCCGGCTCCACCGTTATGAATGCCAAGGCCCCCATGATGATAGCGGGCAACGACAAGCCCGGCTTCAAGATCGACCTGCACATCAAGGATTTGAACAACGCCCTGGACTGCGCCCACGCTGTCGGCGCCCCCGTCCCCATGACGGCCTCCGTGCAGGAGCTGTTCCAGTGGATGCACAACCACGAGGGCGGGCAGAAGGATCACAGCGCCATCGCCCAGTATTATGAATACCTCTCCGGGATTCAGATCGGCAGATAAACAGGAAACAGGACAGCCCCGGCTTCTGCCGGGGCTGCTGCGCCCCCAAAAAAGGAGTCAGCCATGAATCGAAAACTTCGCATCGACGCGGAAAAAGCCGTCTATACGGCCATCAACGCCGTAATGCCGGAGGGCGCGGTGCGCCGTGCGCTGCTGGGAAAACGGTTTCCGGGCCGGGTGTTTCTCATCGCAGCCGGCAAAGCCGCGCCCCGTATGGCCGCGGCTGCGCTGTCCGTTCTCCCGGTTACGGTGACAGAGGGGATCGTCATCAGCAAATACGGCCATTTTGACGGGCCAATCGCCGGGCTGCGCTGCTTTGAGGCAGGGCATCCCGTGCCGGATGAAAACAGCGTCCTGGCCGCCGAAGCCGCCTTGTCTCTGACGGAAGATCTCCGGGAGGACGACACGGTGCTTTTTCTTCTCTCCGGCGGCGGCAGCGCCCTCTTTGAAAAGCCGCTGATTCCGCTCCGTGAGTTGCAGGACGTTACCCGCCAGCTCCTGGCCTGCGGGGCAGACATCGTGGAGATCAACACCATCCGGAAGCGGCTCTCGGCGGTGAAAGGCGGCAAGTTCGCCGCCCACTGCGCCCCCGCCCGGGTGGAGGCCGTGATCCTGTCGGACATTCTGGGCGATCCGCTGGATATGATCGCCTCCGGCCCCGTCAGCCCCGACAGCGCCACCTGCGACGACGCCCTGGCGATTGCGGAGAAGTACGGCCTGCAGCTCAGCCCGGCGGCGGAAGCCTGCCTCCGCATCGAGACCCCCAAAGCGCTGGGGAATGTCCGCGCCCAGGTGGTGGGCAGCGTGGGGGAGCTGTGTCATGCTGCGGGGGAGGCCTGCCAGCGCCTGGGTTACGAACCCGTATTTCTCACTGACCGGCTGGCTTGCGAGGCCCGGGAGGCGGGACGCTTCTTAAGCGCCGTCCTCCGCGCCCATGCCAAAGAGGGAAAGAAACTGGCCTTCCTGGCCGGCGGCGAGACGGTGGTGCATCTCACGGGCCATGGTCTCGGCGGCCGGAACCAGGAGCTGGCCCTCTCCGCCGCGGAAGGGCTCCGGGGGCTATCTAACGCCTGCGTCATCAGCGTGGGGTCCGACGGAACGGACGGCCCCACAGACGCGGCGGGCGGCTATGTGGACGGCGACACCCTTGACGAGCTGAAGGAAAAAGGGATTTCACTGCACGACGCGCTGCACAACAACGACGCCTACCACGCCCTTCAGGCGGTGGACGGTCTCATCGTCACCGGCCCCACGGGCACCAACGTAAACGACCTGTACCTGGGCCTCATCGACGGGGAATAGGAGGAATAGACATGCCGCCATGGTTGCCGATGGGCTGCTGTTCTGTCCCTTTGTCGGCAAGATGGGGCAGGAGCACATCGCCGCCCTGCACACCCCGGAAGAGCTGGCTGATCGAATGAATGATATTCTCATAATATAACAAAACCGTCTCCGAAGCCCTTTGCGAAAAAACGTTCGGCGGAGGCGATTTAAGGTTGGTTTAAGGTAACGGAGGTATGCTTCCGCCAGACAAGGAAAGGGAGGAATACCTTATGAAAAATTTGAAAAAAGCATTTTGCATTCTGTTGGCGCTGGCGATGATCGGCAGCCTCTGCGCCTGCGGAAGCACCACTGCCGACACTGCCGATGCCGGCGACACCGCTGCGGCGGAGAAGATGCCCCAGGGTGGGCCCGGCGGCCAAATGCCCGGCGGCGCTCCCGGCTCCGGCAGCAGCGCGGACGTGGACTATGCCGGCGCGGTGGAGATTGTCTCTGCCGACAGCCAGATCGGCCAGACCTATGCCAGCACCACTGCTGACGAAAGCGCCCTGCTCATCAGCACCTCCGACGCGGTGACCATCACCAATCCCACAGTCACCAAGTCCGGCGACTCTGCCGGCGGTGACAACTGCAATTTCTACGGCCTGAACGCGGCGGTGCTGGTGAAGGACGGCGCCACGGCCACCATTACCGGCGGCACCGTCACCTCCGATGCCGAGGGCGCCAACGGCGTATTCTGCTACGGTGGCAACGGCGGGCAGAACGGCGCCTCCGGCGACGGCACCACTCTGTATATCTACGACACCGCCATCACCACCACCGGCAACGGCTCCGGCGGCATCATGACCACCGGCGGCGGTGTGACCTATGCCTATGATCTGACGGTGGAGACCTCCGGCCGGTCCTCTGCGGCCATCCGCACCGACCGGGGCGGCGGAACCGTGGTGGTGGACGGCGGCAGCTATACCAGCAACGGCCTGGGCTCCCCCGCCATTTATTCCACGGCGGACATCACGGTGTCCAACGCCACGCTGCTCTCCACGCTCTCCGAGGGCGTGTGCATTGAGGGCCTGAACTCCATCACGCTGACGGACTGCGATCTGACGGCCAACAATACCAAGTGCAACGGCAACGCCACCTTCCTGGACACCATCATGATCTACCAGTCCATGTCCGGCGACGCCGCCAGCGGTACCAGCAGCTTCACCATGACCGGCGGCAGCCTCACCAGTAAAAACGGCCACGTCTTCCACGTGACCAACACCAGCGCCGTCATCACCCTGGAAGGCGTGGAGATCGTCAACGAGGACGGGGACAATATTCTCCTCTCCGTCTGCGCGGACGGCTGGAGCGGCGGCAGCAACGTGGCCACCCTCAAAGCCATTGCCCAGAAGCTGGCGGGCGCCATCAAGGTAGGCAGCGATTCTACTCTGACCATGATGCTGACCGATGGCTCCTCCTTCGAGGGCAGTATCGACGGCAGCATCGTGAATGCCTCCGGCACCACCGTCTCCACCGAGGTCGGCACCGTCTCCGTGACGCTGGACGACACCAGCACCTGGACGTTGACGGGCGACAGCTATGTGACCGAGTTCAACGGTGATGCGGCCAACGTGATCGCCAACGGCTACACGCTGTATGTAAACGGCGTGGCGCTGACGGGGACGAAGTAAAGCGCATAAAAGGCAGAGGCTTTCACAGCCCGCCCTGCCATCGACCACACCGACAGCTTGCGGCGCAAATGGGGAGAGCATGCTCTCCCCATTTCAGCCTGTCAAAAAACGGCTCCGCTGTTTTTTGACAGGCTCAGAAAGCGGAAAGAGTGACCTCTTTCCGCTTTCTGTATTTCCCGGGGGATTTCCTGCTGCCTCTCGTCAAAGGCGGCGGGCTGCGGTCCGGCGCTTTGCCGTCACCCCTCACCGCAGCTTGCCGTAGTCACTGTCGGACACCGGCTCCAGCCACTCGTTGCTGGTCTCTTCGCCGGCCACCTCGATGGCCAGATGGGCGAACCAGCTGTCCGGGGCCGCGCCGTGCCAGTGCTTCACCTCGGCGGGGATGTTGACCACCGTGCCCGGCGTCATCTCCACCGCCTCCTTGCCCCACTCCTGGTAGTAGCCTCTGCCGCCCACGCACAGCAGCATCTGCCCGCCGCCTCGCCTGGCGTGGTGGACGTGCCAGTTATTGCGGCAGCCCGGCTCGAAGGTGACGTTGAAGATGGAGACCTGCTCTGTGGACACAGGGGCCAGATAGCTCTGCCCCACAAAGAACTGCCCATAGGGGTTGGGCTCCCCAATGGGGAAGAAGATGGTGCGCTGGAACTGCTCCTTGTCCGTCAGCGCCGGGGCGTCCTCGTGCCACACCTCCTTTGCCAGGCGGAACACCGCCCAGCCCTTGGGCCAGCCCACGTACATGGTGGCGTGGGTGATGATGGCGGCGATCTCCTCCTTTGTCACTCCGTGGGCCTTGGCGTTTTGCAGGTGATAGGTGAGGGAGGCGTCGGTGATGCCGGAGGCCATCAGGGCCACCACCGTGACGATGCACTTGGTCTTTACGTCGATGGCGGTCTCGTTCCACACCTGGCCGAACAGCACGTCGTCGTTGAGGCGGGCAAAGGTGGGGGCGAATTCGCCCAACTGCTCCCGGCCTGCCGTCTGTACGATTTTTTCGCTCATGTATACGTTCTCCTTTACATTGTATTGTCCCTCACCCCGGCAGCCGCAGCGGGCGACCGCAGGCGAGATCATAAACGGTTAGATACGATAACTTATCCCGCCTCCCCCATGGCAGCACGCTGCGTTTCCGTCGCGGCGGTGCAGAGGCAGACACCGAACGGGAAGGAGGGAGCGATCAAAAAGCGACCCCGGCGCCCCTCACCTCGGCTTGACCACGATCAGCCGCACCTCCAGCATGTCCAGCATGGCGTCCAGCCGCAGTACGCCGTCCTCGGCGGCCACCGTATATTTGTTGATGGCCGGGACGGACCGGGCGGCCAGGGTGTCCAACTCCGGGCCGTCATTCAGCGCCATGGCGCCCATGGCGAGCCATTGGTCAAAGGCGCTGCCGGAGGAGCGGTTGATCACCGTTTCGGTGACGATATAGTCCCCCGGCTTCATGTCGCTGATGTGGAGGTGCACGTCCAGAAGCTGCTCCGGGGAGAAGGGCGTATAGCGCTCGGTGAAGGTCATGTCGAAGCGCTCCCCCTGGGCGTAGAGGTGGGAGAAGTGGCGGTAGTGATACAGCATGATCCGGTAGCTCTCGCCCTGCCGGGTCGCAAACCAGCCCTCGCCCCGGCCCAGCAGGGTGTCGCCCAGCTGCCGTAGCAGCGTGAAGGCGTAATAGCCGGCCTTGGGTACGCCGTTTGCGGTAAACAGGCCCAGCCCGCCGAAGAACATCTCCTCCGGCTGGGCGGCCTCGCCCATCCAATCGGTTAGCGACCAGTAGGAAAAGCTCTCCAGCCGGTCGTAGTTTTCCAGAATGTTTTTGACGATGTAGCAGGACTTGAAGCAGGTGTCGTTCAGGAGGTCCTGCTGGCTGGGGGTGTTGTTCCACTCGGTGAGGAACAGGGGCATGGCGTCCGCGCCCAGCTGATGGCGCTCGCTGCGGACCTGGGTGACAAAGCCGCTGAGTCCGTCGGTGCTCTCCCGCAGCGCCATGGACGCGGTGAAGCCGAAGGCCTCCTGCCCGCCCTCGCTCTCGTTGAAGACCAGGTCATAGTAGCAGAAGTTGAGGAAATCCGGGGTGCAGTCCTGCTCCCGGCACCACTGCAGGAAGGGGATATACCAGTTCCGGTAGCCCGGCTGCATCAGGTAGTAGGTGGACGGCGCGCCGAAGAAAAGCCCCCGGTCGCACTCCTTCACCGCCCGGAACGTGGCGCGGTAGAACTGGTAAAAGGCCTCGTCGCCGGAAAAGCCGTACATACTGTCCGTCGTGTCCGGCTGGTGCCACACGGAGAAGAACCACTGGCGCAGCTCCTCCCGGCCGTAGCGCTCCTGCAGATGGCGAATCAGGGCCGAGACAAGCTCGCTCCACCTGTCCAGGCTGGCCGGCTCACTGACCAGATAGCCGAAGAGCCGCCGGCGGTTTTTGGCCAGGGCCTCCGGCATAAAGGATAGCTGCACGAAGGGTCGCAGCCCGATGGAGAGCAAAAAGTCCACCACCTTGTCCACGTAGGCAAAGCTGTAAGCGTCCTTTCCCTCGGTGTCCTGGAAATAGATGTGCATATCATCCGACAGGATGCCGTTGAACTTGATGGTGCGAAAGCCCACCTCCCGCTGCACCCGGCGCAGCAGCTGCTGCACGTCCGCCGACAGGATGGCCGAGGCGCTGGTGGTGCCGATCATGGTCCGCCAGCTGTGCCGCAGCGTGGCTACCCGCTTCTGGGCGCTGAGGGAGGCGCGGCAGGAGATGGCCTGCTGTGCGGTTTCTCCCGGAGGGGCGTCCAGATATTTTTTCAGGCTCGCCATGTAGTCGTGCTGCTCCACCTGCAGGACAGCCGCCTCCTTGGCGGGCTTTTTCCGGGCCTGGCGGCGGTAGATGCTGGGCAGCACGCCGTATTCCCTGCGAAAGGCCTGCACGAAGGCGTGACTGTTGGGAAAGCCAGCGTTGGACGACACCGTCTCGATGGTGTCGTCGGTTTTCAGCAGCGCCTCCACCGCGTGGTTGAGGCGCACCCGGGTGAGATAGCCGAGAAAACTGACGCCGAACTGCTTATCGAAAAATTTGGACAGGTAGGGGGCGGACAGATGCACGCAGTCGGCCAGCTGCCGCAGGGTCAGCTCCTCCTGGTAGCGCTGGCTGATGATGCGGCTGATGTCCGCCATGCGGGCGGCATAGCGGTGGGCCCGCTGGTTCCGGGCCTCCGAGTCCTCCACCCGGAAGTTCTGATACATCACGTCCATTACCTCATAGATGATGGACCGGTTGCGCAGCTCATAGCCCAGCCGCCGCTGGGCGCTGTTTTTCACCAGGCGGGCGATCAGACGGCGCAGGGCGTCAAAGGCGGCGCTGTTCCCCTGGAGGACGCTGTTGCAGACAAAATCCGGGTGCTTGGGCTCCGGCAGCGTGCGCTCGAAAAAGCTCTGCTCGAACTGCACGGTGATCAGCGTGCAGTCCTGGCCCACGAAGGCGTGGGGCACTCTGGCGTCGATGGAGAACACGTCGTCGGCCCCGGCGGTGAAGGTATCTGTGCCCGCCGTCACCTGGCAGGTACCCGACAGGATCATATCCAGCTCAAAAGCATCGTGCACATGGGCCTCGGTGACGCCCAGCCGCCGCATGGTGCAGCGCAGATGGCTGTCCTCGTCAAAGCGGATGACGGTATAGGTCTGGGGCATGGCGCATCAACCTCCTTTTCCCTTATAATAACACAGAGTAGGCAAAAATCAAAGGTAATTCTGCGCAATACCCGCCTGGTAGATTAAAAATCAGATGTTATTCCGCCTGAACTCTCGTTCATCAGTTTCTTATCGCCCACCCGGCGGGTGGTATCGGCAGGGAATCCGGCCCGTTTTTTTGGCAGTTTCCCTAAAAAAGAGGGGTGTCGTTCCTCCGCTTTTCACAAAAACCTCTGCTTTTTATCCTGTTTTCCCGGCAATCCGGGGCGCGGCGGGGCGCCTTGCTTTTTTGCCCTGAAAGGCGGAAAGATTTTGAGGAAAAAACGATAAGGGAAATATGGCGCGTTTTTCATGGGGAAAATACAATATTTCCAGAGGTGAGACTATGAAAACTCCCATCCTGGAAATGAAGCATATCCGCAAGACATTTGCCAGCACGGTGGCGCTGGGCGACGTGGATCTGAACGTCTACCCCGGTGAGATCCGCGGGCTGATCGGAGAAAACGGCTCCGGCAAGTCCACCATCTCCTCCATCGCGGCCGGCATGCAGAAGGCCGACAGCGGCGAGATGCGCTATCACGGTGACAGCTGGAATCCCGTCAGCATGATCGACGCTCTCAGCAAGGGCATCGGCATGATCGTGCAGGAGAGCGGTACCATTCAGGGCGTCTCCGTGGCGGAAAACCTGTTTCTCGGTGAGACGAAGCAGTTTCCCGGCCCCTTCGGCACCATCGACCGCAAGGCGATGAACGCCAAAGCCGACGAGGCGCTGCAGGCCATCGGTGTGAAAAACGTCTCGGGCGCAACGCCCATGGGCGCGCTGGACTTCCAGACGCGCAAGCTTGTGGAGATCGCCAAGGTGGTCATGAAAGACCCGGAGATCCTGGTCGTAGACGAGACCACAACGGCTCTTTCGCAGGAGGGGCGCAGCATTCTCTACACGCTGATGAAAAAGCTCCGGGATGAGGGCAAAGCGGTGCTCTTCATCTCCCATGATCTGGATGAGATCATGGAGGTCTGCGACACGCTGACCGTCCTGCGGGACGGCGCCATCATCCGCCACTTTACGAAAGACGAGTTCGACGCCGACGCGATCCGCACCAGCATGATCGGACGCGAGTTGCAGGGCGACTACTACCGCAGCGACTATACCCCCTCCCACCTGGAGGAAGTGGCGGTGAAGGCCGAGCACATCAGCCTCGGCGAGGCGCTGCAGGACGTGAGCATCACCGTCTACAAGGGCGAGATCGTGGGCATCGGCGGCCTGAGCCACTGCGGGATGCACCCGCTGGGCAAGATCCTCTTCGGCGCCGTCAAGCCCGACAGCGGCGAGGTGGTCACTGGAGATGGCGTGAAGGTCACCAGCGAGACCGTGGCCATGAAGCAGGCCTTCGGCTACGTGTCCAAGGATCGGGACGTGGAGTCCCTGTCGCTGACCGCCAGCATCCGCGACAATATCGCCATCGCGGGCATGGAAAAGTACGCGGTCAACAACTTTCTCATGCTCAACAGCCGCGAGAAGGTCTATGTGGATAAACAGATCTCCGATCTATCCATCAAATGCGCCGACCGGGATCAGGCCGTCAGCCAGCTCTCCGGCGGCAACAAGCAGAAGGTGGTCTTCGGCAAGTGGATCGGCCGCGGCAGCGAGGTGCTGATTCTGGACTGCCCCACCCGCGGTGTGGACATCGGCGTTAAGCGCGCCATGTACCAGCTGATGACCGAGCTGAAGAACGAGGGTAAGTCCATCGTCATGATCTCCGAGGAGATGCCGGAGCTCATGGGCATGAGCGACCGTCTCATCATCATGAAGGACGGCAGGATCACCCATGAGTTTGCCCGCAGCACTTCTCTCTCCGACGCGGAGATCATCCAGTACATGATTTAAGGAGGAAAGAAACATGGATAACGAAGCCATCCTCCGGAAATATAAACGGCGCCAGCGGCTCATCGACATTCTGCCCGTCGTCGCGCTGGCCGCCCTCTTTGCCATTCTTGTGGCCACCGTCCAGTCCAAGGGCTACCGGCTGGACATGTACCTGAAGATCGTCTTCAACGAAGGTGTGGTGTTGGCGGTGGTGGCCACCGGCGCGGTATTCATCTACACCCTGGGCTCCTTCGATATCAGCCTTGGCGCGTCCACCCTTTTTTCCGCGACACTGGGCGTCATGACCTACAACGCGACACAGAGCCTTCCGCTGATGATCCTGGTCATCTTCGGCGTGGCCGTGGGCTGCTCGCTCTTAAGCTCCGTGCTGGCCTCGGTGTTCCACATTCCCGTGTTCGTCACGACGGTCGCCATGATGAGCGTGCTCTCGGCGATCGCGGCTCAGATCATCACCACCAACGGCGGCGCGGTGGGCGGCATTTCGATTCCCTCGGCGCTGGTCAAGCCCCTGGACAACATGGGCTTCAAGATCGCCGTACTGGCCGTCTTCTGGCTGATCTGCTTCTTCGTGTTCGATTTCACCAAGATCGGCCGCAAGCAGAAGTTTCTGGGCGGCAACCCCGTTTGCGCCCAGCTCACCGGCATCCAGGTGAACAAATACGCCATCATCGCCTTCGTCATGGCGGGTATCGGCGTGGGCCTCGGCGCTTTCCTGACGCTGGTGTATACGCCCTCGGTCACGGCGACCACGGCGGGCAGCATCGGCATGAACATTGTCGTGGCTATCGTCTTCGGCGGCATGCCCATCTCCGGCGGACCCCGCTCCCGCATCTACTCGGCCCTGGTGGGCGGCTTCAGCTACATTTTGCTGAACAACATCCTGAAGCTCCTCATCGACTCCAACATCGGCTACGGCGTGAGTCAGATCGTTTCGGCGGTCTTCTTCCTGGCAGTGGTCTACGTCACCGGCCTCAACTACCGCAGTCAGATGCTTCCCCGGTAAGCTAACGCAAAAGCGTTTCCTTAATAGATCAACGAAAAAATGAAAAATGGAGGAACAAACATGAAAAAAGCACTTGCTCTGATTCTGGCGCTGGTCATGGTGCTGGCGCTGGCCGCCTGCGGCAGCAGCGCTCCCGCCGCCAACAACGACGCGCCCGCTGCGGACAGCGGTAAGACCGTGAAGATCGGCGTTCTGGTCTCCGACGTCTCCGGCGAAGAAGCTCTCGGCTTCCGTGCCTACTATGAGAACTACATCGCCAAGAACTACAATGTGGAGTTCACCTACACCGAGCAGCTCGAGGACGCCGCCGCTGAGAAGGCCGCCATCGAGAAGTTCGCCGCCCAGGGCTACGACGCCATCCTCTCCCTGGCCGCTTCCGACCGTACCACCCAGATCGAGACCTGCGAGGCCAACGGCCTGTATTACGCTGTTGTCTCCGGCATGCTGGACGACGCTCAGTTTGAGCAGTTCAAGTCCAACGAGCATTTTGTCGGTCAGATCGGCCCCAGCATGGACACCGAGTTTGAAGCCGGTTACGCCATGGGCAAATACTTCGCCGATCAGGGCGCCAAGACCGTGGGCATCTACGGTGCCTTCATTCCCAACCCCATGCACGTCTACCGTACCGCCGGCGTTCTGGCGGGCCTTGGCTGCACCTATGGCGGCGCCTCCGATAAGGACGGTATTGCCGGTCAGCTCTTCGGCGACCAGGGCGTGGATATGAGCAAGGTCCAGTGCGGCGATACCCAGATCATCGGCTACTTCCAGGGCTTTGGCGACACCACCTTTGACGAGCTCTTCGCCATCATCGGCCAGCAGCCCGACGCCTTCCTGTCCGTCGGCATGGCTACCACCTTCTTTGCCGATTCTCTCAACGGCGCGAACATCCCCTACAGCGACATCGACTCCTTCACCTCCGGCAACGCTGCCAATATGGCGGACGGCACCCTCGTGTACCTCGCCGGTAAGTACTCCTCCAGCATCGGCCCCATCTTCGCCGCCACGCTCAATGCCGTCAACGGCAATCCCATCCGTGACGCCCAGGGCAACGCCCTCTCCATCAGCCAGGGCTATCTGGTCGCCACCGACAGCGAGACCTTTGACAACATTTTCAACGGCGACAAGGGCGACAGCCCCATCTTCTCCAAGGACCTGCTCGACACCGTGATCGGTGCGGTTTCCTACGACGATTTCGTCTCTCTCGTCGAGAGCAAGTAATCCCGGCTCAAGACAATAAACCTGTCATCCTGAGGAGCGGAGCGACGAAGGATCTAAAAAAGATCCTTCGCTTCGCTCAGGATGACAAAAGCGGAGGTGCCCCATGAAGACAAGCAAGAAAATCATCGGAACGCTGGCGATCCCCGTGATCGTGGCGGCCATCCTGCTGATCCTCTGTGCCGCAAGCGGCAAGAGCATGATCTCCAGCCGTACCAGCTTCAATTACTTTGTGCTGTACGCGGCCATCGTTATGATCACCACGATGGCGCTCTCCATCAACCTGGGCAGCGGCCGCTTCGACTTTTCCCTGGGCGCCATGGCTGTGCTGGCCTCGGTGCTCTCGGCAAAGCTGAGCTATGCGCTGCTCTCGGGCGGCGCGGGCAGCGCGGTGCTGATGCTCTGCCTGAATATCGTCTTCGGCGCGCTGCTGGGTCTTGCCTCCGGCGCTCTCTATGTGACACTGCGCATCCCGCCCATCATCACCTCTCTGGGCGTGACGCTCATTTATGAAGGGATTACGTTTACCATCACCGGCGGTAAGTATGTCATGAATGAGGTGCGCAACGCCTCCATGACCGCCTTTGCGGGCAACTGGTACTGGCCGCTTCTTATCATCGCCGTGGTGCTGGCCCTGATCGTCTATCTCTTTGACCACACCCGCTTTGGCTATGACTACAAGGCTCTGCAGAGCGGGCAGAAGGTGGCTGTGAACACCGGCATCCGCGAAGTGCCCAACGCCATCTGGTGCTACGTGATCTGCGGTGCGCTGATGGGCATCGTGGGCTTCCTCAACGTGGCCCGCAGCTCCAACATCAACGGCGGCAGCCTGAACTTCGGCTCCATCGGCATCATGTTTACCGCCTTTCTCCCCATGTTCATCGGCGGCTACATCGGCCGCTTCTCCAACGACAAGCTGGGCTATCTGATGGCCGCCCTCTGCATGTCCATGCTCAACTCCACCTTCGCGGCCTTCTCCAACGAGATCAGCGCCTCCGCCCAGTCCATCATCAACGCGGTGCTGCTGGTGGTCTTCCTGATCTATCTCAACAACGAAGGCCTGCTGAAGAAGATCCTCTCTCCGAAAAAAGCCTGAAAATGAAAAGTAACGGGCGGCCAATGGCCGCCCATTCCAATACACGGGAGGTTTCCCTATGATTGATTTGAAAGCAAAGCCGTTCTGCCTGAACGATACCGATATCCAATGGGTGAACGACACTCTCTCCGCCATGACCCTGGAGGAAAAAGCCGGACAGGTCTTCTGCCCCATGGGCTTTTCCGACGATCCCGGTCTCCTGCATCACATGCTGTGCGACCTGCATGTGGGCGGCATGATGTACCGCCCCGGCCCGGCGGCCTATATTCAAAACACCCACCGCGCCATTCAGTCTATGGCAAAGATCCCGCTGCTGCTGGCGGCCAACACGGAAAACGGCGGCAACGGCCTGGCTTTCGAGGGCACCAGTTTCGGCCAGCCCATGGCCGTCGCGGCGACAGATGATCCCGAGAACGCCTACCGCATGGGCTATACCGCCTGCGCGGAGGGCGCGGCTCTGGGCCTCAACTGGAGCTTCGCCCCCATCGTGGATATCAATTACGAGTTCCACAACCCCATCACCAACGTGCGCACCTTCGGCAGCGACGCGGAGCGCGTGATCGCCTGCGGCAGCGCCTACATGCGCGGGGCGAAGGAAAACGGCGTGGCTGTCTCCATCAAGCATTTCCCCGGCGACGGTGTGGATGAGCGGGACCAGCACATCCTCACCAGTGTCAACTCTCTGAACCGCGAGGAATGGGACGAGAGCTTCGGCAAGGTCTACAAGACACTCATCGACCAGGGGGCGGAGACGGTCATGGTAGGTCATATTGCCCTGCCTGCCTACGCATCCGAAGAGGAGAAGTACCTGCCCGCCAGTCTTTCCCGATCCATTATGACAGGCTTGCTGCGCCAGAAGCTGGGCTTCAACGGCCTCATCTCCACCGACGCCACCCCTATGGTGGGCTTCACCGCCGCCATGTCCCGCGAGAGAGCGATCCCCACGGCTATTGCCGCCGGAGCGGACATGATCCTTTTCAACAAGGATCTGGACGAGGACTACCGCTTCCTGCTCTCGGGCATTGAGAGCGGCATCGTAACCCCCGCCCGTCTCGACGAGGCGGTGACCCGCATTCTCGCCGTAAAAGCCGCGCTGCGGCTGCATGAAAAGCAGAAAACCGGCACACTGGTTCCGGGGCAAGAGGCCCTATCGGTCGTGGGCTGCGAAAAGCATCGCGCCTGGGCGAAGGAAGTCGCGGACAAAGCCGTCACCCTGGTCAAAGACACGCAGGGGCTGCTGCCCCTGTCCACGCAGAAATATAAGAGAGTCTATCTCAACGTGATTCAGAAGGACAATTCGCCGGAGAACCCGGTCGTTCAGAGCTGGAAAGAACTCTTCGAGCGAGAAGGCTTCGAGGTCACCGTGCGCGACCGGCGCGTCAGCATCACCGTGCAGGACATGGCCGATATTCCCGGTATGAGCGCGGAAAAGAAAGCTCTCATGCATGAAATGTACCGCAGCACCCGTGAGGCGAGAGAGGCATACGATCTTTACGTTTATATCTGCAACATGGAAAACGCCTCCAACAACACCACCCTGCGGCTCAACTGGAACGTGGCCTTCGGGCTGGGGGACGACGCGCCGTGGTTCGTGTCCGAGGTGCCGGCGCTGATGATCTCCACGGCCTACCCCTATCATCTCTTCGACGCGCCCATGGTCAAAACCTACGTCAACGCCTATGCCGGAACGGCGGACTTCCGCGCCGCGGTGATGGATAAGCTCATGGGCCGCAGCGCATTCCGGGGCGTCAGCCCCATTGACCCCTTCTGCGGCAGGGAGGACACCAGACAATGAGAGAATTTGACGCCGTTATTTTTGACCTGGATGGGGTCATCTGCTATACCGACGAGTACCACTACCAGGCGTGGAAGACCATGGCCGACAGCATCGGCGTGTATTTTGACCGGGAGATCAACAACCGCCTCCGGGGCGTGAGCCGCATGGAAAGTCTGGAGATCGTGCTGGAAAAGGCCAACGGGACGTTCTCCCAGGCGGAGAAAAAGGCGCTGGCCCAGCAGAAAAACGAGCTGTATAAAACGCTGCTGGCCCAGATGTCCCCTGCCGATTTAAGCGACGAGGTCAAAAGCACCCTGGAGGAGCTGCGCCGCCGGGGGTATCGGCTGGCCATCGGCTCGTCGTCCAAAAACGCACCCTTCATCCTGCGGCAGATCGGTCTGGGCGACTATTTCGACGCGGTGTCGGACGGGAACAACATCACCCGCTCCAAGCCCGACCCGGAGGTGTTCGAGAAGGCGACCCAGATGCTCTGCGTGGCGCCGGAGCGCTGCCTGGTGATGGAGGACGCCGTCTCCGGCGCGGAGGCGGCCCACCGGGGCGGCATGAAGGCCGCCTGCGTGGGTGACGCAAGCCGGGCCGGAGCGGGGGACTACAATCTGAAATCCGTAAAAGACGTATTGGAGATTCTGTAATGGAGCGAAACGAAGCCTTTCTGCGCAAAGCGGAAAACCTGAAGCCCAGGCTGCACACCAGGACAGTGTCGGTGCCGGGCAGCGGACAGCCGCTGAAAAAAGGGGACAGCGCCTGCTTCGACCTGGGCGAGCACCTGGTGGGCGATGTCACCGTGAAGCTGAATTTTACCGGATCTCACCCGGACGCCCCGGCCTGGCTGCGGCTGAAGTTTGCCGAGCGGCCCCAAGAGCTGGCGGAAAACGTGGAGGACTACCGGGGCTGGATCAGCGCCAGTTGGGTGCAGCAGGAGCAGGTACACGTGGACGTGCTGCCCTGCGCCCTGCGCCTGCCCCGCCGCTGGGCGTTCCGGTACGTTCAGATCGAAGTGCTGGACATTTCCGGGAAATATGACCTCATGGTGGAGCAGGTGTCCTGCCAGGCGGTGAGTTCTGCCGATGACGCCGCCCTTGCGCCCTTTGAAACCCAAAATCCGCTTTTGCGGCAGATGGACAAGGTGGCCTGCCATACCCTCCACGACTGCATGCAGTTGGTGTTTGAGGACGGCCCCAAGCGTGACCGCCGCCTGTGGATGGGCGATTTGCGGCTGCAGGCCCTGGCCAATTACCGGACGTATCGGTGTAACGATCTCGTCAAGCGCTGCCTGTATCTCTTCGCCGGCAGCACGCTGCCCGGGGGCCGGGTAGGCGCCGGGCTCTTCCTGGAGCCGGAGCCCGAGGTGGACGACACCGCCATGTTCGACTACTCCCTTTTCTTCATCCCCACGTTGCTGGACTACTATGAGGCCACCGGCGACGGGGAGACGCTGCGGGAGCTGTGGCCCACCGCCTGGCGGCAGATCGAGCTTTCCCGGACAACCTTTGACGAACGCGGCCTGGTCCGGGACTCCGACGTGCTGGGCTGGTGTTTTCTGGACTGGAACCTTGCCCTCAACAAGCAGGCCGGGGCCCAGGGGGTGTATCTCTACGCCCTGAAAGCCGCCGGCAAGATCGCCGCCATTTTGCAGGACGAGGAAAAGGCGGCGTGGATCGCAGAGGACTATGAGGCGAAAAAACAGGCGGCCATTGACGGCCTGTACGATGGGTCGCTGGGCCTGTTTGTCAGCGGGAAAGAGCGGCAGCTCTCCTGGGCCAGCCAGATCTGGATGGTGCTGGGGGGCGCGGCGGACGCCGCTGTGCTGTCGCGCATCGCGGCCCGGCCCGACGCCGTGGGCATGGTCACGCCCTATCTCTACCACCACTATGTCCAGGCGCTGCTGGACGTGGGGGAGAAGGACAAGGCCCTGCAGGTGCTCACCGATTATTGGGGCGGCATGATAAAAGAAGGCGCGGACACCTTCTGGGAGCTCTACGACCCCGCCGACCCCAATGCCTCCCCCTACGGCGGCACCATCGTCAACAGCTACTGCCACGCCTGGAGCTGCGCCCCGGCGTACTTCCTGCGGGAATACTTCCCGGATCGGTGACGGCAGCCAACGGCCGGAGCCAGCCGCAGACGCGTCGTATTTTGCAGACAAACGAAGCATAACCACCCCCGGCGCAGACGAAGCCGTTCGTCTGCGCCGGGGGCGGTTTCTTTTCCCATCGCCATGGCCCTTGTGCATTATCACAAAAACAAGGGGTATGAAATTGGCGATTTTATTCAAATTTTTATGCAAAGATTATTGCATAATCTTACATGGATATGTATAATTAAGCCATTAAACCGATAAAGTGGCGTGTACGCTCCGCTGCAATGGCATGGCGGCAGCGCCGCCCTTTTGCGTGTCTCTCCGGGAGACGCGGTTCACCCCTTGGAAGGAGATGGAAGCGTGACCAAATACATTATAAAGCGTATTCTTCTGGCGGCTGTGACGGTGCTTGTCATCTGCGCCATAACCTTTTTCCTGATGCACGCCGTACCCGGCGGGCCCTTCAACCGGGAAAAGGCCCTCAGCGAGGCCACCATCGCCGCGCTGAACGCACGGTACAACCTGGATAAGCCGGTGGGCCAGCAGTTCCTGCTCTACATGCAGAATCTGCTCCACGGCGACTTCGGCGTGTCGCTGAAAAACGGCCGTGAGATCAAGGACATCATCGGCGAGTCCTTCCCCATCTCCGCCCGGCTGGGTGTGGCGGCCATGCTGGTGGCGCTGGTGCTGGGCACCGTCTTCGGCTCTACCGCCGCGCTGATGCGCAATAAGCTGCCCGACCGGCTGATCGTGTTCTTCTCCACGCTGTTTACCGCCGTGCCCAGCTTCATCCTGGCCACGCTTTTGCTGCTGGTGTTCTGCATCAAGCTGCAGTGGGTGCCGGTGTGGAGCGCCAACAGCAACAACTATCTGCTGCCGGTCATCGCCCTGTCCGCCTACCCCATGGCCTACATCACCCGCCTTTCCAAGACCAGTATGCTGGACGCCTTGAGCCAGGACTACATCCGCACCGCCCGGGCCAAGGGCGTCAGCAAGCTGCTGATTATCTTCAAGCACGCGCTGCGCAACTCCCTCATTCCCGTCATCACCTACGCCGGCCCCCAGATCGCCTACATCATCACCGGCTCCATGGTCATTGAGACCATTTTCACCGTGGGCGGCCTGGGCAGCAAGTTCGTCAGCGCCATCAACAACCGGGACTACACCATGATTATGGCCACCACCATTTTCCTGGCCACGCTGATGGTCATTGCCAATCTGATCTGCGACCTGCTGTATAAGCTGGTAGACCCGCGGATCAAGTACGAGTAAAGGAGGGGATGACAATGGACCAGACCAACACACCCAAGAAAAATCCCCTCAGCATGCAGCTTGACTTGAGCAAGTTCTCCGCCGCGTCCTTCGCCCCCGCCACCGAGGAGGAGAAGCGGCAGCAGGACGTAATGAGCGAGAGCACCACCTTCTTCAAGGACGGCATGCGCAAGCTCTTCAAGAACCCCCTGGCCACCTGCAGCCTGGTGCTGCTGGCCATCATTCTGATCACCATCATCGTGGCCCCCATGATTGTCCCCTATCGCTATGAGGAGATTCTCTCGGTAAACGGCAAGCGGGACAAGGGCGCGAAAAACCTGGCCCCCTTTACCTACAGCGAGATGGAGCAGCAGTACATCGAAAACGGCGGCAAGCGCTTCCCCCACATCTTTGGCACCGACGAGCAGTGCCGCGACTACTTCATCCGCGTCATTTACGGCACCCGCATCTCGTTGTTCATCGGCTTTTTCGCCTCCATCATCGTGCTGATCATCGGCATGCTGTACGGCAGCATATCCGGCTATTTCGGCGGCAGGGTGGATTTGATCATGATGCGTATCGTGGACATCATCTACTCCCTGCCCGACATGCTGATGATTATTCTGCTGTCGGTGGTGCTCAATGAGCTGCTCCACTTTGAAAGCGGCACCATCCTCGCCCGGCTGGGCACCAACATGATCAGCCTGTTCATCGTGTTCGGCCTGCTGTACTGGGTGGGCATGGCCCGCCTCATCCGCGGCCAGATTCTCTCCATCAAGGAGAATGAGTACATCCTGGCGGCCCGCTCCATCGGCGCCACACCGGGGCGCATCATCCGCCGGCACATCCTGCCCAACTGCCTGTCGGTGATCATCATCTCCACCGCCCTGCAAATCCCCTCCGCCATCTTTACGGAGAGCTTCCTCAGCTTCGTGGGCATCGGCGTCAAGGCCCCCATGCCCTCCCTGGGCTCTCTGGCCAACTCCGCCCGTGAGGGCCTGCAAAGCTACCCCTACAAGCTGATTTTCCCGGCGATTATCATCTGCCTCATCGTGCTGAGCCTCAACCTGCTGGGCGACGGCCTGCGGGATGCCTTTGACCCCAAGCTGAAGCGGTAAGGAGGGTACGACATGAGCGAAAAATTGTTAAGCGTGCAGGACCTGCACACCTCCTTCTTCACCGACGCCGGCGAGGTGCAGGCGGTGAACGGCGTCAGCTTTAATCTTGACCCCGGTGAGATTTTGGGCATCGTGGGCGAGTCCGGCTCCGGCAAATCGGTGACGGCCTACTCCATCATGCAGATTCTGGCCGACACCGGCAAGATCACCGGCGGCAAAATCCTCTATAAGGGACAGGACCTCTCCACCTGGAGCGAAAAGCAGATGCAGAGCTTCCGGGGGAAGAACTGCTCCATCATCTTCCAGGACCCCATGACCAGTCTGAACCCCGTGTTCACCATCGGCAGCCAGCTCAAGGAGGCCGTGGTGCTCCACACCACCCGCCGGGGCGCCGAGGCGGACGGCCGGGTGAAGGAGCTGCTGGAGCTGGTGGGCATCAACGAGCCGGAAAAGCGGATGAAGCAGTATCCCTTTGAACTGTCGGGCGGCATGCGCCAGCGTGTCATGATTGCCATGGCCCTGGCCTGTGAGCCGGATATCCTCATCGCCGACGAGCCCACCACCGCCCTGGACGTGACCATCCAGGCCCAGATTCTGGAGCTCATCCAGGATTTGCAGAAGAAGATGGGCATGGCGGTCATTCTCGTCACCCACGACCTGGGCGTCATCGCCGACATGTGCGACAACATCGTGGTCATGTACGGCGGGCGCATCTGCGAGCGGGGCACGGCCCGGGAGATTTTCTACCATCCCCGCCACGAATACACCAAGGGCCTGCTGCGGTCCATCCCCAGCACCGGCAACATGAAGCAGAAGCTGGTGCCCATCGCCGGCACGCCCATCAATATGCTGAACCTGCCCAAGGGCTGCGCCTTCTGCCCCCGCTGCGACGCGGCGATGAAAATCTGCCTCTCCCAGGTGCCCCAGGAGCTGGTCATCAACAGCGACCACAAGGCGGCCTGTTGGATGAACGTGAAGGCCGCGTATGAGGAGGTGTCTGCCACATGAGTCAACCTCTGGTGGAAGTCAGAAATCTGAAACAGTATTTCCCCGTCAAGACCGGCTTCGGCAAGACGGTCTATCTCAAGGCGGTGGACGACATCTCCTTTACCGTGGGCAAAGGGGAGACCCTGGGCCTGGTAGGCGAGTCCGGCTGCGGCAAGACCACCGCGGGTCGGTCCCTGTTGCGGCTGTATGAGCCCACCGGCGGCCAGGTCATCTTCGACGGCGAGCCGGTGACGGCCAAGAACATCACCCACATGCGCAAGCAGATGCAGATGGTGTTCCAGGACCCTTATTCCTCTCTGGACCCCCGCATGACGGTGGAGGACATCATCGGCGAGCCCCTGGACGTACATCACCTCTGCGCCAACCGCAAGGAGCGCCGTGAGCGGATTCTGGAGCTGATGAGCTACGTGGGCCTCAACGCCGAGCACGCCCGCCGCTACGCCCACGAGTTCTCCGGCGGCCAGCGCCAGCGCATCGGCATCGCCCGTGCCCTGGCGGTGAACCCCAAGTTCATCGTCTGCGACGAGCCCGTTTCCGCCCTGGATGTGTCCATCCAGGCCCAGGTCATCAATATGTTTGAGGAGCTCCAGGAGAAGCTGGGCGTGGCCTATCTCTTCATCGCCCACGACCTGCTGGTGGTCCACCACATCTCCCAGCGCATCGCCGTGATGTACCTGGGCAAGATCGTGGAGATCGCCGACGCCGACGAGCTCAACAGCCACCCCATCCACCCCTACACCGAGTCGCTGCTGTCGGCGGTGCCCATCCCCGACCCGGAGATTACCCGTGCCCGGCAGCGCATCATCCTGGAGGGCGACGTGCCCAGTCCCCTGCACCGGCCCAGCGGCTGCCCCTTCCGCACCCGCTGCCGCTACGCCACCGAGCAGTGCGCCGCGGAGTGCCCCACCCTCACCGACCGGGGCAGCGGCCACCAGGTGGCCTGCTGGAACAAGTAGATAGTACCCCTTTGGGGTTTCTATAAAATATTAAAATGGAGGTACCAAAAGTATGAAAAAGTTTCTTGCACTGTTTCTTGCACTGGTAATGGTCCTCGCTCTGGCTGCCTGCGGCGCAGGCAACAACGGCGAGCCCGCTACCGAGGTGGTGGACGAGGAAATCCCCGACGCCGCCGAGCTGGTCAGCGCCGCGTTTATCGATCCCCTCGCTGACTGGTCCCAGTATGACGCTCTGATCGCGCAGATCAAGGCCGAGACCGACTTTGCCAAGCGCACCGAGCTGATGCACCAGGCCGAGGATATCCTCATGGCCACCAACTGCGTCATCCCCATCTATTACTACAACGACATCTACCTGATGAAGGACTATGTCAGCGGCATCTATTCCAACCCCTATGCCACCAAGTTCTTCATGTACAGCACCCTGTCCAACGGCTCCGACACCCTGCGCCTGAACCTGGCTAGCGAGCCCGATTATCTGGACCCCGCGCTGAACAGCTCCGTGGACGGCGCCTGCCTGGCTGCCAACTCCTTCTCCGGCCTGTACACCTATGACGCCGAGGGCAAGACCACGCCCGCCTGCGCCACCGGTTACACCGTCAGCGAGGACGGCCTGACCTACACCGTCACCCTGAAGGACGGCCTGAAGTGGTCCGACGGCAGCGACCTGACCGCCGCCGACTTCGTGTACTCCTGGAAGCGCGCCGCCTCCGATGAGACTGCCGCCGACTACGCCTACATGTTCGACAACATCAAGGGCTTCCCCAATGACCTGGCCGTTTCCGCTCCCGACGCCACTACCTTCGTCTTCGAGCTGAACGCCCCCTGCGCCTACATGGAGGACCTGATGGCCTTCCCCACCTTCTTCCCCGTGAAGCAGGCTGCCGTTGAGTCCTATGCCGATTGGCAGACCAGCCCCGGCGGCTGGTGCCAGGAGGCCGGCTTCGTGTCCAACGGCGCCTACGTCTGCACCGGCTGGAACCACGACACTTCCATGACCTATGAGAAGAACCCCTACTGGTACGACGCCGATAAGGTGACCGTGGAGAAGCTGGAGTACATGCTCTCCGCTGACGACACCGCCATCTACGCCGCCTACAACGCCGGCGACCTGGACTTCGCCGACTCCGTCCCCACCGATGAGGTGGCCTCCCTGCTGGACAACCCCGAGTTCCACATCGTGGACGAGCTGGGCACCTACTACGTGGCCTTCAACGCCAAGTCCTCCATCTTCGAGGGCAAGACTCCCGAGCAGGCCGCTGCCATGCGTACCGCCTTCACCATCCTCATCGACCGTGACTACATCTGCGAGAACATCGGCCAGACCGGCCAGGTAGCCGCCAACGCCTTTATCCCTCTGGGCATGGCCGACGGTAACGGCGGCGTCTTCAAGTCCGACGCCACCGCTCAGGGCTACTTCGATCCCTACGCCATCAACAATGATTACGAGGGCACCGTGGCCAAGGCCATCACCCTGCTGAAGTCCGCCGGCTACAAGTTCGGTGACGACGGCAAGCTGTCCGCCGAGACCCCCATCCAGCTGGAGTACCTGACCAACACCACTTCCGGCCACATCGCCATCGCTGAGTCCATCCAGCAGGATCTGGCCGCCGTGGGCATTGAGCTGAGCATCCAGCAGCAGGATTGGAACGTGTTCCTGGAGGAGCGCAAGGCCGGTAACTTCGACTTCGCCCGCGAGGGTTGGATTGCCGACTTCAACGACCCCATCAACATGCTGGAGATGTGGACCACCGTGTCCGGCAACAACGACTGCCAGTTCGGTCGGTAAGCATCCATACGGCGCGCTGCGGCAGGCTGTAAAAAGCGGCTGAGTGCCCGGACATAACGTAACGCGCTCCCCCCATAGTGAAAGGAAACTGCCGCTATGGGGGGAGCGCTGTCATAAAAGGAGGGAGAACCTATGAAGCACTGCGGGACGCAGACGCTGAAAACGGAGCGCCTGGTGCTGCGGCAGTTCACCCCGGAGGACGCGGAGGCCATGTATCGCAACTGGGCCTGCGACCCGGAGGTGACAAAGTTCCTGACCTGGCCGCCCCATGAAAGCCCGGCGGCCACCCGGGCTCTGCTGGAGGACTGGGCGGCGTCCTACGCTCGCCAAGACTACTACCAGTGGGCCATCGTGCTGCAAGAGAACGGCGACGAGCCCGTCGGCAGCATCTCCGCCGTGAAGGTGAACGACACCGTGGACGCGGTGGAGATCGGCTACTGCATCGGCAAACCCTGGTGGCACCGGGGGCTGACGTCGGAGGCCTTGCAGGCAGTAATGGATTTCTTCTTCGACACCGTGGAGGCCAACCGCGTGGCGGCCTGCCACGACCAGCGCAACCCCCGCTCCGGCATGGTGATGCAAAAATGCGGCATGCGCTATGAGGGCACCTTGCGCAGCGCGGTGCGGAGCAACCGTGGACTGGGCGACGCCTGCTGCTACGCCCTGCTGCGGGAAGACCGATAACGCAAGCGGTACCATAGAAATGCCCGGCATTTGCCGGGTGTTTTTTTGTCATCAGCGTGATTTCCTCTTGCTTTTCTGCCGGAAAGGGCATACAATAGCATATAGTTAGACTATGCTAACCGTCGTATACAGGCGGGGAAGGGGAGGTAATTGCATGAACGTGGGAGTGATTGTCATCGAGATGGCCGTCTTTGCGGCCCTGTTTACGGCCATTGTGTTCACGGCGTCCAAGGGGGACAGAAAGTACAGCGCGGCGTCGATTCACAACTATCCGCCGGATATCCAGGAGGCATATTTCAAGACCCACGAGAGGGTGGACGTGAGCTACAAGTCCAAAAAGGTGGTGCTGACCAAGGGCCTGGGCGTGCTGGTCTTTACGGCCATCCTGCTGGTCTGCGCCCTTGTGGCCGGGGCGGCCACCTTCTGGCAGGGCTTTTGGCTGACCTTCGGCCTGATGGCCTGGATCGGGGTCTACGACACCTGCTTCCTGGACTGGGTGCTGTTTGCCAACCTGCCCATGTTCCGCCTGGAGGGCACCGAGCACATGGACGAGGCTTATCACCAGAAGTGGTTCCACCTGAAAGGAATGCTCTTTCCCGGCACGATTTTCGCCCTGATCCCCGCCGCCCTGGTGGGCCTGCTCATCACGCTGCTGCGGTAACGGTTCCTTTTCCCCAGACACCGTCCCGCACACCGCCGTGCGCAAAAGTGCTTGATAATGAGAAAGAGAGTGGTATAATTGCTACAAAATGTAAAATGAGGGGAGTCAACCATGACGATTTATGTGGATGGAAAAAGCCTCACTTCCGGCGACGGCAGCAGGGAGCGGCCCTACCGGACGATACAGCAGGCGGCGGACGCGGCGGGGCCCGGCGATGAGGTGCTGGTGGCCCCGGGCGTCTACCGGGAGAACGTGAGCCCCCGCCGGGGCGGCACGGAGATGCAGCCCATCGTCTACCGCTCGGCAGACCCCCTGGCCGCCGTCATCACCGGTGCCGAGCCCCTGGCCGGCTGGCAGGATGAGGGCGGCGGCGTCTGGCGTGTGCGCCTGCCCAACACTATTTTCACGGAGCGCAACCCCTACACCACGCTGATTTCCGGCGACTGGTACAATGCCTCCCTGCCGGCCCACACCGGCGATGTGTTCCTGAACGGCAAGTCCCTCTACGAGGTGTCCACCCTGGAGGAGGTGCGCCATCCCAAGCGTTCCGCCGCCTCCTGGGACCCGGATTTCTCCCTCTACACCTGGTATACGGAGCAGGACGGGGACAACACCGTGCTATACGCCAACTTCCAGGGTAAGGACCCCAACGCCGAGACGGTGGAGCTCTCCGTCCGCCCGGCCTGCTTCGCCCCTTTGGAGGAGGGGGTGGATTATATCACCCTCTCCGGCTTCACCGTCTGCATGGCCGCCACCCAGTGGGCGCCGCCCACGGCCTACCAGGAGGGTATGATCGCGCCCCACTGGTCCAAGGGCTGGGTTATCGAGGACTGCGAGGTCTACGAGTCCAAGTGCAGCGGCATCTCCTTGGGCAAATACCGGCAGGAGAGCAACGACAACAAGTGGCTCCACTGGAAGTATAAGGACGGCACCCAGACCGAGCGTGAGTGCATCTGCCTGGCCCAGGTGGAGGGCTGGACGAAGGAGCGCATCGGCTCCCACACCGTCCGCCGCTGCCACATCCACCACTGCGGCCAGACCGGCATCGTGGGCCATCTGGGGGGCGTGTTCTCCGTCATCGAGGATTGCCACATCCACCATATCAACAACAAGCGGAACCTGGCCGGGGCGGAGATCGGCGGCATCAAGCTGCACGCCGCCATCGACGTCATCATCCGCCGCAACCATATCCACCACTGCACCCGCGGCCTGTGGCTGGACTGGCAGGCCCAGGGCACCCGTGTCAGCCAAAACCTGTTCCACGATAACTGCCTGCCCTACGATTTTCTGATGAATCCCCAGGCCATTGGGGCCATCGGCGAGGACATCTTCGTGGAGGTGTCCCACGGCCCCACCCTCATCGACAGCAATCTCCTCCTCTCCACCCGCTCGCTGAAGCTGCCCGCCCAGGGCATCGCGGTGGTGCACAATCTGCTGGCGGGCTCCTGCGCCTGCGTGGGCCGGGGCGTCACCAACGGCTCCAAGTCGCTGCCCAGCCCCCGCTACACCCCCTACCATCTGCCCCACCGCACCGAGGTGGCGGGCTTCATGACCATCCTCCACGGTGACGTGCGGTTTTATAACAACATTTTCGTCCAGCAGCCCGTTCACCGTCTGCTGCGTATCGCCGGCGCGGTGATGAAGCATCTGAAATCCTTTGAATGGGACGATATGAACGTGCGGACCGGCCTGGACCCCTATGACGGCTGCCCCACGGAGGCCCAGTGGAAAAAGCAGTTTGAGGGCTACTGCGGCATGGGCGCCGCCCCCAGCGACAAGTATTATGCGCCCCTGCCCGTCTGGGCCGGCGGCAACGTGTACTGCAACGGCGCCAGGCCCTGTAAGCAGGAGACGGACGCCGTCTGCGTGCCCGGCAAGGTCTCCCTGGCCCTGACGGAGCAGGAGGGCAAATGGCGCCTTGTCACCGACCTGTATGGTAAGCTGCCCGCCACGGCCTGTACCCCGGTGGACACGGACCGGCTGGGCGTGGCCTTTGAGCCGGAGCAGCGCTTTGAAAACCCGGACGGCAGCCCTCTACGCCTGGATTGGGATTTCACCGGCGCACAGCGGAGCGGCACCGTTTTGCCCGGCCCCTTTGCCCACGGAGACGGCGCCCGCCAGCCCCTGGCCTGAACGGTTTTTCGCTTGAAAAGGGAAGGGGCGGTCTTGACAGCGGGCGGCCCATCCGTTACCATTAACAAAGCATTTTGAGCCTGGCCTCACCGGGCGGATTATCGAGAAAGGCGGAATGAACCCATGAAAAAGGATTTAGGCGTTTTGGAGGCGGTCTACCCCATGCCCGTGCTGATGGTGGCGGCCTACGACGAGCACGACAAGGTGAACGTGATGAACGTGGCCTGGGGCCAGATTTGTGACGAGGGCAAAATCATTCTCTTCATCGGCGAGGGCAAGCGGACGTGGCTGAACATCAAGGCCAGCCGCGCCTTTACGGTGGCCCTGGCGGACGAGGCCCACATGGACGTGGCGGACTTTTTCGGCATCGCCTCCGGCAACAAAATCGACGATAAATTCGAGCGCACCGGCTACCACGCCGTGTGCAGCGACAAGGTCCACGCCCCCATCATTGAGGAGTTCCCGGTGGTGATGGAGTGCGAGCTGCTGGAGATGCTGGACACGGAGCATGTGTCCGGCGTGGTGGGCAAGATCGTCAACGTGAAGGCGGAAGAAGCCGTGCTGAACGAAAAGGGCAAAGTGGACCCCGCCCGGCTCCACGCCCTCATGTTCGACCAGTTCACCCACGGCTACTACGCCACCGGCCACCGTGTGGGCCAGGCATGGAACGCCGGCGCCCCACTGATGAAGAAATAAGCCCGCACCATATTAAACCCGCGTCTCTCTCCAATGAACGGCACCCCATTTGTCAGACGGTATGGCATACTTCTGACAGGTGGGGTGCCGTTCATAGCTGTCTCAGCCGTGCTTCTCCCGGTATTCATTGGGCGTGACCCCCGCGTATTTTTTGAACACCCTTGTGAAATGGGCGGGGGAGGAGAAAGCCAGGTATTCCCCGATGGCGGCGGCGGTGCGGTCGGTGTAGCGCAGAAGGCGCTTGGCATCCTCCGTTTTCTGCTGGAGGATGAAGTCGTTGAGCTTGACGCCTGTCTCTGCGTGAAATTTCGTGGACAGATAGGCTCGACCCATGTACAGCGCCTGGGCCAGGGCCTCGGTGGAGATGGCCTCGGACAGGTGGTGCTGCACGTAGTTGGCCACCGCCTGGGCCAGCCGCCCCGGGTGCTCGCCCAGATGCAGCCGCTCCACCCGCCGGGTGAATTCCAGCACCATGTGGTATTGCAGATTGGTGATCTGCTCCGCCGTATCCAGCCGCTCGCAGCTCTGAATGTAGGCGTCGCTGAGGGAAAAGGCGTCGTCCACGTCCAGCCCGCCCCGTATGGCGGCCCGGGAGCACAGCGTAGCGGTGACGATGAAAAGATTCTTCATCTGCCGCAGATGCTCCGGGGCCAAAATGCCGCCCCGGACGGCGGGGGCGCTGCCCAGCCAGGTGTGGAGGGCGGCGGTGTCCCCCTTGCGGACGATGCGCAGTATGGCCTGCTCCTGGCTGTAGCTATTGTGGGGCAGGGCGGGGGGCTGGCTGTCAGTTCGCTCCATGGCCTGGGCGGCCCGGAGGCTGTCCAGATCCTCCTGCTGCCCGGTGGTGATGGTCAGGTCCCGCAGCGTCAGCTTTTCGCCGTTTACCATGTAGTTGATGGCGCACAGCATCAGCAGCAGGCTCTCCACCGGCATCGGCACGATGGCCTTCATGCTGCGGCGGCACTCCTCCGCCTCCTCCTTGCCCAGGCCCATGCGAAAGGCCAGTTCCCGCAGCGTCTGGTCGGAGGCGGGAAGCTGCCGGGTGGGCCCCACGATGAACCGTATCTCCCCGGAAGTGACCACGCCGTAGCAGAAAAAATCCTCCGTGAGACAGTAGCCCACGTGGTGGGAAATGCGCCAGATGGGCTCCCGATACAGCGCCATGGGGTCCTTAGGCAGGGCCACCGGGGAGTGGAACGACGCCAAGTTATCCCCCTCGTATACCCGCACCGGGATGCCCGACAGATGGGCCGTAATGCGGCAGAGATAATCAAAGTCGATAGCCATGGCGCCGCCTCCTTTCATTTTCAAACAAATTATAATGAATTGCGAACAAATATGCAAGGACAAACGGCCAGGGCTTTGCTATACTGAATATAAAATAATGGCAAGGGGTGACAGGCGTGAACAAATTACAGAAGAAAATGGGCAAGATGGCCCAGCAGATCATCGACAAGGCCATGGGCAACGGCCTCATGCAGGAGGAGACCACCGCCGAGGGCCAGCGGTACGTGACGCCGGGAGTAGGCGAGCTGATCCGCCAAGCGGGAGCCGAGGGCTGCGTGCTGCTGAAAAACGACGGCGTGCTGCCGCTGCAGCCACAGCAGGAGGTGGCCGTGTTCGGGCGCTGTCAGCTGGATTGGTTCTATGTGGGCTACGGCAGCGGCGGCGACGTCCATGCGCCGTATTATGTTAACCTAATCGACGGCCTGCGAAACGCAGGGGTGACGCTGCACCGGCCCCTTTTGCAGCGCTACGCCGCCTGGACGCAGCAGGAGGATAACAAGGCCGACCACGGCTGGTGGGGCCACTGGCCCATGCACCACCCGGAGATGCCGGTGGACAGTGCGCTGGCCCGGGAGACCGCCCGCACCGCCGACGTAGCCCTGGTGGTCATCGGCCGCGCCGCCGGGGAGGACAGGGAGAACACCCTCACCCCCGGCAGCTACTATCTCACCGACGGCGAGCGCGCCATGCTGGATGCCGTCACGGCGGCCTTTTCCAAGGTGGTGGTGCTGATGAACATCGGCAACATCATGGACCTGGCGTGGACGGAAGCCTACGGCGACAAAATCTCCGCCCTGATGATCGTCTGGCAGGCCGGCATGGAGAGCGGCAACGCCGTGGCGGACGTGCTCACCGGCGCCGTGACGCCCTGCGGCAAGCTGGCCGATACCATCGCCCGCCGGTACGAGGACTATCCCAGCGCCGCCCACTTCGGCGGCAGGGCCTACAACGACTATGCCGAGGGCATCTATGTGGGCTACCGCCACTTTGACCTTCACCCGGACACGGTGCTGTACCCCTTCGGCTTCGGCCTGAGCTATACCGCCTTTGCCCTTACGGCGGACAGCCTGCGCCGGGAGGAGGGGATGACGGAGGCCACCGTTACCGTCACCAACACCGGCAGCCGTCCCGGCAAGGAGATCGTCCAGCTTTGGTGCCATCCGCCCAAGGGCAGGTTGGATAAGCCCCTGCGGGTACTTGTGGCCTTCGGAAAAACAAAAACTCTGGCCCCCGGCGAGGGCGAGACGCTGACCCTGCGCTGCGACGACAAGTGCCTTGCCTCCTACGACGAGGCTACCAGCCGTTTCGTGCTGGAGGCGGGAGCGTATTCGTTCACGGTAAACGATGTAAAGGCAGGCGGCTTTATACTGCAACAGGAGGTCACGGTGGAGCAGTGCCACCCCCTCTGCACCACCCCCGATGCCCTGCGCCAAAGGATTCTGGACAACCTGCCCCAGCCTTTTGCCGCACATGACAAGGAAATTACCTTTACAGACGTGCGGGCGGGCAAGGCGCCCCTGGAGGACTTCATCGCCGGCCTGTCCCGTGAGGAATTGGAGGCCCTCAGCCGGGGTCACGGCATGATGGGCAGCAGCTCCGGCGTGGCGGGCAACGCCGGCGCCTTCGGCGGCGTCATCGACAGCCTGCAAAAGAAGGGCGTGCCCCCCATCATCACCTCCGACGGCCCCGCAGGGCTGCGGCTGAAAAAATACTGCGCCCTGCTGCCCTGCGGCACGGCCCTGGCCTGCACCTGGAACGCGGATTTGCTGGAGGCCATTTCCGGCAAGGTGGGGGAGGAGATGGTCCACTACGGCGTGGACGTGCAGCTCTCCCCCGGCATGAACATCCACCGCAACCCCCTCTGCGGGCGGAACTTCGAATATTTCTCCGAGGACCCGCTGCTCTCCGGCAAGATGGCGGCGGCCATGGTGCGGGGCGTGCAGCGCCACGGCAAGGCCGCCTGCCCCAAGCACTTCGCCTGCAACAACCAGGAGACCAACCGCAACCGCAACGATTCCCGCCTCTCGGAGCGCGCCCTGCGGGAGATTTACCTGCGGAATTTTGAAATCGTGGTCAAGGAGGCCTGGCCCCTCACCATTATGACCAGCTACAATAAGGTCAACGGCGTGTGGAGTCACTATAACTACGATCTGGCCACCACCGTGCTGCGCGGCGAATGGGGCTACGACGGCTGCGTCATCACCGACTGGTGGATGCGCAAAGCCAAGAGCCCGGAGTTCCCCAAAATCAAGAACAACGCCTACCGCGTCCGGGCCCAGGTGGACGTGCTGATGCCCGGCGACATGGGCCACCTTGCGAAGCAGTACAAGTCCGACGGCACGCTGCTGCCCACCCTGGGCCGGCGGGACGGCATCACCCTGGGCGAGCTGCACCGCACGGCGAAAAACGTGCTGACACTTGCCCTGCGGCTCCACAAAGCATAAAAAGAGAGGGAGAAAACCATGGGAAAACTGTTTGACAAACTGCCTGCCGGCAAAATCCGCACCGACGACGTGACGCCCCGGGAGAAGTGGCTGGGCTACCTGGTGGGCCCCGCCGGGGCGCTGCTCTTAAACGCGGTGCTGGCCACCTATCTCAACGTCTATTACACCGACGTGCTGAACCTGACGCCCCTGTGGGGCGGCCTGTTCCTCACCGTGTTCCCCATTGTGTCCAAGGTCATCGACGCCGTCACCAACGTGTACATGGGCTACATCATCGACCGCACCCGCACCCGGGAGGGCAAGGCCCGCCCCTGGCTGCTGCTGTCGGCGCCGCTGGTGACGATCACCGCCATTCTCCTCTTCACCGTCCCCGAGGCCAATGACACGGTGAAGGCCATTTGGATTATGGTGTCCTATAATCTGTTCTACTCCTTCGCCTACACCATTTTCAACATGAGCCACAATTTGATGGTGCCCCTCTCCACCCGCGACACCACCGCCCGGGGCGGCCTCAGCGTGTTTAACCAGATCACCACCATTATGATGTCCGGCATCCTGGTGGCGCTGGTGTTCCCCATGGTCATCATGCCCATGATCGGCGTGGACAAGGGCAAGTGGATCACCCTCATGTCGGTGCTGGCCATCGTGGCCCTGCCGCTGACGGTGGTGGAGTATTTCTTCACCCGTGAGCGGGTCACCGCCGAGAGCGCCGGGGAGGACACGGGCCTCAGCCTGAAAGCGCAGATGAAGATGATTTTCACCGATAAATACATGATTCTGCTCTATGCCTATTTCCTCATCAGCACCGTGGGCTCCATGTTCAAGAATCTGTCCCTGGTATACTACTGCAACTATGTCCTGGGCACCTATAACGACGGCATCACCCAGATGCTGGTGTCCGTCATCGGTGGCGTGCCCATGGGCATCGGCATCTTTGCCGTGTGGCCTCTGGCCCGGCGCTTCGGCAAGCGGAACGTGACCATGGTGGGCTTCGTGATTTACGCCGTCGGCAGCCTGGTGTGCTGGCTGTTCCCCACCAATCTGGTGCTGGTGCTGGTGGGCCAGTTCATCAAGAATATCGGCGGCCTGCCCAGCGCCTACGTGTTCATGGCCCTGTTTGCCGACTGCCTGGATCACCTGGAATGGAAATGGGACAAGCGGGTGGACGGCGCCGCCATGAGCGTGTATAACATCATCGCCGTGGCCATGGTGGGCGTGGTGACGGGCCTGTTCAACCGGCTGCTGGCCCTGGCGGGCTATGTGGCCCCTATCAGCACCGTCAATGCCGTCCAGGCCGCCGATTATCTCGCCGCCCACGGCTTGACGCCCCAGGTGCCCCTGGAGGCGCTGAAGCCCGCCGCCGACGGGGTGCTGACGGTGGCCATGCAGCAGTCCGCCACCGTCAACAGCGCCATCACCTTCTCCTTCGTGGGTCTGGAGGTGTTCACCGGCGTGGCCCTGGCGGTGATCCTCCTCTTTGTGGACGTGGAAAAGCGCATCGGTAAGGAGCAGGCCGAGATCAAGGCCAGAAGGGAGCAGGCATGAAAGCAATACGGCTGAAAACCGAGTATCTGACCGCCCCCCTGGGCATCGACATCCGGCAGCCCCGCCTCCAGTGGAACTGTGAGGGCGGGGTCAAGCAGACGGCCTATCAGATCGTCACCGAAAAGTGGGACAGCGGCAGGGTGGAGAGCGCCTCCATGCGCGCCGTCTACCCCCTGCCCCTCCGCAGCCGGGAGCGGGTGCATTGGAAGATCCGCCTCTGGGATGAAAACGGCGCGGCAGGGGAGTGGACGGAGGCCCATTTTGAAATGGGGCTTCTGGAAAAGAGCGACTGGACGGCCCAATGGATTACCGGCGACTATACGCCCAATAAGAAAGAGCGCTATCCGGTGGACTGCTTCCGCAAGGGCTTTGCCGTCGCCGGGGAGGTGCGCTCCGCCCGGCTGTACGCCACCGCCTGCGGCCTCTATGAGGCTCGGCTCAACGGCGCCAAGGCGGGCCGCTTCTGCCTGGCCCCCGGCCATACCGACTACCGCAAACGTGTGCAGTACCAGACCTATGACGTGACAGCGCTGCTGCATGGCGGCGACAACGAGATCACCGTGGACCTGGCGGACGGCTGGTATCGCGGCAGCTGCGGCGCCTGGGGCCTCACCAACCAGTACGGCACGGAGACCAAGCTCCTCTGCCAGTTGGAGATCATCTACGCCGACGGCACACGCCAAGTGATCGCCACCGATGCCACCTGGCAGTGGTCCAACGACGGCCCCATCCGCTTTGCCGACAACAAGGACGGCGAGGTGGTGGAGTCGTGGCGCTCCCCCACCTACACCGGCGCCGCCCGCCTGACCGCCCACCCCATCACCCCCACCGCCGCCAATAACGTGCCCGTCACCGAGCATGAGACCTTCCACCCCACCGTCCTCACCACCCCCGGCGGCAGCACGGTGCTGGATTTCGGCCAGAACATGGCGGGCTTCATCGCCTTCCGCCTGCGGGCCAGGGCGGGGCAGCGGGTGTTCCTCCGCTTTGGCGAAATGCTGGATAAGGATGGCGAATTCACCCAGAAGAACATCCAGTGCGTGGGCAAACAAAAAACCTCCCCCCTGCAGCAGGTGGACTACCGCTGCCGGGAGGGGGAGAATGACTATCAAACCCGCTTCGCCGTGTTCGGCTTCCGCTATGCGCTGCTGGAGACCGACGCCCCGTGGCAGCCGGAGGACTTCACCGCCATCGCCGTCTATTCCGACATGGCGGAGACGGGCCGCTTTGACAGCGCCAACGAATTGCTGAACCGCTTCGTAGCCGCCACCAAATGGTCCACCAAATCCAATTCTCTGGACGTGCCCACCGACTGCCCCACCCGGGAGCGCCACGGCTGGACCGGCGACGCCCAGATTTTCTTCGAGACGGCGTCCTGGCTCTTCGACTACGCCGCCTTTTCCCGGAAATACCTTAATGATGTGTTCGACTGGCAGCGCAAGGACGGGTGCCTTCCCCAGATCGCCCCCTACGGCGGCGTGGATTTTTACATGAACACCATGAACGGCTCCGTAGGCTGGTCGGACGTGGGCATCCTCATGCCCTACCGCTTCTGGAAGCAATACGGCGACGAGACCATCTTGCGGCAGTATTATGACGGCATGGCCCGCTACGCCGCCTTCATGATCCGCCGGGTATCCCGGGACGGCGTGGTGCGCCGGGGCCAGAGCTACGGCGAGTGGGCGGAGCCGGCGGACGTGAAGCCCAACGACTGGAAGGACATGGTGCTGCCCCACCCCGAGGTCAGCACCGCCTACACCGCCTATGTGCTGCGCTGCATGGCGGAGGTGGCCCAGGCCCTGGGCAAGACGGCGGACGCGGCAAAATTCCGTTCTGTGTCCGAGAAATGCACCGCCGCCTACGGCAAAAAGTTCGGGCATGAGCTGGACACCGACCGCCAGGCTCTGCTGGTGCGGCCCCTGGCCTTCGGCCTGCTGGACGAGGCACAGACCGCCTTTGCGAAAAAGCGGCTGCTCCGGGCGCTGGACAACTACGGCTGGCGCCTGGGCACCGGCTTCCTCTCCACGCCGCTGATCCTGGATGTGCTCTCGGATATCGACATCGAGGCGGCCTACCGTCTGCTGGAAAACGAGGCAATGCCCGGCTGGCTCTTTATGCCCAAATCCGGGGCCACCACCATCTGGGAGAGCTGGGAGGGCACCGAGGCCCAGGGCGGCATCGCCAGCCTGAACCACTATTCCAAGGGCGCCGTGGTGGCGTGGCTGTTCCACACCATGTGCGGCATCCGGGTGGACGGGGAGAACCATTTCGCCATCGCGCCCCGCCCCGGCGGCCGTTTCACCTTTGCCAGGGCAAGCTATGACAGCGTCTACGGCACGGTGGAATCCGCCTGGCAGCGGACGGACGGCAAGGCGGTGTACACCGTCACCGTCCCCACCAACTGCACCGCCACCGTCACCATCGACGGCAGAGAGCAGACCCTTTCCGCCGGCACCCACCGGCTGTCATAAACGGCAAAGCCAATAAATAATCGACACAGCACCTTGCCTGTTTGACAGGGTGCTGTGTCAATTGTTCTGTTTGCCGGGGCCTATGCCCCGCGGCTCAATCGCGGCGCTCTTTTGCGATAACGAGGGAGAAATACCCGGCCTCGTCGGGGATCTCCTCCACGCCGCGGTATACCTTTTCCGTCTCCATGCCGCCATTTTCCACGCAGACCGCGTCCCGCCCGCTCTGCCGCAGCAGTGCCTTCACCTCCGCCATGTGGCTGGCGGACTTCATCAGCACGTAGGTGCCGCGCCGGGAGAGAGGCTCCTCCGCCCTGTGTGCGGCGGGCACGATGTGCAGCGGCTCGTCCCACTCCGCCAGCGGCAGCCCCAGCCGTGCCGCCGCCGCGCAAAAGGAGGGAACGCCCGGTACCAGCGCCACCGTATAGCCGTCAGCCTCCAAAATGTGCTGGAGATAGCTGAACGTGCAGTAGATGGTGGGGTCTCCCAGCGTCAGGAACGCCACGTCCCGGCCCCGGTCCAGATACTGTTCCAGCACCCGGGCGCCCCGGCGGTGCTGCTCCTCCAAAAGGGCCCGGTCCTTCACCATGGGCATGTAGACAGGCACCAGCTCCTTGTCCCGCAGCTCCGGCACCATGGCGGCGGCGATCTGATAGGCCACCGACTCCTCCGCCACCTGCCCGGGCACGGCGATAACGCCGCACTCCCGGATAAGGCGGATGGCCTTCTGTGTCATCAGCTCCGGGTCGCCGGGCCCCACGCCCACGCCGTATGCAATGCCTCTCATGCGCGTCTCCTCCCAAACTCCCGTATTGCCAGATGGCAGTAGTGGCCCAGGTCGTCCAGCCGGCGGCCGAATTCCTCCGGGGTCATGCCGTGGTCGTTTTCCAGCCACCAGGCGATCACGCGCATGGAACCGGCAATGGCGTACTCGTACACAAAGGCCAGGTCGGCCCTGTTGTAGTCCGGGAACTCCTCCTGCCACTCGTCCAGCACGCTGCCACGGAAGGTGTCCTTGATCCGTTGCTGAAACCGTGGCGAGCCGTGGCTGCCCAGCAGCAGTGTGCTCAGCTCCCGGTGGCGGAACAGGCCCTCCAGCAGCCGCCCCAGCGACCCGGTGTCGGCCTGCTGCATATAGGGGTCAAACAGCCGCAGGTTATCCGTCAAAAACGCCTGCTCGATCTCTATCAGCACGTCGTTGGGCTCGCCGTAGTGCAGGTAAAAGGTGCCCCGGTTGATGCCCGCCTGCTGGCACAGCTCTTTCACGGTGATTTTGCCGATCTCCTTCTCCCGCAGCAGCCCCACCATGGCGTCCCGCAGGGCCTTTTTGGTGTACTGCACCCGCGTATCCTCGTTTTTCATGGCGCGCCCTCCCCAAATAATCAACACAAATCAACATTCTGTTCAGTAACTATCACTGCGATGAAATCTGCCTATTGAACACGGTGTTTGGTAAGTATTATAGTATTTTCACCGAGAAATGCAAGTGTGTTTATGCAGAACCCACGAAAATGGGTGATGCGGACGCAAAAAGAAAGGAGAATCCCCATGGCAAAGAGAGAGAAACTGACTGAAAAGGGCGTGCCTTACGGCGCCCGGCAGCGCATGCCCATCTGGTACGGCGCGGTATGATCCACCCGCGGCATTGCGGCGGCCATCAACGTAGTGCTGGTGGTCTACGTCACCTTTTACAGCACAGACCTGCTCGGCCTGAATCCCGCCATTTTCCCGACATCTCGCGCCGGATTGCTTCTTGCGTCGAGGCGCGTTTTGTGCCATAATTTCAATGACGAATTGTGGGTTTATCAGCCACGTAAAAAAAGGAGATGCCACCATGAAAACCATTTCTTTCAACGATTGCTGGCGCTGCAACGGCGCACCCGTCACCCTGCCCCACGACGCCCAGATCACGGAAAAGCGGACCGCCGATTCCACCGGCGGCCACGGCTACTTCCCCGGCGGCGTTTACACCTACGAAAAGACCTTCACCGCCCCCGCCGATTGGGAGGGTAAGGAGATTCTGGTGGAGTTCGAGGGCGTGTATAAAAACGCCACCGTCTCCCTCAACGGCCGTGAGCTGTATTTCCACCCCTACGGCTACACCGGCTTCACCGTTGCCCTGGAGGGCCTCGCCATCGGCGGTGAGAACACCCTCACCGTGGTGGCGGACAACAGCAAGCTGCCCAACTCCCGGTGGTATACCGGCGCCGGCATCTACCGCCCCGTGTGGCTCCACGTCTGCGAAAAGAACGGCCTGCGCCCCGGCTGCGTCCATATCACCACCGTGTCCATCGCCCCGGCGGTGGTCCGCGTCCAGGCCCCCATCGCCGTCAAGGCGGAGGTAGCGGGCGTCACCGGCCAGGGCACCGACTTCACCCTCACCATCCCCGACGCCAGGCTGTGGAGCGCCAAGGCGCCCAACCTCTACACCGCCCACATCACCGCCGGCGCCGAGGAGACGGACGTCACCTTCGGCATCCGCAAGATCACCTGGTCCAACTCGGGCCTGTTCATCAACGGCAAAAGCACCCTGCTCCGGGGCGGCTGCGTCCATCACGACAGCGGCATCCTGGGCGCCGCCACCTATGACGAGAGCGAGTACCGCCGCGTCCGCATCCTGAAGGAAAACGGCTTCAACGCCATCCGTTCCAGCCATAACCCCTCCTCCCAGGCCCTGCTGGAGGCCTGCGACAGGCTGGGCATGTACGTCATGGACGAGTCCTTCGACATGTGGTATAACCGCAAGAATCCCAACGACTACGGCCTGGACTTCGAGCAGTGGTGGGATAAGGACACCGCCGCCATGGTGGAAAAGGACTTCAACCATCCCTCCGTCATCCTATACTCCATCGGCAACGAGGTGGCGGAGCCCGCCCAGGCCAAGGGCCTGGACTACGGCAAGAAGATGATCGCCCTGTGCCACCGGCTGGACCCCTCCCGCCCTGTCACCTGCGGCGCCAATCTTATGATCATCGGCAACGCCGCCAAGGGGAAGGGCCTGTACCAGGACGGCCAGCAGACCACCGGCGCCGGCAAGGGCAAGGCGGAAAAGGAGGGGCAAAACGCCTCCCTCATGTTCAACATGATCGCCTCCTTCGTGGGCCCCGGCATGAATAAGGCGGGCAATTCCAAGAAGGTGGACGCCGTCACCACCCCCTTCCTGGACGCTCTGGACATCGCGGGCTATAACTACGCCTCCGGCCGCTACCCCCTGGAGGGCAAGGCCCATCCCAGCCGCCTGGTGTTCGGCTCCGAGACCTTCCCCCAGGACATCTATAAGAACTGGAAGATGGTGGAGAAGTACCCCTATCTGGTGGGCGACTTCATGTGGACCTCCTGGGACTACCTGGGCGAGGCGGGCATCGGCGCCTGGAGCTACACCGGCGGCATGCCCTTCAACCGGCCCTATCCCTGGCTGCTGGCAGGCGCCGGCGTCATCGACATCCTGGGCAACCCCGATGGCTCCTGCCGATATGCCGCCACCGTCTGGGGCAAGGCGGGCAATCCCGTCATCGCCGTCCGCCCGGTGAACCACCCCGGCGTCCGGGTCAGCAAGTCCGTCTGGCGGGGCACCAACGCCATCCTCTCCTGGGCCTGGGCGGGCTGCACCGGCAACAAGGCGGAGGTGGAGGTGTATGCCGACGCCGCCGCGGTGGAGCTGCTCTTAAACGGCAAATCCCTGGGCCGCAAGACCATTAAGGAATGCAAGGCCCTGTTCAAGACCAAATACGCCCCCGGCACCCTCACCGCCGTGGCCTACGACGACAGCGGCCGTGAGACGGGCCGCAGCCAGCTCACCTCCGCCGCCGACACGCTGCGTATCGCTCTCCGCCCGGAGAAGCAGGAGGTCAAGCCCGGCGAAATCGTCTATATCCCCGTGAACATCGAGGATGAAAACGGCGTGGTGGAGTCCAACGGCGACCGCAGGCTGACCGTCACCGCAGAGGGCGGCGAGCTGCTGGCCTTCGGCTCTGCCAACCCCTGCACGGAGGAGCAGTACCACACCGGTACCTTCACCACCTACTACGGCCGCGCCCTGGCCATCGTCCGGGCAGGGGAGAGCGGCGCCGTGACCATCACCGCCACCGACGGCAAGGAGACCGCCACCGTCTCCGTCGCCATTGCATAAAAAGGGATTCGGCGGCGCTCCACGGCAAAGCGGATTCGCTGCCATCGGAAGATATTGTTAATGAATGAGGTAGAAAATAGGATGGATTTGACAAAAACCGCGCTGGGTATCGAGCTGGGCTCTACCCGCATCAAGGCCGTGCTCATTGACGAGCGTCACCTCCCCATCGCCCAGGGTGATTTCGAGTGGGAGAATCAGCTTGAGGACGGCGTCTGGACGTACTCCATGGACATGGTGCACACCGGCTTGCAGACCTGCTTTGCCAAGTTGAAAGCCGATGTGAAAGCCAAGTTCGGCGTGGCCCTCACCACCGTAGGCGCCATCGGCGTCAGCGCCATGATGCACGGCTACCTGCCCTTTGGTAAGGACGGCCGCCAGCTTGCCCCGTTCCGCACCTGGCGCAACACCATCACCGGCCCGGCGGCGGAGAAGTTGACCGCCCTCTTCGGCTTCAATATCCCCCAGCGCTGGAGCATCGCCCACCTGTACCAGGCCATTCTGAACGGCGAGGCACACGTGAAAGACATCGCCTATCTCACCACTCTGGCGGGCTATATCCACTGGCAGCTCACCGGGGAAAAGGTGATGGGCGTGGGGGAGGCCAGCGGCATGTTCCCCATCGACAGCGCCCGCTGCGACTATGACGAGACCATGGTGCAGAAGTTCAACGCCCTGACGGGCATTGCGCTGCGTGATATTCTCCCCAAGGTGCTGACAGCGGGGGAGAAGGGCGGCACGCTGACGGAGACCGGCGCCCGGTTCCTGGACCCCTCCGGCACCCTGCGTCCCGGCGTCCCGGTCGCCCCCTGCGAGGGCGACGCCGGCACCGGCATGGCGGCCACCAACTCCGTCCGTCCCCGCACGGGCAACGTGTCCGCCGGCACCTCCGACTTCGCCATGATCGTCACCGAGAAGCCCCTGGGCGTCCACCGGGAGATCGACATGGTCACCACCCCCGACGGCGCGGCGGTGGCTATGGTACACTGCAACAACTGCACCAGCGATATCAACGCCTGGGTGAATCTCTTTGCCGAGTATGGGGAGATGATGGGCCTCTCCGTCAATAAAGGCGATCTCTTCACCCGCCTGTTCCAAAAGGCATTGGAGGGCGACAGCGACTGCGGCGGCCTTTTGAGCTTCAACTATTTCTCCGGCGAGGGCGTCACGGATCTGGATGAGGGCCGGCCCCTCTTCGCCCGCACCCCCAATGCCCGCTTCACCCTGGCCAACTTTATGCGCACTCATCTCCTGTCCGCCCTGGCCACGCTGAAAATCGGCCTGGACATTCTCACCCAGACCGAGCAGGTGGCCATCGACAAGCTGTATGGCCACGGCGGCTTCTTCAAGACCCCCGAGGTGGGCCAGCGGCTGCTGTCCGCCGCCGTTGGCGCCCCCGTGTCCGTCATGGAGACGGCGGGGGAGGGCGGCCCCTACGGCATGGCCCTGCTGGCGGCCTACATGCTGTGGAAGGACGATAATGAGACCCTGGCGGACTATCTGGACAATAAGGTGTTCGCCTCCGCCAGGTCTGCCACGCTGCTGGCGGAGCCCTCGGATATTGAAGGCTTCTCCGCCTTCCTCGCCCGCTATAAAAAGGCCATGCCTATGGAAAAATGCGCCACGGAGGTACTGTGATCATGCTGGAAGAACTGAAGAAAATCGTCTGCGACGCCAATTTAGAGCTGCCCCGCTACGGCCTCGTCACCTTCACCTGGGGCAACGTCTCCGCCATCGACCGCCAAAGTGGTCTCGTGGTCATTAAGCCCTCCGGCGTGCCCTACGAGGGCATGACCGCCGAGGATATGGTGGTGGTGGACCTGGACGGCAAGGTGGTGGAGGGCAAGTGGCGCCCCAGCAGCGACACCGCCACCCATGTGGAGCTGTATAAGGCGTTCCCCAGCATCGGCGGCGTGGTGCACACCCATTCCTCCTACGCCACCTCCTGGGCCCAGGCCGGGCGGGACATCCCCTGCTACGGCACCACCCACGCCGACTACTATTACGGCGACATCCCCTGCCTGCGCTGCCTGACGAAAGAGAAAATCGAGGACGCCTACGAGCGCAACACCGGCCTTCTCATTGTCAGCGAGTTTGCCCGCCTGGGCAAGGACCCCGCCGCCATCCCCGGCTGCCTGTGCAAGAACCACGGCCCCTTCGCCTGGGGCAAGGACGCCATGGAGGCTGTCCATAACGCGGTGGTGCTGGAGGAGGTGGCCAAGATGGCCTACCGCTGTGAGACCATCAACCCCCAGGTCAGGCCCGCCCCCCAGGAGCTGCAGGACAAGCACTACCTCCGCAAGCACGGCAAAAACGCGTATTATGGTCAAAAATAGTGAATCTTTTGAATAAATCGATGGACTATTTTATGATAAAATGATACTGTTTTTTATGGGTATTTGAGGAATTTTCCCTCGAAAATTGCCCTATCCCTTTCCTATTCCATGATAAAAGGAGGCACCTGTCCATGCTGAACCATGACGATCCCCGCATTCTGCCCTTCCTGTGGGTACACGGCGAGAGCGAGGCGGTGTACCGCGATATGGTGCGGGCCATTTATGACGCCAGCATCCGGGCGTTCTGCGTGGAGGCCCGGCCCCACGAGGGCTTTTGCCAGGAGCCCTGGTGGCGGGATATGACCATTTTGCTGGACGAGGCCGAGAAACGGGGCATGCGGGTCTGGATCCTGGACGACAAGCATTTCCCCACCGGCTATGCCGCCGGCGCTGCGGAAAAGGCCCCCATCGAGCTGCGCCGCCAGGGGCTGCTGCACAAGCGCTTCCCGGTGAAGGGCGGCAGAATCCGCCTGAACGTGGCCCGGCAGGCCCACCCGCCCCGGGTGCCGGGGGACGCGATGTATCTTGTCACCAATATCTACAACAAGAACACCACCCCCGCCAACAAGTTCACCGACGACACCCTCCTCAGCGTGGCGGCCCTGCGGCTGGACGAAAAGGCCGCCCCCATCGACCTGACGGACAAGCTCCAAAACGGCGTGCTGGACTGGACGGCGCCGGAGGGGAAGTGGGAGGTGCAGCTTTGCTACCTCACCCGCAACATCGGCACCCACCGCAGCTACATCAACATGATGGACACCGCGTCCTGCCGCCTTCAGATTGACGCGGTGTATGAGCCCCATTATCAGCATTTCGGGGACAAGTTCGGCACCGTCATCGCCGGTTTCTTCTCCGACGAGCCGGAGCTGGGCAACAACCGCATGTATAAGATGAATAACCCCCTGGGCACGGAGCAGGATCTGCCCTGGAGCCGAGAGCTGGCTGCCGCGCTGGAGGAAAAGCTGGGCCGGGGATACGGCGCCCTGCTGCCCCTTTTATGGTCCAATGACGGTGACCCCTTCCTCACCGCCAAGGTGCGCTACGCCTTTATGGACAGCGTTTCCCGCCTGGTGGAGGAGGACTTCTCCCACCAGATCGGCCGGTGGTGCCGGGACCACGGCGTGGAGTACATCGGCCACGTGGTGGAGGACAACAACCAGCACGCCCGCACCGGCACCAGCCTGGGACATTACTTCCGGGGCCTTAAATGGCAGACCATGGCCGGTATCGACGACATCGGCGGCCAGGTGGAGCCGGGCATGGAGGACAGGCAGAAGAAAAACGTGTTCGGCTACCATGATGACGGCGAGTTCTACCACTACGCCCTGGGCAAGCTGGGCGCCTCTCTGGGTGCGCTGAATCCCCACATGCAGGGCCGCACCATGTGTGAGGTTTTCGGCAACTACGGCTGGAAAGAGGGCGTGCGGCTGGAAAAATACCTGCTGGACCACTTCATGGTCCGGGGCGTGAACCGCTTCGTGCCCCACGCCTTTACCGCCAAGGCCTTCCCGGACAAGGACTGCCCGCCCCACTTCTACGCCCACGGCCACAACCCCCAGTATCGTCACTTCGGCGCGCTGATGAAATACGCCGACAGGGTGACGGGGATGCTCTCCGGCGGCCACGCCGTCTGCCCGGTGGCCGTTCTCTACCACGGTGAGGCGGAGTGGTGCGGCAAGGCCATGCTGATGCAAAAGCCCGGACAGATCTTGCAGGATAATCAGATCGACTTCCACTATGTCCCCGCCGACGTGTTCGCGGAGCGGGACTTTTACAAGACGGAAATCACCGATAAGCTGACGGTGAACGGCCTTACCCATGGGGCGCTGGTCATTCCCTACGCCCAGTTTATCACAAGGGAAACTGCCGAGGCGGTAATCGAGCTGGCGGCCAAGGGCGGCAAGGTGCTGTTCCTGGACGGCTACCCCGATGGCCTCTGCACCGGCGAGGCGCTGCCCGAGAGCGTCAAGGAGAACACAAGGGTAGTGGCGCTGCCTACCCTTTTGGGCGAGCTGTCCGCCTATCGCACTGTGACCCTGACCCCGGCAAATGACCGCATCCGGGCATTGCACTATGTGGGAGAAAAGGAGTTCTTCTACCTCTTCAATGAGGGTGACAAGCCCTGGCGGGGCACTGTCACGCTGCCGGAGGAGGGAAGCTACCACATTTACGACGCCTGGCATGACCGCTGCCTCGCCTGGAACGGCGGGGAGGTTACCATTGAGCCCCATCACAGCCTGTTCCTCATCAATGGGGAGGCGGAGAATCTTTATACACCGCCCGCCCTTACCCGGCGCCGTGTATTGGAGGGCTTCCGCCAGAGCGTCTGCAAGGCGGCGGATTATCCCCATTTCGGCCCTGCCAAGGAGATCACGAAGCCGGAAAACTACGCCCTCACCGACAAGAAATTCTCCGGGTTCATCCGTTACGAGACCCAGTTCACCGGTAAAGCCCAACTGCTGGAAATCACCGACGCCTGGGAGGGCGTGGAGGTGTTCGTGAATGGCAAGAGCGCCGGCATCCAGGTGACGCCGCCCTACCGCTACGACCTGCGGGGCCTGGCAGGGGAGGGGGACAATGTCCTCACCATCGAGGTGGCCACCACGTTGGAGCGGGACCGGGGCAACACCAAAACCGCCGCCCCCACCGGCATCACCGGCGAGGTGGCGCTGTACGAATAACGTGCCGACGCTGCGGCGGACAAGCTTATATATAGCAAGACCGGGCGGTTTTACCGCCCGGTCTTGCTATATACCAATTAATAATGAGGGGCCTTTTGCCGTCAGGCACGGATCAGTCCACGTTCTTCTTGGTCTGGTGGGTGGAGATGAACTGGTGGATATCCTTACGCATAGCGGGGTCGATGGGGTAATCCTTGATGATCATGATGCCCACGAAGGCCAGAATGGCGGGCACCAGGCCGATGATGACCACCATCCAGGTCAGCATGGTGGGCATCTTGGCGATGTCGCCCACATAGTTGCCGGTGACGGAGTCCACCTGGTAGCCGATGGCAATCAGCACGGCGCCCACAATGGCGGTGGACACGGCGTTCTGGGCCTTCTCCAGGAACTTCTCCAGCACGCCGGTGAGGGCGGAGCGGTCCTTGCCGGTCTTATAAATGGTGTAGTCCATAATCTCCATGCTCAGGTTGGAGCCGGGGACAAAGTCGATGCCGACGAAGAAGGCCATCAGGAACATGGGGATGAAGAAGAACACGGGGCTGGTGCGCAGCAGGCCCAGGATTTGCAGAATGAACATCAGCAATCCCGCGCCGCCCTGCATGGCCAGGTCGAAGATGTGCATCTTCAGGAAGTCGCCCTTAAACGCCTTCAGCAGCGGGTTGGCAAACACGGTGCCCAGCAGCAGGGGGAAGAGCATCATCAGCGACACCACCATGGACAGCGTGCCGAAATACGCCATGTTGACCTCGCCGGTGGTCAGGTCGGCGCAGTAGCCGTATTTCACGTAGTACACGGGGGCGGCGAAGAGGAACGTCCAGATAAAGCCGGTGGCGATGCACTTGAAGAAGTTGAGCATCATGGGCTTGTTGGTGCGCATCAGCGCGAAGAAGTCGGAGAACTTCACCTTGTCGTCGGGGTCCTGCTCCACCACGTGCTTCTCCTTGACCATGAACCAGCCCACCACGGAGATGATGCTGGATACCACCATGGCCACCATGGCCAGAATCATATAGGCGGTCTTGTAGCTGCCGGTGGAAGCCTGGATGGTGACGGCGATGGCGGCCATGGCAGAGCCCATCATGCCGATGATCATGACCCACACACGGGGCCCGATCAGCAGCTTGGAGCGCTCGCCGGGGTCGTTGGTCATGGTGCGGAACAGCAGGTTCTGATTGTAGAAGGAGGCGCCGATATCATAGACCAGATAGAAGAAGATGACCCAGACCGTCACCACGGCGGCGGAGCCGGTGATGCCGCTGGGCATCAGATAGAGGAAGAAAACGCCGATGGCGGTCATGATGATGGAGATCATGAAGAAGGGCTTATACTTGCCGTGCCTGCCGATCTTGCCCCGGTCCATGATGAAGCCCTGGATGGGGTCGTCCACGGCGTCGATGATGCGGGCGGCCAGCAGCAGCACGGTGGCCAGAGTGGCGCCCAGCTTGCCCAGACCTGCGTAGTCGGTCATGAAGGTCATGAACATGGTGGACATGAAGATGGCGGCAAAGCCGTTGTTGGTGGACAATGCAGTGACGCCGAAGATTTCTTTGAAGCCTACGGCTTCGGGGCCCTTGACTTTAGGTGTTTTCGCCATGAGTATCTGCATCCTTTCTCTTTCTCGTTTTCACACAGCGGCAGGTACTCCCCGCCGTCTACCACAGATTATAGGAAAGGCGGCAGGCTGAAATATATCAAGCATGTATGAATCTTGTCAGGGGTGTATGATAATGGTGTGATTATGCCCTGCGGTTGCTGTTTTGCCCCACAGGGCGGATGACGGTTTACTTTTTCCCGGGGAATATGGTATGATATATACAGATTACAAAGGAAGAGGGCGGGGAGCATGACCACTCACGGCGATGCGATTTCCCAGGCGTGGCACAGCGACATACGGTTTTTACAGCTGGTGGGGGAGCTGTCGGGCCTGACGGTGGCCCTGTGGCGCACCGGGCGGCAGGACGACGCCATGCACTGGAGCAGCGCGCCGGGCCACCCCTGCCTCTGCCATGAGGGGCTGCGCCAGGCATTGGAGGATTACAGCCGCAGCGGGCGGCCCAGCCTGTTCTTTGAGGACGACCGGGTGATTTATGCCGCCATTCCCGTGGGGCCCTTTACCGTGGCCCTGGGTCCCGCCGCCGTGCTCACCGCCTCGGAGGAGACCGTGCGGGAGTACGCTGAAGGCCACGGCATGGACGGCACCGTGCCCATTCCCCGGTGCGACCTGGGCACCATGGAGCGGTACATGGAGCTGACGTATCTCCATTTCACCGGCTCGGCCCTGTCCCGGGGGGACATCTCCGTCACCTCCCGCATTGTGGAGACGTGGCAGCAGGCCGGGGAGCTGGAGGAATACCAGCTGGCCCAGTCGGAGCATGACCGCAGCCACGCCGCCGGGATGCTGCAATATTCCGACTATACCATCTCCCAGATCGCCCAATATTTCGGCTTCTCCTCCCAGAGCTATTTCGGCGCCTGCTTCCAGACCTGGTATGGCATGACCCCCAACGCCTACCGCAAGGCCAACCGTTGATGTGTACACACCGTTGATAGAATTGGCACACCATTTATAGAATCACAATGGCTCCTCTGTTACAATGGGTCATCATACCGGGAAATCCGGCGTGCTGATTTCATGAAAAACGGAGGAGCTGACGATTATGGCCAACATTTTCGCCCCCACTGATCCCGCCGTGACAGAGCGGGAAAAGCACCACATGGACACCGTGCGCCGCATTGCGGCAGAGGGCATGGTGCTGCTGGAGAACAGCGGCGTGCTGCCCATCGCCGCCGACGGCAGGGCACTGGCGGTGTTTGGCAGCGGCGTGCGCCACATGGTAAAGGGAGGCACCGGCTCCGGCGACGTCAACTCCCGCACCGTCATCAACGTGGAGCAGGGTCTGGAGGACGCCGGCTTCACCATCGCCACCAAGCCCTGGCTGGACCACTATGACAGCGCCTGCACCGAAAACGGCGCGCAGTACATGGAGCAGTTCAAGGCCGTGCTGCAGGAGAAGGGGTGGGCCGGCGTCAACTGGGCGCTGGAAAACCCCTTCCGTGACCCGGACGTGCCGGAGATCACGGCGGAGGACATGGCCCATACCGACAAATCCCTGGCCCTCTACGTTATCGCCCGCACCTCCGGCGAGGGGGCCGACCGGAAGCTGACCGGCGGCGACTATTACCTGTCCGACCGGGAAATGGACAATCTCCGCACGCTGACGGCCTGTTACGACCACACCGTGGTCATTCTCAATGTGGGCGGCGTTATCGACACCGCCTTTCTCCGGCAGCAAAAGGGCATCGACGCCGTTTTGCTCATGAGCCAGCCCGGCTGCGCCGCCGGTTACGCCCTGGCGGACGTGCTCACCGGCAAGGTAAATCCCTCCGGACGTCTCACCGCCACCTGGGCCGAGCGGTACGAGGACTACCCCTTTGCCGCTGAATTCAGCCATTTGAGCGGCGATCTGGATGACTCCTATTACCGGGAGGGCATCTACGTGGGCTACCGCTGGTTTGACAGCTTCGGCCTCCGCCCGGCCTATCCCTTCGGCTTCGGCCGCTCCTACACCGACTTTGCCCTGGACGTGCCGCAGACCCGCATCAGCGGCCAGTCCATCCGCGTCACCGTGTCGGTGAGCAACACCGGCAGCCGCCCCGGACGGGAGACGGTGCAGGTCTATGTGTCCCAGCCCCAGGGCCGGCTGGATAAGCCCTGCCAGGTGCTGGCGGGCTTCGCCAAAACCGGCCTTTTGCAGCCGGGGCAGCAGGAGACGGTGGAGGTGACGTTCGCCATCCCCTCTCTGGCCTCCTACGATGAGGCACGGGCCGCCTACGTGCTGGAGCAGGGCGTGTATTTCGTCCGGGTGGGCACCCATTCCCGCAGCACCCGCATCGCCGCCGCCCTGGAACTGGATGAGGAGGTCGTCACCTGGCAGCTCCGCAACAAGGCGGTGTGCGACTGCGCCATGGACGTGGTTCGCGCCGACCCCGCCAGGTTCTATACCTATCCCGCCGAGGCCGCCGAGAAAATCGCCGCCCCCCGGCTGAAGATCATCCCGGCCACCATTCCCACCCATACGGCGGCGTACGACGCAGAAGCCCCGACGCTGCACACGGAGAAAACGGCCACCATCACCCTGGCGGACGTGGCTGCCGGCAAAGCCACCCTGGAGGAACTGACGGCACAGCTCACCGCGGCGGAGATGGCGGAGCTGACCGTGGGCACCGAGCGGGGCGGCCTGGGCAGCGTGTCCACCGTGGGCGCGGCGTCCCGCTCCGTACCCGGTGCGGCGGGCGACACCAGCACCGTACTGGCCGAGAGCCGGGGCATCACCAACCTGGTGCTGGCCGACGGCCCTGCGGGGCTGCGGCTTTCCAAGGTGTTCGTCTCCGACGGGCAAGGCAACGTCGTCCCCGGCCTGGGGGAGTCCTCCCTGGGCAACCTCTTTGAGTTGATGGGCGTGCCCGCGGCCGTTCGCCCGGAAAACGCGGTGGACCATTATCAATACTGCACCGCCATCCCCATCGCCACCATGCTGGCCCAGACCTGGGACATGGCCGCCATCGAAGCCGCCGGCGACCTGGTGGGCGCGGAGATGGAGGCGTTCGGCGTGGACATCTGGCTGGCCCCCGGCATGAACATCCATCGCAATCCCCTCTGCGGCCGGAACTTTGAGTACTACTCCGAGGATCCGCTGCTCACCGGCCTCTGCGCCGCCGCCGACACAAGGGGCGTGCAGCGCCACCGGGGCCGGGGCACCGCCATCAAGCACTTCGCCTGCAATAACCAGGAGGACAACCGCACCCACAACAACGCCCATTGCACAGAGCGTGCCCTGCGGGAGATCTACCTCAAGGGTTTTGAAATCGCCGTGAAAACGGCCCAGCCCCTGACGCTGATGACCTCCTATAACCTGGTCAACGGCGTCCACGCCGCCAACCACCGGGAGCTGCTCACCGACATTCTCCGCTGCGAGTGGGGCTTTACCGGCCTTGTGATGAGCGACTGGGGCACCACCGACCCCGGACAGGGCGGATTCAAATACGGCTGCTCCGACGCGGCGCTGTGTATCCACGCGGGCAACGACCTGACCATGCCCGGCGCCCAGGCCGACGTGGAGCGCATCGCCGCCGCCGTGGGCCATGAGCTGACGCTGGCGGAGCTGCAGGCCTGCGCCCTGCGGGTGCTGCGGCTGGCGCTGCTGCGCTATATGGCGGAAAAGTGATGATATTTTCATAAAATAAAGATAAATGGGAGGAATCCAGCCATGCAAATGAACGACTATGAGCGTGAACACAGCGAATTCGTCCGCCGCCACGGCGCCGACTGCACCGTGCTGCTGAAAACCGACGGCGCCTTCCCGCTGGAAAAGCCCGGCAAAATCGCCCTCTACGGCAGCGGCGCCCGCCGCACCCTTAAGGGCGGCACCGGCTCCGGCGAGGTGAACTCCCGCTATTTCGTCACCGCCGAGGAGGGCCTGGCCGCCGCCGGCTTCACCGTCACCACTAAGGCGTGGTTGGACGGCTACGACAAGGCCAAGGCCGACGCCAAGGTGGCCTTTATGAAGGCTATGAAGCAGGAGGCCAAGGAGCGGCGGCAGAATGTGATGATTATCTCCATGGGCCGCACCCCCGACGAGCCTGTCTACGATATGCCCATCGACGGGGAGGGGGAGGCCGCCGTGTACGTCCTCTCCCGCGTTTCCGGCGAGGGCGCCGACCGTAACGCCACGGGCGGTGATATCCTGCTGTCCGACACGGAGATCCGTGACATTCTGGCCTGCCATCGGAAGTACAGCCGCTTTATGCTGGTGCTGAACGTGGGCGGCGTGGTGGATCTGTCCCCGGTGGCGGAGGTGGGGAACATCCTGGTGCTGTCCCAGCTGGGCACCGAGACGGGCCACATTCTGGCGGACATCTTGCTGGGCAGGCAGAATCCCTCCGGCAAGCTGACCACCACCTGGACCGCCTGGGGCGACTATCCCACCATGGGCGAGTTCGGCGAGAAGAACGACACCCGCTATCAAGAGGGCATCTACGTGGGCTACCGCTACTTCGACTCCGTGGGCAAGGCGCCCCTGTACCCCTTCGGCTTCGGCCTTTCCTACACCACCTTCACCCTGTCGGACGCCAAGGCCGCATTGGAGGGCGACACCGTCAAAACCTCCGTCACCGTGCGCAACACCGGACGATTCCCCGGCCGGCAGGTGGCCCAGACTTACGTTTCCCTCCCGGCGGGGAAGCTGGATGAGCCCTACCAGGTGCTGGCGGCCTTCGCCAAGACGAAGGAGCTGGCTCCCGGCGAGAGCGAGACGGTGGAGATGGCCTTCTCCCTGCGGGACATCGCCCCCTATGATGAGGCGGCTGCCGCCTACATTCTGGAGAGCGGCGACTATTTGCTGCGCCTAGGCGATTCCAGCCGGGATACCACCCTCTGCGCCGCCGTCCGCATCCCGGAGACGGTGACGGTGCTGCAATGCAAAAACGTGCTGGGCAAGCCGGATTTCACCGACTGGCAGGCTCCCGCCTCTGCCCACAGCCTCCCCGAAAACGTCCCCGTGCTGCCGCTGGCGGCGGGCACCATTGCAACGCGCACCGTCGCCGACGCCCCCGACCCGGCCATCGACCCCCGTGTGGCAGCCCTGTCCCGGGAGCAGCTCATCAAAATGAACCTGGGGGCCTATGATCCCAAGGGCGGCGTGGCCAGCATGATCGGCAACGCCGGCTTCACCGTGGCAGGCGCCGCGGGCCAGAGCTGCATGACCGTCCCCGGCTTCCCCTCCCTGGTGATGGCGGACGGCCCTGCCGGGCTGCGGCTGTCCCGCCGTTACGCTCTGGATAAGGAGGGCAAAATCCACGCCCTGGAGTCCAGCATCCCCGCCTCTCTCACCGACTTTATGCCCAAGGTGTTCCTGTGGGCCATGAAGCTGATGGCCTACCGGCCCAAGAAGACGGACAAGATCGGCGAACAGTTTGCCACCGCCATCCCCATTGGCACCGCCGTGGCCCAGAGCTTCGACCCCGCTCTGGCGGAGGGCTTTGGCGACCTGGTGGGCCGGGAGATGGAGCGCTTCGGCGTCCATCTGTGGCTGGCACCGGCGCTGAACATCCACCGCTCCATCCGCTGCGGACGGAACTTTGAGTATTTCAGCGAGGATCCCCTGGTCTCCGGCGTGTTTGCCGGCGCTATCACCCGTGGCGTCCAGCGCCATCCCCACGCCGGCACCACCATCAAGCATTACGCCTTCAACAACCAGGAGCGCAACCGCACCCAGAACAACTCCCAGGTCAGCGAGCGCGCCGCCCGGGAAATCTACCTCAAGGGCTTCGGCATCGCCGTTAAGATGGCCCAGCCCAAGGCCGTCATGACCTCCTATAACCTGGTGAACGGCCGCCACACCAACGCCCGCCGCGATCTCATCGGCGACGTGCTGCGCAGCGAGTTCGGCTATGAGGGCATCGTGATGACCGACTGGATTACTGTGGGCTATGAGAACGAGAAGGATTGCCTCTATCCCAACTCCGACGCCTCCCAGGTGTGCATGGCGGGGGGCGACCTGTTCATGCCCGGCGCCCAGTACGATTACGACCGCATCAAGGCCGGGCTGGAGGACGGCACCGTCACCGAGCAGCAGCTCCGCGTCAACGCCACCCGCGTCCTCCGCATGGCGGAGAAGCTGTGCTGAAAGGGAAGGAGCCACATGAAGCAGGTCTATAATCCCTATCTCCCTTTGTGGGAGTACGTGCCCGACGGCGAGCCCCACGTGTTTGGCGACAGGGTGTACCTCTACGGCAGCCACGACGCCTTCGGCGGCAGGAAATTCTGCGTCAACGACTACGTCTGCTGGTCTGCCCCGGTAACGGATCTGACGGACTGGCGCTATGAGGGCGTCATCTACCGCCGCACCCAGGACCCCCGCATGGCAAACGGCAAGCATGAGCTGTGGGCGCCGGACGTGGTGCAGGGCAAGGACGGGCGGTACTATCTCTACTACTGCCCCGACGATACCATCCGTTCCATCGGCGTGGCGGTGTGCGACACCCCGGCGGGACAGTATGAATTTTACGGCCTTATAAAGGATGAAAAGGGCGGCGTGCTGGGCGAGCGCCCTGGCGACACCATCGCCTTTGACCCCGGCGTGTTTATGGATGACGACGGGGAGATCTACCTCTACTCCGGCAACGGCCCCCGCACGGTGAAGGCCATCGGCAAGGAGCCCAAAGCGTCGGTGGTGATGACGCTCCATGACGATATGGTGACGCTGAAAACGGAGCCCAGGCCCCTGCTGCCCACGCTGGGCCGGTCGGAGGGCACCGGCTTTGAGGGCCACGAATTCTTCGAGGCCAGCTCCATCCGCAAAATCGGCGGGCGGTACTATCTCATTTACTCCTCCTTTACCAACCATGAGCTGTGCTACGCCGTCAGCGACAGGCCCGACGGCGGCTTCCGCTACGGCGGCGTGGTGGTGTCCAACTGCGATCTGTTCCCCGGCAGGGAGGGCAAGCCCCTGGCCTGCTTCGGCAACAATCACGGCGGGCTGGAGTGCATCAACGGGCAATATTATATCTTTTACCACCGGGAGACCAACCGCTCCATCTGCTGCCGCCAGGGCTGCGCCGAGCGTGTTGAGATTCTCCCCGACGGCACTATCCCCCAGGTGGCCATGACCTCCTGCGGCTTAAACGGCGGCCCACTGAGCGCCAAGGGCACCTATTCCGCAGGCATCGCCTGCCACCTGTACGGCAAGGTGACGCCCACCTACTCCCACCCCATGGCCATGCTGGGCCGCCACCCCTACATCACCCAGGACGGCCCCGACTACGACCCGGACCGGGGCGGGGAGCCGCCCCGCGCCTACATCGCCAACGGCAAGGACGGCATGGTGGCCGGCTTTAAGTACTTCCACATGACCGGCGCAACCACCATCACCGTCCGCACCCGGGGCACGGCCCGGGGCACCCTCTTCGTCCGCACCGCCCCGGACGGCGCCCCCATCGCCCAGCTCCCCGTGGCGCCCAGCCGGGACTGGACCGCCTCCACCGCCGCCCTTACCCCCACCGGCGGCGACCACGCCCTCTACCTCTGCTACCAGGGCCGGGGCAGGCTGGACATCCTGGACTTCACCCTGAACTGAAAAAACCGGGGAGAAATCGCTCCGCAGAACGATTTCTCCCCGGTAACCTTTATGATATGGCGGGCGTCACGCCGCCTCGGCGGCAATCTGTTTTGTCCAGCTGCGGCACAGCAGCAGGGCGATGCAGGTGGAAATCACGGTGGTGACGGCATTGGTGAACACGATGCCGTTCAGGCCCAGGAAGTGCTCCATCACCAGCAGCACCGGCAGGAACACAAGGCCCTTCTGCATCAGCGACGTCAGCGTGGCGTAGCTCACCTTGCCGGTGGCCTGGAGATAGGTGGTGCACATCTGGTACACCCCCTCGATGGGCACCGCCACCAGCGTGCCCAGCATCATGCCCTTGCCCAGGGCGATGATCTCGGCGTCGCTGCTGAAGGCCGCCACGAACTGCTGCCGTAGCGCCAGGAAGGCCGCCGACATGGCAAACGCCACGCCCACGCTGACGGCCCCCACCCCCAGGGTGATTTTCTTCAGCCGGGGCAGATCCCGGCAGCCGTACACGTAGGAGATGGCGGGCTGCACGCCCATGCAAAGGCCCATCACCACCATGGGGATCAGCATGGCGCTCTTGCCCGCCACGCTGCGGGCCGCCACCGCCACGTTGCCGTAGCCCACCGTCAGCCGGTTGGACACGGCGGAGGTGAAGCTCATCAGCAGCGTGCTGGCCGCCATGGGCAGCCCCAGCCCCAGCACCCGCAGGGACACGTCGGCGCGCAGGGTAAAATCCCGGATGGACAGGGAATAGCCGCTCTTTTTTCCGGCGGTGAGCAGCAGAATGGTGAGGCTCACCGCGTTGCCGATGACTGTGGCCAGGGCCGCGCCCCGGCAGCCCCACCGCAGCAGGGCAATGAACACCGGGTCCAGCACCACGTTCAGCAGTGTGCCGGTCATGGAGGCCACCATGGCGGTCTTCACGTCGCCGTCAGAGCGCACCGTGTTGCCCAGGGCCCCGCTGGTGATCATAATGGGCGCGCCGATGGCCAGAATCTGCAAATACTCCGCCGTATACCCGGCGGTGTCACCGTCGGTGCCCAGCAGACCCAGCAAGGGACCCATCCCCAGCAGCACGCCGCCGCCCAGGAGGACGCCCAGCCCCAGCGAGGCGTACAGGGCAAAGGCGCTGTATTGCCGCATCCTGTCCTGCCGGCCCTCGCCCAGGGCGATGGAGCAGGCGGTGCAGCTGCCGAAGCCGATGAGGGTATTGAAGGCGGAGATGGTGGTGAACACCGGCCCCGCCAGGGAGATGGCGGCCAACTGGTTCCGGTCGCCGAACCGGCCGATGAAAAACACGTCCGCCAGGTTATACAGCACCGTCACCATCATCACCAGTATCACCGGCAGGCTCATTTTCAGCAGCAGCTGGCCCACGCTGCCCTCCCGCATCAGTTTTTCATTCTGCATTGCGCCACTTCCTTTTGATTAACGGGACACTTGTTTTCTTAATGCGAATATAGTATACTGCCCTTGATAAAAAAACACAACCGATAATGTTCGGATAACTGTCTGGATAATGCGAGGTGAAAGCCCTTGAATACCAAGAATAACCGGCTCAACCGGGAGACGGATGAAAAGATCATCCGGGCCGTGTACGCCATGATGACCGAGGAGCACCGCCCCATCGGGAAAATCACCGTCCGGGAGATCTGCCAGCGCTCCGGCGTCCACCGCTCCACCTTTTACGCCCACTACCGGGACGTGTACGACCTGGTGGAGCGGGTGGAGAAGAATATGTCCCGGCAGCTGACGGAGGCGTTTTTCCGCAAGCTGGATGAAAACGCCTCCGCCCGGGAGTGCTTCACGGAGGTGTTCGCCTTCATTCGCGACCACCGGACATTTTACACCTATTATCTCTCCGAGGCCAAGAGTGCCGGCGTGCTGGCCCTCACCTGGGAGACGGTGCGGGACCGGGCCGCCGCCGCCCAGTCCGACCCCCGGTTTTTCGGCGGCTTTTCGCCGGAGGAGATGACCTATCACGGCTATTTTTTCCTCTCCGGCATGACGGCCATGGTGCGGCTGTGGCTGCTGGGGGGCTGTAAAGAGCAGCCGGAGACGCTGTATGACATCATCTGCCGCCAGGGCGACGTACAAAAGATGATGATTGAGTGGTGAGGGTCTGTTACAAAATGGGGTTTTTGCTTGCATCGCAAAAATGCAGCGTTTAATAAGTGATGGGGAGCTGCCTGATTTGCAGTTCCCCATCACTTTTACGTTGCATTGATTTTCGGAGTTTCTGTTTTGCAGCAGACCAGGGGGAGGGGATTACGCCTGTCGGCCCATCTCCCGGGCTTTTTCCAGAGCGGGGTGGTCCTTAAATTCACCGGCAGCGCCTACGCCGCCCATGAACACGGTGCCCGCCATGCGGGCCTTGGCAAAGCAATCCACCCAGCCGTCCACGCCGTTTTCCGCCCGGTGGGGCACAGTGTCGTCGTCCTCGGCGGCGGAGGTCATTACGTACACCTCCCGGAAGGCGTAATCGGAGGGGTACAGCGGGTTCAGCCGGTCCAGCAGCGTCTTGAGCTGGCCGGACATCTCGTAGTAATAAATGGGGGTGGCGAACACCAGCACGTCGGCATGGAGAGCCTGCTCCCGGATGGCGTCGGCGTCGTCGTGGATGATGCACCGCTGGGTCTTCTGGCAGGCAAGGCACCCCCGGCAAAAGGCCACCTGCTTGTCCCGCAGCGTGACAAACGCCACCTCATGCCCCGCCTCCCGCGCCCCCTCGGCAAAGGCCAGGGCCAGGGCTTCGGAGTTGCTGTTTTTGCGGGGACTGCTGGAGATAATCAGAATCTTTTTCATGGTAATAGCTCCTGTCTGTTGTTGGATGCTGTCATTATACCGAAAAAACTGTCGATACGCAAACTTTTTCTATCACCATGCCCCACTCTGCACAAAAGCGCGGCCCCGGAGAGGGCAATGTCATTAAGATAAGATGACAGGAAAGATACCTCGTACCCAAAGAAGGTGCGGGGTATTTTTTCTGAGAAAAATAGAAGAAAAAGCTTGACAAAAG
>CACWYC010000009.1 GCA_902765025.1 Oscillospiraceae bacterium
TCATTGCTTCCGCGACTTCTATCATGGGGAGTTTTCCATCAACCATGCGCAGGACTATGCGGATACGATCCGCCGAATGATCGGCGTCAGACAGTGAATTATGAGGGGCACGAGAACGGCTTTTTCATTTGGAGGAAGAAAACATGAAATCGGAATATACCTTTATTCCCCTGCGCGACCGGCCGGAACTTATGGATCGGGCTGCAACCTGGTTTCACGAAAAATGGGGTGTACCGACGGAAGCATATTTGGAATGCATGACGGCCTATCTGAACCGGGAGACGGAATACGGCTGGTATCTGTGCCTGGACGGCGACAGGATCATCGGCGGCCTGGGTGTGATTGAAAACGACTTCCATGATCGCAAGGATCTGACGCCGAATGTCTGTGCGGTGTACACCGAGGAAACCTATCGAGGTCGGGGTATTGCCGGGCGGCTGCTGAACATAACGGTGGAGGACATGCGTGCAAAAGGCATCTCTCCGCTGTACCTTGTCACCGATCACACCGGCTTTTATGAGCGCTACGGCTGGGAATTCCTCTGCATGGTGCAGGGCGACGGGGAACCGGAGATGACAAGGATGTATATTCATCGGTGAATCAGTCATGACACGCTTCGTATCACGGATGTGAAAGGCCGTTTCTTGTGAGATTTGCAGCGCTTCGATACCATGGATTCCGTCAGATGTGCAGACAGAAAGGACGGAATGAGTATGAAGCAATACAAAAAGAAGCACTTGTGGACGGGAATCTGGTTCCTGCTGTCATTCCTGCTGTGGACGGCGCTGATCCGATGCGTTGACGTGCAGGCGGCGGGTCCAAACGGAACAAAGGTCGGCTTTGCGGCGTTCAACCTTTGGTTTCATCATCTTACGGGCGTACATATGACCGTTTACACAATCACGGATTGGCTGGGACTTGTCCCCATAGCCGTCTGCCTGGGCTTTGGAGTCGTCGGCGTCTTTCAGCTTATCCGGAGGAAGAGCCTCATCCGGGTCGATCCGGACATCCTTCTTCTGGGGCTGTATTACATCCTGGTGATTCTTGCCTACCTTGTCTTTGAGATGGTCCCGATCAACTACAGGCCGATCCTGATAGGTGGAGCGTTGGAGGCGTCTTACCCCTCATCCACGACGCTTCTGGTTTTGAGTGTGATGCCGACGCTTATGTTTCAGGTGGGAAGAAGATGTGAAAGAAAGACCGTAACACGAGCGGTAAACATATTCGTCGTCCTGTTCGCTGCCTTCATGGTGATTGGGAGATCGGTGTCGGGTGTTCACTGGGCGACGGACATCGCCGGTTCGATTCTGCTGAGCTTGGGTTTATTCAAGCTCTACCAAAGCGCGGTAACCACAGTAGATTTGAGGAATAAAAATGGAGTTCAATGAAAAGCTGCAGGAATTAAGAAAAGGCAAAGGACTGACGCAGGAGGAACTGGCGCAGGCGATCTTTGTTTCCAGAACAGCCGTATCCAAGTGGGAGTCAGGCAGAGGATACCCGAATATCGACTCGCTCAAGGAACTGGCCGCTTTCTTCTCAATAACTGTTGACGAGTTGATCTCTCCCAATGAGATCATTACCGCTGCTGCGAATGAAAAGCAGGAGTTGATCGGCAAATACACCGCGCTGTCATGCCACGTGCTGGATGTATTTACCGCGTTGCTCTTGTTTATTCCCGTCTTCGGTAACGGGGAGGGCGGGCAATCGACGTCTTTGCTTGAAATGAGCGGCACACAGCTATGGATCAAAATCGTATTTGCCGTTGTCATCAGCCTTACCGTATTGAACGGCGTCTGCGGGCTGATCATCAGTCGGTTTGACAAGCCGCTGTGGAATAAGCACCGGTTCGTGACAGGTATCGTTTTATCTGTAATCGCATGCCTGTCGTTTATTATCGCCCGACAGCCCTATGCAGGCGTGTTCTGCTTTGCGATCCTGATGATCAAGGGCTGGCTTCTGTTAAGGAGGAAATCATGAATTACCCACGAAGTGAAAAATATTTGACCGCCGATCTGATGGCAAAGATTATGGGTCCAAATCCCATCAAACTCGAAGAAGAACTCTTGACCAACCATCAGATTCCCCAAAATGCGACCGTATGTGACCTCGGAAGCGGTCAGGGGCTGACCAGCGTGTTTCTGGTGAAGGAATACGGATTTAAGGTTATCGCCGCAGACTTATGGAGCGATCCAGAGGAAAACCGTACGTTCTTCCGCAAAATGGGACTGACCGATGAGCAGATCGTCCCGGTGAAAGCTGACGCAGAGGCGCTGCCGTTTGAAAAAGAGTTTTTTGACGCGGTGGTTTCAACCGATTCCTATAACTATTTCGGCCGTGATCCGGATTATCTTGACCAAAAGCTGCTGCCGTTTATAAAAAAAGGCGGGTATATTTACATTACCGTACCCGGTATGAAAAAAGACTGCCACGACGATCTGCCTAAAGAATTGCTGCTTTCGTGGACGCCCGAGCAGTTGGCGTATTTGCACGACGCAGCTTATTGGCAAAGCATCTTAAGCCGCTGCAGCGGCGCGGAAATCATTACGGTCGAAGAAATGGAATCCAACGAAAATGTCTGGGCCGACTGGCTCGAACAGGAAAACGAGTATGCCGTAGGCGACCGCAAGGCTATGGAAGCTGGCGGCGGAAAGTATCTGAATTTCATAAAGATCGTTATGAGAAAGAAAAAATGACGGAGAAAACTCATATGGAAACCGTTATTGATGCAGCAATTATCGGTGAATCCGCGTTCCTTTATTTTCTGCAATGAAAGGGAGAACAATATGAGACTTACAATCGCATTCTTACAGCTTCTTCCAACGGGATCCCTGATGGGGAACCTGGAAAAAGGAATCGAAGCCTGCCGCCAAGCGAAAGAAAAGGGCGCGGACATTGCGATCTTTCCGGAAATGTGGAGCTGCGGATATGTCTTTCCGCATGATGAAGCAAACCTGCGGGAATACGCCGTCTCCTGTGACAACGTTTTTGTGAAACGGTTTTCAGAGCTGGCGGAAGAATTGGATATGGCCATAGCTGTTACTCTGCTGGAGCAGCACGAGCCAAAGCCGAGAAATACGGTTTGCCTTCTTGACAGGCACGGCAAACTGCAGTATCGTTATTCCAAAGTCCATATCTGTGATTTTGGAGAAGAAGACGACGAAGGCGTCCTGGATGCCGGTGATGCCTTTTTTGTGGCAGACCTGGACACAAAAGAAGGGATAATAAAGGTGGGCTCCATGATCTGCTATGACCGGGAATTCCCGGAAAGTGCCCGCATTCTGATGCTGAAAGGCGCAGAGCTCCTGTTGGTTCCAAATGCCTGTCCGATGGAACTGAACCGTCTGGCGCAGCTCCGCGGCAGAGCCTATGAAAATATGCTGGCCATCGCCACCTGCAATTATCCGGCGCCTCATCCGGATTGCAACGGCCATTCCACGCTGTTCGATGGTGTTGTATATCTTCCGGAGCTTTCCGGTTCGAGGGATATGTGTGTGTTTGAGGCAGAGGAGGGCGAAGGCGTGTATACGGCAGAACTGGATGTGGACATGCTGCGGAAGTATCGCCTTCGTGAAGTATGGGGCGTCAGAAATCGTCGTCCGGAACTGTATGGAGAGATATCAGATAAAGGTTATGTCTATGATAAGAACTGAACGCTTAACAATCTATCCCGCGTCGCGGGAGCAGATGGAGGCCATGATCGCCTCCGAGCAGGACGAAGAACTCAAAAAAGCGTATTCTGAAATGCTGGAGGGCTGCCTGCGGCACCCCAATCAATGGGACTGGTATGCCATGTGGATGATCGAGAAGACGGACGGAACGCATATCGGCGATCTCTGCTTCAAAGGACTTCGGGAAAACGGTATCGCGGAAATTGGATACGGGATTCTGGAAGCATTTCAGGGGCAGGGCTATGCCACGGAAGCGGTGCGTGCAGCCTGCCGGTGGGCTTTCCTGCATCCGGATGTAAGGTCGCTGGAAGCGGAAACGGACGCCGGAAACGCCGCGTCCCAGAGAGTTCTCGAGAAATGCGGCTTTCGTCCCAACGGAACCTTTGGAGAGGAAGGGCCTCGCTTTTCCCTTACCCCGATAGAAGTGAAAACCAGCATCCTGACAGAGGAAACCTTTACAGAGTTATATTCCTCGGTCGGCTGGGAGCCGCCCTGCCAAGAGCAGATTCGCATTGCCCTGAAAAACAGCCTGGCCACCTTCACGGCGCTGGAGGATGGAAGACCTGTGGGAATGGTACGCTTGATCGGTGACGGCGGAATGTCTTTCTATATCAAGGACTTTGCCGTTCATCCGGATTATCAGGCAAGAGGGGCAGGCAAAATGCTCCTTCACGCGCTGGAGCAGTTCATCCGGGACAGCATCGAGCCGGGCTGGGCGGTTAGCCTGGAACTCATCAGTACAAAAGAAGCGCTTCCCTTCTACCGAAAGATGGGCTTTGAAGAGCGACCCTGCGAGTGTGACGGTCCCGGCATGATGAAGATGCTTAGATGGTGATGAATATGGAAAAAGAACGAACTGTAAATAACATATCATACCGAATCATTTGCTTGCTGGGTAAAGGCAAGGGCGGCTATTCCTATCTTGCGGAACGGGATGGACAACCGGTGGTGGTCAAGCAGATCCACCACGAGCCGTGCGATTATTATACCTTCGGCAACAAGATCGAGGCCGAGCTGCGGGACTATGAGCGGCTGCAAAACGCTGACATCCGTATACCCCGGATGCATGCCGTTGACAGAGACTCCGAGCGGATCGTCAAGGACTATATCGAGGGGCCGACTGTGATGGAGCTGATGCGCTCCGGTGCATCGGTCGAGCCGTATCTGCCCCAGGTGCGTGACATGGCGGCAAAGGCCATGGCGGCCGGGCTGAACATCGACTATTACCCCACCAACTTTGTTGCGCATGACGGACTGCTTTGGTACGTGGATTATGAATGCAACGACTACAGCGAGCAGTGGGACTTCGACCACTGGGGCATTCAGTATTGGCAGCCCAAAGTGAGCGTCCGCGGCTACCGGGACGAGGATTACGAGGCAGTCTGCGATTTTCTGATCGAATTGAATCAGAAGGACCGAACGCACATCAACTGGAACTGGGCCCGCTTTGAGTGGATGATGGAGCACCCGGAGTTTGACAAAAGCGCCAGCTCCTCCATCGGGCTCTGGTGGTCGGAGGGGAAAGTCGTCGGCGCGGCGATCTATGATATGTACTTCGGGGAAGCCTTCTGTGGAGTTCTGCCGGAGTATGAGACGCTGTACCCGGAGATCCTGGACTACGCATACCGGGAGCTGAAGGACGATTCCGGGCTTGGGATCGCCGTTCATGACGGGAATCAAGCAGAAATTGAAGCGGCAAAAGTAGCCGGGTTTGTCCGGGAAGAGCAGCGGGAAACGGTGATGCGCCTGGATCTGGACAACTTGATTTTATCCGATCTGCCGGATGGCTTTTCCCTTTCGGATCTTGACCCGGTACAGGAGGCTTACGATTTTCAATGGCTGCTGTGGCAGGGATTTGACCATGGCACAGATCGGGTGCAATTTGAGCGTGAAGACCCTGTTATCCCGCAAAACCGCAGGCATTTGAATAAGCGCCTTAGCTTGACCGCGCTTGCGCCGGATGGTGGCAAGGTCGCCTATTGTTGCGTTTGGTTTCATAAAGACACCGATTATGCCTATGTAGAGCCGGTCTGCACGATCCCTTCTTGCCGTGGTAAGGGGATCGCCGCCGCGCTCCTTTCGAAGGCACTGGACCGGGCAAAGACGCTCGGTGCTAAGGAAGCCTATGTGATTTCCGATCTCCCGTTTTATGAGAAGCTCGGCTTTGATAAAACGCAGCAATACACGTTTTACCGGAAGGCATAAAGGGCTCGGTCCTGCCTTCCTTTGGGATAGCGGCAGGACAGATCCGAGCAGGAAATGACAGGACGATTTCCACTTTGTGAGATACAATGAACTTATCAAGGGACGGAGGATCCACCGATGGAGTGGCTTACCAGTATTCGTACAGCGATCGAGTATATGGAAGAGCATCTGACCGACGACATCAGTGCGCAGGATGTGGCTGACAGGGTGCATCTTTCCCTGTTTATTCTCCAGAGAGGCTTTTCGCTGATGACCGGATACGGTATCGGAGAATATACCCGAAACCGCAGACTGGATCAAGCGGCCCGGGACCTGAAGGAGACAGAAGACAAGGTGATCGAGATTGCCCTGCGGTACTGCTATGAAACGCCGGAGAGCTTCACAAAGGCATTTTCCCGTTTTCACGGCGCAACGCCTTCACAGGTCCGTGAAGGGGCCGCAGGAAAAGTCTTTCTTCCCCTGACGATCAAATTATCGGTACAAGGAGGCAGTCAAATGGATGTTAAAATTGCGCCCATGTTTCCCTTCAAGGTCATCGGCTTCCAGAAGATTTTCGACAATGAAACCGCTTATGCAGAAATACCGAGGTTCTGGAACGAAATCTGTGAAAAGTATGCTTACAACGTGTATGCGGGAAATGCACCGGCGAATCCCTATGAGCAGGCCCTGGTGGACAACTGCATCGGGGAGTACGGTGTCTGCATCGACGATATCGGAGGAGGCAAGTTCCGCTATCTGATTGCGGGCAAGTACACGGGTGGCGCTGTACCAGAGGGCATGGTAGTCTACGAGTTTCCAAGGAATGAGTGGGCAGTATTCAATTGCATCGGGCCTAATCCGCAGACGCTGCAGAGCGTGAACACCCGAATCTTCTCTGAATGGTTACCTGGCAATCCGGATTATGAGTTGAGCGGAAATGCAACGGTTGAGTGGTATGACTGTGTAAACGGAGAAATGACTGACCCGGATTATCATAGTGCAATCTGGGTACCGGTGAAGAGAAAAAAGTAAGCAAATTAATAATGACAGCTCTATACCGTAAAAAAGGAAGATGACCTGCACATGAGCATGCAGATCATCTTCTTTTTTGTTGCCAACCTTGCCAGCCAGATGCCCAAATCAGTTTTTTGATTAAAACTGTCCTATGAACACCCGGCTAAGCGGGGCGTGTTTTTATGTGAATAGATTACTCGCCTTTCAGCAGCCGGAGGGCCTCATCCAGCTTTTCGCAGCCCACCTGCAAATCCACGCAGGCGTCGTGAATCAGGGATTCGGCGTCGCCGTCGATGGAGTGGGCCAGCTCATGGAGATCCTCCACCTGGCGGCGGACGCCCTGGGTCATGTGCTGCAGCAGCGCCATGGCGGCCTCGGGGGAGTGGAGCGGGTGCTCCTCATGGGGCGAAACGTGCATGTGCATGGTGGAAACCTCCTTATTTTTCATGGTGAAATTGTAGCACAGCGGCGTCGGGAAGTCAAATCCGGGGTGGGCGTTGACACACAGCGGGCAATTCTGGTATAATTTGAGAAAAGAAAGCGCCGCGTAAGGAGACAAACGCCATGGAACACAGCCATTCCCACAGCCAGACGAAGGCTGTGCTCAACCGCATCAGCCGGGCCCAAGGCCATCTGGAGTCGGTGCGCAAGATGGTGGAGCGGGGCGAGGACTGCACCGAAGTGCTGGTACAGCTCAGCGCGGTGATTTCGGCGCTGAACAGTACCGGGCGGGTCATCTTGAAAGACCATATCGAGCATTGCATCGTGGACGCCGCCAAAGCGGACGATTTGGAGGCGCTGGAAAAGCTGGACACCGCCATTGACCGCTTCATGCGGTGATTGCATTAGCGGGAAAGCCGTGCTATAATAGAGGCAGGAATGAACCACGAAGGAGGAACCGTCATGGAACAGGTTGTGGAGCAGGTAATGGATCTCATCGCGCCGGTGCTGAATAAGGCGGTGGAGCTGGCGTGCGCCTTTGTGACGGCGGCGGCCAAGAAGCTGTGGCAGCTGTGCGGCGCGGCGGCAAAGAAGGCGGCTGACGCCATCGGCGATAAGGTGCCCGAGGAGGCCCGGAGCGTGCTGCGCATCGTCATGTGCGCCGCGGGTGTTGTGACCATCCTCTCCGGGGCGCTGTTCTTCCTGAGCCGCGGCAAAAAGCGCTGATTCCCCCGCGTTCACTTCGTTATCTTTTGCAGGGAGATGCGACGGCATCTCCCTTTCACCATGAGGAGGCAAGTTTCAAATGAAAAAACAATTCAAGGCCGAGTCCAAACGGATGCTGGATCTGATGATCAACTCCATCTACACCCACAAGGAGATTTTCCTGCGGGAAATCATCTCCAACGCGTCCGACGCCATCGACAAGCTGAGCTATCTCAGCCTCACCGACGACAAGGTGGGCATTGAGCGGAAAGATTTTGCCATCACACTGACCATCGACAAGGAAAAGGGCACCCTGACCGTCAGCGATAACGGCATCGGCATGGACGACACGGAGCTGGATAAGCACCTGGGCGTCATCGCCAACTCCGGCAGCTACCAGTTCCGCCAGGAGAACGGCGACGCCGTCGACACCGACATCATCGGCCAGTTCGGCGTGGGCTTCTATTCCGCCTTTATGGTGGCGGATAAAATCACCGTCGTCACTCGGAAATACGGCTGCGACCAGGCCTATTGCTGGGAGAGCGAGGGCGTGGACGGCTACACCATCACCCCCTGCGACAAGGACACCGTGGGTACGGACGTGATCATGCACATCAAGGCCGACGGGGAGGAGAAGGGGGAATTCAGCCAGTATCTGCAGGAATACACACTGCGCTCCCTGGTGAAGAAGTATTCCGACTACATCCGTTTCCCCATCCGCATGGAGATGCCCAAGTCCCGCCGCAAGGAGGGCAGCCCTGACGACAAGCCGGAGTATGAGGATTATTTCGAGCTGGAAACGCTGAACTCCATGGTGCCCCTGTGGCAGCGGAAGAAGAGCGACGTGGCGCGGGAGGAGTACGACAAGTTTTATCAGGAGCGGTTTGGCGACTTTGCCGCGCCCCAGTCGGTGATTACCGTCAGCGCCGAGGGCGCCGTCACCTACAAGGCGTTGCTGTTTATCCCCGCCAAGACGCCGGGTATGTATTACACCGAGGACTATAAGGCCGGATTGCAGCTGTACAGCGCGGGCGTGATGATTATGGACCAGTGCGAGGACCTGCTGCCGGATTACTTTAACTTCGTCCGCGGCGTGGTGGACAGCCCCGACCTGAGCCTGAACATCAGCCGCGAGCTGTTGCAGCACGACCGGCAGCTGAAGGTCATTCGCAACAATCTGGAGAAGAAAATCCGTGCGGAGCTGGACCGGATGCTGAAGGACGAGCGGGAGCAGTACGAGACCTTCTTCCGCAACTTCGGGCGGCAGCTGAAGGTGTGCGCGCTGAACAACTACGGCGCCAACAAGGAGCAGCTCCAGGATTTGCTGCTGTTCTATTCCAGCACCGAGAAGAAGCTGGTGACGCTGCGGGAGTACGTGGATCGGATGCCCGAGGGCCAGAAGTACATCTACTACGCCGCCGGCGACACCATTGAAGCGGTGGACAACCTGCCCCAGACGGAGCTGCTGAAAGAGCACAACTACGAGATTCTCTACTTCACCGACAAGGCCGACGAGTTTATCCCTGATATGTTCCGGGAATACGGCGGCAAGCAGTTCCGCAACGCCATTGACGGCGATTTGGAGCTGGGGGACGAGGAGAAGAAGGTGGACGCGGAGGCCCACAAGGAGGCCTTTGACTTCATCCGCGAAGTGCTGGGCGACAGGGTGTCGGAGGTGCGGGCCTCTACCAAGCTGAAAACCCATCCCGTGTGCCTCACCAGCGGCGACGGGCTCACCTTTGAGATGGAGAAGTACTTCAACGCCGTACAGCCGGAGCTGGGCATGAAGGCCAAGCGTATTTTGGAGCTGAACGTGGATCACCCCGCCTTTGTCACCTTTGAAACCACCCGGATTATGGACCCGGAGAAGGCGAAAAAATACGTGGAAATCTTCTACAACCAGGCGCTGCTGATTGCCGGTATGCCCCTGGAAAACCCCAGCGCCTACACGGATCTGCTGTGCTCGCTGTGGAGCTGACAGGCAACTATGGATAGCAAAAGGGAGGCGGCTCTTCGGAGCCGTCTCCCTTTTCGATTGCGCTTGCGGTGTGTCAGTCGGCAAATTCCACGGCCTCGCCGCTCTCAACCCGGCAGCAGCATTTGCCCACCAGATCCAGGAACTTCTTATCCAGATCCCAGTAGTACACGGCAAAGGCGATACCGGCTGCGGCCACCAGAATGCCGGTGATGACGCCGATAAACTTAAACAACTTACCCATGGATAGCGCTCCTTTCGTATGTGGCGGCGGGGGACGCCGCTCTGATGCCCGCTGCCGGAGAAATGGCGCCGGAGGCGGGATGGATCAACAGGTACATTTTACCATCAAAGGGGCCGGGATGCAACAGAAAATGCCGGTTAGCCGGCGTAGTCGTGGTACAGCGCGGCGTGGTCGTAGATGCACAGCCAGGCGCTTTGGGCATCGCCGGTGACGCAGATATAGCCGTGGCCGGCCGCATCTTCACCGTAGCTGACGGCGCAGGAGCCGGCCTCGTGGACGTAGCCTGTTTTACCGCCTGTGACGGTGATGGCGCCGCAGTCCTTGTCCTCGATGCGGCGCAAAAACCAGTTGGACAGCAGCAGCCCCTCCGGGTGGGCCGAGGTGAGGGAGGTGGTGTAAGTGTGGGCCGACAGCACCTGACGGCACAGGTCGTTGTGCATGGCGGTATCCATGATGATGGCAAGGTCTGCCAGGGTGCAGCGGTGGTTTTCGTCATATTTGCCGGAGCAGTTGGTGAAGTGGGCCTGGGGGCTGAGGCCCATTTGGGCCATCTTCTCGTTGACCAGCACCATGAAGTCCTCCTCCGAGCCCGCCACATACACAGCAAGGCCCATGGCGGCGTCGGCGCCGGAGGGGAGAATGGTGCCATAGAGCAAATCCGCCACGGTGACGCGCTCACCTGGCATAAAGCCGGCGATGCTCAGCTCGTCTATATAAGCGTAGTCCGACATCTCCTTGGTGAACACGATGGTGTCAGAGAGATTGTCGATATAGTCGGCGGCGGTGAGAATGGTCATCACCTTTGTCATGGAGGCGGGGTTGATCAGCACATCGCTGCTGCGGTCAATGAGCGCCCGCCCGTCGGCGGCATCCACCAGCAGGGCGTAGGTGCTGGTGATGGCGTCGCCCGGGGCTGTGGCGGTGGTGTAATCCAGCGTCAGATAGGCGGGCGACGGCGCGGGGGTGGGCTCTTCCACCGTGACTTCCGGCTCCGGGGACACGGCGGGCTCGGTCTTGGCGGGGTGATAGGCCTTGCCGCGGACAATCAGCACCACCGCCAAAATCAGCAGCACGGCCACAATGGGCGACAGGCGCAGCAGCGTTTGGAGCCGGCGGCGGCGCTGCCGCTCACGCCGCGCCTTCGTCCGTGCGGCGCGGCGCTCCATACGCTGTTCCGGCGTCATGGTATCCAGTTGTTCTTGATAGAGTTCGTTCATCGGCGCTCCTGTGGGCGTGAAATGATTGGGTGATTGGGTTGATTATAGCACACTCCGGCGCTGCGCGCATTACTTTTCTGTATATAGTATGAAAAAATCTGGCGCAGTGTCAGGAAGGGCAACTTGCCTACGGGAAAATAATATGGTATACTGAATAAAATTTCGCGGGAGGGTACGTCTATGCGAGTCATTGACCTGGAAAACATCAACTACGCCATGCGCAACCAGACACAGTTCGTGCTGCGGTGCGAAGAGGTGTTCCACGACAAGGTGGGCGCGGCTGCCGCCACCATTCTGGCCAGCCGTGACAAGAAGCCTGTGGTGGCCCTCACCGGGCCCAGCGGCAGCGGTAAGACCACCACCGCCATGCGGCTGCGGGATTATTTGCAGAATCTGGGCGTGAAGGTGTGTCTTTTGAGCATGGATAACTTCTTCCTGCCCTTGGATGAGCGGCCTCCCGAGGCCACCGACTGGGAGTCGCCCTACTGCGTCAACGTGGATTTGCTGGTGTCCTGCATCCATCAGCTGATGGAGGGCAGGGAGGTGGACATCCCCTGGTATGACTTCAAAAGCGGCGTTACCGGTGGATACAACAAAATGCAGGGCGACCGGGATGCCGTCATCATCGCCGAGGGCATCCACATGCTCAACCCTTTGATTTTCGACCAGCTTCGGGGCGAGGCCAACGGCGTGTATGTGGCGCCCCGCACCCGCATCATCACCGGGGACGACAAAATCGTCCGGCCCGAGCAGCTCCGCGTAGCCCGTCGCCTCATCCGGGACTACAACACCCGGGGCCATTCCCTGCGGGACACGGTGGAGCGGGCCGAGAGTGTGGACCGGGGCGAGGTCAACTACATCATGCCCCACAAGGGCAACGCCGCCATCCATATTGACACCTTCCACGATTATGAGCCCTGCATTCTGTCCAAGTACCTGCGGGAGATTCCCCAGTTCTCCCAGGAGCTGACGCCGGAGTTTTTGGAAAAGCACGGCTTGACCGATCTGATGAAGGTGGTCAACGGCGTGCCGCCGTTGGAAACCCCTTATGTGCCTATGAATTCCATCGTCCGGGAGTTCGTGGGCGGCAGCTGCTATGAATATTGACGCGAGGTGAAAGGAAATGAGAGTAATTACCATCAGCCGCGAATTCGGCAGCGGTGGCCGTGAGCTGGGCAAGCGCCTGGCCGACGCCCTTCACGTACCCTGCCACGACGAGCAGATCATTGAGATGATCGCCCAGGAGAACGGATTTGACCAGCAGTATGTGGCCAACGTGTCCGAATCCAGCATGGAGGCCGCCTATCCCATGACCATCGGCAACCGATTTGCCGCCATGCCCGCCGTACCCATTATGGACCAGCCTATCCGGGTGGCGGTGGCCCAGCGGCGCATCATTGAGGAGTTGGCCTCCAAGGGTGACTGCGTGGTGGTGGGCCGCTGCGCCGACGTGATCCTCCGGGATCTGCACCCGCTGAATCTGTTTGTCTACGCCGACATGGACTCCAAGGTGCGCCGCTGCATGGAGCGGGCCAAGGAGGAGGAAAAACTGACCTACAAGGAAATGGTGCGGAAAATCAAGCAGGTGGACAAGGGCAGGGCCCACCACCGGCTGATGTACGACGACGGCAAGTGGGGCGCCAAGGAGTGCTACCACCTGTGCATCAACACCAGCGGCCGGGAGATCAAGGCCATGGTGCCCGCCATCGCCCAGTTCTGCAAGGACTGGTTTGACCATGAATAAAGAATAACCGGTGGAGCAATCCACCGGTTATTTATCGTGGCGGTTACCGTCTGCCGCGGCTGCTGCATTTCAGGGTAAAGCCAAACACCAGGCCGCAGATACCACCCACAATGTGGGTAAGCTGGGACACGTTGTCGTGGTTGAACAACCCGTCCACCAGTTCGCCACCCAGGTACAGCACCACCACCAGTATCAGCGTGATGGGGATACCCTCCTTGTTCATCTCCGTGAAGGAGCTGAGCACGATCATCATAAACACCACGCCGCTGGCGCCCAGCAGGGCAGTGGTGGGGAAGACGATGACCTGCACGATGCCGGTGACGACAGCGGTAATGACGATGCACCAAAAGGTGGGGCTGTGGCCGTATTTTTCCTCCACCTGGGGGCCCACCAGCAGCAGAAGCAGCATATTGCTCAGGTAATGGGCGTAGCTGGCGTGACCCAACACGTGACCGATCATGCGGACGTAGGTCAGCGGGTCATAGAGGGAGGAGCGGTAGACGCTGAAAAAACGGTGGGTGGTGACGCCGCCGGTGACGCCGTCCAAAATCAGCGCCCCCAGGCTCAACGCCGCAAAGGTGAGAATCACAGGCGCATTGAAGCGGATGACAAGTCTTCTCAATGGAATTTCCTCTTTTCAAAAGTCGGTATAGCGATTATAATGGCAGGTGACGGCAGTTGTTCGCCGTATCATCTTTTCCCATTATAATGCAAGTGAAGAAAAAAGTAAAGGCAGGGGAATGCTATGAAAAAATGGTTGAAAGCGCTGCTGTGCGTTGTGCTGGCCCTGGTGCTGGTGGTGGGCGGCTACGTGGCCTACGTGTTCATCGATTTCCACCGTCTGGGAGACATGGCGCTGGAAGTCAGCAATCCGCAATCCGGCGAGATGCAGTACGGCGCGGACTATTCCATTATGACGTGGAACATCGGCTTTGGCGCCTACGAGAGCGACTACGGCTTCTTTATGGACGGCGGCACCGAGAGCTGGGCATGGAGCAAGGAGCGGCTTGACGCCAATTTGCAGAATATCGCGGGTGTGCTGGCCGATCAGGACGCCGACCTCTACATCGTGCAGGAGGTGGACCGGGACGCCACCCGCTCCTACCACCGGAACGAGGTGGAGCCCATTGTGGCGGCGCTGCCGGATATGGGCTGGATTTGGGCCCAGAACTACGATTCTCCGTTCCTGTTCTACCCCTTTACCCAGCCCCACGGCAAGTCAGTGGCGGGCATTATGACCCTGTCGCCCTTTGCCATCACCGACGCGCAGCGCTATGAGCTGCCCATCGAGGACAGCGTGATGAAGCTGCTGGATCTGGACCGTTGCTATAGCGTGACCCGGATTCCCGTGGAGGGCGGCCATGAGCTGGTGCTCTACAACTTCCACCTCTCCGCCTATACCAGCGACGGCACCATCGCCAACGAGCAGCTTGAGCTGGTGCTGGGGTCCATGGCGGAGGAGTACGCCAAGGGCAACTACGTCATCGGCGGCGGTGACTTCAACAAGGATATTTTAGGCGATTCCAGCGTCTATTTCGGCCAGGCCGACCAGGAGTACACCTGGGCCCAGCCCATTCCCCAGGAGGTTTTGGACAAGTATCCCCAGCTTACGCTGCGCGCGCCGCTGGATGAAAACAACCCCGTTCCCACCTGCCGCAACGCCGACGGCCCCTATCACCAGGGCCAGTATGTGCTGACCATCGACGGCTTCATCACCTCCGCCAACGTGGAGATGACCGGGATTCACGTGGTGGACACCGGCTTTGCCTACTCTGACCACAACCCGGTGATGATGGACTTTACGCTGCTGGCAGAATGAGAATTGGAACATTTTTGGAGGAAATATCATGGATAATCGACCCACAGGACGGGAAAAGCACATTACCGGCGTAGGAAAGGACGTGCGCAAGGGCACACAGGTCTCCACAGGCGGCCCCGTGGGACGCCAGGACGGCTACCAGGGCAGACCCCAGAGCGGTGCCGGCGGCGGACAGCGCGCCACCAGGGCAGGGGGAAAGAGCCCACTGCTGACCATTATCATCATCGCCGTCATGCTGCTGGGCGGCGGTGGAGCAGGCCTCAGCGGTCTGCTGGGCGGCGGTGACGTTTCCGCGCCTGTCACGCCTTCTGCCACCGTCAGCCAGCAGTACAGCGGCACCAGTTCTGTGTTGAGCGGCCTGCTCAGCGGCGGCTACACCGGCAACGGCACCACCTCCAGCGGGTGGGATTTAGGGGCAAACGTGGGCCGGCTGAACACCGACACCGTTACTACAGCCCGGGCCAAGCGCACCACCATTCTGGGCGGTGGACGGGATACCATTAACCTGATGGTGTATATGTGCGGCGCGGATCTGGAGTCCCGCGGCGGCATGGCCACCAACGACCTCCAGGAGATGCTGGACGCCACCATCGGCGACAATGTGAATCTGATTATCTATACCGGCGGCGCCAAGCAGTGGCGGAATAACGTGATCAGCAGCGGCGTCAACCAGATTTACCAGGTGACCAGCAAGGGCCTGGTGCGGCTGGTGGACGACGACGGCAGCCGGGCCATGACCAGCCCCGCCACACTGACTCGGTTTATCCAATACTGCGCCAGGAATTTTCCGGACGCCAACCGAAATATGCTGATCTTCTGGGACCACGGCGGCGGCTCCATCAGCGGCTACGGCTACGATGAGAAGTATGCCTCCGCCGGCTCCATGAGCTTGCAGGGCATCAACGAAGCGCTGGGCGCTGCCGGCGTGACCTTTGACATGATCGGCTTCGACACCTGCCTCATGGCCACGCTGGAAAACGCGCTGATGCTGGACCAGTACGGCGACTATCTGGTGGCCTCGGAGGAGACGGAGCCGGGCGTGGGCTGGTATTATACCAACTGGCTCACCAAGCTGTCCAAAAACACCTCCATACCCACCACGGAGCTGGGCAAAAATATCATTGACGACTTTGTGTCCGTGTGTGCCCAGAAGTGCCCGGGGCAGAAAACCACCCTGTCCCTGGTGGATTTGGCGGAGCTTTCCGCCACTGTGCCTGTAAAGCTGAATAACTTTGCAGAGAGCACCACAGCACTGTTACAGGCCAATCAGTATACCACCGTGTCCAACGCCAGAGGCGGCGCCAGAGAGTTCGCCGCCTCCAACCATATCGACCAGGTGGACCTGGTGCATATGGCAGGGAAGATGGGCACCTCCGAGGGCACCGCGCTGGCCCAGGCTCTTTTGAGCGCCATCAAATACAACAAGACCTCCTCCGACATGACCAACGCCTACGGCCTGTCCATCTATTTCCCCTATCAGAGCAAGGGCAAGGTGAACAGCGCCGTGGCGACCTACAACGCCATCGGCATGGACGATGAATACAGCCGGTGCATCCGGCAGTTCGCCTCCATGGCTTCTGCGGGGCAGCAGATCTCCGGAGGCGGCTCCACGTCCATGTTCTCCCAGCTTCTCGGCGGAAGCAGCGCCATGCAGCAGGTGGACACGGAGCAAATCGCTTCGCTGCTGATGACCCTGCTGGGGGACAGCGGCAGGTCCATGGACGTGGACAGCGCCGCCCGGTTCCTGGCGGAAAATCGCTTTGACCCGGGGCAGCTGGTGTGGCTTCCCGAGGACGGCACCTATGTGCTGCGCATGAGCGACGACCAGTGGGATCTGGTACGCGATTTGCAGCTCAACGTATTCCTGGATGACGGCGAAGGCTATTTGGACATGGGCCTTGACAATGTTTTCTCCTTTACAGCTGACGGCGGTCTGTTGGGTGAGTTCGACGGCACGTGGCTTGCCATCGACGACCAGCACGTGGCCTACTACTATATGGATACCGTGTACGACGGCGGAAACTACACCATCACCGGGCGGGTGCCTGTGCTGCTGAACGACCAGCGCGCCGAGCTGCTGCTGGTGTTCGACACCGCCCACCCCTACGGCTATATCGCCGGGGCGCGGGACGTATACGTGGACGGCGAGACGGACACCCTGCCCAAATCCTTCGAGCTGGAAGAAGGGGACGAAATCGTGTTCCTGTGCGATTATTACGGCTATGATGGACAGTATCAGGGCAGCTACACACTGGGTGAGCCGCTGACCTATTCAGGCGACCACCAGATCAGTAACGTGTATCTCACGTCCCCGGCGCTGGCTTCCTATCTCTTTACCGACATCTACGCCCAGGAGTACTGGACGCCATCCATTCCCCAATAATGTCATATACCCCAATGCAAAGGCGGGCGAAAGCCCGCTTTTGTTTTTGTCGAATGGTTTACAATCCCGGGGGAGTGTGGTATACTTACCATGTTATTCTATGGACATAGCGCCGCGCAGGCGGCGATGATGTGAAAGGATTTACCGATATGGCAAATGATAAGTTTGAAACCACCTATTTTGACCCCAAGGAGGTGCGGCGTCAGAGCAGCCAGCGCCCCCGGAAGAAGCGCCGCAAGAACGCCGGGCTGCGTGTGGGCATCTATCTCGTCAGTGTGCTGCTGGTGTCCACGCTGCTGGCGGGCTTTGGCTGGATGCTGGCCAACGACCTGTGCGCCTTCAATAAGCCCTACAAGGAGGCCACCATAGTGGTGACCCAGGACGACAGCGTGTCCGACGTGGCGAAAAAGCTGAAGAAGGAAGGGCTCATCAATTACAAGGGCTTTTTCAAGTTTGTGGGCAAGTTCATGCACGCCTCCAGCAAGATCGATCCCGGCGAATACGTGCTGAACACGGATATGGACTACCGCAGCCTCATCGCCAACATGCACGACTATGAGGAGGACCGCCGGGAGGCGGAGGGCCTGGTGCGCATTACCATCCCCGAGGGCCTCACCGTGCGGCAGATCATCGACCTGCTGGCGGAAAACGGCGTGGCTACCGTGGAGGAGCTGGAGGACGCCTGCGCCAACTACGAGTTCAAGGACTATGATTTCCTCCGGGAGGATATGCTGGGGCAGATCAACCGCATGGAGGGCTTCCTGTTCCCGGATACCTACGACTTTAACCCCCACAAGTCCGCTGTGTACGCCATCGACACGCTGCTGACCGGCTTTGTTACCAAGATCGACGCGGAGATCGCCAACGCCATCGCAAACAGCGGCTACGATCTGCGGCAGATCATCACCATGGCCTCCATTATTGAAAAGGAGGGCATCGGCGACGTGGAGGAGCGGAAGAATATCGCCTCCGTCCTCTATAACCGCATGAGCACCAAGGACCGGGAGCCCTACGGCTACTTGCAGTTGGATACCACGGTGTATTACGCCCTGTCCCTGGAGGGCAAGGATAAGACCGCCTTCTCCACCGAGCTGGACAGCCCCTACAACACCTATCTCCACCAGGGACTGCCCATCGGCCCCATCTGCAACCCCGGCATGAGCTCCATCGCGGCGGCCATTTACCCCAACCACACCGATTACTTCTACTTTGCCGCCGGTAAGGATGGCGTCAACCATTTCTTCACCAACTATAACGACCACATCAACTTCGTCAACAGCGATATGTATCAACCCGACTGAGCATGAGAAAAAAACCGGAAATCCTGGCCCCGGCAGGGGATTGGGAAAAATTACAGATGGCCGTGTTATACGGCGCCGATGCGGTGTACCTGGCGGGCACCGCATTTGGCATGCGCTCCTTCGCCGGGAATTTTACTGACGAAGAGCTGCCCAAGGCGGTGGCCTTCGCCCATGAACATGGCGTGAAGGTACACGCCACCGTCAACACCATGCCCCGCAGCGCCGAGGTGGACGGCCTGCCCGCCCATCTGGAGCGGCTGGACGCCGCAGGGGTGGACGCTTTGATTCTGGCGGATCTGGGCGCCTTTACCATGGCGGGGAAGTATGCGCCTCACTGTCAGCGCCACATCTCCACCCAACAGTCCATCGCCAATTACGCCACTGCCCAGGCCTGGTATGACCTGGGGGCGTCCCGGGTGGTGCTGGCCCGGGAGCTGAGCCTGGACGAGGTGCGGGAGATCCGCCGCCGGGTGTCACCCGGGCTGGAAATCGAGACCTTTTGCCACGGCGCCATGTGCGTCAGCTATTCCGGGCGCTGCCTTTTGAGCAACTACATGACGGGCCGGGACAGCAACCGGGGCGAGTGCGCCCAGCCCTGCCGCTATCAGTACGCCCTCATGGAGGAGAAGCGGCCGGGGGAGTATTTCCCGGTGTTTGAGGACGAAAAGGGCACCTACATCATGAATTCCCGGGACATGTGCATGATCGACCACCTGGGCGACCTGATGGACGCCGGGGTGGACTGCCTGAAAATCGAGGGCCGTGCCAAATCCGCCTACTATGCCGCCATTGTCACCGGGGCCTATCGCCACGTGCTGGACGACGTGGCGGCGGGCAGGGAAGTGGACCCGGTCTGGCGGGACGAGGTGGAGCACGTCAGCCATCGCCACTATTCCACCGGCTTTTTCTACGGCCCGCCGGGGCAGTATTACGAAAACTCCCGGTACATACGGGATTGGCAGATCTGCGCCGTGGTGACCTCCTGCGATAGCGAGGGCAACGCCACATTGAGCCTGCGGAACAAGTTCCGCGCCGGGGATGAAATCGAGATCGTGGGCCCGGACACCAAGCCTTTTACGCTGACGGCCCCTATGATGGAGGCCGAGGACGGCACGCCGCTGGACGAGCCGAAAACGCCCCAGATGGTGTTCCGCATGAAGCTGCCCCGGGCCGTGCCGCCTATGAGCTTCGTCCGCCACGGGGTGGAATTGAGCGCAAAAGAATAACGAAAACCGCCCCAAACAGGGCGGTTTTTCTCTAATATGCTGTGATATTATTCTGCGGCTTTTGCCGCATTGTCCTCCGCCACCACCAGGATATAGCACCACGCCAGCAGCGGCAGCAGGCACAGGGAGCCGTAAGCGCCCAGGGCTTTCACGGCGGGCAGGCCCAACGCCGCCCCCAGGTGGAAGTGGAGTAGGGTCAAGGCGTAGAGCCGGGTTTTCCGCAGGTGGGCTTTATCGCCGTCACACAGGTATTCCGCCAGGGACAGAGAGGCCTGCTTGGTATTGTTGGTGGAGAAAATGGTGGAGCTGTAAAACCCGTCGGCGCCGTGATAGCTGCTCCACTGGAAGCTGACGGCGAAGAAGATGGGGTAGAGGCTGACGATCACCGGAGTGTCCATCGGGATAAACGCCATGGCCACCGCCGCCGCGGCAGACACGAAGGGGCTGAGCCGCCGCACGCTCCAGCCAAGGCGGCGGGGGAGCAGCACCGTCAGCATGGTGCCCGCCACGTAGATGACGAAGGAGCCCAGATGCTGGACTGCCGCCGCCCAACTGCCTGTGAGAGCCGTGAGCACCAGCTCCACCAGGTTCATGGTCTGGGCGTTGGCCATAACGCCGAATCGGGTCAAAATGGCGTAGGAGGCGAAATAACCGCCCACGCAGGCAAAGGCGAAATGACGGTACATATCAATATGAGGCTTTTGGGAGAGCTTATCCAGCATGGGGCACCCCATTTCCACGGTATTCGATCAATTCTGTCACAGTATATCAGATTTTTGCGGCATTGCAATCCCGGTTTTTGCTCTGTGTGGAGGTAAAACCTGTTCTTGACAACGGGTAGAATTGTGGTACAATAAGCAGAGTTAAAAGCTATGATGGAGAGAAGCGTTTGCAGCAGCCCCAAGCGAGGCGGGAGAGGTGTGAGCCTGCCGGCACCGCGCATTCGCCAGCCACTCCTGAGCCGGCCGCGACGAGCGGCACGCTTCACCCCCGTTACCGGGTGACTAAGACGCCTCCTGCGGGAGGATAATTAGGGTGGTACCGTGAAGCTGGACTTCGCCCCTATGCTGGTGGCGGGGTCTTTCTCTTTTTTACAGCGTAATTACATATTCTGATTTCAGAAAGGAAGAAAACACCATGTCTCATCCCTATTATGGCCTGAACGAGCTGCGGGAGATGTTCCTGAAGTTCTTTGAGACCAAAGGCCACCTGCGCCTGCCCAGCTTTTCGCTGGTGCCCCAGAACGACAAGTCCATCCTGCTGATCAACGCCGGCATGACCCCCATGAAGCCCTGGTTCAAGGGCGAGGAGGAGCCGCCCCGCCGCCGGGTCTGCACCTGCCAGAAGTGCATCCGCACCGGCGACATCGACAACGTGGGCCACACCGCCCGCCACGGCACCTATTTTGAGATGCTGGGCAATTTCTCCTTCGGCGACTACTTCAAGCATGAGGCCATCGCCTGGTCCTGGGAGTTCCTCACCAGCCCGGAGTGGGTGGGCCTGGAGGCTGACCGACTGTATCCCTCCGTGTTCCAGGACGATGACGAGGCTTTCGACATCTGGAACAAGGAGATTGGCATCGCCAAGGACCGCATTTTCCGCTTCGGCAAGGAGGACAACTTCTGGGAGCACGGCGCCGGTCCCTGCGGACCCTGCTCGGAGATCTACTACGACCGGGGCCCGGAGTACGGCTGCGGCAAGCCCACCTGCACCGTGGGCTGCGACTGCGACCGCTATATCGAGGTGTGGAACAACGTGTTCTCCCAGTTCGATAACGACGGCCACAACAACTATACCGAGCTGAAGCAGAAGAACATCGACACCGGCATGGGCCTGGAGCGCCTGGCCTGCGTGTGCCAGAACGTGGACAGCCTGTTTGACGTGGACACGGTGATGAACATCACCCACAAGGTGTCCGACATCACCGGCGCCCATTACGGCGAGAGCCACAAGCGGGACGTGAGCCTGCGGGTCATCACCGACCATATCCGCAGCGCCACGTTTATGATCTGCGATGGCATCCTGCCCTCCAACGAGGGCCGGGGCTACGTGCTGCGCCGTCTGCTGCGTCGGGCCGCCCGCCACGGCAAGCTGCTGGGCGTCAACGAGCCGTTCCTCTACCAGGTGGTGGACACCGTTATCCATGAGAACGAGTGCCAGTACCCCGACCTGCGGGAGAAGCAGGGCTACATCACCAAAGTCATTCGCACCGAGGAGGAAAACTTCGCCCGCACCATCGACGGCGGCATGAAGATTTTCACCGAGATGCTGGACGAGCATAAGGCCAAGGGGGAGACCATGTTCTCCGGCGCCGACGCCTTTAAGCTGTACGACACCTTCGGCTTCCCCATCGATCTGACCATTGAGATGGCCGCCGACGAGGGTCTGCAGGTCAACGAGGACGAGTTCCGTGCCCTGATGCAGGAGCAGAAGGAGCGGGCCCGTGAGGCCCGGAAGGCCCTGGGCGACCTAGGCTGGGACGACGTGAACCTGGGCAAGGAGATCCCCGCCACCGAGTTTCTGGGCTACGACAACGCCGAGAACGACGCCAAGGTGCTGGCCATCGTGTCCGAGGGCGAGCTGCGTGACGAGATCGTGGCCGGTACGGACGCCATCGTGGTGCTGGACCGCTCCGTCATGTACGCGGAGATGGGCGGTCAGGCGGGCGACCGGGGCGTAATCGCCACCGATAAGGGCCGCTTTGAGGTCAACGACGTGAAGGCCAACAAGGGCGGCAAGTATCTGCACTACGGCAAGCTGGTGTCCGGCGAGCTGGCGGTGGGCGACAAGTGCCATGTGGCCTATGACGAGGCCCGCCGCAGCGCCATCCGTCGGGCCCACAGCGCCACCCATCTGCTGGATGCGGCGCTGAAGAAGGTGCTGGGCGACCATGTGCATCAGGCCGGCTCTCTGGTGGAGCCCGACCGTCTGCGCTTTGACTTTACCCACTTTGAGGCCGTTTCTCCGGAGCAGCTTAATCAGGTGGAGAAGATGATCAACGAAGCTATTCTGACCGGTATTCCCGTTGTCACCGAGGTGCTGCCCATTGACGAGGCTCGCAAGAAGGGCGCCGTGGCCATGTTCGGCGAGAAGTACGGCGAAATGGTCCGCGTGGTGGAGATGGGCGACTTCTCCATGGAGTTCTGCGGCGGCACCCATCTGGACAACACCGCCAAGGCGGGCCTGTTCCATATCCGCAGCGAGAGCAGCGTAGCTTCCGGCGTGCGCCGCATTGAGGCCACCACCGGCAAGCTGAGCCTGGAGATGATGGACAAGGCCAACGAAATGCTGCAGCGGGCGGCCCAGTTCTTCAAGACCAGCCCCGCCGATCTTCTCGACCGTATCGAGCAGCAGGCCAATGAGACGAAGGAGCTGCGGCGGATGCTGGAGAAGATGAAGGCCGAGGCCTCTGTGGGCGAGGCCCGCCAGTTCCTGGCCTCCGCCAAGAAGATTGGCGGCGTGGACGTGGTCACCGCCCAGCGTGACGGTCTGGACGCCAACGCCCTGCGGCAAATGGGCGACTTCCTGCGGGATAAGAACCCCGCTGTGGTGGCGGTGCTCTCCAGTGTGAAGGACGGCAAGGTGACGTTCCTGGCCGTGTGCGGCAAGGACGCCGTGGCCAAGGGCGTGAAGGCCGGCGACCTGGTGCGCAGCGTGTGCACCATCTGCGGCGGCAAGGGCGGCGGCAAGCCCGACAGCGCCATGGGCGGCGGCACCGACGTGCTGAAGGTGGACGACGCTCTGGCGGCGGTGGACGATTTCGTGTCCAAGGTGCTGGCGTGATGCTGCCCAAAGACCCGTATATTCTATTGAGCTACGTCAACACCAAGCTGCGGGACGACTTCGCTGATTTAGACGAGCTCTGCGCAGCGCTGGATGTGGACCGCTCCGCGCTGGAGGACACGCTCAGCGGTGTGTCCGTCCGCTATGACGAGGCTTCCCATCAGTTTATTTGACGAAAGGAGCATCCCGTATGAAAAACGATTGCCTGTTCTGCGCCATCGCCGCCGGGGAAATCCCCAGCAAAAAGGTGTATGAGGACGATTTATGCTACGCCTTTTACGATATCGACCCCCAAGCGCCGGTGCATTTTCTGGTGATTCCCAAGGATCATATCCCCTCTGTGGCCGGTATTGACGAGAGCAACAGCGCTGTGGTGGCCCACATCTTCGCCGTCATCGCCAAGGTGACGAAGGAGTTGGGCCTGGACAGCTATCGAGTGGTGTCCAACATCGGCGAGCAGGCGGGCCAGAGCGTGCCCCACCTGCACTTCCACGTGCTCAGCGGCAGGGATATGACTTGGCCTCCGGGCTGATTTACCGATACCAATGTAAAAAGACGGATGCTTCGGCATCCGTCTTTTCATAATATCAGCAGCAAGCCCAAAGCGATGACCAGCTCCTCGTCCGCTCCTTTTTGAAACAGCATCAGCAAAAGAAACAACAGCAGCAAATCCCCGGAGTCCACGTCCTCCATCTGCTGCAGCAGCGGCCCCAGTGAAAAGGGCGGGGGAGGGGGATTGCCCGGTGGCGGTCGGTGGGGCGGATCCGGCGCAGTCGGGCGCGGGGGCGGCGCGTGGCGATGGTGGTGTTCCTCATGGTGCTCCCCGTGATGCTCCTCATGGTGTTCTTCACGGTGAGGCTCCGGGGGTGGGGGAGACGCAGGGGGCCTTTCGGCTATGTCGATGGTCAGTTCCGCACGGTCATTGCGGCCCAAGGTGATGGGTTCCTCCACGCTGATGCGGCGGTAGTTGCCGTTTTCATCCCGAACGTAACGATTATACAAGGTGAATCCCCCATTCCGTCACCGCTTTTTTGCCTACGTGGATCAGATGGGCCAGCCGCACCGCCTGCTCCACCTTACCCTGCTTTTCCTCTTTCAAAAAGGGCCGCAGGGCGTAGAGCAGCCGGGCGGCCTCCGAGTCGGTATGCCGCAGTTCCTGCACCAGAGGCAGCAGCCGCGTCAGCGTGTCGCCGTCCAGCGGCAGGGCGGCGGGGGAGGGCGGTGGCGCGGATGTCGGGGCAGGCGGCGGAGTGGGCACGCTGCTGCCGGAGAGCTGCTGCGCCATCTGCATGATCTGTGCCATGGCGCCGGGGTCATTGAGAATCTTTTGCATCCGGTCTTCCCATTCCGCCATGTGATCCGCCTCCTATTGTCCCATTTTTTCAGACAGGCTTTTCAGCAGCGCCGCGCCCTCTTTCTGGGCCATCAGCTGCTTCATGGCCTGGATAGCCGCCTGGGTGCTGTCCTGCGCGGCGGTTTCCGGCGTTGGCAGCAGCGCCAATAACCGCCGGGCCTCATCGGACTGGGACAGCGCCTGTAATTCCTCCGGTGATTTTCCAAAACGGCGGGAGAGTTCATTTAGGTCCATTTACCCCACCTCCTCGCCTCATTGTATGCGCTCGGGCAAAAAAATGTACCCCTCCCGGTGGGGAAGGGTACGGAAATCATTTGTTTTTGCCCTCGCGGCACAGGGCCTTGATGGGGCATTCCTGGCAGCGGGGAGACCGGGCGGTACACCATTCCCGGCCAAACAGCACCATGCGGTGGCAGAAATTGTTGGACTCCTGGGGCGAGATGGATTTGCGGAGCTGCTGCTCCACCTTCAGCGGGTCCTTGCTGCCGTCGGTGATGCCCAGGCGGCCGGTGATGCGGATGCAGTGGGTGTCGCAGACGTAGCCCTCTTTGCCGTAGATGTCGCCCAGCACCAGATTGGCGGTTTTGCGGCCTACGCCGGGCAGCCGCAGCAGGTCGTCCATGTTGTCGGGCACCTTGCCGCCGTAGTCGGAAAGCAGCATCTGGGCGCTGCCCACGATGTCCTTTGCCTTGGCCCGCCAGAAGCCGCAGGAGTGGATATACTGGCCCACCTCGTCCACGTCGGCGGCGGCAAAGTCCGCCAGGGTGGGATAGCGCTGAAACAGGGCAGGCGTCACCATGTTGACCCGTGCGTCGGTACACTGGGCCGACAGCCGCACGGAGAACAGCAGCTCGTAGTCCTTTTCGTATTCCAGGGAGCAGATGGCGTCGGGATACAGCCCTTTCAGCGCCTCAATGATGGCGTTTACGTCCTTTTTCGTTCTCATGCGACTCACCTCGACGCCCATTATAACAACAGTTGCGTAAAAATGCAAATGATGCTATAATGAATTGGATTTTTGACAGGGAGGTGGCGCTATGCGGCCATTGGCGGATGAAATTCGCCCCAAGACGCTGGACGAGGTTGCCGGGCAGCGTCATCTGCTGGGGGAGGGCGCCCTGCTGCGGCGGCTCATTGAGAGCGGCAGCGACAACAATTATATCTTTTACGGCCCCTCCGGCACCGGCAAGACCACCGTGGCCAACATCATCGCCAAACGGACGGACAAGGCGCTGTATCACTTAAATGCCACCACCGCCGGGCTCTCCGATGTGAAGGCTGTCATCTCCGACGTGGACACGCTGGCTGCGCCCAACGGGATTCTGCTGTATCTGGACGAGATTCAGTATTTCAACAAAAAGCAGCAGCAAAGCCTGCTGGAGTTTCTGGAAAACGGCAAAATCACGTTGATTGCCAGCACCACGGAAAACCCCTATTTCTATATCTACAACGCTCTTTTGAGCCGCAGCACCGTGTTTGAATTCAAGTCGCTGACGGCGGAGGAGACGCTGCCCGCCGTGCTGCGGGCGCTGGATAAGGTAGCCCAGCGCGGTGACCTGCCCTTTACCTGGGAGGACGCCGTGCCCATGGACATCGCCCGGGGCTGCGGCGGCGACGTGCGCAAGGCCATCAACGCCGTGGAACTGCTGTATCAGTCCGCCGTACCCAAAGACGGGGTATTATATGTGACAAGTGAAGATGCTTTACAGGTATCGCAGCACAGCGCCATGCGGTATGACCGGGACGGCGACGCCCACTATGACCTGCTCTCGTGCCTCCAAAAGTCCATCCGCGGCTCCGACCCGGATGCGGCGGTATATTACCTGGGCCGCTTGCTGACGGCAGGGGACTTGCTCTCGCCCTGTCGGCGGCTGCTGGTGATCGCCAGCGAGGACATCGGCCTTGCCTATCCCCAGGCCATTGTAGTCACCAAGTCCTGCGTGGACGCGGCGCTGCAACTCGGCCTTCCCGAGGCCCGGATCCCGCTGGCGGAAGCGGCGCTGCTGCTGGCCACGGCTCCCAAGTCCAACTCCGCCATCGGCGCCATTGACGCCGCCATGGGGGATATCAAGTCCGGCGCCATGGGCGTCATTCCCCGCCATTTGCAAAACGTCCATGCCGACAGCACCGGCACCGGCAAGGTGGCCAAGTATAAGTACCCCCACAGTTATCCAAACCACTATGTAAAGCAAAGATACTTGCCAGAGGAGCTGGGGGACAGGCACTATTATGAGTACGGCCCCAACAAGACAGAGCAGGCCGCCAAGCGGTACTGGGACGAGATTAAAAAGGACGCTACGTGATGGATTTACAGTTACACGACGTGTTAGAGCTGAAAAAACAGCACCCCTGCGGCAGTAAGCGCTGGGAAGTGCTGCGCGTGGGCATGGATATCAAATTAAAGTGCCTGGGCTGCGGCCATGAATTTATGGAGCCCCGCCGCAAAGTGGAAAAGATGATTAAGCGCATTGTGCCGAAGGAGGAAACGGAATGAGTCAGAAGTTTGCCAAACGCATGGCCATGGTGATTGCCCTGGTGCTGGCCATCGTGATGGTGGCGTCGCTGGTGGTGCCCTATCTGGGGCTGTAATCGTACATAACCATTTTGCCGGCAGGAAAATTCCTGCCGGCTTCTTTTTTTGACCTCTTTTGAATATCTGCCGCCGTATAATGCCCATGAGGTGAGGGCGGTGGTAGTGTACATCGACAGGCTGTTTTTCATCAATGCGGTGGTGGACTATCTTCTGCTGCTGACCACCGCGCAACTGATGGGGCTCCCGCTGCGGCGCGGGCGGTACATCATCGTTTCCATCGTTGGCGGCTTGTACAGCGCGGCAGCCATGGTCTTTCCGCTGCTGGGTCAATGGTGGGTGAAATGTACGGTCGGACTGGCCATTGCGCTGATGGCCTATCGGCGGGAGGCAGAGCGCTGGCGGGCAGCGGCGCTTTATTTCCTGCTGTCGGGGGCCATGGCAGGGGCCATGCTGGCGGTGACGCTGCGGGCAGGGCAGGAGAGCGGCACGCTCTACTTTGCCACCGTGGGCTGGCGGACGCTGCTGCTGTCGGCAGCGGGATTTTATGGTTTGCTGACGCTGCTTTTTTACCAGAAAGCAAAACACGGAGGGGGAGAGCTGATGGAGATGACGGTGGACGCCTTTGGGCGCCGGTGCCGCATACAGGTGCTGCGGGACAGCGGCAACGTACTGCGTAACCCGGTGGACGGCCAGCCGGTACTGGTTGCGGAGTCGGAGGCGGTGCGATCGCTGCTGCCGGAGGCGGCGGCCGCCATCATCATGGGCGGCGATGGGCCGGAGGACAAGATGGCGGCGCTGTACGACGCCGGCTTTACCGCCTTCACGCTGCTGCCGTATCACAGCATCGGATGCAGTGAGGGACTTTTGCTGGCGCTGAAAAGCGACGCCATTCAGGCGGGATCCCGGCGGATTCCAAGAGCACTGATTGCCCTCTATCACGGCAAAATCGGCAGAGGCGTGTATCACGGTTTATGGGGAGGTGAGCGGTATGGCGCGGCTATGGCAGAGGATTCTGCAGTGGATACGGCATTACAGGCAGGATAATATTTACTACATAGGCGGCAGCGATACTCTGCCGCCGCCGCTGCCCCGGGAGGAGGAAACGATGCTGATCGGGCGACTATCCCAAGGGGACGGCGAGGCCCGACAGCGGCTGATTGAACGCAATCTGCGGCTGGTGGTCTACATCGCCAAGCGGTTTGACAACACCGGTATCAACATTGAGGATCTGATCTCCATCGGCACCATCGGCCTGATCAAGGCGGTGAATACCTTCCAGAGCGACAAAAATATCAAGCTGGCCACCTATGCCAGCCGCTGCATTGAAAACGAGATTTTGATGTATCTGCGGAAAAACAGCAATACTCGCACGGAAGTCAGTCTGGACGAGCCGCTGAATACCGACTGGGACGGCAAGGAGCTGCTGCTGTCCGACGTGATGGGCACCGACCCGGACGTGGTAATGCGGCCCCTGGAGGAGGATGTGGATCGCCAGCTGCTACACTCCGCCGTGGCAAAGCTGGCGCCACGGGAGCGGGACATCATCGCCATGCGCTTCGGCCTCGGCGGAAGGAAAGAACTGACCCAGAAAGAGGTGGCCGACCAGCTCGGCATCTCCCAGAGTTACATTTCACGGCTGGAAAAACGGATCATCCTCCGTTTGAAACGGGAAATGATCAAATCAGGGTAACCATAACGGCTGTAAGGTAATTTCACCTTACAGCCGTTGTATTTTCAATATTGAATGTGCATAGGGCGATTGATGACCATCATGTTGCAGTTACGAAGCAGCTGCAAATCCTCCTTACCCAGCTTAATGGACTGCAGCAGTCTTTCATCCTCCGGCATGGGCGCTTTGGCAATCAAAATCTTGACGGATGCGGGGGCGAAAAAGGGGGCCGAGCCGATGCCGGACATCATACCGATGGCGGGCGCCCGATTCTGCAGGGGATTCAGCAGGCAGATATACATCTTTTCCGCCCGGTTCATCTGGTTAACCAGGTGCATGTGAGTGATGGTGTCATAGGCGTCCAACCTGCCGCTGTACAGGTTTTTGCAGAGGTCAGGGGTGCTGAAGCTATTCAGATCGTTGTACAGCGTTGCCTCCACGCCCGCTCCGTCGACGGCAGGGGAGAAACGCAGCAGCGACTTTACAATACTGTTTACTCGACCGTCGAAGTAATACATATAGGCCCGGTCGGTGTTGAAATAGGCGCTGTTGGGCAGCAAAAGGTCGCTGTTTTGCGGTATATCGTCGATGTCCAGGAAGTATTTCAGCGCAACGCCAAGAGCCTGGGCGATGTCGTGCAGCGTCTCCACATCGATGGCGATGATGCCGTTCTCATACTTGGAAACCGTGGCCTTGCTCTTGCCGATCATGGCAGAAAACTGCTCGATGGTGTAGCCCCGGCTTTTGCGGTACTTTTTGATGCGCTGGCCCACTTGATAGGAGAGGGAAGACATGGTATCACCTCGCAAAGGAGAGTATGTGAGACAATTATAACAATCCGCATTTAGCACGTCAACGAAGTTTTTCTTTTACAGAAATTATTTACATAAAATATTCTTCAAAATGGAATCGTATAAATGTTCGATTTTTTGAGGTAGTATGCTGTTCGCATATTGTCAAATCGAAAATGAACCAATATAATGATAAAAAAGCGGGGAGGGGTGAGCATTATCCAAAAAGAACAGTTACTCAAACAATACTTTGGACACGCCGGTTTTCGGCCCGGGCAGGAGCCGCTGATTGACGCCCTGCTGCAGGGGCGTGACGTGCTGGGCGTCATGCCCACAGGGGCGGGCAAGTCCATCTGCTATCAGCTTCCCGCGCTGCTTTTACCGGGGATTACGCTGGTTATTTCACCCCTTATTTCCCTGATGAAGGACCAAGTGACGGCGCTGCGAGAGGCGGGGCTGGCGGCGGCGTACATCAATTCCTCGCTGACCTATCCCCAGTATGTAGAGGTGCTGCGCCGGGCCAGGCAGGGCGCCTATACCATTATTTACGTCGCCCCGGAACGGCTTTCCACAGACGCATTTCTCGCTTTTGCGCAAACCGCGCAGATTTCGTTGATTGCCGTGGACGAGGCGCACTGCGTTTCCCAATGGGGGCAGGATTTCCGGCCCAGCTATTTGAAAATCGCCGAGTTCTGCCAATCGCTGCCCAATCGCCCTCCTGTGGGCGCCTTTACTGCCACGGCAACAAGCGCGGTGAAGGAGGATATTGTCAGGCTTCTGGGTCTGCGCAATCCATTGACGCTGACCACTGGGTTTGACCGGCCCAACCTCTATTTCTCCGTGGAGACGCCGAAGAATAAGGATTTATGGCTGGTCTCCTATCTTAAATCGCACTGCGAGCAAAGCGGTATTATTTACTGCGCCACACGCAAAAATGTGGAGAAGGTATGCGGCAATCTTCAACGGCTCGGTTTTCCGGTCACTCGATACCACGCGGGTTTGGAGGATGAGGAACGCCGCAATAACCAAGATGATTTTCTCTTCGACCACGCCACAATCATGGTGGCAACAAACGCCTTTGGTATGGGCATCGACAAATCCAACGTAAGCTTCGTGGTGCATTACAATATGCCCAAAAGCATGGAGAGCTACTACCAGGAGGCGGGCCGCGCCGGGCGGGATGGCACCAGGGCGGAGTGCGTGCTGCTGTACGCTCCTGCCGATGTGCAGACTGCCAGATTTTTTATTGATAACAGTGACGAAAATGAAAATCTGACAGAGGAAGAACGGTCCCTCGTCCGGGAACGCGATTTACAGCGGCTGACAAAAATGGTGGGCTACTGCAAAACCAAGGACTGTCTGCGGCACTATATTCTTGGCTATTTTGGGGAACAATCGCCGCTACACTGCCAGAATTGCGGTAATTGCAGGGCGGAAATGTCGGAATATGACATCACCACTGAGGCGCAAAAGATTCTCTCCTGCGTGATTCGAGTGGAGCGGAAGTATGGCTTTGGCCTGGGTGTGATGCAAATTATCCGCACGCTGACTGGCATCAAAGAAAAACGTATCCTGGAATTGGGCCTCGACCAGCTCTCCACCTACGGCACCATGTCCAGGTTGGATAACGCCGCCATTCGCCGCTACATTGACCATCTTATTGACCAGGGATATTTGCTCTTGACGGATGGCAAATATCCCGTGCTGCACACCACGGAAAAAGCAAATGAGGTGCTGTTTCACGGCGAAAAAGTGATGATTGTGGATAGAAAACAGCCAAAAGCCGTCTCAATCGCCGCCACTAAAGAGACAGCCCCCGCAGACAAGGATCTATACAACGCCCTCAGCGCCCTGCGATACAAAATCGCCAACCTGGAAGGCGTGCCCGCGTTTGTGGTGTTCAGCAATGCCACGCTGCTGGACATGGCGGCAAAGCAGCCGGTCATCAGGCCGGAATTCCTGCAGGTCTCCGGCGTTGGCAATCGCAAGGCGGAGCGGTACGGAGAGGCATTTATGCAGTGCATCCGCGAATGGCGCGAGAGCCATTCCTCCTAACTGCTGCATCCGAAATACAAATACACCGCTGCCTGCCCGAAGATGGTGTTCGGACAGGCAGCGGTGTTTATTCATAATGCATGGGCTATCGTTGGGTATTTCACCGGTCAAAGCTGGGGTTCACGTAATAGACATTCTTCTCATCCAGCTTTTCCCGGGCCAGTCGCAGGCCCTCGCCGAAGCGCTGGAAATGGACGATCTCGCGGGCCCGCAGGAACTTAATGGCATCATTCACATCCGGGTCGTCACTGAGGCGGAGAATGTTGTCGTAGGTGACCCGGGCCTTCTGCTCGGCCGCCAGGTCCTCGGTGAGGTCAGCGATCATGTCGCCCTTTACCGCCATGGACGCGGCGCTCCAGGGGAAACCGGAGGCGGCGGTGGGGTACACGCCGGCAGTGTGATCCACAAAGTAGGCGTCGAAGCCGGCGGTCTTGATGTCATCCTCGGTGAGGTTGCGGGTCAGCTGATAGACGATGGTGCCCACCATCTCCAGGTGGCCCAGCTCCTCGGTGCCGATGTCGGTCAGCAGGCCCTTCAGCTCCGGATAGGGCATGGAGTAGCGCTGGCTCAAATACCGCAGGGAAGCGCCCAGCTCCCCGTCGGGCCCGCCATACTGGCTGATAATGGCCGCCGCCAGCTTGGGGTTGGTGTTCTTGATTTTGATGGGGTATTGCAGCTTTTTTTCATAGACAAACATCAGCGATTACCTCCCATTTCCCAAGGCCAGGGGTTTTCCAGCCACTGGCAGCCGCTGTCGGTGGCCGCCGTCTGCGTCAAGGGGCCGTTGTTGGCCTCGTACTGGTCGCGCCGTTCACGGGCCGCGCGGATCATGCTGCGGTAGAGGGCGAAGGCGTCGTCGTCATCACAGTGGGTGGTAAGGTAGAGGCCCATATCATCCACCATGAAATCCATGGCCATCAGCTCCGTCATGGGCGTGTCAGCCAGGCCGTTGGTGGGCGCCGTGTAGCGGAAGGGCATATCCAGCGCCGGGAACACGGTGCCCTGCCGCAGAGACTCATCGGCACCGTAACGGCGGCAGTTGCGGCCCTGCATGGCCACGTAGGGGAAGGCCAGCGTACCCTGCCCGCCGCCGGGCAGTGCGCCCATCACCACGCCGTCGCCGGACTGCTGGCCGGCTGTATTGTCGGTGATCTGAACGGTGCCTTCCTGGGGCGCGGGCTGGGGCTGGCCCATCCACTGGTTGGCGTTCATCATGTCACCCACGCTGCTGCCCAACTGGTTCATGGCAGCGTTCATAAGTGCTTTTTCTATATACACAGTGATCCTCCTTCGTTGTTTGCCGTAAGGCTATGCCATCCTATGCCAAAGGAAAAAGATTTGTTTTTCTTTTTCCATGGGATGTGGTACAATGCATACAGCGCCACCCCTGTCGCATATCCATTAGGGAAAGGGGAGGGGAGCGGCGTGATTGTCATCATACGGAAAAGGCACCTGGCCGTGGCTGCGCTGGCGCTTTGCGGCTTCGGGCTCATCGCCTACCTGCTGTGGCAGCCGGTGCAGGAGACAGGGGCATTTGCCGCCGACACGGTGGTGCTGGACGCGGGACACGGCGGCGCCGATGGGGGCGCTGTGGCTGCCGACGGCACGGCGGAGAGCAGCATCAATCTGGCCATCACGATCAAGGCCCGGGATATTTTGCTGTTTCTGGGCCATGACGTGACCCTGACCCGCGCCGACGAACAGGGGCTGTACAACGACGACAGCGACACCATCCGCCAAAAAAAGGTGGCGGACACCCATAACCGGGTGGCCCTCATCAACAGCGTGGACGGCGCGGTGCTGCTCAGCATCCACCAGAATGCGCTGCCCTCGTCGCCCCGCACCCACGGCGCCCAGGCGTTCTACAACTCCGTCGCTCCGGCCCGAGACCTGGCTCGAAGCATACAGCAGGCGCTGAACGACGCCATCAATGTGGACAACGCCAAAACCGCCGCCGCCATCCCCGGCAGCGTGTACATCATGGCCAACGTGGACTGCCCCGGCGTGCTGGTGGAGTGCGGGTTTATGTCCAACCCGCAGGAATCGGCCCTTTTGCAGACGGCTGAGCATCAGATGAAGCTGGCCCAGGCCATCGTCTGCGGGTATTTATCATACGAAGGATGATGTGGTATGAAAGAGAGAACGGTATATTTTTGCACCGAGTGCGGCAACGAAAGCCCCAAATGGGCTGGGCGCTGCCCCAGCTGCGGCGCTTGGAACTCCCTTGTGGAGCAGCGGGCGGAAAAGGCCAAGCGTCCATCCTCGCCAAGCCGTGGTGTGATGCACAGTGTAAAGGTAACTAACATTACAGATATCGACACCTCTGACGAGATCCGATTCTCCACCGGCATGGGGGAATTGGACCGTGTACTGGGCGGCGGCGCGGTGAAAGGCTCGCTGGTGCTGGTGGGCGGCGCCCCCGGCATCGGCAAATCCACGCTGATGCTGCAGATCTGCCAGCAGTTGGGCCTGCAAAACAAGGTGCTGTATGTCTCCGGCGAGGAGTCCATCCACCAGTTGAAGATGCGGGCCAAACGTCTGGGGGTGGACAGCGGCAATCTGTTCGTGGTGTCCGAGACCCGGCTCAGCGACATTTTGGAGGCGGTGGAGCGGGAGCAGCCGGACGTGCTGATCATCGACTCCATCCAGACGCTGTACAACGAGGAGCTGGATTCCCCGGCCGGCGGCGTGGGGCAGGTGAAGGACTGCACCATGGCGCTGATGCAGTTGGCCAAAGGGCAGGGGATCACCGTGTTTGTCATCGGCCATGTGAATAAGGAGGGCTCCATCGCCGGCCCCAAGGTGTTGGAGCACATGGTGGACTGCGTGCTGTATTTCGAGGGCGATCGGCACATGACCTACCGCATCCTCCGGGCGGCGAAAAACCGCTTTGGCGCCACCAACGAGATCGGCGTCTTCGAGATGCTGAATGAGGGCCTGAAAGAGGTGGAAAACCCCTCGGAAATGCTGCTGAGCGGCCGGCCCAAGGACGCCCCCGGCACCTGTGTCACCTGTGTCATGGAGGGGGCACGGCCTGTGCTGGCGGAGGTGCAGGCGCTGGTTTCCTCCGCTTCCGGCAATAAGCCCCTGCGGCAGAGCAACGGCTTTGACTATAACCGGGCCAATATGCTGCTGGCGGTGCTGGAAAAACGGGGCGGGCTGAAAATCAGCCAGTGCGACGCCTATCTGAACATCATCGGCGGACTGACGCTGGACGAGCCTGCTGCCGATCTGGCGGCGCTGGTGGCCATCGCCTCCAGCTATCTGGACTATCCCGTGCCCAGCCAGATGGCGGCGGTAGGGGAGGTGGGTCTGTCCGGCGAGGTGCGCTCTATCAGCCATCTGGAACAGCGGCTGTCGGAGGTGCAGCGTCTGGGCTTCACCCAGTGCATCGTACCCCACCATAGAGTAGGTGATCTTCATGCGCCCGCCGGGCTGGAGCTGCTGCCGGTACGCACCATTTCGGATGCGCTGAAACTGTTTGTCCGAGGAAAATAAACAATAGCCGCTCGAAAGAGCGGCTATTTCATCAAATAATGGAATAATTTGAACATATTATCGGTTAAGAGCGATAATGATGGCCGCAATGGCGACGATAACCAGACCCACCAAAATCAGTGTCAAAATGCCCATAGCGAAACCCTCCAAGGCTGCATCCATGATTTATGATGTCAGAATACCATAATCCGATATGGCACCGCAAGTGGGAAACACGATGTATCGGAAGTGGAGCGGGGTAGGCGACTTCCTGCGGGAGCGGCGTATGCTTGACGTCGTCTTGGACTCCTGATGTAGTAACTGTCAGTGTTCTGGAGTCTTATCATAGTATTTCGGTATAGGCGGAGTTCTGCCAGGTTGGCTCCATACCTTTTTATCGTCGCGGCACTTTGCAAAACTGCCCAAGTATGGTATACTGTCACCAGGTTGATGAACGTGAGCAGAGCAGGGCAGACCGTTCCACCGATACGCATAATTGAACAAAATAAAAATTTTGTTCAATTCGAAGTGGGAGGATCGAGTGTTTTTAGAGGATTAGCGGCGAATGGGGCCTTTCTGTGGTCTTCGGGGTCACTCGGTGCTGTTTGGCGGCCAATGGTGCCTTTGCTACGCATAGCGTCGCTTTGCGCCGGATATTCTGCTCTATCTTGATGCTTACGTAATCCATCGTTACATCGTCTGCCCGTCTAATATCTTTTATTATGCCGCCGGCGGTTCATTGTTTTTTCTCCGCTGCGCGGCAGCGTTCCATACTACCTTTAGGAAGTGATGCAATGGCTATCGATTATCGTCTGGAGTCTCCGCCGATTCTGTCGGAGTTTTTGTCCTACCACGAGACCATTAAGGCTCACAGCAGCCGCACGGTGGATGAATACTTTCTGGACATGCGGAATTTCTTCCGGTATCTCAAGCAGCTTCGCAATCCCGCCTTGCGGGGTCAGGAGCTGTCGGAAATCTCCATCATGGACGTGGATCTCCCCTTTGTAAAGGCAATTACCTTGACAGAGATTTATGGCTATCTCACCTATTTGAGCCGCGAACGTGAAAGATTTCACAATAGTGACATTTCCGATAAAGGGCTGAATGCCGCCTCTCGCGCCCGGAAATTGGCCACAATTCGTTCATTTTTCAACTATTTATGCAATAAAACCCACCAATTAGCGGAAAATCCCTGCAAGGATATTGATTCCCCTAAGGCCCAGAAGTCCCTCCCCCACTACCTGACGCTGAAGGAGTCCATTTCCCTGCTGGATGCGGTGGACGGCGCCCATCGGGAGCGGGATTACTGCATTTTGACGCTGTTTTTGAACTGCGGATTGCGCATTTCCGAGCTGACAGGACTGAATTTAAGCGACATCCAGGACGATCATCTGCGGGTGCTGGGCAAAGGCAATAAGGTGCGAGTGGTGTACCTCAACGACGCCTGCAAGGACGCCTTGCGGGGCTATTTGCAAACACGGCGGAACGTCAGTGGCAAGGCGGCGGACGCCCTGTTCCTCTCCGGGCAGAACAACCGCATCAGCCGCTCCACCGTCCATCATCTGGTGAAAAAGTATCTTACCATGGCCGGGCTGGACGCTTCCCAATACTCCGCACATAAGCTGCGCCACACTGCCGCCACGCTGATGCTGCAAAACGGCGTGGACGTAAAATCGGTGCAGGAGGTGCTGGGCCACGAGCACCTGAATACCACCGAAATCTACACCCATATCGACAATGAATCCCTGCGGACGGCTGCAAAGGCAAATCCCTTGTCACACCAGAAGATGAAAGGAAAAATCAAGGAATCGGACGCTGAATAAGACAACGCACCCGGTTCAATTCTGCCGGGTGCGTTCTATTATCGGTAGAATCCCACGATGTGCAGCACGCGGTATTCCGCGTATTCATAGCTGCTCAAGGGGCTAAAATCCGCGTCCAGGCTGTGGGCGGCCAGCAGAATGTCATCTGCCGTTGTACCCCTGACCTCTACCACCACGGGGCTGTGCTGGAACACGCTGCCATCGAAGCGAAGCTGCAGCACGTCGCCCGGCTGGGCCAAGGCCAGTTCCCGGCTCACCACCGCCGCGGGGCCCGGCGAGGTTTCCGGACGCACCAGAAAGTTGTGAAGAAATTCCACCCCCGTCCAGGCCGGGGCACGGTCCCGGGCGGAGCGATAGTACCAGCCGAACACCGGCTTATAGTTCATCACGCCGCAGCCGGCGAAGATACACTGGGAGGCGAAATTGGTACAGTCGCCGCCCAGGCGCTCAAAGTCATAGTAGCGCGGATTGCGCCCGAAGGCCCATTGGTGGGCGTACGCCACGGCGGCCTCCTGATTGTACGCATACAACACGGCCTCTCCCCCTCCCTGCCATACTATGCCGGGCGGGGCGCAGGCGGTCAGCCGTCCATCTCCTCCATGATATGCTCGAAAGCCAGGGCAAAAATCCGGTCGATGTGCTCATCGTCCAGGGAATAGTACACCACCCTGCCCTGCTTGCGGATCTTCACCAGCCGGGCGTCCCGCAGGATTTTCAGCTGATGGCTCACCGCCGACTGGGTCATGTCCAGTATGGCCGCCAGATCGTTAACGCACATCTCCTCGATGTGCAGCGCGCAGATCATCCGGCTGCGGGTGGAGTCGCCAAACACCTTGAACAGCTCCGAAACCTCGTAAAGCGGCTCCTCGTCCGGCATTTTCTCCCGCACCGAGCGCACCACGTCCTCGTGAATCAGATTTTTCTCTGTCAGTTCCATGCCATCACCCTCCGACAGCTTTTCTTATCGATTATCATACCCCATTCCCGCCAAAAGCGCAAGCTATGGCCGTAAAATGACAGAAAAACGCCCCGAAGCAGACAGCTTCGGGGCGTCTTGGGAACGATGATGGAGAAATTACTCAGCCTTGCCGTCGCAGCCGAGCACGTCCACCAGCTTGTGCTTCACCAGCTCCTTGATGTTGGCGCGGGCGGGCTTCAGATACTGGCGAGGATCGAAGTCGGCGGGATGGTCGTGGAAGTACTTGCGGATGGTGCCGGTCATGGCCAGGCGCAGGTCGGAGTCAATGTTGATCTTGCACACGGCCATGGAGGCGGCCTTGCGCAGCTGATCCTCGGGCACGCCGATGGCGTCGGGCATGTTGCCGCCGTTCTCGTTGATCATCTTCACGTACTCCTGGGGCACGGAAGAAGAGCCGTGGAGCACGATGGGGAAACCGGGCAGACGGCGCTGAACCTCCTCCAGGATGTCGAAGCGCAGCTGGGGCTTGGTGCCGGGCTTGAACTTGTAAGCGCCGTGGCTGGTGCCGATGGCGATGGCCAGAGAGTCGCAGCCGGTGCGCTCCACGAACTCCTGCACATCCTCGGGACGGGTGTAGCTGGAATCCTCGGCGCTGACCTTGACCTCATCCTCGATGCCGGCCAGGGTGCCCAGCTCGGCCTCTACCACCACGCCGTGGGCGTGGGCATACTCCACCACCTGGCGGGTAATGGCGATGTTCTCCTCGAAGGGCTTGGAGCTGGCGTCAATCATGACGGAGGTAAAGCCGTCATCGATGCAGGACTTGCAGGTCTCGAAGCTGTCGCCGTGGTCCAGATGCAGGCAGATGGGCAGGCCGGTCTCAATCTCGGCGGCCTCCACCAGCTTGATGAGGTAGGTGCGGTTGGCATAGGCGCGGGCACCCTTGGAAACCTGCAGGATCACAGGGGCGTTCAGCTCTTTGCAGGCCTCGGTGATGCCCTGAATGATCTCCATATTGTTGACGTTGAAAGCGCCGATGGCGTAGCCGCCCTCGTAGGCCTTCTTGAACATCTCGGTAGAAGTAACCAGAGGCATAGTAATGATCTCCTTTATTAAAAAATTGTTTCAGTTGTATGGAACGTTCCTATTGTATCATATTTTTTTGATTTTGCAAGGGCAAACTACCTTTACAAGCGGATTTTTCCATGATAAAATATCTGGCGTTCGAGCGAATGTCATTTTAATATGATATACAATATGGAGGTAATTGATATGAACGAACTGAAAGGCGCCTGCATCATCGGCCAGTCCGGCGGCCCCACTTCCGTTATCAACGCCAGCGCCTACGGCGTCATCGACACCGCGCTGAAATCCGGCTGCATCACCCAGGTGCTGGGCGCAGAGCACGGCATCAAGGGCGTGCTGAACGACCGCCTGTTTGACATGGGTCTGGAGGATCCCGAGGAGCTGCGGCTGATGAAGTACACCCCCTCCTCTGCCCTGGGCTCCTGCCGCTACAAGATCGCCGACCCCGAGAAGGACGACACCGATTACAAGCGCATCCTGGAGGTCTTCAAGAAGCACAACGTCCGCTACTTCTTCTATAACGGCGGCAACGACTCCATGGACACCTGCAACAAGATCAGCAAGTACATGCAGTCCGTGGGTTATGAGTGCCGCGTGATGGGCGTGCCCAAGACCATCGACAACGACCTGTGGGGCACCGACCACTGCCCCGGCTACGCCAGCGCCGCCAAGTATATTGCCACCTCCATCATGGAGGTCTACCAGGACGCCCGGGTGTATGACACCGGCATGATCGCCGTGGTGGAGGTCATGGGCCGCCATGCCGGCTGGCTCACCGCCGCCTCCGCTCTGGCCGCCGAGTACGGCGCAGGCCCCGACCTGATCTACATGCCCGAGACCGACTTCGACATGGACAAGTTCATCGCCGACGTCAAGCGCATCTATGCCGAGCGCAACTACTGCCTCATCGCCGTGTCCGAGGGCATCCACTACGCCGACGGCACCTTCGTGTCCGAGGCCAAGACCTCCGCCACCGACGGTTTCGGCCATGCCCAGCTGGGCGGCACCGCCACCATGCTGGCCGAGATTCTGAAGAAGGAAACCGGCGCCAAGGTCCGCGGCATTGAGCTGAATCTGCTGCAGCGCTGCGGCGCTCACCTGGCCTCCGAGACCGACATTGAGGAGTCCTACATGGCCGGTAAGGCCGCCGTGGAGAACGCCGTTGCCGGCATCACCGACAAGATGATTGGCTTCGAGCGAGGCGTGGTGGACGGCAAGTATGCCTGCCGCACCAAGCTGCTGCCCCTCACCGAGGTGGCCAACACCGAGAAGAAGCTGCCCCGTGAGTGGATCAATGAGGCCGGCAACGGCGTAAACCACCAGTTCATCGAGTACGCTCTGCCCCTGATCCAGGGCGAGCCCGACCTGCCTAAGGTGGATTCCCTGCCCCGCTTCTGCCACCTGAAGAAGATTCTGGCCAAGTAAAAGCCCAAATAATTGCGAAGCACCGCAGCTTTTGCTGCGGTGCTTTCATACTATATGTGATAATGGGTTACCGATTGCGCTGGTATATGGCCCAAAGGCCCTCCATCAGCAGGTATTTATCGTAAGTTATGGCGTTGCGGCAGTAGCGGGTAATCACCGGTGCCGGGGAGCCGGTGGCCACCACGGTAGGCGTCTCGCCGGGAATCATCTCCCGGATACGGTCGATGATGCCGTCCAGCATGGCGGCGGTGCCGTAGACGATGCCGTTGCGAAGGCAGTCGGCGCTGTTCTTGCCGATGAGGCTGCGGGGATGCTCCAGCGAGATGTTGGGCAGCAGCGCCGCCTGGCCGCTGAGGGCGTCCATGCTCAGGTATACGCCCGGGAACATGAGGCCGCCCTCATAGGTCTTTTGGGCGGAGATATAGGAGATGGTGGTAGCGGTGCCCATCTCCACCATGATGATGGGCGCGGGGTACTTCTCCAGTGCCGCAACAGCGCTGGCCACGATGTCGGCTCCCAACTGGTTGTGTACCTCCATGCGAATGTTGAGGCCCGTTTTCACGCCGGGGCCCACCATCATAGGCGGCTTGCCGGTAAGGCGGGTCAGCGCCTTTTCCATGGGGAAATTCATGCCCGGCACCACGCTGGAAAAAATCGCGCCGGAAATGGCATGAATATCCACGCCGTACAGGGCAAAAATGTTCATCAGGTCAATGCTGATCTGGTCCGCCGTCTTGCGGCTGTCCGTGTCCAAGGAGGAGAGAAACACAATCTTCTTATCATCGTCAAACACGCCCACGGAAATGGTGGAGTTGCCGATATCAATGGCCAGCAGCATACGCATACCTCCCAAAAATACTACTTTGCCATTATCATATCACGGAAGAACGTATTTCGCAAGTCGCAAGCGGTCAAAAGTGCTGTTAATGTATATTCCTTTACAGTATAATGCAGATAAGGCCTCCGCCGCCTTCGTTGATGATACGCTCCAACGTCTGCTGCAATTTTCCTCTGGCGTCATCCGGCATCCGTTTCAGCTTGGCCTGCAAGTCGTCGCTGACGATCTCGTTAAAGCTGCGGCCGAAAATGTTGGACTGCCAGATCTTGCTGGTATCCCCCTCAAACTCCTGCAGCAGGTAGTTCACCATGTCCTCGGATTGCTTTTCGTTGCCCACGATGGGCGAGACGGTGGTTTCCACGTCGGCGCGGATCATGTGGATGGACGGGGCGCTGGCCTTCATCCGCACACTGTACCGCCCGCCCTGCTTGATAATCTCCGGGTCCTCCAGGTTCAGTTCCTCCACGCTGGGCATGACGATGCCGTAGCCCGTCTGCTTGGCGTCGTCCAGCGCACGGGAGATTTTCTCATACTCCACCTTGACGCCGCCCAGGTCGGTGAGCAGCTCCATAATATCGCCGTCATCGCGGACGGTGAGGCCGGAGCGCTGGCTGACGGTATCATAGAACATCTCTCGGGGCATCTCCACCTCCGCCTCCGCCACGCCGGTGCCCAAGTTGATGGAGCGGATAGAGGCATCGTCAACCTCCTCCCTGCTCCGCAGGCCCTGCAGGCAGCGCCGAATGTCCCGGATATGGGCCAGGTCTCCGGTTTCCTGGGAAATGGCCTGATAGAGCGCCGTACGCAGCTGATGCTCCGACGGCAGTGCGTCAATCCAGGCTGGCAGGTAGAAATCCATCTCCTGCAGGGGAAATTCAAACAGCAAATCCTGCAAAATATCTGTAATCTGGCTGTCTGTCAAGTGTATACAGTTGACAGGGATGCACTGTACCTGATAGCGGTTTTCCAGCTGCGCGGCCAGGGCTTTTACCCCCTCGCTGTCGGGGTCGGTGGAGTTGAGCAGCACCACAAAGGGTTTGCCGATGGACTGCAGCTCCCGGATGACCCGCTCCTCCGCCTCCACGTAGTCCTGGCGGGGGATGTCGGTAATGGTGCCGTCGGTGGTGACCACAATGCCCACGGTGGAATGCTCGTTGATGACCTTCTGGGTGCCGATTTCCGCCGCCTCCGTCATAGGCATCTCCTGCTCCGACCAGGGCGTCATCACCATCCGGGGCAGTTCATCCTCCATCTGGCCCATGGCGCCGGGCACCATATAGCCCACGCAGTCCACCAGCCGCACGGAGAAGTCGCTGCCCTCCCCTGCGCTGATCTGTACCGCCTCCTCGGGCACGAATTTGGGCTCCGCCGTCATAATGGTGCGGCCCGAACCGCTCTGGGGCAGCTCATCCTTGGCCCGCTCACGGCGGTAATCGTCTGCCATGTTGGGCAGCACCTGGGACTCCATAAACCGCTTGATAAACGTGGATTTGCCGGTACGCACAGGGCCGACCACACCGATGTAAATGCTGCCGCCTGTGCGCTTGGCCATATCCTGGTAGAGAGATGTGGATTGATTCATAGTGACGACCTCCGCAATTTGCATTCGTTTAGTCATTCCTATGAGACAACTCTCCGGGATAGAAGTAAAAAAATCCCGCACCCTTTCGGGCGCGGGATATATGTAAGTCAAATCAGTCCTGCTGCCAGTTGTGCCACACGTTCTGCACGTCCTCGTTGTCCTCCAGCATATCCAGGAGCTTTTCCATGTTCTTCACGTCGTCGGGATCGGTCATGGTGACGTAGTTCTGGGGCACCATCTCAATGTCGGCGTTGACGAAGTGATAGCCCTTGCTCTCCAGGGCGGCCACCACGGCGTTGAAGTCGTTGGGGTCGGTGGTAATCTCAAACACGGGGCCGTCGGCCTCGAAGTCGGCAGCGCCGGAGTCCAGCGCATCCATCATCACGGTGTCCTCGTCCAACTCCTCGTCCTCGTTGTCGATGACGATAACGCCCTTGCGGTCGAAGCTCCAGCTCACGCAGCCCTGGGCGCCCAGACCCTTGCCGTACTTATCGAAATAGTGACGGACCTCAGGGGCGGTGCGCTGGCGGTTATCGGTCAGCGCCTCCACGATGACGGCGATGCCGTTGGGGCCATAGCCCTCGTAGGTGACGGACTCGTAGTTGTCGGTGTTGCCGTTGCCCAGGGCCTTTTCGATGGTGCGCTTGATGTTGTCGTTGGGCATATTGGCCGCCTTGGCCTTGGCCACCACGGTAGCCAGGATGGAGTTATAAGCAGGGTCGCCGCTGCCGCCCTGCTTGACGGCCACGATGATCTCCTTGGCAATCTTGGTAAAGGCGGCGCTGCGCTTGGCGTCAGCCGCGCCCTTGGTCTTTTGAATATTGTGCCACTTGGAATGTCCGGACATAGTTTATTTCTCCTTTATGCAATATTGAATGATCTCCTGGCGATGGGCCTGGCTCAGGCACAAGCGCAAATCAGGAAACGCGCTCTGCAGGCGGGACACGATTTCGGGGCAAATCAAATTCTCTGTGGGAAAATGCCCCGCGTCAATCAGATTGATGGCCCCGTGGTCCAAAAACTCGTGGTACTTCAAGTCCGACGTGACGAAGGTGTCGCAGCCCAGCGCCATAGCGTTTTCGATATACTCGCCGCAGGCGCCGCCGCCCACCGCCACGCGGTGAACCGGCCTTCCGCTGTCGGTATATCGCAAGCCGTTACATCCTAATGATTTTAGCACAAAAGAGGTAAACTCCACAAGGGGTATTTCACATTTTGTTGTGCCGATTCGTCCGATTTTTTCATCATTTAACGGCGAAAGATCGGAAAGGCCCAGGGCATTCGCCAAAACGTCGTTGACGCCGCCCTCCGCCGCGTCCAGATTGGTGTGCATACAGATGGCGGAGATGCCGTGGCGCAGTAGCTTCATCACCATACGGCCCTGGGCGTCTTCATCGATGACGTGCTGCACCTTATGCCAGGTGCAGTTCATGATGGGGTGATGGGACACAATGAGGTCGGCGCCTATGGCCACGGCCTCCTCCACCACCGGCTCTGTGATGTCCAGCGACACCAGCACCCGGTGCACGGCGCTGCCGCCCTCCCCCACCAGGTGGCCCACGTTGTCCCAGTCCGCCGCCAGGTCGCGTGGCGCCCAGGCGAAGAGCATATTTTCTATATCGTGCACAGTGGTCATAGCTGTCTCCTCTTCTCCGCCAAGGCTTCGTATAGGCTGTCAAGCGCATCCGCTTTACACCTATTATCCTGCGAGCGCCGCATGCCGTCTGCGGCTTTTTTCAGCCGGGCCATCTGGCGGATTAAGTATTCGCCGTACAGCGGGTCATCCGCCAGCAGCAGGCCCGAATAGGTCTCCACTTCGGAAAGGGGTGGCTGCGCCCCGCCCTCCACGCACAGGATGGGATAGATGGTGCCCTTATCCGCCACCAACCGCTCGGCGGTGAAACGGTAGCCGTTCTCCGCCAGCCAGCAGCGCAGCAGCTCCTGGCGCGTCATGGGCTGCAAAATCAGCCGGCAGTCGTTTTTCGTCCAAGGTGCGGCGGACAGGATGGCAATGATGCTCTCCCCGCCCATGCCGGCGATGACCACAGTGTCCGCCTCGTAGGGGGCAATGCCCGCCAAACCATCGCACAGCCGCAGCTCCAGCGCTGCGCCGTATTCCTCCGCCGTGCGCCGGGCGTGGTCCAGGGGCTCGACGCCGATATCCGAGGCGATGGCTCGTTTGATAGCCCCCTTTTGCAGCAGATACACCGGCAGATAGCCGTGGTCGGTGCCCACGTCCGCCAGGGCCGCGCCCGGGGGCACCAGGTCGGCCAGCATCTGGAGGCGCGGCTGTAGTTGTAACTCTTTCATAGGCCCTCCGGGCAGAATACAACGCATACGGCGTCACCGTATGCGTTGCGTTTTTTTACTCAGCCTTGTTGGCGGTCTCGTTGACGATGGCCAGCAGCTTCTCCACGTCCACGCCATGGACGGCGCAAGCCTCCTCCACAGTCTCACCGCGGGAGCTGGGGCAGCCCAGGCAGTGCATGCCGATGGAGAAGAAGATGGGCGCGGTCTGGGGCGCGATGTCCAGGATATCACCGATGACGGTGTCCTTGGTAATCTCAATCATTGGTATTGCCTCCTATCAGTAGATGGGTACAGTATACCCGCAATTCCCACCGTTTTCAACAGGGAAATTGTAAACAAACCATCAGATTGTCAAAAAAGCATCGCAGATTTCGCGCCCGCAGGCGCGAACCATTGAAATCCGAAAAAAGTGACGACATGCGCGTCACTATTTTCACTTCTCAGGCTACGAAGTGTGCGAATAGCGCGCCGGAGGCGTACTATTCGCGCGCGCAGTAGACTGCAATCCCATTGTCAAAAAACGGCATAGCCGTTTTTTGACAGGCTTAAGCCATATCATGGCGACAAAAAAAGGGGCGCGATGCGCCCCTTTCGTTGTGTGCTTTAGTGCTCAGCCGTTCTCGCGCATCTTAGCGAAGCAATCGCTGCAGTACACAGGACGGTCGGACTTGGGCTCGAAGGGCACCTTGGCCTCGCCGCCGCAGGAAGCGCAGACAGCGGTGAAATACTCACGGGGACCACGGGCGGCGTTCTTGCGAGCGTCACGGCAAGCCTTGCAGCGCTGGGGCTCGTTCTGGAAGCCGCGGGCAGCGTAGAACTCCTGCTCACCGGCGGTGAAAACGAACTCGTTGCCGCACTCTTTGCATACTAAAGTCTTGTCTTCAAACATTGTTTTTACCCTCTCTTTGAGAAATATATTGCGCTCAGCCTCTGCTGATTTCGCCACTGGATAACTGCCGCTCCACTTTGCGGCGGATGCGCTGCACGGCATTGTCCACCGCCTTTGGCGGCCTGCCCACAGTCTCTGCGATTTCACGGCACGTAAGGCCGTCTAAATAGTACCCTAAAACCTCTGTTTCAAACGCAGACAACTGCCGACGAACATCCGTCAAGAGAAGCTGAGCTTTTTCTCTGTCAATCAGCAGGACCTCCGGGTCGGGCTGGGCAAAGAACGAATTGACTTCCAAAAAAGAGGGGTTCAAAGGGATGGCTTGGTTCAACGGGGAATTCTTGCCGGAGGCCGCCGCCTTCAAAACGGTGTAAATCCTGTTCCGAATGCAGGTCTCGGCAAAGGTGTGAAAGGAGGCGTCCCGGCCCGGGTCATACTCACGCATGGCCTTTACCAGGGCAAACATGCCTTCCTGCAGAAGATCCTCACTGTCGCCCCCCGCCAGGAAGAACGGGCGGGCCACGCTGCGCACCAAACGGTGATACCGCAGCGCCAGAATCTCCTCCGCCTGGGTGCTGCCCTCCCCGGCAGCCTGGCAAAGCTGCTCGTCGGACAACGCCCGTAAAGCGGGTAAAATTACCCTATCATCCTTATCATACATGATTATACCTTTGTCCAAATTCATTTGTCAAGTGAATCGGGAAAATTTGTAAATAAATTCCCGACAAAATCGGTATAAATTCTCGCCAGACGGCTTACAGCGTCAGTTGCTCCTGCCCATCGAAATCCAAATGGAGGTGTTCGTAGGCTTTTCGGGTGACGCAGCGGCCCCGTGGCGTGCGGGTCAGGAAGCCCAGCTGCATGAGGTACGGCTCGTATACGTCTTCCAATGTCACCGACTCCTCCCCTATGGTGGCCGCCAGCGTCTCCAAGCCCACCGGGCCGCCGCCGTAGTTGTCGATGATGGCCCGCAGCATGCGGCGGTCAATCTGGTCCAGGCCCAGGTCGTCCACCTCCAGGGCCAGCAGCGCCTGATCCGCCACCTGCCGGGTGATGATGCCGTCGGCCTTCACCTGGGCGAAGTCACGGACGCGGCGCAGCATGCGGTTGGCGATACGGGGCGTACCACGGGAGCGGCGGGCGATCTCCATGGCGCCGCTGTCCTCAATAGGTACGTTTAAAATGCCGGCGCTGCGGGTAACGATTTTCTTCAATTCCTCCGGGGTGTACAGCTCCAGCCGCAGCGTCACACCGAAGCGGTCACGCAGGGGTGCAGACAGAGAGCCGGCCCGGGTGGTGGCGCCAATTAGTGTGAATTTGGGCAAATCCAGACGGATGGAATTGGCGCTGGGGCCCTTGCCGATGATAATATCAATGACGTAATCCTCCATGGCGGGATACAAAATCTCCTCCACAGAGCGGTTCAGCCGGTGAATTTCGTCCACAAACAGGATGTCGTTTTCGCTTAAATTGGTCAGCAGCGCCGCCAGGTCGCCGGGTTTTTCAATGGCGGGGCCGGAGGTGATGCGGATGTTGACCCCCATCTCCTGGGCGATGATGCCGGCCAGGGTGGTTTTGCCCAGTCCCGGAGGGCCGTGGAGCAGCACGTGATCCAGCGACTCCGTCCGCCGCCGCGCCGCCTCGATGAACACCGCCAGATTATTTTTGGCCTTTTCCTGGCCGATGTATTCCTGCAGTGTGTGGGGTCGTAGCGAGACCTCCTGGGCATCCTCCTGCAAGAAGGACTTGGTGACGATGGGCTCCTCGTAAATGTCCGCGCCGAAATCAATGCTCAATGAGATCCCTCCTTACCGAATCATCTGCTTAAGCGCCTGCCGGATGATATCCTCCAAAGACAGATGTTCCACGTCCACGTTTTTCAGCGCCGTGTTGACTTCCTGGGCGCCGTAGCCCAGCACCGCCAGGGCCGCGGCGGCCTCCTTCAGCTTGCCGTTATTTCCGGCAGGCATGGCCGCCGCACCGCTGCCATCGGGCACGAAGGTGCCGATTTCCTGGTCCTTGCTCAGCTTGTCCTTCAGCTCCAGAATGATGCGCTGGGCAATCTTCTTGCCGATGCCGGGGGCGGCGGTCAGTGTCTTTTCGTCCCCCATCACCACGCACATGGCCAGCTGATCCGGCGTGGTGCTGGACAGGATGGACAGCGCCGCCTTGGGGCCCACGCCGTTGACGCCCAGCAGCAGCTTGAAGCTGCGCAGCTCCGCCTGGCTGGTAAAGCCGTAGAGGTCCATGCCGTCCTCCTTCACGTTGAGGTAGGTAAACAGCTTGGCCTGGCTCCCCTTTTTCATGTGGGCCAGGGAATAATTGGTGGTATAGCAGGCAAAGCCCACGCCGCCGCAATCGATAACGGCCAGACCCGCCTCCATTTCGGCCACGGTGCCACTGACATAGTAGAACATCAAATCGTCTCCTTCACGTTGGGGTCTTTCCGCCGCAGCAGACTGGTGGCGCTGCGGGCGTGGCACAGGGCGATGGCCAGAGCGTCCGCTGCGTCGTCGGGCTTGGGCACGGCTTTCAGCTTCAAAATCCGCTTCACCATGTCCATCACCTGCCGCTTCTCCGCCAGGCCGTAGCCCACCACCGCCTGCTTCACCTGCATGGGGGTGTACTCGTAAATGGGCACCCCCAGCTTTTCGGCGGTGTAGAGGATAATGCCGCGGCCGTGGGCCACCGCAATGCCGGTGGTAATATTTTTGCTGAAAAACAGTTCTTCAATGGCGATTTCATCGGGCCGGAACTGCAAAATCAGCTGCTCTAAATCCGTTTGAATCTGCACAAGGCGAGTAGCCAGCGGCAGCCCGGCCTCGGTGTTGATGGCGCCGTATTGCACCATGGTTTGCTTCCCCTTGTCACAGTCCAGCACGCCAAAGCCCACAATGGCGATGCCGGGGTCGATGCCCAATATGCGCAACACGCTCCACCTCACAATCATTGTTATTATATCAAATATATGTTCGATTGGCAATAAGAAAAAGACCACCAATCCGGTGGTCTTTTCGATTCCGTTATGCACGGGGGTGGGCCTTGCGGTATACATCTTTCAGCCCCTTGTTGATGATATGGGTATACATCTGGGTGGAGGAGATATCAGCGTGGCCCAGCATCTCCTGGATGGACTTCAAATCCGCGCCGTTTTCCAAAAGATGCACGGCAAAGCTGTGGCGCAGCATGTGGGGCGTGATGTCCTTGTCGATCTCCGCCTTGGCCTGGTAATACTTGATGATTTTCCAGAAGCCCTGGCGGCTCATGCGCTCGCCGTCCATGTTGACGAACAGAGCCCTTTCGCTCTCATCAGCAATCAGCCGGGGGCGAATGCTCTCCATATAGTCCCGCAGCGCCTTAACGGCGGTGGCATACAGCGGGATGATGCGCTCCTTGCCCCGGTTGACGCAGCGGATGAACTCCAATGTCAGATTCACGTCGTCCACGTCAAGGCCAATCAGCTCTGACACGCGGATGCCTGTGGCGTACAGCAGCTCCAGCATGGCGTGGTCACGGAAGCCCTTTTCATCTACGCACTTGGGCTGGTCCAGAAACAGCTCCACTTCCTTGCTGGTGAGGATCTCCGGATATTTGCGCTCCACCTTTACGGAGGACACCGCCTTGGCGGGGTTGGATTTCATGTGTCCGGCGCTGACCATAAAGCCGAAGAAGCATTTCAGCGTGGCGGTGCAGCGGGTAATGGTGGCGGGGGATTTTCCCTCCTGCCGCAGGTGCTGCAAGTACTCCTCCACCCGGGCGCGGTCCACCTTGCGAAGCGTGGACACGCCGCTGCGCAACAGCCAGGTCTGAAACTGCTGCATATCACGAAGATAGGAGCTGAGCGTATTGACCGAGGAGTGCTTTTCATTGACCAGGTACTCCCGGAATTCCGCCACGTAATCCGCAGCCATCACGCTCATCTCCCTTCGTAAAAAACTACCCCGCCAATGCAAGAGTCATCAGCCTCGGGGCAAGGCTGCACTCCAAAATGACACCCAAAGTCAGGGCGGCAAAACAAATCAAAATACCACGCAAATCGCGGCCCGACAGCGCCGCCAGGCCTTTGCGCTCATAGGCAAGGCGCCAGGCCGTACCGCCTGTAAACAACATGCAGGGCAGCAGCACCGCGCCGCGCACGCCGAAGGCCGCCAACGCCATCAGCACGCCGGGCTTGCCCATAGCGGCAGAAAAAGAAACCGCGGCGTAGGAAAGGCTCATGCCCTCCCATGCCGCCAGCAGCGGAACAGCTACAAAGCCCAGGCCGCAGAAGCTGACCGCCAGCATCAGCAGCGGCACGCGGCAGAACGCCAGCGCCGTGCCCAGGCCGCCGCAAGCGCGGGAATTGTCGGGGAGGCCACAGTAGGCGGTGACATAGGCTTGCAGCGCATCCAGCGCGTCCCGGCTGCACCGGGACGCCAGAAACGCGCCCAGCAGAATGCCGCCCAGTGTGGAAATGCCCAGCAACCACACCCGCCGCCCACCGGACGACAGCTTCACGGTACCCTTGGATAATGCGCCCAGTTTCATAGCCTGTACCTCACCTCATCACACTGTATGAGGCGCCGACAGGATTTAGACGCAAATCCGAACAAGTAGACTATAGGCCAAATTTCATGGTTTCGCAAGGCTTTTGGCGCAAAAATAATATTTTTGGCAATTATGCTAAAATGTTATGTAAACTACATTATGTTAACCTTGTAAATGGAGAGGCTATTCCTCCCTTCCACAACCGAAATATGGACGCAATTTAAAAATACATCACTACATCTTGTTTTTGAGAAAAATAGAAAGCGATGGAGCGCATTCCACCGCTTTTGTCAAGTGCCTATTTCCCGGAAACCCCTTTTTTGTTATTTTTCACCATGCTGATTTATGTTACCGAATGTCTACGGGTTGCTCTCTTCCCTGCCGCGATTCCTTTTTTCCGCCGCCTTTTACCCTTGGGGGCAATCAGCGCCGCCACAACGGCTCCCGCCAGCATGGATACGGTTAAGTAGATGCCGTCGGGCACAAAGGAGATGGCCTCGCCGCCGGACAAGGCCGCCAGCCAGATGACGGCATAGAGCACCGCCCACACCCAGATACACCGCAGGAGCCTGCCCTCCTTCCCCGCCGAAGCCACCGCGCCGCCTGCACAGCAACTGATAAAATAGCATGCACACAGCGCCCCCGTCAGCGACTGCTGCCCTATCACCTCGCTGCCCAGCAGCGTGGCCAGCAGTGCGAAGGACAGCGGAATTGCCGCCGCCCCCACGCCGATGCCCAGCCATAGCTGTTTGTCCGCCAGTTGTTTCATAGAATAAACCTCCCCCGAAGATGCTCATTGCAAGCATATTCGGGGGAGGTCTGATTATGCGTCAAATCGATTACTCGGCGGCGCTGTCGTCCTTCACATCGGCGGCCTCGATCTTCTCGGCCACGGTGTCCTCGGCGCTCTTCTTGGCCTTGCGGGCGGGGCGCTGCTGGGCGGCAGCCTGCTCGTCCAGGGTGCCCACCTGGCCCACAGCGGACTTGACGAACTCCACGCGGACGCGGTCCTCGCTGGTCTCGATGACCACGGTGCGGTCGGTGACAGCCACCACGCGGCCGTACACGCCGCCGATGGTGGTGATATAATCGCCCTTCTTCAGGGAGCTGCGCATGGACTCGGCTTCTTTCTTCCGCTTGTTCTCGGGACGGATCAGCAGGAAGTAGAACACCACCACCATGATGATGATCATCAGCAGAGAAGAGCTGAGACCGCCGCCGGTGGCACCGGTAGCAGCAGATTCCGCGTATGCGGTATTGATCAGATGGAACATAACTTCGTCTCCTTTAATCACAAAGTAGATTCATTATACAAAACTACGCCGATTTTGGCAAGTGCTTTCCGCGATGTGTGTCAAAAATTTACACCTTCTCGCCCAGCTTGGCGCTGTACTCCTGCCGGAACTGATCGAAGCAATCCTCGTCAAGGGCGTCCCGGATTCTCTGTGTGAGCTGGTTATAGAAGTACAGGTTGTGCATCACCGCCAGGCGCATGCCCAGCATTTCCTCCGCCGCGAAAAGGTGGCGCACATAGGCACGGGAGAAATTGCGGCACACGGGGCAGTCGCACTTGGGGTCGATGGGGCCCTCGTCCAGCTTGTATTTGGCATTCTTGATGTTCAGCGTACCGTCCCAGGTAAAGAGCTTGCCGTGGCGGGCATTGCGGGCCGGCATCACACAATCGAAGAAATCCACGCCACGGGCCACGCCCTCAATGATGTTGCTGGGAGTACCCACGCCCATGAGATACCGGGGCTTGTCCGCCGGCATATAGGGCTCCACGGCGTCGATGATGTCATACATGGTCTCCGTAGGCTCCCCCACCGCCAGGCCGCCGATGGCGTAGCCGTCACAGTCGATTTTGGCGATCTGCTGCATATGCCAGATGCGCAGATCCGGGAACGTGGCCCCCTGGTTGATGCCGAACAGCATCTGTCGGGGGTTCACCGTGTCCGGCAGGGCGTTGAGTCGGTCATGCTCCACCTTGCACCGCTCCAGCCACCGCAGCGTCCGTTCACAGGACGCCTTGGCATACTCGTAGGTGGCGGGGTTCTCCACGCACTCGTCAAAGGCCATGGCGATGTCGCTGCCCAGATTGGACTGGATCTGCATGCTCTCCTCCGGGCCCATGAAAATCCGATGTCCGTCCAGATGGGAGGCGAAGGTGACGCCCTCCTCCTTGATCTTCCGCAGGCCCGCCAGAGAAAACACCTGGAAGCCGCCGCTGTCGGTGAGAATAGGGCCGTCCCAGCGCATGAACTTGTGGAGCCCGCCCATCTGCCGCACCACGTCGTCGCCGGGCCGCAGATGGAGGTGATAGGTGTTGGATAGCTCAATCTGGGTCTTCAGCTCGTCTCGCAAATCCAGCGCGCTGACGCCGCCCTTGATGGCGGCCTGGGTGCCTACGTTCATAAATACCGGCGTCTGCACCACGCCGCCGTGGGCGCACTGGAACTGCCCGCGCCGGGCCTTGCCCTGTTTTTTCAGTACCTTAAACATAATAGCGTCCTCCCTGTCAGAGAATCAGCATGGCGTCGCCGAAGGAGAAAAAGCGATACCGCTCCCGCACCGCCTCCTCATAGGCCGCCAGCACGTGCTCCCGGCCCGCCAGCGCCGACACCAGCATGATCAGCGTGGATTCCGGCAGGTGGAAGTTGGTGATCAGGCCGTCCAGCACCTTGAAGCGGTAGCCTGGGTAGATGAAAATATTGGTCCACCCGGCGCTGGGGACCACGGTGCCGTCCTCCTGCGCCCAACTCTCCAGTGTGCGGCAGGAGGTGGTGCCCACGCAGATGACACGGCCGCCGTTTGCCTTGGTGCGGTTGATGAGGTCGGCGGTTTCGGGCGGAATGGTGCAATATTCGCTGTGCATCTCGTGGTCGGTAATCTCGTCCTCCTTCACCGGGCGGAAGGTGCCCAGGCCCACGTGCAGCGTCACATAGCCCACGCCCACGCCCATATCCTGCACCTTTTGCAGCAGCTCGCGGGTGAAATGGAGACCCGCCGTGGGGGCCGCCGCCGAGCCGATGACACGGGAATACACGGTCTGATACCGCTCTCTATCCTGTAATTCCGCCTTGATGTAGGGCGGCAGGGGCATTTTGCCCAACCGGTCCAGCACCTCCAGGAAGATGCCCTCGTAGTCAAACCGCACCAGTCGGTTGCCGTCGGGCAGTACCTCCGTCACCTCGGCAGTCAGCTCGCCGTCGCCGAAAGACAGCTTGGCCCCGGCGCGAAGATGCTTGCCGGGCCGCACCAGGCACTCCCAGGTCTTGTTCCCCTTATCGATGAGCAGCAGCACCTCACAGGCGCCGCCACCGGGCAGCCGCTGGCCCAGCAGCCGGGCGGGCAGCACACGGGAATCGTTCAAAATCAAGCAGTCGCCGGGGCGCAGGTAGTCGGGCAGGTCAAAAAAATGGCGGTGCTGCCACGCCCCCGTGGCCTTGTCCAACACCAGCAGCCGGGAGGCGTCTCGCTTCTCGATGGGCGTCTGGGCAATCAGTTCCTCCGGCAGGTCGAAATAGAAATCATGGGTTTTCATCGTTATCGCTCGTTTCTTTCAAATGTCGCTTCATTATATAATATTGCATCCCAGGATTCAACCATTTTAATCGAGTAGGAGGGGCTGAATAAGCCCCGACCTCTCACACCACCGTGCGTACCGTTCGGTACACGGCGGTTCAATCGCATAAGTGCAGAGACTCGTA
>CACWYC010000010.1 GCA_902765025.1 Oscillospiraceae bacterium
CTTTGGCTTGTGTGGCAGTCTTACCCTCGCTTGCGGCCTGACATGATTTCTGTTCGTCGGGCCAGAGTTTTGCCGCTGCCTTCCTTCAGATTCCGCCTCGCGACGGACACCCTTGGCTTTGGCTATGACCTTCCCGCTGCCGGGCGGTCTCGGGACTTTCACCCTGTAGAACGTGCGCTCGCCGGGCGCACCACAAAAACAGCGCCGCCCGATGGGCGGCGCTGAACCTTTCAAAAGAGACTTTGCCGAGATGGCCGAATCACACCAAAACAGCCTTGTGGAACACCTTTTTACCCTTCTTGATTACAACACCCTCACCGGTGAAATTTTCGCAGCCAAAGACGGCGTCGATGGCGTCCACCTTCTTGTCCGCCACGGTGACGCCGCCCTGCTGCACCAGGCGGCGGGCTTCGCCCTTGGAGGCGGCCAGGCCGCACTTCACCAGCAGCGTCAGCACGTCGATGGCGCCGCCGCCGAAGTCGTCATTGGTAAGCTCGGTGGTGGGCATATCAGCAGTATTGCCGCCGCCGGCAAACAGGGCCTTGGCGGCAGCCTCGGCCTTCCGAGCCTCCTCCTCGCCGTGGACCATCTTGGTCAGCTCGAAGGCCAGAATAGCCTTTGCCTCGTTGAGCTGGGCGCCCTCCCAGGCATCCATCTTGTCGACCTCCTCCAGGGGCAGGAAGGTCAGCATGCGGATGCACTTCATCACGTCGGCATCGTCCACGTTCCGCCAGTACTGGTAGAACTGGAAGGGGCTGGTCTTGTTGGCGTCCAGCCACACGGCGTTGCCGGCGGTCTTGCCCATCTTCTTGCCCTGGGAGTCGGTGAGCAGGGTGATGGTCATGGCGTGGGCGTCCTTGCCCAGCTTGCGGCGAATCAGCTCCGTGCCGCCCAGCATGTTGCTCCACTGGTCGTCGCCGCCGAACTGCATATTGCAGTTGTAGTGCTGGAACAAATAGTAGAAGTCGTAGGACTGCATGATCATGTAGTTGAACTCCAGGAAACTGAGGCCCTTCTCCATACGCTGCTTGTAGCACTCGGCCCGCAGCATATTGTTGACGGAGAAGCAGGCGCCCACCTCACGCAGCAGGTCCACGTAGTTCAGCTTCAGCAGCCAGTCGGCGTTGTTGATCATCTGGGCCTTGTCGGGGCCAAACTCAATAAACCGCTCCATCTGCCGCTTGAAGCATTCGGCGTTATGCTCGATGTCCTCTTTCGTCAGCATCTTCCGCATATCGGTGCGGCCGGAGGGGTCGCCGATCATAGTGGTGCCGCCGCCGATGAGGGCGATGGGCTTGTTGCCCGCCATCTGGAGGCGCTTCATCAGCGTCAGGGCCATGAAATGGCCCGCCGTCAGGCTGTCGGCGGTGCAGTCAAAGCCGATGTAGAAGGTGGCTTTGCCGTTGTTCACCATTTCCCGGATTTCCTCTTCGTTGGTGACCTGGGCCAGCAGACCACGCTCTTTCAGTTCTTCATAGATTCCCATTTGCAAAATACTCCTTTTCCGATTCTTTCGGGAGGCAGCAAAAAACGCCCCCCGTCGCAGTTACGACAGAGGGCGACAAAGCCGCGGTACCACCTCTATTCGCCGCACTCTCGCGAAATGCGGCCTTGTCGGGTTTCGGAAAACCCCTGCGCGATAACGGGCGCACCCGACACACCCCTACTGGCAAAGCGTTCAGGGGGCTGCTCCGGGATGTATTCCGCAGCCCTCTCCTCTGCCCCTTACACCGACCGGGGCCTCTCTTGGCAGGAGACATGGCGCGTACTTGTTCCCATCATCACAGTGGCAAGTATCTATAACATGCGTATTATAGGCATATTTGGGCCGTTTGTCAAGGTTTCGGCTATAAACTCCGCTTAAACTGCTCCGCCTGGGTCAACAGCTCCTCTGCGCTGCGCAGCATGGTTTCCGACACCTGGGCGCCCCCGGTGAGGCGGGCCAGTTCCTGGCAGCGGTGCTGCCGGTCCAGCCGCAGCACGGAGGTGAGGGTGCGTCCTCCCTGCTCCCCCTTCTCCACGGAGAAATGGGCGTCCGCCATAGCGGCCAACTGGGGCAGATGGGTGACGCAAAGCACCTGCTTGCGGCGGGCAATCTTGGCCATTTTCTCCGCCACCTTCTGGGCGGCACGACCGGACACACCGGTGTCCACCTCGTCGAAAACCAGCGTGTTCACGTGATCCTGCTCGCTGAGCACGTTCTTCATGGCCAGCATAATGCGGGCCAGCTCGCCGCCCGAGGCAATTTTGTGGATGGGCTTCAGCCCCTCGCCCACGTTGGCGGACATGAGGAACTGCACGGCGTCGCAGCCGTCGGCGGAGAGCTCCTTTTCCCGGAACTCCACGCAGAATTGGATCTTCGCCATGTCCAGCTGCCGCAGCTCGTCGGTGACCATCTGCTCCAACCGCTGCGCCGCCTCCCGGCGCACATCGCCCAACGCCCGGGCCGCCTGTCTGGCCGTCGCCTCCGCCTTACCCAGTTCCTTTTCCAGCCGGGCCAGGGTGTCGCCGGCGTACACGATGGCGTCCAGCTCCTGGCGGCACTTGTCCAAATACGCCAGCATGTCCTCCTCGGAGCCGCCGTATTTCTTTTTCAGCCGATACAGCTTATCCAGCCGGCTTTCAATCTCGTCCAGCTCGCCGGGCGAGAATGAGAGGGCGTCTTTTTGATCCCGCAGCGTGTCGGCGATGTCGTACAGTTCACTGTGCACCGCTTCCAGCCGCTCGTAGAGACTGCTAAAGGTATCGTCCAGGTTGCGAATGCCGGCAAGGGCGCTCTGGGCCTGCTTCACCAGCGTCACCGCGCCATTGCTGCTGTCGTCGCCATTGAGGCAGTAGTCACCCTCGGAGAGAGCGCCCATCAGCTTTTCGCCGTTGCGCAGCAGCGTGCGGCGGGAGGACAGCTCATCCTCCTCCCCCACCCGGATATTGGCCTTTTCCAGCTCTTCAATCTGATATTGCACCGTGTCCACACGCCGCATTTTCTCCGCCTCGTCCATTTTCAAAGAGGCGATTTTTCGCTGAATCTCTGTAAAGTGGTTATACTTTTCAGTGTACTCTGCAAGCTGCTTTTCGTCTTTTGCAAACCGGTCAAGATACAGCAGATGCTGCGTCTCGTCCAGCAGCTGCTGGCCGTCATGCTGGCCGTGGATATTCAACAGCCGCTGCCCCAGGGTTTTCAGCTGCGACACCGTCAGCGGCCGTCCGCCCACACGGCAAACGTTCTTACCGTCGGCATAGATCTCCCGCTGCAGCATCAGATTGCCGTCCTCGTCAGGGCCAAAGCCCAGGTCGCTGCACAGCGATTCCTCCACGCCGGAGAACCATGCGCTGACGTAAGCCTTGTCCGCCCCGGTGCGAATCAGCTCCCGGCTGGTGCGCTGACCCAGCACGGCGCTCATGGCGTCGATGACGATGGACTTACCGGCGCCGGTCTCACCGGTGAGGGCGTTAAAGCCCCGCTCAAAGGTGATCTCGGCGGACTCAATGATGGCGATATTCTCAATGTGCAGCACTTCCAGCATGAGGAAGCCTCCTTATCTACACGTTACCGCAGTTGTTCCTTCACCTCGGCGCACAGCTCTGCCGCGCCATGCTCATTGCGCATTACCAGCAGCACGGTGTCGTCCCCGGCCAGGGAGCCCACCACGCCCACGTTCTCCATGCCGTCCAGCGCAGAGGCAGCGCCCTGGGCCAGGCCAGGCATGGTCTTCAGCACCACGATATTCTGGGCGTAGTCCACGCTGAGCACGCTCTGGCGGAAAATGGTGCGCAGCCGGTCGGCGAAGTTCAGATGGTTTTTCTGGGCCGACACCGCGTAGCGGTACGAGCCCTGGCCCGAGGGCTCCTTCACCAAATGAAGCTGCTTGATGTCCCGGGAAATGGTGGCCTGGGTGGAGCGCACGCCCCGCTTTTCCAGCGCCTCCAAAAGCTGCTCCTGGGTCTCAATAATCTCCTCGGATACAATTTGCAGCAGCAATTCCTGCCGTTCGTTTTTCACGATCCTTCGCCTCCCATACCCATTTTACTGTCCAGAATATCGCAAAAGCTCTTTTTGCTCAACCGGACCAGCTTAGTATCAAATTTCGCCTGGCGCACTCGCACTCGGTCGCCGTTTTTCAAGCTGAACGCTTTACCGCCGTCTGCCGACAGGTAGACGAATTTCCGGTTGGCGTCCGCCGCCTCAATGGTGATGACGTGCTCCGGCGACAGCACATAGGACATGGCCCGGGTAGAGTGGGCGCAGATGGGCGTCATCAGCAGGTTCCGGGCCGTGGGCTCCACGATGGGGCCGCCGGCCGCCATAGAATAGCCGGTGGAGCCGGTGGGCGTGGAGATAATCACGCCGTCGCCCGTCACCTTAGTGAGCCGGCCCTCCTCGGTGAAGATGTCCAGCCGCACCACCCGGGCGATGGAGCCCTTGGAAATCACCGCGTCGTTGAGGGCGATATTGCTGTAAACGGGCCTTTCGTCCCGCAGAATGGTCACGTCCAGCATCATCCGGGACTCCACGGTGAAGTCCCAGTTTTGCAGGTCGTAGAGCCGTTCCACCTCATTGGACTCCAGCTCCGACATAAAGCCCAGATTGCCCAGGTTGATGCCCAGAACAGGCACCTTGTGGAGCGCCACCGTCCTGGCCAGGTGAAGAATGGTGCCGTCGCCGCCGAAGGCGATGAGCAAATCGGCGTTTCGAATCTCCTGCTGCAGCTGCCCGATGGGCACGCCCAACTGGTCGTCATATCCCTCCCGCTGGAAGGGCAGGCACACCACCGTTTCAAACCCGATGCTCGATAAAATCTCCTGGGACTGCTTCGCCACCGCCAGATCCTTATCACGATAGGGATTGGGGCACAAAATCACCTTTTTCACGTGGCGCTCCCTCCCTTCAATTCCTCGTGAGACGCCGCCACCACGGCGTCAATATCGTAGGCGCCGTCCGGCTCGTCGGACTTGCGCAGATACCCTAAATACTCAATATTCCCCTCCGGCCCACGGATGGGAGAATAAGTAATACCAAGCACTGTAAAGTGGTTTTCCTTTGCATAGATAAGGAAGTTTTCCAGCACCTCTTTATGGACAGCGCTGTCCCGGACAACGCCCTTTTTGCCCACCTTTTCCCGGCCCGCTTCAAACTGGGGCTTGATAAGACAGGCGATTTCGCCGCCCTCCCGCAGCAGCGTATAAAGCGCCGGGAAAATCAGCTTCAGCGATATGAAACTGACGTCGATGGAGGCGAAATCCAGCGTGTCGGGAATCTCCTCATGGCTCAGATACCGGGCGTTGGTGCGCTCCAGGCACACCACCCGTTCGTCGTTGCGCAGCTTCCAGTCCAACTGACCGTAGCCCACGTCCACGGCGTACACCTTTTGTGCGCCGTTTTGCAGCATGCAGTCGGTGAAGCCGCCGGTGGAAGCGCCGATGTCGGCGCAGATTTTTCCCTCCAGGGTGATGGGCCAGGTCTGCATGGCTTTTTCCAGCTTCAAGCCGCCCCGGCTCACATACCGCAGCACGTGGCCCCGCACCTCAATTTCCGCGTCATTGGCCACGGCGGTGCCGGGCTTGTCCACCTTCTGCTGGGCCACAAACACCTGCCCCGCCATGATGACGGCCTGGGCCTTTTGGCGGCTCTCCGCGAAGCCCCGGTCCACCAGCAGCACGTCCAGCCTTGTTTTATTGCTCATGTACTGCCTCCTCGATGGCCATTGCCACGCTGTCGCCGTCCAATCCCAACTGGCGGTAAAGCTGCCCCACGCTGCCGTGGGACGGCACTGCGCCGCCCAGATTCTTCAGAAGTAAGCGCCGGGGCGCACAGTCCTTTTCCACCAGCATGGCGGCTACCCGCTGGCCCACGCAGCCGGTGGCGAGACAGTCCTCCAGCACCAGCAGGCACTTGGCGCCGCCTGCGGCGCGGCAGACATCGTCCTCGTCCAGCGGCGCAATCTGATGGAGCTTCACCACGGCGGCATGGATGCCCTTTTCCGCCAGCCGGTCCGCCGCGTCCAGGGCCTGGTTTGTCAGAATGCCGTAGGTCATAATCACGGCGTCGTCGCCCTCTCGCAGCACCGACACCGCCTCATTGTCCCAATCAGCGGTATACCGCTCCTCCCCACCCCGGGGATAGCGCACCGCCACGGGGCCGGCGCAGTCCAGCACGGCCCGCCGCAGCATGGCCCGCAGCTCTCCGAAGCTGGCTGGTGAAAACACCGTCATGCCCGGAATCTGGCAAAGATACAGCGCATCCATACAGCCGTGGTGGGTCTCGCCGTCGGCACCCACCAACCCGGCTCTGTCCACGCCGAACACCACGTGGAGCCCGTCCAGGGCCACATCCTGCAGCATCATGTCGTAGCCCCGCTGCAAAAAGCTGGAATACACGGCGAAAACTGGCTTCAAGCCCTGCTTGGCCATACCGCCCGCCATCGCCACCGCGTGGCCCTCGGCGATGCCCACGTCAAACAGCCGCTTGGGATACTTCTTCGCAAAGGGGGTCAGACCTGTGCCGTCTGGCATGGCCGCCGTAATGGCGCACACAGTCTCATCCTCCCCCGCCAGCTCCGTCAGCGTCTGGCCGAACACGGAGGAAAAGCTGTCACCCGAAGGCTTCAGCGTATTGCCCGAAGCCATGTCGAACGCGCCGATGCCGTGGAATTTGCCGGGGTCCTTCTCTGCGGGGCCATAGCCCTGCCCCTTGGTGGTCAGCACATGGAGCAGCACGGGCCGGTCCAGCGTCTTTGCCAGCGTCAGCGCCTGGGTCAGCGCCGCCACATCGTGGCCGTTCACCGGCCCCAGATAGTGAAAGCCCAGGCTCTCAAACATGGTGGAGGTGGGATAAATGGAATTTTTCAGCGCACGCTTGACGCTGTGGCTCACCTTGTAAATCTGTTTACCCACCGGGTTGCCTCCCAGGGTCTCCCGGTATTTCTTCTTAAACTCATAGTATTCCGGCTTGTTCCGCAGGTTTTGCAGATGGTGGGAAACGCCGCCCACGTTGGGGGCGATGGACATGCCGTTGTCGTTGAGCACCACGATCATGGGCTCCCGGGACGCGCCGGCGTCGTTAAGGCCCTCAAAGCTGAGGCCGCCGCCCAGTGCGCCGTCGCCAATCAGCGCCAGCACATGGTAATCCTCATGGCGCAGCGTCCTGGCCCGGGCCATGCCCAGCGCCACGGATACGGAGTCGGAGGCGTGTCCGGCGAAAAAGGCGTCGTGTACGCTCTCGTAGGGCTTGGGAAAGCCGCTGAGCCCGCCGAACTGCCGCAGTGTGGCAAACAGCTCCCGCCGCCCGGTCAGCGCCTTGTGGACGTAGCACTGATGGCCCACGTCGAACACAAGCCGGTCCCGGGATGTGTCAAACACCCGGTGAATGGCCACCGTCAGCTCCACCACGCCCAGGTTGGAGGCCAGGTGCCCGCCGGTTTTTGACACCTGCTCCACCAAAAACTGCCGCATTTCGGCGCAGAGCGTATGCAGTTGCGTTTCCGGCAGTTCCCGAATATCGGAGGGCTGCGCAATTTTCTCTAAAATCATTTCTATCCTCAAATTCAGCGATACAGATGCAAAGCGTACATGATGAGCGCCACCCGGTGCACCACCCGGGTGCAGTCGTTGATGGCCACGGTCTTCGCCAGGGCCTTGCCGCCGATGGTCAGGCCGGAAATCAGCGCCGTCAGAGCAATGGAGATCAGCACCGACGTGGTGCTGAAATCCTGCTGCAGCCTGGTCACGATCACCGCCGCGGTGGTACCGCTGACGATGCCGCAGATGTCGCCCACCACGTCGTTGCACACGGAGCTGACGCGGCTGGCGTTTTGCAGTAGGCGGATGGCCTGCTTGCCGCCTTTCTCCTTATGGGATGCCATGGAGTGGAAGGGCCGGGGGTCCGCCGCCGTCACCGCCACGCCGATCATGTCGAACACGATGCCCAGCGCGATGAACGCCAGCAGCACCGACACAGCTACCACGTATCCCGCCCCGGTGAGGGCCGTGGACGAGATAAGGCTCAGCGCGGCGCTGAGGGACACCGCCAGCACGAAGACCTGCACGGCCCAATGGCTGGATTTCTGTTTTTCTTTTCCCTTCAAGGTAAACTCCTGTCTATTCCACCGCCGAAGGACGGAGAATCGTTAAATCACTGAACAGGGCAGCAGCGGAAGTAAATCTTACGGCTTAGGTACGGGTTGGTTTTCCCCGCAGCGCACCTCTCGTCGCCGATGGAGGCGGTTTCCCTTTCAGCACTGCTTTGCGCCGTTACCGCGTCGCAATACCCGACTGCCACTTAGTCCGCACTGCAATCCCTCCGTTGCCCCACAAGGGACAGCCTAGGTGATTTCCACCGCAGTCGAACCGTTTCTTATCCTCTTTTGCAGATGGGGTTTCAAGAGAATCACTCTGCTTCCCCGGCCAGGGATCTCGAGCATCAGCTCCCCTATCCACCTTCTCCACGCAAGGCAGGCTACTCTGCACACAGCGTTCACGGCTTAAAGCCGGGTAGCACCGCAATGCAGGTTTCCATACATCTGCCTCGTACGCCGGTCGCTTTACCACCAGGGGAGTACGCCGACGCACAACAGCAGGTCTCCACGACCGCAGGGTCGGGTCCTCCATGCCATTGGAGGGCGCCCTACGAGCGCAGGCACGCGAAAGCGCACCTTCCGTCCAGCACCCACCCCAAACTGGGCGTAAGAAGCAGGCACCAGAGGTTTCACAGTTGTGCCCTTTAAGGGATTTTTAGGCCCCTCTTAGGAAACGGAAGATCTGACTAGGATACTGCGCCTCTGTTCAGCAATTAATTATAATACCATAGCTTCCCCCTTTTGACAACAGTAAATATTCATCATATACGGTATATATTTCGCTTGGAAAGAGGGTGCCATGCCCATAAAACCGCGTTTGTCCTGCAAAAGACGGCAGCGGCCGGTGAAGCCGCTGCCGTCTGTCCAGAGATTGGATTATTCAGCCCGCCGTCTCTTTCCGGAATGGGCCATAACGATTCCCGCCAGAGAGAATAACGCCACCATCAGCCAAAGAGCAGGATGACTGTTATCCCCGGTAGGAGCAGCGGTATGGCCGCTGCCTTTCGCAGGGATCATCACGCTGGACTTATAGAGGATTTCCTCCCTGCCCTCTGCATCGCTGAACCATTTTCCGCAATCGGCGCAGACATAGTATTCCACGTTGCCCGGGGACGTGGCGGTAGCCGCCTTTGCCGGGATACGGGTCAATGTGTGCGCGTGGGTTTCCTCCCCGGCAGCAGTTATTGTTGCCCTGATATTCAGCCGCTGGCTGTACGCCATGCCGTCCTTGTAGGCGGCGATGCGGTAGCGGGTGTTCTGATTGATGGCGATGGGGCCGGTGTACACCTGTCGGCTAGCGCTGTTCTGGCAGGGGCAGGTGTCGTCGGTGGTGTAGTAGATGGTGACGCCATCACCCGCCTGAATGGTCAGCAGCGTACCGGCGTCCACCGTGATGCTGTTTTCCTTAGGGGAGGCGGCGGTAAAGGCCGTGTCGCCCACGGTGGCGGTGGGTCTGTCGGGCCGATTGTCGTCCATGGTGATGCGCAGGTCCACCGTCCGGGTCAGCGTTGTGCCCTCCACGGTGAAGGTCATCTCCGTCAGGCCCGGCAGCAGAGCGGAGGCACCCAGTACCGCTTTCCCCTCCTCGTCGGTGACGGCGCTTGCCCCCACCGCAGCAAGCAGGGGGTTGGCCACCTCCGCCGACACGGTGGCGCCGCTCAGATACTGCCCCTCGCTGTCCTTCACCCGCACGGTCACATGGGGGGTGCTCCCCGCCTTCATGGCGATGATCGTCTCATAGTTCAGCACGATCTCCGCCGGACGGGCGGTCACCGTCAGGTCATTTTGATAATCGGCAAGGGCCGTCCCGGCATAGTTCTGCGCCCCGGACAGGGTGAAGTTCACGGCGTCACCCTTGGTAAAGCCGCCCTCTTTCGTCACACGCAGGGCCTTGCTGTATGCCTCGTCTCCCTGCCACGTGCCGCTCATGCCCTCCGGCAGGGTCAGCGCCGTGGCGGTGTCCATGTACTGGGTGAACAGCACCTCAATATAGTCCGGGTACGCCACCGCCCAGGCCACGGCAGGCGCAGCGGTGGCGACCATAGGCGTTTTCAGATTCATTCTGGGGGGCGGCACCTCCATCCAGTCGGTGGCGGCGTCGGCATAGCCCTCCTTCGTGAATCGCACCTGCCAGTAACCCTCCGGCACATCCCAGGCATAGGCGCCGTCGGCTATCGTGGTCTGGGGGTTGATCTGATCGTACTTCCCCGCCTCCCACAAGGTCACGCCGGAGCTGTGGTCGTCGTCCTCGTCGTACCAGATGGCGGCGGTGACGCCGGACAGCGGGTTGCTCTCCAACGCCTCATATACAATGCCGGAGGGATCCAAAATCGCCGTGGCCTTCACCGTGCGGCTCTGCAAGTACCTTCTGGCGATGTCCTCGCCGCCCTCGCAGCTCCGCGCCGTCTGCATCCGGGCCAGGTCCCACGCCACGATCAGCGCTTCAATCTGGGCCGCGTTCACCATGGCCATGCTGTTGGTAACGTAATCGTACATCACGCTGGTGGCGCCAAAAGTAACCAGTCCCAGGCCGTTGAACAGCACACCGGCAGCGATATTGTTCCGGCTTTGCTCCGCGTAGGCTTTCAGCGCCAGTTCCAGCTCCCACACCGCGAAATACTCGCCCCAGATGGCGTCCAGGCATTCGTCGCTGTAATGCAAATCCTCATATCGCTGGCACCACATATACAGGTTGGCGCGGTAGCCGCTGATGGCCTCGATGTCCGACCAGATTCTTCCCAGATCAGTGACGTTATTCCAGGCGTCCAGCTCGGAAAGGACGATACCCAGACCGGCGATGCCCTTTCCGCCCCACTTCAATACGCCGGAGAGATGGCCGGTGCCCTCCAGCGCCTTGCCCGTCGCCTCTAAAGCGGCGGCGGACTTGTCAATAGTCTGGAGTTGGGCCGCGGTAATGGCGTTGTTGACGGCATGATCCGAATAGTTCACCGTGATCTTCTCACCGCTGGCCTGGCTGACGACGGTGACGCCGCTGCCGTCACCCTTGAAGGCCACGCCGTTCCCGCCGCTTCTGCGGGTCGCAGCCCCAGGGTAATAGACGGTATACCCGTCAGCGGCAAGGGCTTCGCCGTCAAAGCCGGAGGCCGACAGGGTGACGCCGTTCTTTGCCAGCACTTTTCCCGCGTCAAAAAGCGGCGGCGCGTCCGGGTCATCCGTGTCCGGATTGGGGATCAGGTATTCGTCCACTTCGCTCAGCGAGATGCCGTACAGCTCGCACAGCACCTCCGCCACCTGGGCAAGGGCGTCCTCACCGGCGGCAATCTCCGCCTGCACGTCTGCGGGCAGTTCGTCAAACCACGCCTCCTCCGACACCTTGTAGGCCCCGCTGAGCAGAGCGCCCACGATCTCCGGGTCAAGCTGATTTTCCATCAGCTCTGCGTTGTCCAGCAGCGGCGCGTACCGCTCCACCGCATCCTGCCACGCCCGGCTGAGGATGGCGTCCACGTCAATCTCCGACGCGTGGGGCTCATACAGCAGTTCAAACTCGCTGGGGATCAATGATTTCTTGAAAATGTGATCTCCCGCCTGGGGCAGATAGACCTCCCCGGCGTAGTCATACACCCAGCCCTTGTCGGTGGTGGTCTCCGATACCCGGGTCAAGTCCACGTTCCGGGTGCTGCCGTCCATCATGGTGACGGCCACCTGCACCGGGTCCTCTGCCGGGAAGGGCTCACTGCTGATGAGGGTGGCGCCAAAGGTCCAGTATTTATAGGGCTCCAGACCCACCGCATAGTAGGTGTAATAGGGCACCGGCAGCACGCGGATGCCGTCACGGATCAATTCCGTCTTCTTCCCGCCGTGAATGAAATAGAACTCCTCCACCTGGGTGCCGCAGGGATAATAGACCACGTCGCCGCTGCCGGAGGCGTCGCCGCTGGAGGCCACAACGGTAAATCTGTCGCCGCTGACGGCATCCTCCGGCAGGATGTAGGACACGGCGGCCCGGCCGGACTGATTGACATAGGCGTGCTCGCTGCTGCCATCGGGCAGGGTGACGGTCACATAGCTGCCGGGCTTGCCGTAGACCAATGCGGTGCCGCTGCGCCCGGTGAGCCAACGCCCACCGGTATCCACCCGAATCTGCTCCACCGTGAACACGTCGCTGCCCACCGGGGCGGTGACGCCGCCAAGGGTGGCGGAGGCGGAAACGCCGTGTTCGCCCGCCTCATTCACAGAGAAAAACACATAGTAGTTTCCGCTCATCTGCTGGGTGGAGAAGGTGACGGTATGGTTGGTCATGGCGACCAGCTGTTTGCCCTCGTCGTCATAGGCGCCGAGGAACACGGCGTCGTTGGGCAGGGCCACCTTCACCGCCGCCGAAGCGGCGGGCGCCTGACGGAGGGCATACTGCACACGGGCGCACACCGTCTCCCCGGCGGCCACGTTGGTCACGTCCACCATCACCCCGTTGCCCTCCGTTTGCAGCAGGGCGGTAAGGGCGGCGGTGTTCAGCGCAGGCACATGGAGCTTCAGGGCGGCCTCCTCCCCGTCGGCCACGGTCATAGCTCCCTCGGCGAAGTCCACGCCGGGGGCAAGCCCCATGGCCGAGAGCTGGGCATACTCCGCCACAGAGGAAAAGAGATCGTTTTTGGCAAAGGCCACCACCCGGTACTCCCCGGCGGGAAGCTGGGCAGTCTGATAGCTGTTGGCGGTCACGCCGGAATCCACCAGCGCGCCCTCGCCGTCAAACACCAATACCCGACACACGTCGGCGCTGTTCGTCACGGTGATGAGCCCACTTCCCCATGACCGAAGATCGATCTGGGTGAAGGCGCCGGAAGCCTTCGTACCTGTGGCGGAACCACCGGTGAGCATCAAATCCGCCTCCGGGGTCACCGTCAGGGTGATCTCCGCCTCCTGGGGAATGGCTTCGTCCAGAATGAGATACGGATACTGCAAGCGATAGTCCTCGCCCTCGGTCAGCGTGGCAGCCCCCATCTTCACGGTAAGGGTCAGCTTTTTGAAGCTGCGGTAGGGCTCGCCCTCCCGGGTGACGGTCACATACAGCTTGTGGTTCACCGGCACGGGGGTCATGTCCGCCTCCGTGACGGTGCCCAGATCCCAATTCCCGGTGAATTCACCGATGGAGCGGCCCAGATACAGATCGCTGTACCCCGGCAGGCTGATCTTGACCAGAATACCGGCCCCCGCCTCCACCGTGGCGGTGAAGGAATCGGCGGTCTCCCCTGCCGTGGTGGCCACTTCGTCGTTGCCCCGATACAGCTTCACCGTGGCGCCCTTGGGCAACACGCCGGACACGGTGTAGCTTGCGTGGGATTCCTCCCCCGTCAATTCCGTAAACGTACCCACAAACTCATTCTGCTGGGCCTTTTTCCGCAGATACATGGTGTAGATGTCGGAGGGCTGGCCGTTGCTGTCGGTGGTGTAGCCGTAAATGTCGGCGCCGTAGGAGAAATCCAGAATATCCTGCACGGGATTGCCGCTGTTGTCATCGTACAGGAATATGCCCGTGTCGGTCTCCGGGGCGAGAGACAGGTCCCGATTGCGGATGATAAGGGTAAAGGGCTTGTCGTAGCCACCGGAATCCTCGCTATACCCTATGGCACCGAAGGCGCCGTAGCCTATGGAGGACACGGTGGCCGGTACGTCCACGGTTTGCCCCGCCAGTGCGTCGCAGCCGAAAAAGGCGTACACCCCTATGGACTTCAGACCCGACCCAAGGCTGAGTCTGGTCAGATTTTCACAGGAGTTAATGGCGGAATCCCCGATGGTTTCCACGTTGGCGGGAATGACCGCCTCCGTAAAGGCGCACTCATAAAAGGCCTCCTCGCCGATGGTGGTGACGCTGGACGGCAGCAGGGAGACAAACGTATCCGGCAGCGCCGTGCAGCCTTTGAATCAGTTCACGGTGGTGAAATCCGGGTTCTCCGGCCAGATAACACTGGCAAGAGAGGTGCAGTAGCCAAACGCATCCTTGCCGATGGCGGTGAGGGTGTCAGGAAACCGGATTTCCTCCAGCGCCGTACCGTAAAAAGCACCCTCACCGATGGCCATCAATCCGTCCGGCAGCGAGACAGCCGTCAGGCTGTTGGAAAACGTGCTTCCGGCGATCTCCGTCACGGCGGTGGACGACAGATCCATATAAGTCAGCTTGCAAAGTCCGAACGCGCCAACCCCCAGCGTGGACAGCGTATCGGGAACAGTCGCCTCCGACAACGCGGTGCAGCCGTGAAAAGCACGCCGCCCCAGTGTGGAGAGGGCGGTGCCGGAAAGATTCACGCTTCCCAGCAGTACGCAGTCCAGGAACGCCTCCTCGCCGATGGTCTGAAGGTCGGCGGGAAACTGGACGGAGGCCAGCTTACCGCAGCCCTGAAACGCCTGCTGGCCAATGTCGGTCACCGCGCTTTGGGACAGATCAACGCTTTGCAGCTGGCTGCAGTCGCGGAACGCCCAATTGCTGATGTAGGTCAGCGTGGAGGGTGCGGTAAATGACGTAAGGGAGGAGTGACTATGAAAGGCGCTTTGGGCAATCACCGTGACCGGCAAATTGTCAATGGTTTCCGGCACTACGATTTCCGTGGCGTCATCGATACACCCCACGATCTCCACGTGGTCACCGTTGACGGAATAAAACAGATCGCCGAAGTGTTTGTCGCTTAATGCGCCTGAGGCCATGGCCGGCACCGGAAGACAGGTGAGCAGCATCACCACGGTCAATATCACCGAAATCAATTTCTTCCCTCTCTTCACGCCTTTTCCCTCCTGTCAATAAAACCAATCATAAACCCAGCCCCGGTATCGGTTGTCCACGTCCCGCGGCAACACATAATCCGCCCATGGGCATCCATAAACCCGGAGCATATATTTCCTATATCTAATTTATAGCCGAAAACCGCCCCAACTGCAAGTGGCGACAGCGTTTTTTCTGTGATTTCCAGCACGATACGCCAAGCGAAATCACTTTTTATCCCATATCATCCGCTATCCTCTCGAAATCCGGCAATCCATTCATATAACACGCGATTTTTCATACATGCACAAGCATAAAAATCGGCGCGGAAAAGGCATCCCTCCTCCGCGCCGACAGGCGTACAATCCGTTCTTTACTTATTCCGCCCCACCATCCGCCGGGCCAGCTCCAGCAGGAACTCGCTGCCCTGCCAGGGAGCGATGGCGTCGCAGCCACGCTTTGTGGTGGCCTCCACCTCGGTCTCGCAGCCATCCAGGCCCAGGAGATCCACGTAGGTGATCTTCCCCTCCTCACGGTCGGAGCCGATGGGCTTGCCGAACACGGCCTCGTCCCCCATCACGTCCAGCATGTCGTCACGAATCTGGAAGGCAAGGCCCAGATTGTCGGCGTACTGCCGGGCCTGGACGCGTTTTTCCTCGCTCATGCCGGCAGCCACGCAGCCCAGGTCGGCGGCGGCGGAGATCATCACGCCGGTTTTCAGCCGGTTCAGCTCCTGCAAACCCTCCCGGGTGTTGACGCGGCACAGAGTGTCCAGCACCTGGCCGCCCACCATGCCGTCCGCGCCGCAGGCATGGGACAGCACCCGCACCGCCTCCATCTTCGTCTCAGCGGACAGCCCCGGCGCCTCTGCCATCAGCCGGAAGGCCTCGGGCTGCAAAGCGTCGCCCGCCAGCACCGCCAGCGTTTCGCCGTACACCTTGTGGTTGGTGGGCTTGCCCCGGCGGAGGTCGTCGTCGTCCATGCAGGGCAGGTCGTCGTGAATCAGCGAGTAGTTGTGTACCAGCTCCAGGGCGCAGGCAAAGGGCAGGGCAAGATGCCAGTCGATACCGCCCAGGCGGGCAAACTCCAGCGTCAGCACCGGGCGAATCCGCTTCCCCCCTGCCAGCAGGCTATATCGGATGGACTCATACAGCCGTCCATAGGGCTTGTCCCCCGTGAAAAGGCCGTCCAGATAGCCCTCGATGGCGGTCAGATAATCTTTATATTGAGCATCGTAATTCATGGTCACTCCTCCACCGCAAAGGGCTCTTCCTCCGCCGTGCCGTCGGCGTTGCGCATCAGCTGCACCACCTGCTGCTGGGCCTTGTCCAATTCCTCCCGGCACTTGCCGATGAGGGCCGTGCCCTCCTGAAACAGCGCCATGCTCTCGCTGAGCGTGGCGTCGCCCCGCTCCAACGCGGCGGCAATTTCCTCGATCCGGGCCATGCTCTGCTCAAAATCCATCTTCTTTGCCATGTCAGTCCTCCCTGCTCTCTACGCGACAGACGGCCCCGCCGCTGTGAAACCGCAAATGCACCCTGTCGCCCTCTGTGAGCTGACTTGCCGTGCGGATGATCTGCTCCCTTTCATCGGTGGCGATGGCGTACCCCCGGCCCAGCACCTTCAGCGGGCTCATGGCGTCCACCGCCGAGGAGAGGGTCGCCAGCCGTTGTTCCTTCTGCTGCAAGCTGCGCTGCGCCGCGCCCTCCAGCCGTGCCGTCACGCTGTCCAGCGTCAGTCGCTTGTCCTGCAGCAGCGCCCCGGCATCTTGCCACACACGGCGGGAAGCCGCGCTTTCCAGCCGCTGCCGCCGGGTCTCGGCGGCATTCAGGAGTCCCTGCCGCATTCGCCCGTCCTGCTGCGCCAGCCGCCCCAGCAGCTCCGCCATGTCCGGCACGGCGATTTCCGCCGCGTTGGAGGGGGTGGAGGCCCGGGCGTCCGCCACAAAGTCGGCAATGGTCACATCCGGCTCATGGCCCACGGCGGAGATAACGGGGATCTCCGAATCGTAGATGGCGTAGGCCACCCGCTCGTCATTAAAGGCCCACAAGTCCTCTATGGATCCGCCGCCCCGGCCGGTAATCAGCACGTCCGCCAAATGGTGTTCGTTGGCGTAGGCGATGGCCTCTGCAATCTCCCCCGGCGCCTCCGTGCCCTGCACCCGCACCGGCAGCAAAATCACCTTGGCGATGGGGTAGCGCCGTCGGAGAATGCGAATCATATCGTGGATGGCCGCGCCGGCGGAGGAGGTGACGATGGCAATCCGCTCCGGGTACCGGGGCAGAGGCTTTTTGTGGCCCTCATCAAAGAGGCCACGGGCCAACAGCTTTTCTTTTAGCTGCTCGTAGGCCACGTACAGGTCCCCCACGCCCGCCACCGTCAGCGATGCGCAATAGAGCTGGTAGGCGCCGTCCCTTGGGTACACGCTGACCCGGCCCGCCGCCACCACCTTCATACCGTTTTCCGGGCGGAACCGCAGACGCATGGAGGAGGAGGCAAACATGACGCAGCGGATGGCGGAGCTGCCGTCCTTCAGCGTAAAATAATGGTGCCCGGAGGGGTAGATTTTATAGTTGCTCAGCTCCCCCTGTACGTGGACGTTCTGCAGCGGCGCGGCGCCGTCCACCAGCGCCTTCACCAGCTCGTTCACCTGGGTCACCGTAATGATTTGCTGCGCCGTGTCGCTCACCTCCCCACATGGGAAAAAGGCAGAGCCTCCGCTCTGCCCTCCCGATTACTCCTTGATCTCTTCCCGGACGAAGCTGCCCAGGATGCCGTTGACGAACTTGGCCGTCTCCGGGTCGTCGTACTTCTTGGCCAGCTCCACCGCCTCGTTGACGGCGGCACCGTTGGGAATGTCCGGCATGTACATAATCTCGAACATGGCCAGGCGCATAATGGCGGAGGCCACCAGGGAGATGCGGTCAAACCGCCAGCCCTGGGCGTACTTTTCAATGTAGGTGTCCAGCTCCGCCGCGTGCTGGGAAACGCCTGTCACCAGTCGGCGGATGTAGGCCGCCTGCTTCTCGTTGGGCAGTTCCTCATACAGCTCGCACTCCGGCAACAGGTCGGCGAAATTCTCGGCATTAAGCCGGGCGTCCAGGAATTCCTCCACACCCAGGTCGGTGAAGCTGAGCTCATAAATCAAATGGGATGCGATTTCTCTGGCAGTATTGCGTGTCATATCTCTCTATCTCTCTATCCGTTAGTTGAAGCTGATGCCGCCCACGTGGACGTTGACGGTGGAAACCTTGAAGCCGGTCATGCCCTCCAGGGCGCTGAACACCACCTGCTGCACCTTTTTGGCCACCTCGCCCACGGCGCAGCCGTAGCGCACAATGATGTACAGACTCACCATCAAGTCGTTGCCGTCCATCTCCACCTTGATGCCCTTGCTGGTCAGCTTCTTGCCGCCGGTGACGATGTCGGACACGTTGGCGCTCATCAAGCCGCCCACGCCGTCCACTTCCACGGCGGCGTTCACGGCGATGGAGGCCACCACTTCCTCGGAAATCTGGATATTGCCCATTTCCTCCTGGTGTACCAGATAATCTTTACTCTCAGCCATAGCTGCCAATCTCCTTAATACACATTAGTGCATTCAGTATACCATCGGCAGCGCAAAAAAACAACTGTTAATTTGCCTCCATCACCTTGATTTGGGCGGGCTTATAATCCGTCTCCGTCATCACGATGTCCTTGATGCGTGCCACGTCCGTGGCGTCCAGGCCGTCCGGGTCCGCCACCACCACGCTGATGGACTCCGCCCCCATGAAGGCTACGCAGTCGGTGTATCCCTTGGCGGTGACCAGGTTTTCAATCTGGGCCTCGGCCACCGTGTAGGACGCCAGCACCTGCAGCGTCTGGGACGCCTCGTTCAGCACGTCCTCCGAGGCGTGCTCGTCGATCTCCGCCTCCTGCAGCATAGAGATGGCGCTGTCCCTGGCCTGCTTGCGGCTGAGCCGGGCGGTGGCAAAGTAGTCGTTCTCCTCCACCACCGGGCGGGACACCTCCGCCGCCTCCTCCTGCTCCGTCTCGTTCACCAGCGTGGCCTGGCCCAGCACCTTGGTGTTGGGCGCCGACTCCCCGGCGTAGCGCCAGTTCATGTAGAGGGATGCCCCCACCAGCACCATCACCGCCGCCACCACAGCATATCGCTTGCCCATCTGCTTCGACACCTTGACCTTTTTCATTGTCCGAATCCTCCCCATCATTTATGATTGCCATTTTGCCACGGTAATTTTATCGCTGGAAAGCGACGTCAGCACCGATACCGCCTCCGTCACCTGCAGCCGCACCGCGCTGCTATCCGCGCCGTCACACACGATGACCGCCCCTTGAAATACGGGGTAGCGCTGCTGCGTGACCACCACCTCCTGCATGCCGCTGCCCCGGTTCAGCTTCAGAATCTGGCTCTCCGTGCGCATTTCCGCGTCCCGAAGTGTCTCGTCCTGGTCGCTGGCCAGGGACAGTGTGGGCCCGGTGCGCAGCGTCAGCATCACCTTCACGCGCCCCACACCGTCTATGCAGCCCACAATCTCCTCCATCTGCCGTTCCATGGCGGCCAGGTCAAATTCCTGCCGGGGCGTATTCTCGGCTTCCGCTGTGGTTTTCTTCCCCACAGGCAGCAGCATCAGCACCACGCCCAAGAGCAGCAAAAGCGCCGGAAACTTATACCGGGACAGCACTGTAAACCATTTCTCCTTCACGGTATATCCTCCTGCCATATCTGCCCTTCCCGTGGAATATCCAGGTCAAATGCGATACAGTCGGACAGCGGGCCGTGAAAGGGAATGTCCAACCAAACCCGGTCTGGGAACGGCACACCCTGCCGCAGCGCCGTGGACACCGTGGGGTGGCACGTCAGCCCCATGGCCTCCGCTTTTTCCTGAATATATGCAGCCGTCCTGTCCGCTATGAGTGAAGCAAGACGATTTTCCTCCACGCCCTGCATTTGCAGCGCCGCCGTCTCCATCTCGTCCTGCCACCGGCGAAAGCTGTTCTCCCAGATGTGGCTATCCCAGTGCAGCGCAGGCCGCAGCAGCGCCAGCAGCAGCACAAGGCCGCCGCTGCAACGGGCAATCACCAGCAGCTTCCCTCGCGGAATCAGGCTATACAGCACGCTCACCGCCGCCGCAGCGGCAAACAGGCCCACAAGCCACGTCCGAATGTCACTCACCCAATCACCAGCCTTACAGAAGTAGATAGGGAGATGATCAGCACCAGTGCCCCGGTGCCCACCATCCCCAGCAGCAGCGCATAGGCGTTTCCGATGGCGTCCAAATACGCCGCCACCGCGCCGCCCAGCACCCCCGCCAGAAAAGATACCGCTTTAAACAGCATAAACTGCACCAGCAGGGAGACAAACGGTCCCATGCAAATCCCCAAGACCGCCAGCAGCCCCGCCACACCCATAGCGTTTTTGATGGTCTCCGCCCCCGCCAGCACCACGCCGCTGGCATCGGAAATAATGCCGCCCACCACCGGCACCGCCGCAGAAATGGCGGAGCGGGTGGCCTGCATCGCCAGCCGGTCCGTGCTGCCCGCCACCGCGCCGCCCACGGCGAGATAACCGGTGTACAGCACCACGCAGGCCGTCAGTGCCCAGGTCACCACCTTCTGAATGGCGGATGCAATGGCCTTAAAATGGTGGTCCGGCAACATCACGTCTGCCGCCGACGCCCCAATCAGGCAGTACACCAGCGGCAGCAACAGCGTTTGCATTAATCCAATCAGCACCTGTGACAGGAACACCGTAGACACCTGCCGTACGGACGCCGATACCACGCCGCCCGCCGCCGTCATCGCCGCGCCAATGGCGGGCAGCAGCAGCTCAGACAGCACATGGAGCCGATCCAGCGTCTCCCCGCAAGAAAAAGCCAGGCTGTGGAGACCGCCCACCGCTGCGCCTGTCACCGCCAGTACCGCCGCCATGGGCACGTAGTTGGGCACCTTTCCGTCCCCTGCCGCCGTCATGGCCCCCTCTGCCACGGAGGTGGCTATCACAATCAGCAGAAGCGATGCCGCTCCACGCACGCCGCCTGCCAACTCTTCCGCCAAAAGCGCTATCGCTCGCTCACCCAGCGCCCGAAGGCTCTTTTGCCAGCCAATCCCATCGGTGCCTTCGTCCATATAAGCCGTGACCTCCGGCGGCAAATCCGCCGTTACCTCCGCCCATTCCTCCGCCGCAGCAGGTGTGGAGAAACAGAATAACGCCAAAAACACTGTAAGGATAATTCCCTTTACAGTACGCTTTGTACCATGCGCCATACCGCCTCCCACAAGGGGATCGACACCCCCACCGCCACCATGGCCCCTGTCAGCTCCACCACCGCTGCGGCGCCGTTATACTCCGCGTCCTTGCAGATTTCGCTGCCGACACGCACCACAATGCCCACCCCCAGAATCTTCACCAGCGGGGTGAAAACCGTTTCATCCAGCCCTGTCAGCGCCACGATCTGGCGGCAAAACGATGCCAGGCGCTCCGCCTGGGCCGCCAGGATGCACAGCGCCCCCACGCATGCCCCCAGCGCCACCAGCAGCGCCATGGGCGGGCTTGTCTTTTTCAGCGCCGAGGCCAGAATGGTGCCGATGACGCACAGCCCCAGCGCCTTCCACAGCATCGCCATCACAGCGAAAACAGGCTGCGGATCAGCTCAAACAGCTCGCTGATCTGCTGCACGAGAATCATCAGCACCACCACAAGCCCCGCCAAGGTGGTCATCAGCGCCTGTTCATCCCGTCCGGACCGCACCAGAATCAAATTCAGCACCGCCACCAGAATGCCCACCGCGGCGATTTTGAAAATTAAATCCACTTCCATTGCCACACCCTCAAATCAGAAGAATCATTAGTAATAGTCCCAGCGACAGCGCTCCGGCCAGCTGCACCTTTTGCCTCGAGCGCATGACCTCCCGCCACCGCTCTTCCGTCTCCCGCAGCGCCTCCGCGCCGCGCTGCAGCTCGCCCAGCAGTTTTTCCCGGTCGCCCTGCCACGAAAGGGTTTGCAGCACCCGCTTTACCTCCCAGTCCAGCCCCTCTATGGCCTTCTGCCAGCTCTCCGGCAGCGCCGCGCCCCCCTCATACCCCTGGCAGACCGCTGTAAACAGAGCGCCGCACCAAAGGCGAATCTGCTGCTGGGCCATGGCTTCAGGCAGCGTAAGGCCGGTAAAGCGCACGGCGGACGCCATATCCGACAGCGCCTGGGCCAGATCCTCGACGTACAGCAGCTTTTGCCGCTGCCGGGAAAAGCGCTCGCGGCACAGCAGCAGACTTGCGGAAATAATCAGCAACGCGCCCAAGCCTTTGATCACGGCAAGTCCTCCACATGGTAGTACCTGTGCCCGTCCTGTCGCTGAATAATCACCGCTTTTGCAAACACTTTGGCTTGTAAAAGCCTGCGAAACAGGGGTTTTCGTTGCAATTCCGCCACATCGGCGGCGTGAATCGTTGCCAGCATGGTCACGCCGCAGTTGGCGGCGCTGACGATGGCCCTGATGTCCTCGCTCTCCGTAATCTCATCCACCGCCAGCACCTGGGGGTTCATACTCCGCAGCAGCATGGGAATGGCTGTCGCCTTGGGGCAGCCGTCCAGCACGTCCGTGTGGGCCCCTACGTCCAGCTGGGGCAGACCCTGGTGCATGGCGGCGATTTCTCCCCGCTCGTCCGCCAGCGCCACGCGCAGAGGCTTCCGCCCGTCCTGCCCGTCCGACAGGCAGCGGATCATGTCACGCAGCAGCGTGGTTTTTCCCCCGCCCGGCCCGGACAGTAGCAGCGTGCCGGGTAATGCGCCATCGTCCATTATTTCATCCAAGACCGGCCTCGCCACGCCCTTCACCTCCCTGCCGATGCGCAGCGATGCGGAGGAAATGTCCCGCAGGTTGGCAACGCTGCCCTCCCGCAGCACCGCCGTGCCGCACAGGCCCACGCGAAAGCCCCCTTTTGTCTGGAGATACCCCCGCCCCATAGCGTCGGCAGCGGCATAGCGAGAGTAGGCCGTCAGCATATCGCACAGCCGCTCCAAATCCTGGTGGGTCACCGCAGGAGAGGCGGTGTCCGGCACCATCTCCCCCTCCGGCAGCAGCACCGTCATCTGCCTGCCGGCGCGAAGCCGTATCTCCTCACACAGCGCCATCTGTGCCTCCGACAGTTGCCGCAGCCCCCGCTGCCATTTTCCCTCCAGCAGTTCTGCCGCCTGCCGGAACCTCATCACCGCCGCCTGCTGCTCCACATAGCCCGCCCCTTTCCGTTCTCTTGCTCTACTCTATGACGGCTCGTCCCGCGGTATGACAAAAAAGAAGCCCCTGCACAGCGTGCAAAGGCTTCTCACTTTACAGTATACGGTTTTACTTGGTAATGATCGCTTCCAGCACCTTGGAATACATCTTTTCCGGGTCCCGCTGGAATCGGTCCGACACTTCCTTGCCCATGGCCTCATCGGGAATCATCAGCGACAGGCGCATCACGCTGCCCAGCTCGTCATCCAGCGCCAGGTTGACGGTATAGCCGCCTTTTTCGTTGGCGGTAACGTCGCTGCGCACCTGGGACTTTCGCAGCAACATGGCGTTGTAAGCCGCCAGCTCCTTGTCCGCTTTCAGCCGTACCGAGTAGGGAATGTTGCTCTCGCAGATCTGGCTGTTACGCATTCCCTTAGGCGTAATCAGATACAGCCCGTCGTGCAGCGTCAGGTGCTCCGTGCGCACAAGATCATTCAGGCACTCGGCAAAGTCGAAATACTCGATGCCGCCATCGATCATGGTGAGCTGCTGCACGCCGTCCATGGGAATGGGGGCCGTCACACGGGACATCACATATAATATCACAAACTTGATCTCCAGCTTGTCACGAATAAACCCTTCAGCCATACGCATCCCCCTTTCGTCCCTGGTATTATACCCGATTTGCCCCGGTTTGTAAAGTCTCCGCCGTGAGACCGCGCACATGGCGACGATAGCGGCATAGAATGGGGTGAAAGCCCGATGCTTTCAATACTTATCAGGAGGTCAATAACATGCCCGAAACCGTAATGCCCGGCCCCGTCAGCGACCTGAACCGCGTGCGGGAGTCCGTTTGCATCCATACGAAAAAGGTATACGACTCTTGCCGCGATAAAGACTGCGTAGAGGACCTGCGGTTCTACCCCACCGTCAGCGCCAAAAGCCTGCTGGAGAACGCCCAAAACACCCGGGGCGGCAGCGCCGAGCTGCTGTACGTGTTCACCGACGTGGAGCCGGTGAACTTCAACCGGGGCTATTACAGCGTGGATATGCGGTTTTATTACCGCGTCCGCCTCCAGGTCTACACCGGCACACCCCGCTACACCGAGGCCGAGGGCCTGTGCGTGTTCGACAAGCGGGCCATTCTCTTCGGCAGCGAGGGTGCCGCTAAAATCTTCTCGTCCGACACAGTGCTGGAGGAAATGGACGTCCCCGCCCTGCTGCGTACCAATCTGCCCACGGCGGTGGTGGAGGCGGTGGACCCCATCGTGCTGTCCAGCCGGGTGGTGGACACCACGAGCGGCTTCGGCGGCGCGTCTGCCGGCAACCTGACGGAGGTGCCCGCCTTTATCGCCCAGGCCTTTGGCAGCGAGCTGGTGCTGAACGATCCCGATCCTATTCGCTACTTCGTCACCCTGGGCCAGTTCACCCTGGTACGGCTGGAGCGGGACTCCCAGCTCCTGGTGCCGGTGTATGACTACTGCATCCCCCAGACGGAGAACGCACCTTCCAACACCCAGGAGGACCCCTGCAGCCTGTTCCAGACGGTGCCCTTCCCGGTCAACGAATTCTTCCCGCCCAACACGGTGGAGGTGCCCAGCGACTATAACGCCGCCCGCAGCCTGTGCGAAAACCGCAATTAAACGCAAAAAAAGGGACGCCCGAGGGCGTCCCTTTTTTCAATTACGTTATGCCGCAAGGTCAGGCGTTGTTGTTGCCCTCCCAGTGGTTCACGCAGACGGCGCAGGAAGCATCGCCCACCACGTTCAGCGCAGTACGGCCCATGTCGAACAGGCGGTCGATACCGTAGATGATGCCGATGTAGGTGGGAGGCACGCCCACGGCATCCAGCACCATGGCCAGCATGATCATGCCGGCGCCGGAGGTACCGGCGGTGCCGATGGAGGCCAGGGTGGCGGTGACCACGATGATGATCATCTGGGTCAGGGTCAGGTCGATGCCGATGCACTTAGCCAGGAAGATGGCAGCCACGCACTGGTAGATAGCGGTACCGTCCATGTTGACGGTGGCGCCCAGAGGCAGCACGAAGGAGGAAACCTCAGTGTCCACATTCATGTCGTCGCAGCACTCCTTGGTGATGGGCAGAGAGGCGACAGAGGAAGTGGAGGTGAAAGCGAAGGCAGCAGCGGGGAATATCTTCTTAAAGAAGGTGATGGGGGACATCTTGGCGAAGACCTTGACGGACAGGCTGTACACCAACACCACGTGAATGATGTAGCCGATGTAAGCAGCCAGCAGCACCAGGCCCAGGTGACCCAGGATTTTGGGACCCTGCGCGGCCACGACCCACACCATCAGGGCGAACACGCCGTAGGGAGACAGGGCCAAGATGAAGCCCATCACCCGCTGGGTGACCTCGTTGAAGGAGGTGATGAAATCGCCGAAGGGCTTGCCCTTGTCACCGGCCACCAGGATGCCGCAGCCAAAGGCAATGGAAATGACGATGATCTGCAGCATGGAGGAGGTGGACAGAGGCGAGATGGCGTTGTTGGGGAAGATGTTGACGATGGTGTCCATCAGGTTGGAGGACTTTGCCTCGTAGGCCGCATCCTCAGCCAGGCTCAGCACGGGGAAAGCGCCCTTGAAGATGTTGGCCACGATCAGGCCGATGATGCAGGCGATGGCGGTGGTCACCAGGAAGTACGCCACGGTCTTCCAGCCGATCTTGCCCACCTTGCCGATGTCGCCCATGGAGATGACGCCGTCCATGATGCTCAGCAGCACCAGGGGCACCACGATGAACTTCAGCAGGTTGACAAAGATATCGCCGAAGGGCTTGATGTACTTGGCGGTGAATGCACCGGCCGCGTCAGCGCCCATGGCCATCCAGAAGATGGCACCCACGATGATACCGGCCACCAGGCCGATCAGGATCTTCACGCCGAGATTCATTTTTTTCTTCTCTTGCATTTTACGACTCTCCTTTCAATAAAACACAATCGGTTCTCCCGATGCAGAAAGTATACACGATTCAACCCCCGTTGTTAAGCCCATTTTCTTCCAAATAAAAACTTTTGGATAATCAAACAAATTTTAATGGATAGTTTCGCCATAATCACGAAACTATCCATTAAAATAGCGTTTCTTGTTAATATCTGTCAAAATGTAAACTTATCGCTTCACTTCATACCCGCAGAATCGTATGGCGGCCGCTGCCAATTCCGCCGTGGGATCGATAAAAGGCCCGGGTGCATCCAGGCTGTCCGCCAGAATGGGCAGCTCCGTGCAGCCTAAAATAAAGTAGTCCGCTCCCCTGCCCCGCAGCCCATCCAGCAGCTTGGCCCACGGCTCCGCCGCCTCGGTCAGCGGCCGGGACGCCTTGACCACGTCATAGATGAGATACATCAGCGTCTTGCGCTGCACCTCATCGGGCACCACGGTCTCCACACCCGCCTCTGCCAGCGCCCGGTCATACAGTCCTGTAGACAGCGTGCCGGTGGTGGCCAGGATGGCCCCTTTCTTCCCGGGGAACCGTTTCGCCGCTTCCCGGGCAGAGATTTCCAGCATATTTAAAATAGGTGTGTCCGTCAGCTCCTGCAGCCGGGGTATGAAGTAATGGGCCGTGTTGCAGGGCACGATGATGCAGTCGGCGCCGCATTTTTCCAGATTGCGCAGCGCCGAGGTCATCTCCTCCGTAGGGTCTTTTCCGCCCCGGAGAATGGCCGCCGTGCGGTCGGGAATGGCGGCGTTGTTGTCGATAAAGATGCGGATATGGTCGTTGTCGCTGTCCGCCTTAGTCATCACCACGATTTTGCGGAACAAATCCGCCGTGGCCAAAGGCCCCATGCCGCCCAGAATACCGATGGTTTTCTTCATACCCTTCACCTCACACCAGTTCCGTAATCACCTTTACCGCCAGCAGCGCCAGCACCACCAGAATCACCGGCTTCACGATTTTCGCGCCGTTCTTGATGGCCATGCCGGAGCCGATATAATGGCCCGCGATGGACGCCACCGCCCCGATAAGGCCCAGCACGATAAACACCTTACCGCTTAAAAACGACGTCACCAGCGCGCCGATGTTGCTGGAAAGGTTCACCAGCTTCACGTTGCCGGAGGCCGTCCGCAAATCCATTTTTGCAAAATTACAGTAAATGAGAATAAGAAACGTGCCCGTGCCGGGGCCGTAAAAGCCGTCGTAGGCCCCCACGATCAGCGACGCCGCCAGCACAATGGCCGCCCGCCGGGTTTCGGGCATCTCGCCCCGCTCCTCCGGGAACGTCCGCTGCCGCAGCACCACCACCGCCACGATGGGCAGCACCACCAGCAACAGCCACTTTAAGTACCGCTCGTCCAATGCCAGCTGCAGCCGGGTGCCCAGGTGGGCGCCGGCCAGCGCCAGCGCGATGGACGGCACCCCCAGCTTCCAGTCCACGAAGCCGCCCTTGATAAACCGCCCCGCCGACACGGATGTGCCGATGCAGGAGGACAGCTTGTTGGTGCCCAGGGCCAGGTGGGCCGGCAGGCCCGCGATGAGATAGGTGGGCACGGAGATAATGCCCCCTCCCCCGGCGACGCCGTCCACAAAGGAGGCCAGAAACACGCCCACGATGACGATGACCACCATCTGCACCGTCATGGGCATGGGAAACAGCATCTGCCGTATCAGTTCCGCCATGGTCTCACCTTCCCTCTTCCTCGCGTACTACCACGTTCTCCTCCCCCAGCCACTCCCGGCACTCGTCCAGCAGCGCCGGGTGGTACAGGCAGTGGGTCAGCAGCATCTTGCCGGTATCCGCCAGGCGGATTTTCACCGGCGTGTCCCCCTCAAACATGGTCATCACCAACTTCAAATGCTCGAATTCCCGACTCTCCAGCCCCGGCACCTTTAAGAAAACAGTGCGCTGCATGGGCTTGCGGGGTTTCTCCCGCTGGGCCGCCTCATAGGCGGCAAAAGCGGTGTCAATGGTCAAAAAGGTATTGCACATAATCTGGGGCGGCTTTTCGTCCCGAATGGACAGTCTGCCCTGCACCGCCACAGCGGTGTTCACCGTCATGGAGCCGCCATAGAGCCCGATGCTCCTGTCAAAGCAGATGACCTCCATGGCCCCCGTCTCGTCCTCCACCGTCACGTAAGCCATCAGCGTCTGCTTTTTGGTGGTCTGGGTCTTGCTGGCGGTGACGATACCGGCAATGGTGATGTCCTGCCCATCCCGGAATCTCCGGGGCCCATCCTCGGCGGCAAAGTCCTCCAAAATGGCGTGGATAGGCGCCGCGCCGATGGCCTTGGCCTTATGGCGATAGTTCACCATGGGGTGGCCGCTGATAAATAGTCCGGTGGTCTCCTTTTCCATAAACACCAGCTGGTCGGCGGAAAACTCCGGGATGTCCGGCAGCGGAATCATGCTGCCGCCGCCCCGGCTGCCGGAGGCCATGCCAAAGAAGTCCAGCTGCCCGTCCACGTTGGACTTGCGCTGTGACGCCACCGCGTCCAGCACCCGCTGGTAGACCTCCATCAGCTGGCTGCGCCGTGCGCCCAGGGAGTCGAACGCCCCGGCGCGAATCAGATTCTCCACCGCCCGGCGGTTCATTTCCGTGCAGTCGATCATCTTGGTGCAAAAGTCCTGGAAGGAGACGAAATCCCCCTCCTCCTGCCGCTTGCGCATAATGGCCTGCACGAAGCCACGGCCGATGTTCTTGATGGCCACCAGGCCGAAGCGAATGCCGTTGCCCTCCACGGTGAAGCGGTCGTCGGAACGGTTGATGTCCGGCGGCAGCAGGTCGATGCCGCAGTTTTTGCACTCGGCGATGTACTCCGTCACCTTGTCGGTGTTGTCCAGCACGGAGGTCAGCAGCGCCGCCATGTACTCCCGCACGTGGTGGCACTTGAACCACGCCGTCTGGTAGGCCACCACCGCGTAGGACACGGCGTGGGCCTTGTTAAAGGCGTAGTTGGCAAAGTCGTAAATCTCATCGTAAATGGCGTTGGCAGTGGCCTCCGGGATGCCGTTGGCAATGCAGCCGCAGATGCCCCGGCTCTCGTCGCCGTACACGAACGCCTGCCGCTCCTTCTTAATCTGCTCCGCCTTTTTCTTGGAAATGGCCCGGCGCACCATGTCCGCCTGGCCCAGAGAGAAGCCGCCCAGCTGCTGGAAAATCTTAATCACCTGCTCCTGGTACACAATGCAGCCGTAAGTGATATCCAGAATGGGCTTTAGGGCGGGATGCTTGTAGGTAATCAGCGTGGGATTATGCTTGCAGGCAATAAACCGGGGAATGGACTCCATGGGGCCGGGGCGGTACAGGGCGATAATCGCCGTAATGTCCTCGATATTCTCTGGCTTCAACCCCAGGCAAACGCCGGTCATGCCGCTGGATTCCATCTGGAACACGCCGGAGGTCTTGCCCGCCGTCAGCATGGCGAACACCTCCGGATCGTCCATGGGGATGTTCTCCAGACGGAAATCCGGCTCCTCCTGCTGCACCATCTTCACCGCGTCGTCCAGCACCGTCAGATTTCGCAGGCCCAAAAAGTCCATTTTCAACAGGCCCAGCTCTTCCAGCGTAATCATGTTGTACTGGCACACGATGGCGTCGTCGTTCCGGGCCAGGGGCACGTATTCATACACCGGCCGCTTGGTGATCACCACACCCGCCGCATGTGTGCTGGCGTGGCGGGGCATGCCCTCCAGGGACTTGGCGGTGTCGATGAGCTTCTTCACCCGGGGGTCGGACTGGTACATATCCCCCAGCTGCTTGCTGATCTTCAGCGCGTCGTCCAGGGTGATGTGCAGCGCGTTAGGCACCAGCTTGGCCACTACGTCCACCTCGGCGTAGGTCATGTTCAGCACTCTTCCCACGTCCCGGATGGCGCCCCGGGCGGCCATGGTGCCGAAGGTGACGATCTGGGCCACGTGGTCGTCGCCGTACTTTGCCCGCACATAGTCCACCACTTCGCCCCGGCGGGTGTCGCCGAAGTCCATGTCGATATCGGGCATGGACACTCGCTCGGGGTTCAAAAAACGCTCGAAATACAGGCTGTACGCCATGGGGTCGATGTCGGTGATGTACAGGCAGTAGGACACCATGGAGCCCGCTGCCGAGCCACGGCCCGGCCCCACCGGGATGCCCACGCTCTTGGCGTAGCGCACGAAGTCAGACACAATGAGGAAATAGTCGGTAAAACCCATTTTCTCAATCATATCCAGCTCATATTGCAGCTGCCCCCGGTACTCCGGCCTGTCGCCATACCGCTCCATAAAGCCCTTGTCACACAGCTCCCGCAGGTAGGTGGGCGAGTCGTACCCCGCCGGCAGCTTAAATTCCGGCAGGTGGTATTTGCCGAACGTAAACTCCAGCTGGCACCGGTCAGCGATGCGCTGGGTGTTCTCCACCGCCTCGGGATAGGCGGCAAACAGTCGCTCCATCTCCTCGGTGGAGCGGAGATAGAAGTTCCGGGGCTCGTAGCGCATCCGGTTTTCATCGTCCACCGTCTTCCCCGTCTGGATGCACAGCAGCACGTCGTGGCTGTCGGCATCCTCCTTGCGCAGGTAGTGGGCGTCGTTGGTGCACACCAGGGGGATGCCCGTCTCCTGGTGCATCCGCAGCAGCGCCCGGTTGACGATGGCCTGGTCGGCTATGCCGTGATCCTGCAATTCCAGGTAATAATTGTCCTGTCCAAACAGGGCGTTCATCTCCAAAGCGTAGGCCTTGGCCCCCTCGTAATCGTTGTTCAAGATCCGCTTGGGCACCTCGCCGGCGAGGCAAGCCGACAGGGCGATCAAGCCCTCGTGGTGCTCCCGCAGCAGGTCCATGTCAATGCGGGGCTTGTTGTAAAAGCCCTCCACATAGGCCTGGGACACCATGTAGCTCAAATTCCGATAGCCCGTCTCATTCTGGCACAGCAGCACCAGATGGCGGGACTCGGCGTCGAATTCATGGGTCTTGTCAAACCGGCTGCGGCGGGCCACGTAGACCTCGCAGCCGATGACGGGATGGATGCCCTCCGCCTTGCACGCCCGGTAGAAGTCGATGACGCCGTACATGGCGCCATGGTCGGTAATAGCGCAGGCCGTCTGCCCCATCTCCCGCACCAGCTTGGGCAGGTCGCGGATGCGGCAGGCACCGTCCAACAGGCTGTATTCCGTATGCACATGCAGATGTACGAAGGACATATCCGTTCTCCTTAGTAAAAATGGCGTTTTATTCCACCGTTTTCGCCAATTCGCTGATTTTACGCAGCCGGTGGTTCAGGCAGGACTTGGTGATGGACGGGTTGTGGAGCCGGGCCAGCTCCGCCATGGACGCCTCCATGTTGGCCATCCGCAGCAGCGCCGTGATCTTGAGCTGCTCCGGCAGGGCGTCCAGCTTCCCAGCGGTGCGCAGCTTCTCAATGTCACGGCACTGGCTCTCCGCCGCCTTCAACGTCTTGTCCAGGTTGGCGATGTCGCAGTTGGTGGCCCGGTTCACCTCGTTGCGCAGGGATTTGTTCACCTTGGCCGCCATAATCTCCGTGGCCGCCGCCGGGGCGCCGGTCATGGTCAAAAAGTCCTCAATGTGCTCCGACAGCTTGAAGTAGATCACCGCGTTGCCGCCCCGCATCACCGTGCGGGGTGCAAAGCCAGTGTCCTCCAGCAGCGTGGACACCTCCCGGCTGGCCTGGACGTGGGAGGAGGCCAGCTCCAGGTGATACCGCTTCTCCGGGTCGGTGACGCTGCCCCCTGCCAGGAAGGCCCCCCGCAGAAAGGCACAGCGGTCCGCCTCCTCCTCCAGAATGCCGAAGTTTACGTGCTGCACCAGCATCTGCCGGGGGTCAAAGCCCAGTGCGTCGATGATGCGGCCCAGCTTTTCCCCGTCGGTGATCTGGAAAACCAGCTTCCCGGCGGCGTCCTCCTCGGGCTGGCGGTCAAAATGGACGCCGAAGGCCTTTTGGAACAGCTTGGGCAGCCGCCCGGCAAAGTCACCGTTTTCCGTAATAATCCGCACCTCCTGGGTGGAGAAGGTGTTGCAGTACAGCAGCACGCCGTAGCACTCCGCCCGGGCCGCGGCTGTGCGCTGAATGGCGGTGCGGCACATCTCGTTTTTCACTCTCGCGGCAAAGGAAACCATCTTCCCGCCTCCGTTTCGTTATCTGGAAATATCCCGATGGCTCTCCGTGGTGGCATAGCCAGCCGCGGAAACGGCCGCCGCCATCTCGTGGGCGATGGCCACGCTGCGGTGGCGTCCGCCGGTGCAGCCGAAGGCCACCGTCACCATGGACTTGCCCTCCTGGCTGTACTGGGGCAGCAAAAAGGCCAGCAGATCCTTGGCCTTGGTGAGAAATTCCTGGGTCTGGGCAAAGGACAGCACATAGCGCTTCACGTTCTCCTCCAGCCCGGTGTGGTGCTTCAGCTCGTCCACGTAGTAGGGATTGGGCATAAAGCGCACGTCCAGCACCAGGTCCGCCTCCATGGGCAGGCCGTACTTAAAGCCAAAGGACATGACGTTCACCTGCAACGGCTCCTTGTTATTTCCCCCGCCGAACAGCTCCCGCAGCTCGCTGCGGAGCTTGGCGGTGGAATAGCTGGAAGTGTCGATCACCATGTCGGCGCTCTCCCGGACAGGGCGCATCAGTTCCTCTTCCTGGGCCACCGCACTTTCAATGGTCATGCCTTCTTTGGCCAGGGGGTGCTTGCGCCGGGTCTCCTTGTAGCGGTGGATGATGGTGGCGGTGTCCGTGTCCAGATACAACACCCGGCACAGTGCGTTCATCTCCCGCAGCTTGTGCAGCGCCTCGCTGTACTCTTCCGCCGACTCGCCGGAGCGTACGTCGTACACAAAGGCCACCCGGTCGTATTTCCCCTGGGACGCCACGCAGAATTGGGCGAAGGCCACCATCATCTTGGCGGGCAGGTTTTCCACAATATAGAATCCGATATCCTCCAGAATCGCCGCAGCCGTCCGTTTGCCGCTGCCGCTGAGCCCGGAAATCAGCAGAATTTCCATCTCTATCTCTCTCCGTTATCCTCTGTTGCTGCGCTTCAGCGATAAATCCGCACCTCCGGCTCCAGCAGGACGCCGCTGCTGCGGTACACCGTCTGCTGCACCTGTTCTATCAAACCCAATATATCCGCCGCGGTGGCGCCGCCCCGGTTGATGACGAAGCCCGCGTGCTTCTCCGACACCTGGGCCCCGCCTACGGTGAAGCCCTTGAGCCCCGCCTCCTGGATCAGCGCCCCGGCAAAGTACCCCTCGGGCCGCTTAAAGGTGCTGCCCGCGCTGGGGAATTCCAGGGGCTGGCTGGCCTTGCGTCTCGCCATCAGTTCATCCATCTCCCGGCGGATGTCGTCCTTATCTCCCTCCTGCAAGGTGAAGACTGCCCCAAGCACCACCGCCTCCGGGTGGTCGGTCAGATAACTGTGGCGATAGCGGAGATCCAGCGCCTCCACAGGCAGAAACCGGGTCTCGCCGTTTTCTAAAACGAACGCTCCCGCCAGCACATCCTTCATCTCTCCGCCGTAGGCCCCGGCGTTCATGCACACCGCACCGCCCACGCTGCCGGGAATACCGTGGGCAAAGGCCAGGCCGGAAAGGCCGTTTTGCTGGGCAAATACCGCCACACGGGCCAGAGAAAGCCCCGCCTCTGCGTAAAGCTGATTCCCTTTACGAAGCGCCATATTGCACATTTTCCCGGTGGAAATCACCAGTGCGTCCACGCCCTCGTCGGGAAACAGCACATTAGTGCCATTGCCCAGCACGATGGTGCGGGCGCGGCACTCCTCCGCCAGCGCCAGCAGCGCCGTCAGCGCCTCCCCGCTTTGAGGAAAGGCCATCCGCTTCGCCGGCCCGCCCACCCGAAAGGAGATGTGCCCCGCCAGAGGCTCCTCCCCGCGGCAGTCCAGTCCGGGCAGTTGTTCTTTGATTTGGTTATCCAGGTCTTGATACCAGGCCATAGTTCCTCCTAATGGGCTATTACACTCGTTTCTTTTTCCCCAGCAGCGCGGCACCGATGATGCCCGCCTGGTTGCCCAACTCCACTTTAACGATTTTGGTGCGTTTATCCTCGCTGCAGGGGATGGTCAGCCGTTCCACCTCCCGGCGCAGGGGCAGCAGCAGCGATTTGTCCTCCTCGTTGCTGACGCCGCCGCCGATGGCCAGCGTGTCGGGCTGGAACAGATTGATGAGGTTGGCAATGCCGTCGGCAAGATAGGTGATGTACGTGTCGCAGACGGACTGGCCCACCGGGTCCCCCCGCCGCGCCGCAATAAAGGCGGACTGGCCGGAGACGTGACCTGCGTTTTCATCCACCACCGTGCGCAGGATGCTGTCAGGATGCTCCGCCAGCACCCGGGAGGTCAGACGTTTCAGCGCCGTGGCCGAGGCATACCGCTCCCAGCAGCCCCGCCGCCCGCAGGGGCAGGGCTCGCCGCCCATCTCAATGGACATGTGGCCCACCTCACCGGCCATGCCGTTGGCCCCGTGGTAGATTTTCCCGTTGTGGATGATGCCGCCGCCTATGCCGGTGCCCAGGGTGATGGTGATGAACCGCTTGGACTCCCGCCCGGCTCCCACGTGGTATTCCGCCAGAGCCGCGCAGTTGGCGTCGTTCTCAATCAGCAGCGGCATGGGCAGATACCGATGAAACAGCTTCCGCAGCGGCACGTTCTGCAGCGGCAGATTGCAGGTGTAGAGAATGGAACCGGAGTGGATTTCCACCGTGCCCGGCACCCCCACGCCCACCGAGGCGATCTGCCCGATGGGCACGTCGGTGGCCTGGCACAGGTCCTGAATCAGCGACACCAGCGTCCACACCAGGGAGTCGTTGTCGCTGATCTGGTTCACCTTGATTTTCTTGGTGCCCAGCAGGTTGCCGAAGTCGTCCACCAGCCCCGCCTTCAGGTTGGTGCCGCCGATGTCGATGCCGATGTAATTCACTTCTTCGCTCCCTCTTCCATCAGTTGGTCGATCTTCTTGTCAAACTGGGTCACGAAATCGTCGGAGCTGTTGCCGCCGTAGGAGAGCTGGCGGTTCTTCATGGTAGCCAGCTCCACGATGCCGGCCAGGTTGCGGCCCGCGCTGACGGGAATGGTAAAGATAGGCAGACGCACGCCCAGGATGTCGATGGTCTCGTCGCCCAGGCCCAGCCTGTCGTAGAACTTGCCGTCCTCCCACTTCTCCAGCTGGATCACCAGGTCGATTTCCGTGTCAAACTGCACCGCCCCCATACCGAAGAGCTGCTGCACGTCGATGATGCCTACGCCGCGGATCTCCATGTAGTGGCGAATCAGCTCCGGCGCCGAGCCGTGGAGGGTCTCCGACACCCGCTTGATGTCCACCGCGTCGTCCGCCACCAGACGGTGGCCCCGCTTGAGCAGCTCGATGGCGGTCTCGCTCTTGCCGATGCCGCTGTCGCCGAAAATCAGCACGCCCTGGCCGTAGATATTCATCAGCACGCCGTGGCGGGTGATCTGGGGCGCCAGCATGCGGTTGAGGTAGTCGATGATGCGGCTGGTGGCGTCCACCGTATCCATTTCCGTGCGCAGAATGGTGCGGCCGTTGCGGCGGGCCGACTCCAGCATCTCCGGAAATGCCTCCATGCTGCGGGAGATGATCAGCGCCGGGAAGGGATAGGACATCAGCTGATCCAGCGCCGCCTTACGCTGCGCAGGCTCCATCCGCTCCAGATACTTGATCTCCGTCAGACCCATGATTTGCAGGCGCTTTACGTCAAAGAAGTCGAAAAAGCCCACAAGCTGCAGCGCAGGCCGGTTCACGTCGTATACCGTCACCTGCTCCGTGTCAAAGTTATCGCCCTTGACCAGGATCTCCAGCCGGAACTCATTGACCAGCGCCTTCAGGCTGGCCGGCGTCTTCTTCACTTTCTCCATTGTGCATTCTCCCCTCATATCGTATGCCCGCATTTCCGGGTCATATACTTATACAATTATATATTATAACGGATAACACCTCTTTCCGCAACGAAAAGCCGCAACAAATTTTTTCATTTTTTCTGAAATAGTTCTTGCAATTTCTAATTTTTTCTGCTACTATATTCCATGCTTGCAATGCAAGCATCCTGTAAGTCACGACAGCAAGGAGGTGCAACGGATGGCTAAGTGCGAGTTTTGCGACAAGGGCGTGACCTTCGGCATTAAGGTTTCTCACTCCCATCGGCGTTCCAATCGCCCCTGGAAGCCCAATGTCAAGCGTGTTAAGGCTATGATCAATGGTACGCCTCGCCATGTATATGTTTGTACCCGGTGCCTGCGTTCCGGTAAAGTTACCCGCGCAATCTGATTGGTTACAGCATAACGAACCCCTGCCCTATCGGGCAGGGGTTTTTTCTGTCTATCTGTGCTTAGTAGCCAAAAAAATGCCGCCGCAAAAAGTAAAGGATCAAAAGATGCACCGGGTAGATGGCGTAAAAAGCAATCTGCATCGCCTTGCCCCGGATGAATCCCCGCTTCCCGTTATACAGCGCAATGGGCACGAAGGCAAACCCGGCAATCCACGTGTTGGGCAGCAGGCACACACCCGCCGCGGCCCGGAGCACCGCCCGCTCCCGCAGCAGGTACATCATCAGTATGATGCCCACGCCCACGGCGCCGTAGTCCATCCGTCCCCAGAGTCCCGCGGCCACCACCGCCGCCAGCCCCAGGGCGTACAGCCCCCGGCGTTCTGCATCCTTTTCCAAGCCCTCCGCCAGGCACAGCGCGATAAAGCCCAGCGCCAGCGTGAAGAACACGTTTTGCCGCTCATACAGCAGCCGCCCCGTGTGTACCAGGTTCCAGGGGATCTCGGAAATGGCCGCGAAGCTCAGCAGCCGCAGCCCGTACCGCCGCCTGTCGTGGGTGTGTACGAAGCCCTCCACCAGTAGAAAACAGTAGATGGGAAAGGCAAGCCGCCCAATGCAGCGCATCAGCGAATACAGCGTCAGCTTTGTCCCCGCGATCTGCAAGTGTCCCATGGCCATCCGCTGCACCAGCACAAAGGCCACATGGTCAACGATCATGCTGACCACCGCGATGGTCTTCAATACGCTGCCGCTGAAAATACGTTTTTCCTCCGGCACCAGCCGTTCCATTGTCCTCTCCTCCATCCTATCAGCCATACTCACCCTCTGGTCAGATGGCTCATGGCGGTTTTCAGCATCAGCTTCTTGGTGCCCACGTTGTCAAAGGCCACCTCCAGCAGCGCATCGCCGCCCATAGGCCGCACGCTGAGCACCATGCCCTTGCCGAAGGCGCTGTGATGCACCGTCTCCCCTGCCTTGATGTCCGGCAGTGCGGCGGCAGGTGTAGGTACCTTGCGCACGCTGTCCAGCGTCTTTTTCACCTGCTGGCGGTGCAGCGAAATATCCACGTCCACCCGGTAGGCCACGCCGCCGCTTGCGCCGTAGTCGTCAAAATCGTCAAACGCCGGCCGCTCCTGCCGGGGCTCCGGCTTGGACAGCCACTCCATATCGTTTTCGGGAATCTCATTCAAGAACCGGGACGGCATGCTGGCCGCCGTGCGGCCGAACAGCATACGCTGCCGGGCGTTGGTCAGCGTCAAATGCTCCTTGGCCCGGGTCATAGCCACATAGCACAGCCGCCGCTCCTCCTCCAGTTCCTCCGCATCGGACACCGCCCGGTTCCCCGGGAAAATGCCCTCCTCCATGCCCACCACATACACATAGGGGAATTCCAACCCCTTGGCGCTGTGCATGGTCATCATCAGCACGCAGTTGTCCCCGTCGGTGGTGTCGTCCAGGTCGGTGTACAGCGCCACCTCGTCCAGGAAGCCCGCCAGGGTGGGGTTGTCCGGCTCGTGATCCAAAAAGGCGTGAATGCTGGAGCTCAACTCCTCCACGTTTTCCAGCCGGGCCAGGCTCTCCGGGTCGTTCTTCTCCTGCAGCATGGCCACATATCCGGTGGTTTCGCACACATAGCTGTAATAGTCCACCAATTCTGCGCCGTCCAACGCTCTCCGCATTGTATTTATCAGCTCTGTAAAGGCTTTTAGCTTTGCAGCAGTATTCTTCAGCTCCGGGTACTCCTCCGCGTGAGCAAACACCTCGTAGAGTGTCCGCCCATCCCGGGTGGCCAGCAGTTGAGCCTTGTCCACGGTGGTGGCGCCGATTTTCCGGGAGGGCACGTTGACAATGCGCCGCAGCCGCAGGTCGTCGGCAGGGTTGTTGATGACGCACAGGTAGGCCAGCATGTCCTTCACCTCGGCCCGGTCGAAGAACTTGGTGCCGCCGATGATTTTATACGGAACGCCGTTGCGCTTGCAGGCATATTCCAGCGCGTTGGACTGGGCGTTCATCCGGTAGAGAATGGCGTTGTCCTTCCAGTTGGCCCCCCGGCGATAGGCCATCATGATCTGGCCCAGCACGTAGTTGGCCTCGTCGCTCTCGTTGAACGTGGTTTTCACCGTCACCGTGTCGCCGGCGCCGTTGTTGGTCCACAGCGTCTTGCCCTTGCGCCCCAGATTGTTGCGAATCACGCCGTTGGCCGCGTCCAGAATGTGCTGGGTGGAGCGGTAATTCTGCTCCAGGCGAATGGTGCGGGCCCCCTTGTACTCGCTTTCAAAGTTGAGGATATTCTCAATGTTGGCGCCCCGGAAGCGGTAAATGCTCTGGTCGTCGTCGCCCACCACGCAGATGTTCCGGTGCCCGCCCGCCAGGAGGCTGGCCAGCTGGTACTGCAGGTTGTTGGTGTCCTGGTACTCGTCGATCAGCACGTAGCGGAACTTCCTCTGGTAGTATTCCCGCACCTCCCGGTGATCCCGCAGCAGCCGCACTGTGTGCAAAATGATGTCGTCAAAGTCCAAAGCGTTGGCCTCAAACAGTTTTTGAGTGTAAAGGCGATACACTTTACCTATCCTGATTTTGCGCCATTCTCCAACGCTTTCCCACTGCTTACAGAACTGTTCCGGCGTCTGCATACGGTCCTTGGCGTCGGACATCACCGCCAGCACCTCCCGCACGGGAAACGCCTTCTCGTCCAGGTCGAGGGCCTTCAGACAGTCCTTTACCACCCGCTTGCTGTCGTCGGTATCATAAATGGTAAAATCCCGGGAAAAGCCCACGTGCTCAATGTCCCGCCGCAGAATGCGGACGCAGGCGCTGTGGAACGTGGAGGCCCACACGTCCCGGGCCTCCTCCCCCAGCATCCGCTCCAGGCGCTCCTTCAGCTCCGTGGCGGCCTTGTTGGTAAACGTGATGGCCAGCACCTCCCAGGGCCTTGCCGGCTCCACGGCGCAGAGATACTCCATCAGCGGCTTCTGGGCCGGGTCGGGGTTCTGGATATACCCCTCCAGAAATTCCACCTCGTCCCCGGTGATGGGCATGGGAATCTCCTCCGTGTCGCTGCCCCGTCCATATTTCAATAGGTTGGCCACCCGGTTGATCAGCACCGTGGTCTTGCCGCTTCCGGCGCCTGCCAGCAGCAGCAGCGGCCCCTCCGTGGTCAGGACGCCCTGGCGCTGCCGCTCGTTCAGCTTGCTGTATTCCATGGCGATGGCCTGCCGCCGCGTCGCAATAAATCTCTTTTCCAGTTCGGTCATGTCTCTCTACCCTCAAGCCCTTGTGTTTGTTGTCCCCATTGTAATACAAAATCCTGCCTCGGTCAACAGCCAGCCGAAAAAATCGAAATTTTGTTCGATTTTTACTTGACAGAAACGTATGTTCGATTTATAATGCCAATAGAACAGATGTTTTACGGAGGGATTTACCATGACGACTATCGGTATGATCTTCATTTTTATCGGCGCCGCTTCCCTGTCCATCGAGTTCATGCGGCTGATTGACAAGCTGGAGCATGGGCAGCCCCGCCATCGCCGCCGCGCCGCGTAATGAATAATGGACACGCTGGAAAAGCTGACCATATTGGCCGACGCCGCCAAGTATGATGCCGCCTGCACCTCCAGCGGTGTGCGCCGGGGTTACCAGGCTGGAAAGATCGGCAACACGTCCTCTTCCATCGCCGGATGCTGCCACAGCTTTTCCGCCGACGGACGGTGCATCACGCTGCTGAAGGTGCTGATGACCAATAGCTGTGTCTACGACTGTAAGTACTGCGTCAATCGCCGCTCCAACGATACCCGCCGCGCCGCCTTTGCGCCCCGGGAGCTGGCGGAACTGACCATTCAGTTCTACCGCCGCAACTATATCGAGGGCCTGTTCCTGTCCTCCGGCGTGCTGCGCAATCCCGACTATACCACCGAACAGATGATCACCTGCCTGCGGATTCTGCGGGAGGAATACCGTTTTAACGGCTATATCCACGCCAAGGCCATCCCCGGCGCCGCGCCGGAGCTGGTAAACGCCCTGGGCCTGCTGGCGGACCGTCTCAGCATCAATATTGAGCTGCCCTCCGAGCAGGGGCTGCGTGCGTTGGCGCCGGACAAGTCCCGCAGCGCCATTTTTCGTCCCATGGCCCAGATACGGGACACCGTGCGGGAGAACAAACGGGAATTGGTGAAGTATCGCCACGCTCCCGCTTTTTCGCCGGCGGGCCAGAGTACCCAATTGATTGTGGGCGCCACCGGCGATACCGACCGCCACATCCTCCATCTCACCGAGTCCCTCTACCAGACCTATCGCCTCAAGCGGGTGTTCTATTCCGCCTACGTCCCCGTGGTGGAGAATACCCTTCTCCCCTCCCTGGACACCAAGCCGCCCCTGCTGCGGGAGCACCGGCTCTACCAGGCCGACTGGCTGCTGCGGTTTTACGGCTTTCAGGCCCGGGAGCTGCTGGACGATACCCGTCCCAATTTCAACCCCTACCTTGACCCCAAATGCGACTGGGCCGTGCGCCATTTGGAGCATTTCCCGGTGGAGATTATGACCTGCGACTATGAGCAGCTCCTCCGCGTCCCGGGCATTGGGCAGGTCAGCGCCCAGCGCATCCTGGCCGCCCGTCGCGTGGGCACCATCCGCTGGGAGGACTTGTCCCGTCTGGGGGTGGTGGTCAAGCGAGCCCAGTATTTCATCACCTGCGCCGGTCACATGCGGGACGGCCTGCGCTTCTCTCCCGCCACCATGGTACGCCAACTGGAGACCATTGAGCGGGGCCTTCTGCCCCATGCCGCCATGGAGCAGCTTTCCTTATTTGATGCCACGGGGTGATACTATGAACTGGCCGGAAGTGGTGTTTCAGTACGATGAGACCTTCGACGGCTTTCTCTGCTGCGTGTACGAGAGCTATGTGCATAAAGAATTCCCCATCGCCTTTTGCGGCGATGAGGAATGTTGGTCGCTGTATTCTGTGCGCTATGTGCCTACGGATATGGCCCACGCCCGCCGCGTCTACCGCAGCATTGTCCGCCTGTCCCAAAATGCCGCCGATCTGCTGCGCCGCGCCTTTCTCACCTGCCTGGAGGACAAGGAGATCCATCTGTACGCCTTCATCCGCAAGCTGTACGACGACGGCCCCGCCTTCCTCCGCAACCGGGCCGACGAGACGTATTACCCCATCGCCAAGGCCGTCCGCCACATGAACGGGGAGCTGGAAAAACTCCGAGGCTTCATCCGCTTTTCCGACTACGATGGCGTACTGGGCAGCGAGATAGAGCCGAAAAACCGTGTCCTTCCCCTGCTGCGCCGCCACTTCTGCGACCGCTACGCCAACGAGTCCTTTTTCATCTATGACCGCACCCACCGTGAGCTGCTGGTCTATTCCGGCGGAAGCTCCCGCCTGCTGCCGGTGGATAACCTGACGCTGAATCCCCCCGACGAGCAGGAGGTGCAGTACCGCACCCTCTGGAAGCGTTTTTTTGACACGGTGGCCATCGCCCAGCGGGAGAATCCCCGCTGCCAGAACAGCTTCCTGCCCAAGCGCTATCGGGGCACCATGACGGAGTTTCTCCCCGCCGACTACGGCGTCACGCCAAAAGCTGACGCAGCGTTGCCAGGCTCCGCCGCTCCAGCCGGGACACCTGCACCTGGGACACACCCAGCACCCGTGCCACCTGCTGCTGTGTCAGGTGCTTGAAAAATCGAAGCAGAATCACCGTTTTCTCCCGCTCCGGCAGCGCCGCAATGGCCTCCCGGAGCGCGATTTTTTCCACCAGCGCATCCTCCGGCGCCTCGGTGCCGATGCTGCTCTCCAGCGTCATGCCGTCCCCCGTCTCCTGCTGCAGCGACTCCGGCGCCACGTTGGCCAGTTCCACCGCGGCGATCTCCTCCGCCGTCATCCCCAGCTCCCCGGCCAGTTCCGACACGGTGGGCTCCCGCCCCAACTGCGCAGTCAGCCGCTCCCGGGCCGTCCAGAGGGTATAGCCCTTCTCCCGCATGGTGCGCCCCACCTTCACCGCCCCGTCATCCCGGATAAACCGCCGAATCTCCCCGGCGATTTTCGGCACGGCATAGGTGGAAAACTGGGTTCCATATGTAAGGTCGAATCCCTTTACAGCCTTGATAAATCCAATACATCCCAGCTGATACAGGTCCTCCATCTCTACGCCGCAGCCGCTGTACCGCCGCACCACCGCCCAGATGAGCCCGCTGTTCTCCTCCAGCATGGTGCCGCAGGCCGCCTCGTCGCCGTTTTGCGCCTTTTCCAGCAGCGATAGGGTGGCGCTCATCGCTTCGTCCGGCAGGAGATGCGTTTGCGCATCACCACCGTGGTGCCCTTATCCGGCGCGGATTTAATCCGCAGCACATCCATAAAGCTCTCCATAATGGTAAAGCCCATGCCGCTGCGCTCCTCCCCTCCGGTGGTGAACATCGGCTGCCTGGCCTGCTCAATATTGGCAATACCCCGCCCCCAGTCCCGCACTACGATTTCCAGCGTGTTGCCCTCCAGCAGCTTCATTTTCACCTGAATCCGCCCGATACTGTCCGGGTAGGCGTGGACGATGGCGTTGGTCACCGCCTCGCTGACCGCCGTTTTGATGTCCCCCAGCTCGTCCAGCGTAGGGTCCAGCTGGGCGGCAAACCCTGCCGCCGCCACACGCATAAAGCCCTCGTTGTTGCTGCGGCTCAAAAAATCCATTGTTACATAGTTTTCAATGCGCTGCATATTCCGTCTCCTCCCCTGCGTTAATGGTCATCATCCGGCCCACGCCGGCTGCCTCAAACACCTTGCGCGGCTGGGCTGCCACATGGGTCAGATGCATCTGTCCCCCCAGCTCCCGCATCCGCTGCCAGCCCCGCAGCACCACGGCTATGCCGGAGCTGTCCATAAACGTCACCCCGCCGAAATCCATGGTCAACACCCGGGGCACATACCGCTCTATCGCCAAGTCCATCTGCGTCAGCAGCCCTTTGGCCCCGTGATGATCCAGCTCACCTTTCAGTTGGATTTCCAGGGCTCTGTCCTTTCCGATGATGGATAATTCCATCTCGTCCTCACTCCTTCGTAAAAAAATAATCACCGCAGAATCCACTTCTGCGGTGATTATATGCTATTTAGCAGGTCTCTTTCCGTCGAAAGCCGCCAGCGCTTACAGTTTCATTGCGGCGGCAGACTCGTCCAGCTTGGCAATCAGGGCCCGAGCCTTGTCGGCTTTCTCCCGCTCGGCGTTGACCACTGCCTCCGGAGCCTTGGAAACGAACGCCTCGTTCTTCAGCTTGCCCTCAATGCGCTGCAGGTTCTCCACGGCCTTCTGGCGCTCCTTCTGGATGCGCTCCAGCTCCGCCGCCACGTCCACCAGTTCCGCCAGGGGCAGATACACGTTGGCATCGTGGGTCACCACGCTGACCATGCCCTTCAAATCCTCCGGGGCGGTGGTGGACACCGTCACCTCGCTGGCGTAGGCCATGCGCTTGATGAAGTGCTTTCCCTCCTCATAGTTCTCGGGCCGCGCCGTCACGATGATGGTCTGGGCCTTCCGGGAGGGCGCCACGTTCATCTCGGAGCGGCGCGCCCGCACGGCGGAAATGGCGTCCTTCACGTCCTCCATAGCCGCCTCGTCCTGGGGGAAGTTCAGCTCCTCACGGTACTCCGGCCAGGATGCATTGATGAGGAACTGGCCCTCGTGGGGCAGCGCCTGCCAGATTTCCTCGGTGATGAACGGCATAAAGGGATGCAGCAGCTCCAGAATCCGCAGCAGCACGTAGCACAGCACGTTTTCCGCCGCCAGCCGGGCCTGCTGGTCCTCGCCATTGAGCCGCGTCTTGGTCAGCTCGATATACCAGTCGCAATAGGTGTCCCAGATGAAATCGTAAATCTTGGCCGATGCCACGCCCAGCTCGTAAGCCTCCAGATTCTCCGTGACCTCACGAATCAGCGTGTTCAGCTTGGACAGCACCCACTTGTCCTCCAGCTCCAGCTTCTCGGGCAGCGCCACCTTGTCAATGGTGAGGTTCATCATCACAAAGCGGCTGGCGTTCCAGATCTTATTGGCGAAGTTGCGCATTGCCTCGCACTTCTCCACGAAAAAGCGCATATCATTGCCGGGGCTGTTTCCGGTAATCAGGTTAAACCGCAGCGCGTCTGCGCCGTAGGCGTCCGCCATCTCCAGGGGGTCGATGCCGTTGCCCAGGGACTTGGACATCTTCCGGCCCTTGTCGTCCCGCACCAGACCGTGGATAAACACGGTCTTGAAGGGCTCCTTCTTCATCTGCTCCATGCCGGAGAAAATCATCCGGGCCACCCAGAAGAAGATGATGTCGTAACCGGTGACCATCACGGAGGTGGGATACCAGTACTTCAAATCCTCCGCCTGGATGTCGGGCCAGCCCATGGTGGAGAAAGGCCACAGCGCCGAAGAGAACCAGGTGTCCAGCACGTCCTCTTCCCGGGTCAGATGGGAGCAGCCGCACTTCTCGCACTTTGTGGGGTCCTGACGGCTCACGTTGATGTGGCCGCACTCATCGCAGTACCACGCTGGGATCTGGTGGCCCCACCAGAGCTGGCGGGAGATGCACCAGTCGTGCACGTTCTCCATCCAATTGGTGTACGTCTTGGTGAACCGCTCAGGCACGAACTTGATGGTGCCGTCCTCCACCACGCGAATGGCCTCCTTGGCCAGGGGCGCCATCTTCACAAACCACTGGGCGGAAATCAGCGGCTCCACGTCGTTGTGGCAGCGGTAGCAGGTGCCCACGTTGTGGGAGTAGGGCTCCGTCTTCACCAGATAGCCCTGCTCCTCCAAATCCTTCACAATGGCCTTGCGGCACTCGTAGCGGTCCATCCCGTTATACTTGCCGCCGTTTTCATTGATGGTGCCGTCGTTGGCGATGACGCAAATGACCTCCAGATTGTGCCGCAGGCCCACCTCAAAGTCGTTGGGATCGTGGGCGGGAGTCATCTTCACCGCGCCGGTGCCAAAGCCGATTTCGCAGTATTCATCGCCCACAATGGGAATCTCCCGGTTCATAATGGGCAGCACACAGGTCTTTCCGATCAGGTGCTTGAACTTCTCGTCCTCCGGGTTCACCGCCACGCCGGTATCGCCCATCATGGTCTCCGGCCGGGTGGTGGCCACCACGATGTCGCCGCTGCCGTCAGACAGCGGATAGCGGATATACCACAGGTTGCCCGGCTTGTCGGTGTACTCCACCTCCGCGTCGGACAGGGCCGTCAGGCAGTGGGGGCACCAGTTGATGATACGGCTACCCTTGTAAATGAGGCCCTTTTCATACAGGTTGCAGAACGTCTCCCGCACAGCCTGGGAGCAGCCCTCGTCCATGGTGAAGCGGGACCGGCTCCAGTCGCAGCTGGCGCCCATCTTCTTCTGCTGCTCCACGATGCGGTTGCCGTACTTCTCCTTCCAGGCCCACACCCGCTCCAGGAACTTCTCCCGGCCCAGGTCGTACCGGGTCAGGCCCTCGTTGTTCCGCAGGTCCTCCTCCACCTTGATCTGGGTGGCGATGCCGGCGTGGTCGGTGCCGGGCAGCCACAGTGCCTCGTAGCCCTGCATCCGCTTAAAGCGGGTGAGAATGTCCTGCAGCGTGCAGTCCAGGGCGTGGCCCATGTGGAGCTGGCCCGTCACGTTGGGTGGCGGCATCACAATGGAAAAGGGCTTCTTTTTGGGATTGACCTCGGCGCGGAAGCAATCGTTGTCCATCCACATCTGATAGACCCGATGCTCCACTTCCCGAGGATCATACACTTTCGGCAGTTCTTTACGCATAAAATCTCTCCTTTTTCGGAAATCGGCAAAACAAAAAGCCCCGTTTTGCCGTCAAAGCAAAACAGGGCGAACGGTTGTCCGCGGTACCACCTGTCTTCGGGATCGCTCCCGCACTCACGGATGCTCACGCATCCCGCCCCGCTAACGGTGGGCCTCCGATACGGCCTACTGCCACTTCAGCCGACAGCTCCGGAACGACACACACGGCGCCTCACGGGAGCTTGCACCATCCGCTCCCTCTCTGCGCATCCGCAGCCGCATGCCTTTCCCTCATCGCATTTCTCTCGGTAGTATAAAGGAAAGGTGACAAAAAGTCAAGTAATTGCCAAAATATCGTCCCCTGCCCCTTTTCATTTGCGCCGCGATAAGCTATAATGTGACGTAATATGGCAGGTTTCCCATTCCTGCCGGAGAAAAGAGAGGAAAAGGTATGGATCTGTTTGACATTTTGGGCCCCATTATGGTGGGCCCCTCCAGTTCCCATACAGCCGGTGCCGCCCGCATCGGCAACATGGCCCGCACGCTGCTGGGCACCACGCCCCGCCGTGCCGCCATTCATCTCCACGGCTCCTTTGCCGAGACGGGCCTGGGCCACGGCACGGATTTGGCCATCATCGGCGGGCTGCTGGGCATGAAACCCGACGATCTCCGCATCCCCTTCGCCTTAGAGGAGGCGGAAAAGGAGGGCTTGGAGTACACCCTGGACGCCGTGGACCTTCGGGACGCCCACCCCAACACCGCCCTCATCGAGCTGTGGGGCGACGGCGATGCCCATTTGGTAGTCCAGGCTTGCAGCATCGGCGGCGGCGCCATCGAGGTACACATGCTGGACGGCATCGAGGTGTTCTTCACCGGCGACCATAACACCCTGGTCATCCGCAACCAGGACGAGTTCGGCACGCTGGCTGCCGTCACCACCATTTTGAACCAGCTCCACATCAACGTGGGCAACATGAGCGTCCACCGTGACCGTCGGGGCGGCGACGCCCTCATGGTGCTGGAGACCGACCAGCATCTGAAGCCCAGCCAGGTCCAGTTCCTCCGTGAGCTGCCCGGCGTCATCTCCATCACCTATTTCGACAAGGAGGTTGAGACCTATGGCACTTGATTCCATTCGTGAGATTCTGGATGAGGCCCATGCCTCCGGCACCTCCTTCTGGGAGGTAGTGCTGCAGGCAGACATGGAGGAGCGGCAGGTCACCCGGGAGGCCTCCATGGCCAAAATGCTGACCACATGGATGGCCATGGAGGAGGCGGCGGACGCCTACACCGGCACCCGCAAAAGCGTCAGCGGCCTGGTGGGCGGCGACGGCATGAAAATGCGCCAGTATAACTTCCGGGGCGAGGCCCTCAGCGGCGGCTACGTCAGCGAAGTCATCGCCGAGGCGTTGTCCATGGCGGAGTCCAACGCCTGTATGCGCCGCATCGTGGCCTGTCCCACTGCCGGTGCCTGCGGCGTCATGCCCGCCGTCATGCTGCCCCTGGTGAAGAATTACGACATCAAGCAGCGCCAGATTTTAGAGGCCTTGTATGTGGCCAGCGGCGTGGGCATCGTCATCGCCAAAAAGGCGTGCATCGCCGGCGCCTCCGGCGGCTGCCAGGCGGAAATCGGCACCGCCTCCGGTATGGCGGCGGCCGCGCTGGTAAAGCTCCGGGGCGGCAGCGACGAGACCGCCGCCCACGCGGTGGCCATGGCCCTGTCCAATCTGATGGGCCTGGTCTGCGACCCCATCGCCGGCCTGGTGGAGGTTCCCTGCGTCAAGCGCAATGTCATCGGCGCCGTCAACGCCGTCAGCGCTGCCGATATGGCCATGGCCGGCATCGAGAGCTTCGTCCCCGTGGATGAGGTTATCGAGGCCATGGGCGAGGTGGGCCGTCATATGCCGGTGGAATACCGGGAAACCGCCCTGGGCGGCCTGGCCAATACCCCCACCGGACGCGCCGTCAAGGACAGCATGCGCCGCCTGTAATTCTTATGTCAAAAGCAAAACCCCACTTCCGCAGAAGTGGGGTTTTGAGCCTGTCAAAAAACGACTATGCCGTTTTTTGACAGTGGGATTGCAGTCTACTGCGCGCACGAATAGTACGCCTCCGGCGCACTATTCGCACACTTCGTAGCCTGAGAAGTGAAAAAAGTGACGCGCATGTCGTCACTTTTTTCGGATTTCAT
>CACWYC010000011.1 GCA_902765025.1 Oscillospiraceae bacterium
CAGATGGCGATTTCCAGCAAAAGACTCGTACAAGCAGGATACTACAGCATCCTTGACCGGTACGAGTCTCTGCACTTATGCGGTTGAACCGCCGTGTACGGAACCGTACGCACGGTGGTGTGAGAGGTCGGGGCTTATTCAGCCCCTCCTACTCGATTTTGACAAGAAATATATTACATCTTAAAAAATATAATCTCCTGCGGTTGCCTCAGTCTGGGATATACTCCACGATATCTTCCAGCCGGCAGTGCAACACCTTGCAGATTTTGCCCAGAGACTCCATGGTGACAGGTTGGCTCTTGCCCATCTGGGCCAGGGCAGAGGACGTGATGCCGGCGGCTTGCTTCAACTCCACTTTTTTCATCTCTTTGTCGATTAAAAGCTTCCATAAACGTTTGTAGGACCATGCCATATTCCTCACCTCTCGTCCAACTATATCAGTTATGCGCCATGATGTCAAACATTAAATGAACAAACTGTAAAAATATCTGGAGAATGGATTTTTAGGTGTTGACTTCAGCGCAGGGCATGGTATAATGGCATTAAAGAAAAGTGAATGAACAGCAGCGTGCCCGAGTTGCAGCTCGGACGCGTCTGCGCAGGTGGACTAAGCACCTACACAACGACTCATGCCGCACTGTTCCCCGCCATCTTATGTGGGGAACGGGCCGGCAGGCCCCGGTAAGGGGGAGTCGTCTATCTGTCATGGACAGCTTGACCGTGTAGGGGTTTCCCCTGCACGGTCGTTTGCGTTTTCTGATTTGAATTTAGGAGGAATGTCCATGACCAATGACACGCGCCACACCAGTACCCTGCCGGAGGCGGCACACATGCTGCTCCGCTCCGGAGGGGGCAACAAGCCCTCCCGCGGCAGGCATATCTGCCGCAGGACAGTAACCGCACACCCGGCGGACAATATTCAGTAAGGAGTGATACATACAATGAATACCGGCATTTCATGCGAAGAGATTCGGGCCAACATGCGGAAAAACCTTTCATATCTGATGCGGAAGGAACACCTCTCCTACCGGAAGGTGGGCACGCTTTCCGGCGTGGACGCGGCTATCCTGTGTCGGTGGGCGACCCAACGGGACTATTGCGGCCCTTCCTTCCGGGCCATTGCCTCTGTACTGCAGGCACTGGGCACCAACTTCAATGCGTTTTGCTATACCGATATGGAGGAGCGGGCGCGTTCCGGCGACAGCCACTCCAATGATTTCCCGGGCGGTGAGGCGGCGGAATACCTGAGTGACTTTCTGGCGCTTTCCGATCTTGACCGCGTGACCGTCATTCGGGTTATGCAGGCGCTGAAGGGTGGCCATGGGCCCGCTGAAGGGGCTGCTCCCACTGCGTAAAGGCATGGCCGCTTGCTGCGTGGCGATGCAGTAACAAAGCTGGCGTCACCTCAAGGTGGCGTCAGCCGCAGCGCAAGTATACTATATAAATTGCCTCCATATAGCTGCATTTCAAATCTGAAGAATCATTGATAAGCAGTATAATATTGATAGAAAAATGAATAAATTATAAATTAGTCTGGAGAATAGACTTTACCGTGTTGACTTCAGCGCGGAATGTGGTAAAATGGAGACATAGGAAAATTGAATGAACGGCAGCATGGCCGAGTTGCAGCTCGGACATGCCTGCGCAGGTGGACTAAGCACCTACACAACGACTCGCGTCGCACCGTTCCCTATCAGTATATCCTCTGGGGGACGGAAAGGCAAGCCCTATTTTCGGGGGAGTCGTCACGCTGTCATATACAGCCAGACCGTGTAGGGGTATCCCCTGCACGGTCTTTGGTTTTTCCTAAATACATTTTAGGAGGGTTGCGGATGAACAGCAACACGAAAATCAACTACCGCCGTCCCGCCGGGATGGCAACGCGCGGCGGAACCCAGGCACCGCCGGGGCCCAAGCGGGGGCGGCACGCCCGCCGGAACGCATGGGACAACGGAGGGCACAACAGTTCGATGGGTGCGCGGCACGCCGCACACAGCAGGGGCAACAGGTAAAAAAACAGGAGGTACCACACATGAAAAACCAGAATACAAACGATAGGATGTTCGAAAAGGAGGACAACACCATGCGCAGCCATGAGAATTACACCGATAGCGCGAACGATACCAAGCACACCGACATGAGCGTCGCTGCGACGGCAGCGGTACCCGAAGCCAACGACACGGGAGAGATTCGGGGGTACTTCACCTTGAATGGCGTGTACTTCGACGCGCCCAGGGACGGAGACGGCTGTGAGCTGTTTTGCACGCTCAAGACGAATAAAGAGGTAATTTTCGCCTCGTTCGCGGACTATTCCGGCGACATCTCCTGCAGCGACAACGGCAGCATTGTCTATGCGGAGGGGCAGATGCAGGGTCTCGACGAGCCGGAGTGTGTGCTGTCCACGCTGCGCAAGGCGACGAAGGATGAAAAGACCAACTATAAGTTGCAGGATCTCTACCCCTGCGGCAGGCTCTATGGGGTTCGCGGCTTGATGCGTCTGCTGGATGCGGTGCACGACCGCGTAAAGGATAACGACTATGTCAAGCTGACCATGGAGGTGATTTGCCACGTAGGGGATATCATCAGCACCTGCCCCATGTCGCTGGATAAGGAGTATGCGTGTGTGGGCGGCGTGCTGACCCACGCCTATGAGTTGCTGGAGCTGGCCTATCAGTTTGGCCGGTACTTTGTGGAGACGTATGGGTATGAGCTGGATATGGATTTACTGTGTGCCGGCGCGGCGCTGCTGGATGTGGGTTTGACGGAGGAGTACCTGCTCAACAATTGCGACGTGGCTGTGGTGCCCTATAAGCACAATCCTGAGGTGGACCACGCGGAGGCCGCCAGCAGGCTGATTGCGTATTTGGGAGAGGAATATGAAATCGATACCGACAAGGTGGAACGGCTGAGTAATGTGGTGGCGAGCCACCACTATAACGGCCACTTTGGCAGCGGCCAGCCGCCGTTTACCCCGGAAGCGGAACTGCTGGCGGGCCTGAACACCGTCCTCAACTTCACCAATCATTTTTATGGGGGAAATATTACCTGCGTAGACGGAGAGATGGTCTATATGGATCATGCCGTGCTGTAAGTATGTATAGGAGAACGTGGCATAGGGCGTAAAGCGCCGGGCCTCCCGCTCTGTGCGGGAGGCCCGGCCGTCAAAAGAAAACAAAGGAGGATACCATGGCGCAGAAAGCACAGAGGATGAACAGCAAGACTACGCTGGCCCAGTGGGCTGATTACTGGCTGCGGGTATACGTGAAACCAAATACCAAGCCCGGCGGATACGAAAACTATCACGACAATATGGTCAAGCACATCCTGCCCAAGCTGGGACCGCTGCGGCTGGACCAGCTGACGACGGCGGTGCTGCAGGAATTCCTCAACCGGGAGGCGGAGCACGGTAATCTTCGGGATAACGGTCCCCTGAGCAGCAAGAGCCTGCGAAACATGCGGGTAGTGCTGGACGTGTGCTGCAAGCGGGCGGTGGCAGAGGGCTGCATGGATGCCAACCCCGTTCCCGGCACGGTGATCCCCCACTGCCGCGCCAAGCGGGTGGAGATCATGACCAACGACGACCAGGCCCAGCTGGAGCTGTATTTGCGGGATTACGGCGCATTATCCTCGCTGGACGCCGGCATCTCCCTGGGGCTCCACACGGGGCTGCGGCTGGGGGAGGTGTGTGCGCTGAAATGGAAGCATTTCAACCGCAGGGAGGGGAGCCTGCACATTGAGGACACCATCCGGCGCATCTCCAACTATGACCCGGATGCTCCCTATGGCAGCCGTACCGCCCTGGTGACCACCTCGGTCAAGAGCGACGCCTCCGACCGCAAGCTGTGGCTGCCGGACTTTCTGCTGGATCTGCTGGAGGCCCGGCGCGAACAGTTTGTGAAGACCTTTTGCCGGGAGCCCCTTGAGGAGGACTACATCGTATTCAGCGACAGGGGAGGGGTTACCGACCCGGACAATCTGAGTCACTACTTCAGCAATTTGCTTAAGGTGCTGCGGCTGCCCCACGTGAAGTACCACGCGCTGCGCCACACCTTTGCCACCCGGGCGGTGGAGAGCGGCATCGACGTGGCGACGGTGTCGGGCCTGCTGGGCCACGCCGACGTCACCACCACGACCCACTATTATGTACATCCCCGGGACGAGGCCATGCGCCGTGCCATGCAGTCCCTCCGGCCGGTAACGGGCTACCAGCCCAAAAGCAGCAGAACGGCGTGAGGGGAGAGTGGTGAGAAGAGGATTGCTCTCTTGCTGCGCAAGCCGTGTATTCTGACACTGCAAAACCACGGCACCAAATGGTAAATCTACCCATGATTCTATGCATTTGAACCGCCTTCGCTTACGCAAAGGCGGTCCTTTTGCGCTCTCAGATAAGAGCAGCTTTGGTATCGCCGGGCGGATACGCCGTTTATTCATGCTGAACGAGCGACGTCGCCCCTAATTAGCTATTGCCGGTTGACTGGGTGATTTTTGCGAGTATAATTTGGCAAGGAGAAGTATTGCGCTCTGGGAATCACGCAGAAGAGCGATGCGCTGTTTGCCGACCTTGCACGCATCATTTCAGACCGGTGCGTCCACACGACGAAGGCCCGCTTCCGTGAGAAAGCAGATGCATCGCCTGCTTTTCCACTTCTTATTTCACCGTCAGCGGCAGAATTCCGACGATGGTATGCCCCTGGCCGCAGGGCATGGTTTTCTTACCGGAATAGGCACTGCTGGAGCTGACGGCTTTCAGCTCGCTAAGATCCGCAACTGGAACGCATAAGACGTTCCCGTCGCTTCGCACCAGCAGCAGGGCATCGGCACCCTGGGCTGTGCAGGCGAAGCCCACTCGATCCTTTTTGCCGGGTTTGAAGAATTTGTTTCCCTTTCCGCCTTTATGGGCGGTAATGCCCGTGGTATGGATTGACGACCAGCCATTCTCCGTAACCACAATGGTCTCCGGGTGAGCCGCGTCGTAGGGCAGTACTTCCACCAGCTCCGCGTCGTTTAGTATCATCGCCGCTGAGGAGCGGCGTTGCCCTCTCCGTGAAGTATCTTTCGCCCCGCCATCCTTGTGTAACGCGAAACCGGAGCTGTCCAGCAAAAGCGGATGGCAGTCCGTCTGCTTTATCTGCGCGTATAGCGCCGCCAGTTCGGGAGCCCCGTTCTTTTTGGACGGCCACAAGGAGACCTTTTTGCCCTCCTTTTGAGGCAGATCACAGGTGTTCACCCGGACGCTGCGACCTTGCCTGCTAAACAGCGTAACGCTCTCCCACTGACCCTCCGGATAGGCATACAGCTTTCCGCCTGCGCAAAGCGCCATCCGCATCTCTTCCCGCTTCTTAAGGTATTCCATCAGGTCAACATCCTTCGGAATGTAGTATGCGCTGCAGTCCCGTGTGACCAGCAGGGCCGGCTGGGTGTTGTCGTGTACGATGAGGCCGGTTAGTATTGTGTCTTTCGCAACGGCGGCTGTGCCGCCGGTACAGATTTTGCCCATTACAAGCATATCCTCAGGCAACTTGGTCAGAAGATAGTCTTTGTCGGCCAGATACACGGTGCCCCCCTGCAGCGGGCGGTACTTTTCCTGCTTTGCACTGCCTGCCACCGGAGCGGAAGCCGGCGTATTTTTCTGGGGCCCCCTCTCTGCCGGTTTCCCCGCGGGTGGCGCGTTCTGCCCGGCCTCGGCGGCATCATTCTCCCTGCGGGCCGGAAGGGACATTTCCCTATGCGGCAAAGGCATCAACTCGAGCCCGGAGCTGCCATTATCAATGAGGTGCGGCTCGCCAACAGGCTCTGCCGCCTGGCGAAGGGATTCTGGCACTTTCTCCGCAGCAGCCTCCCCCCGTTTTGCCAAACGGGACCGAATCGTGGTTTTCTTGGGCCCGGACGACTGCCCCTTGTGTTCATGCCGCAGCGTTTGTTTCCGGCGTTTCCGAACCCGTACCCGTCCTTCTTTCACAGGATGGGGCGCGCCATGAATATTCACATCCCCATATATATTAACATTAGCACAGGAGATGGATTGAGAAGCATTGTTGTGAATGCCCGTAGACCTGGATGGGCCGCCGCTCTTCCGCTTCGGAGCAGACATCCGGTCGGCTCCATAAGCCGGTCTGCCCGCTTCGCGTGCTGCGCTGCTCTCGTCCATCGCATCGGTTGATACATATTGCTCGTCCACGGCAAAATCCTCCTCCTTTTCGTATACTGTATTTTGCTGTACCGGCACGGTCATTGCGCCGAGCTGAGCAGCAGATTTCGTTTCCACCGTTAGGTTTCTTCCACGCTCCAACCAGGAAATGTTATTGGCGGCCAGGTCGTCACGCGATTCGCGGCCGCTGGCGATGGCCACGGCACAGGAGTGCATCAAGAGGCTTTGCGTCGTCTCACTGGGCGGCGCTATCTGCTGCTGGAGAACAATGGGCTGGCGATGTACCACCCTCACGTCTCCTTGGGCAGCAATCTGGATCGGCACACCGGGCTCAGTGGCGTACGCCGTGATGCTACGGGTCTCTCCTGTGAGCAACGGTATCGCAATGCTGTCGGCGTGTTCTGTCATGTCGGGCAGAAGCGGATAGCTGGCTGGCAGCTTGTCCAAATATTGTATCAGCGGTCTTCGGCGCAATATGTCTGCCAGACTTTTGAATAAATCGGGATTCGCGAAATCTGACTTGCGGACATCCGCATCCTCCATACGATGCCCAGCCAGCGCAAAAATCATCGCTTGGCTACACCCGCAGGCCACCGCCCAGGTGATGATTTGGTGGCGCATCAGATATAGCGAGGCAGTTTCTTCCTGGGGTGCCATTTCATCCCGCACAGCGGCGGCAGCAGCACGCATGACGTCTTCCGCCACCCCGCACACCCGCAGGACGTACTTAAGCGCCCTGTTTGCCTCCTTCTGGATACAGCGTTTTGTGTAGTCCTGCCCTACACAGACCACCGGAACCTCGTCCAGGTTCAAACCGGTGTTATCCTTCTCAATCTTATCGCGCCGTTCCAGGAGCAGCTCGGCGAAATGCCGTGAAATGTGTGCATATCGGAACATGTTATGGGTTTTGCCGCCTGACTTGGTGGTCCGGCTGTCCTTGTTGCTTGTCTTGCTTATGCGCAGAGCATAACAATCTTCTTCACCCATCTTGACCAGATCGCCATATTCCAGCGCCAGCATTTCGCTGGTGCGCAGGCCGGTCTCCAGCGCCAGTAAAACGCCCAGATATTCGCCGTGTTCCGGCACCAGTGATTCAGCCATCTGGTAGATCTTTTTCTCCGTCTCCGGCAGAATACAGATGGAGTTGTCAACAGCCTGTCTGGCCAGCTGCTTCGCTTGGCGCTGCAGCATGTCCTCCGTAGGGGGGCCGAAGTGCGTCCCCGCCTCCTCGTCTGTGGTTACGGTGTAGTCTGCATTCTCTATCGGTGATACTGTGCCCCATAGCATCGTTTTGGTGAGTTCCTCACGGTGTGCGATCTCCATAATAAGGCGCAGTAGAACATAGCAGTTCTCCGCCGCGGCCTTCCCGGGAATGTTGTCCAGTGTTTTTTTCCAGCGCTCCTGGATGTCCTCCTCATAAAGGTCTTCAAAGGCCACCGTATGGCCGTCATCATCCCGCATAAATTCCTTACAAAGTAAATTGCAGACGCAGGCGTCATACCGCATGGCAGTATCGTCCACCCACTTTCGCTCGTTTTGGAGAGTCATAAGGATGAGCAAATAAGCGCCCCAGAAGGTTGGCCTGCCGTTACTGTCCTCTTTTTCCCATGGGTAGGTCCGTTTACCGGTGGCGGGCTCTTTTCTGGCGTAGTTCAGGGTGCCTGTGCTGGCCTTCACATGGCGCCCCAAGTCCAGATACATATCCGTTTTTTTCAAATGTTATCACCTCTGCTCTGTCATTTTACGGTCTACCCATCAGCCCGCGGCGGGGGTGTCTGCATCCATCCCTACCGTGACGCCGCCCTTGCAGCTGATGATACAGGTGCCGTCGCCGTGAGCTGTGACGGCGATGCGCTCCATGGCGTGCGCGGCCCCGTTCCCCAGCTGCACCATGTTGCCCCTCACGACAAACAGCTCGCGGTGCCATCGCTCCATTTTTGCCACCAGCATAGCCATGACGTATGGATGCTTCCAATCAACATAATACTGCCCGTACGTCGTTTCGCGTCTATATCCCAGCACTGCGCAGATTTCTTCGTCGTTCATGGCACCGCTATGCTTCAGGTAGTATCTGGCGCTGGCGCGAGGCATGTCCCCATCAAAACGGCCGTTCTTTCGCCCTGGCCCGTTGGGCGTGTAAAGGCGCACCTGCTGCACTGCGTTGATGGCGTTATCCTCATATTTCTTCAGATCTTTCGGGTTAAGATAACCACCGCTCTCGCCTTGAAACAGTGGGACGTCGATGTCCTTCGCCCTATGCCGGGACACCTGACTTGCCAGCAGCAGAGACAGCACTTCCGTGCAGGGCAGGGCACGGAGGCTCCACCGATCTTCCGGGTAGGAGGTGACCGTGGGCGCGGACTTGTACTTTCCCCGGTGTTCTTTATTAATCACCAGGTACGTAATGATTTCCGGCTCCTTGTCCTGCTGCGTTGGGAAGGTGATCTGCCTCACATCTTTCACAGTCAGCGCGCATATCTCGTAGGCAGTCATCCCGGTGAGGAGGCGAACCAGCGCCGCCTGCGACAGCTCCGAGTCATTTCCCACGTAGCGTCTTACCAGCGCAGCGGTCTCCTCCTTCGTCAGGGAGCTCCTAGCGAGGGCTTTCAGCATGTAGGATGTTTCTGTCGTAGGGGACGTCAGTTGCCCGGCGGTCCCCTTTGGGATAAATCCGTCCCGCTCGGCGCATCTCAGGACCCCTGCAATCAGATGGCGGTATGTGATCTCTTTATGGGTAAGTGCGCTGTGGGATGCCTTGCGCTTGGTCAGATCGTCGATAGCGGTGTTGACGGTCTCCAAAATGTGGGGATCATGGAGGGAGATGTCACCTATACGCCGGCACAGCACCTCATCCCACAGCGCTTGATATTCGTTCGCCTTGCCCAGTAACTGCTCCGACACCGTAATATCGCTCAAGCACAGGAAACGATAGGTCTCCAGGGTCATAGGCGTGCGGTTTTCCAGGGCGTCGTCGAGAATTTCCTTCGCGTGGTCCAGCACCAGCTTCGCGGCCATTTCCGCCACTTTCTGCTCAAACGCCTCGGGTTTGGCGCGGACATCCACCTGCCCGATTTTTTTGCCGCCCAGGTCGAGGTAGAGCACCGTTTTGTCCCTCTGATCCTGTGTCGCCTTTCCGTCCTGTCTCTTATTTGCGTAACCGTGCGACGGGTTCTGCATGCGCAGTGTCAGCCCGTGCGTGTGATATTCCAGGTCGTTTCGGTGGTTGCTCATTTTGATGGCCTCCCGTTTATGATGCCATCATCTTATCAAAGGGGCTTTCTTTGTCATCATTTTCGGTGTATCATTATCGGAGACACTCTCTCAGAAAAGGCGAAAATCCGCACTTAATCCATAATAAACGATTCGTTTTATACACTTCTATCTTCTTTTTGCCACAAATAACGTACTATAATTTTTTCAGGAGGTCAGCAGATGTCAAAGGCCGGAAACACCTATCCATGCTCTATCAGTCTTAACGATACCGTGGTAAAAGTGCGCAAACAGCAGTCCGGCAGTAACGTCCGATATTCGTTGACCTATTCTCCGGAAAGCGTGTTGGAATGGGCGCCCATATCATCCTTACAGGAAGATACGGTGGAATATTATCTGGGTTGCTACAGGCTGGGTATAAAAAAAGAGCCCGAGTATCTCGAGCGGAATTTGAAAGAATACTGCGATAAATGCAGCAACAAACCAGATATGGAAGATATGGAAGATATGGAAGATATGGAACAAAAAGACTGGTGTCTGGGCTTCCGGGACGTTTGCCGCATCACCGCCAAGGACATCAAAAGGAGATCCGTTTGTCAGCAGGTCAAAAAACCCGACTGCCGTGAATGCAAAAAGCGCGCCGGAAGTGACAAACGGGAAATCAGAGTTTACGACATCCGCTTCCACGGCCATCCCACCCAGGTCATTTTGCATTACTCTCCGGTTGACTGCAAATGGTACCGCGAATGGATCAATAAACACCTTTCCGGTGTCAACGGGGTCAATCGAGGTGCCTGCCGCTTCAGCACGCGTTTGGTGGAAGCGGTGAACCGCGTTTTTGCCAAGGATATGGCTGAAATCGCACACTGTAAGTGCAGCTATCTCTCAGAGTCGCTTGACATCCCACGCGATACCCTCAAGCGGTGGCGTTACGCTAAGGAGAGGAAAGCCTTAACAGCGTACAAGGTGGCCGCAGCGGTGCAGCGTCTGCACACGGACGACAGGATGCAGCGTGCGGAAGGACGTGGCGCTGCTACCTTCGTTTTTTCCAAAACCATGCCCGCTCGCACAATCGCTCTGCTGTATGTACACGAAAGCCGACACTGGCAGCTTATGCATGACATAATCTATACGCCGTTGGAGTGTACTCCCCGGATATTACAATGCAGACCAATCGACTGCTTCAACCTGGCGTTTGACTATTTCGTCCATAGCGGGTGCCTATATCCGGCGGAGTGTGCCCTGTTTTTCGTGCGTTTCAGATACAGCAGCTTAAAAATGCCTTCCGCGCTGTCCGTGGTGATGAATCGGTTGGACGAGGAAGAGCGGAAGTACTATCACGAAGCGGTGGCATTTCTGCTGCGAGAGTGGAAAGAGCTGATTCATACAGCGATCCAGCCCCTCTCACCGTGGGAAGCCGCTGCCGCTGTGATTCGGAGCATGTTTGACTGGGGCGAAAACGACGAGGATTGTCGGCTATATCATCGTCTCAGTTTACTAAGAGGGAAATATGGCCTCAGCGAAGAAAGCGATTTTTCAATGGACCTGGATGCAGAAGCGATGGAGCTTTGCGATTTGCTGGATAGGCGGCTGACCCAGTCGGATGTGGCCAGGTTGCTGGCGTTCAACGCGTACGCCCTGTCAGGTGACCCGGCACCCGGCGACAGAGAGGATAAGGACGGCCGCATGATCCAGCGGGATGCGCAGAGCGGCTTCTTCTTCGATGCGTCAGGTGAGTTTATCTACACGCTTGCACATCTGCGGAAGCACGGCGGCATGCCGATTCAGCCACTGAAGACGCTGCTTGACCATGGTTTGCTGGCACGGGAAGAGGACGACGAGCCCGGAACAGTACCGCTAACGTGATGGATGTCATCCTCTGGCGTGTCAGCGCAGCGGAAAGCATTGTTAAGTAAATAGATTGCCGCCTCAAAGGCCATGGCGTTCCGAACTGGGACAAAACGGCCGTCAACTGGGACGGCAAAAAAATAACAGGCATTTTTGTCCCAGTTCAGCCCTTTTGAGCTGGGACAATTGCCTGTTATTCTATGCGCAGAAGCGCTTGCATCCGATCTGCGCTATTTTCTCTAAAAAGTTGCAAAAAATATAAAAAACAGAACGATTTACCGCTTTTTATGTGGTAAATCGTTCTGTTTTTGGTTGCGGAGATAGGATTCGAACCTACGACCTCCGGGTTATGAGCCCGACGAGCTGCCAACTGCTCTACTCCGCGATATTTACTTTACCGGAATTGGTGCCGGTGACCGGACTCGAACCGGTACGGTATTGCTACCGGGAGATTTTAAGTCTCCTGTGTCTACCATTCCACCACACCGGCGGATACTGGCAAAGGGTAGAATACCACATCCCCGCCCCTGTGTCAACCCCTATTTTGCAAAAACACGGAAAATCCATGGACACGCTTCGCCAAAAGGTGACGGCAGGGGAGGAGGCGGCGGAACAATCGGGTGATAGACGCCGGGAGGGAGAAAGGAAAAAGGGGCGCTTTCGCGCCCCTTTTATGCTACAATGAGGTGTTCCGTCAGCGATTTCAGCACTTCTCGAACACGGTGGCAACGCCCATGCCGCCGCCGATGCACAGCGTGGCCAGGCCCAGCTTAGCTTCGTCACGACGGCACAGCTCGTGCAGCAGCGTGACGATGATGCGCGCGCCGGAAGCGCCCACGGGGTGGCCCAGGGAGATGGCGCCGCCGTTGACGTTGACCTTGCTCATGTCAAAGTGCAGCTCGCGGGCCACGGCGATGGACTGGGCAGCGAATGCCTCGTTGGCCTCGATGAGGTCCATATCGTCCACGGTCAGGCCGGCCTTGGCCAGCGCCTGGCGGGTCGCCACCACGGGGCCCACGCCCATAATCTTGGGATCCACGCCGCCCTGGCCCCAGCCGATCAGCTTGGCCATGGGCTTCAGGCCGTACTTCTCCACAGCCTCGCCGGAGGCCAGCACGATGGCGGCAGCACCGTCGTTGATGCCGGAGGCGTTGGCGGCGGTAACGCGCTGCTGGCCGCGGTCAGCGGCATCCTGGATGCCGGTGGGCTCAAAGGTGTGTACCACCTGGGGCTCCGGGGACTCGGGGCCCACGGGGAAGGCGCCGCGCAGCTTGGCGATGCTCTCGGTGGTGACGCCGGCCTTGGGGAACTCGTCACGGGCGAAGGGCACCATGTCCTTCTTCACCTTCACCATCACGGGGACGATCTCCTGGTCGAACTTGCCGGCGGCCTGGGCGGCCTCGGTCTTCTGCTGAGAGGAGGCGGCAAAGGCGTCCTGCTCGGCACGGGTGATGCCCCAGACATCGTTGATATTCTCGGCGGTGGTGCCCATGTGGTAGTTGTTATAGGCGTCCCACAGGCCGTCCTTGATCATGGTGTCCACCAGCTTCTTGTCGCCCATGCGGGCGCCCCAGCGGGCGTCGGGAGCGGCATAGGGCGCAGCGCTCATGTTCTCGGTACCGCCGCACACCACGATGTTGGCGTCGCCGGCCAGGATGGAGCGGGCACCCTCAATCACGGACTTCATGCCGGAGCCGCACACCATACCCACGGTGTAGGCGGGGACGGAATAGGGGATACCGGCCTTGATGGAGACCTGGCGAGCCACGTTCTGGCCCAGCCCTGCGGTCAGGATGCAGCCGAACATCACCTCATCCACGTTCTCAGGAGCCACATTGGCGCGCTTGAGGGCCTCCTTCACCACGATGGCGCCCATCTCGGGGGCGGGGGTGTTCTTCAGGGAGCCGCCAAAAGAGCCGATAGCGGTACGGCAGCAATTCACTACATACAAATCCTTCATGTTGTTCCTCCTATACAGTTTCGCGGGAGATTACCCACATACCAATATCGTAGCCACTTTATCAAAAACAGTCAACCATTAAAATGATGAAAAGGGTAAAACCGTGATTTCACTAATAAAACGGGGCGTTTTTCCGTCACTTTGACGATGGAAAAACACCCCGTTTTGTGAAGAAAAAAACGATTATCCCGCACTCTGGGCGGCGTCACGGCTGTCCATAAGGCCCCGGTAAAAGGCCAGGGTGTCCACCTGGGAGAGCAGCTCGTCGTTGTAGCCCACCACGGCGCTGTCGATGCGCTCCTCCGCCATTTCGTCAAACACCAGGTTGGCCAGCTCGTCCATATCCATGGCGGTGCGGATGGCCAGATAATAGGTGTCGCCATCGCCGATGACGCCGCTGAAATCCCCCTCGTTCAGCACGGAGAGAGAGGCCGCCAGCACGTCGCCGGAATCGTGGCTGTGGTACAGCATGGGGGCGCTGTCCTGCCCCAGCTCGGCGGCCACCGCGTCAAACTCCGCCGCCGCGTCCGCCGCCTGGGCGATGCGCTCTGCGTAGGCGTCCGCCAGCTCCCGGGCGGCACTCACGCCGTCGGACTGCACCACCAGAATCTTGGCGGTGACGGCGCCGTGCTCCGCCGCCTCGGCCAGCAGCGCCTCGTCACTGGGCCGCAGGGTGCCGCCCTCCGCGGTGTAGGCGTCAATCAGGTGGTTCAGCAGGTAGGAGTGGGACAGAATCTGGTTGACAAAGCTCTCGCTGATGCCGATGCTCTCCAGATACTGGGCAAAGGCCTCCTCGCCGCCCAGAGAGGCCACCGTCTCGGCCCGCTGCGCCTCCAGATCCGCCACGTCCGCCTCGGTGAGGGTGATGCCCACCTCGTCGGCCCAGCCGCGGATGACCGCATTCTGCACAATCATGGCCCGGGTCTGTTCCTCGGCCTGGTCGGCCAGGTAGTCTCCGGCGGTGACGCCGTCGGTGATGACGGTGTCCAGGTCGGTGATGCCCATGTAGCCCAGATAGGTGCTGTGGTAGTCGCAGAAATAGCTGAGCCAGTAGAGGTATTCCTCCACGGTGATGTTGTCCTGGTTCACGGTCATCACCACGCCGTCGGGATGGAGGGCGGTGAGCTGATAGAACCGGCCCTCGGTGCTGCGGCCCTTGGTCATGCCGCCGGACATGGCCACCGCGCCGGTCAGCAGCAGCGCCGCCGCCACGCCGGCAACGAGGCGCACAATGAGATTGTAAGTATCACGGGTGAGTTGCAAGGGAATCATCCTCCTTTTCGGGCGCTGGGCCCGGTTGTTTCGGCTGTAAAAGGGTCAAGTCCTCCACGATGCGTCCGGCGGCAGCCAGTACCTTCTCCTCCGGCGGGAGGTAATAGGTGAGCCGGGCCTTCTCCGTGGCGGCCAGCCGTGCGGTGCGGCGGTAGCGGGGCATGGCGCACAGGCGTATCAACGCCTGGCCGTCGGCATGTTCCGAGAAGGTGAAGGTCACCTCCCGACCCTTCTGGGTGATGTCGGCAATGCCCACCTCCGCCGCAGCGGAGCGTAGCAGCGCCACGTCCAGCAGCGCCTGCACGGTGGCCGGCGGCTCGCCGTAACGGTCGATGATCTCGTCCAGCACGTCGGCGCTGTCCTCCGCCGTGCGTATGGCGGCAATGCGGCGATAGAGGTCCATCCGCTGCTCCGCCGAGGACACGTATTTCTCCGGGATATGGGCCGACACGCTGAGGTCGGCGCTGCACTCCGGGCGAATCTGGGCACTTTTGCCCTGCTGCTCCAGCACGGCGTCGTTCAGCAGCTTTAAGTACATATCGTAGCCCACGGTCATCATGTAGCCCGACTGCTCCGGGCCCAGCAGATTGCCGGCGCCGCGAATCTCCAAATCCCGCATGGCGATGCGGAAGCCGCTGCCGAACTCCACGTATTCCCGTATGGCGGTAAGCCGCTTGGAGGCCACCTCCGTCAGCACCTTGCCGGGCCGGTAGGTGAGATAGGCGTAAGCCCGGCGGGGGCTGCGGCCGATGCGGCCCCGGATCTGGTGGAGCTGGGACAGGCCCATTCTGTCGGCGTCCTCGATGATGAGGGTGTTCACGTTGGGAATGTCGATGCCGGTTTCGATGATGGTGGTGCACACCAGCACGTCGATGTCCCCGTCAGCCGTGCGCTGCATCACGTCGCTGAGCTGCCCCTCGCTCATCTTGCCGTGGGCGGTGGCGATGACCACGTTCTCGCCTAAAAGCTGCTGCAGCTTATAGGCGGCGGAGTCGATGCTTTCCACCCGGTTGTGGAGGTAGTACACCTGGCCGTGGCGGCCCAGCTCCGTGCGGATGGCCTCCGCCACCACGCCCCAGTCGTGCTCCAGCACGTAGGTCTGCACCGGCAGCCGGTCGTGGGGCGGCTCCTCGATGGAGCTCATGTCCCGGATGCCGGACAGGGCCATGTGCATGGTGCGGGGGATGGGGGTGGCGCTCAAGGTCAGGGTGTCCACCTGCTGCTGGCGCTGGCGCAGCGTCTCCTTGTGCTTCACGCCGAAACGCTGCTCCTCGTCGATGATTAACAGGCCCAAATCCTTGAATTCCAGGTTTTTTTGCAACAATTTGTGGGTGCCGATCAGCAGGTCAATGCGGCCCTGCTTCGCCCGCTCCATAATCTCCCTGGCCTGCTTGGGGCTGCGGAAGCGGCTCAACACCTCGATGTTCACCGGGAAGCCCCGGAACCGGCTCATGGCGGTGGCGTAATGCTGCTGGGCCAGCACCGTGGTGGGCACCAGAATGGCGGCCTGCTTGCCGTCCATGATGCACTTCATGGCGGCCCGGAGGGCCACCTCCGTCTTGCCGTAGCCCACGTCGCCGCACAGAAGGCGATCCATGGGCACGGGCTTTTCCATGTCGGCCTTGATCTCCCGGATGGCCTTGAGCTGGTCGCCGGTCTCCGGGTAGCCGAAGGCGTCCTCGAATTCCTTTTGCCACGGGCTGTCCGGGGAGAAGGCAAAGCCCCCCAGCCGCTGCCGCTGGGCGTAGAGGCGAATCAGCTCTTTCGCCAATTCCCGGGCGGCGGCCTTGGCCCGGTAGGTGGTCTTGGCCCACTCGGTGCCGCCTAATTTATTGAGGTGAACGGGCTTCTCGCCCTCCTCGCCGCTGCCGCCGCCGATGTATTTGCTCACCAGATCCAGCGCCGTGCAGGGCACGTACAGGCAGTCGCTGCCGGCGTAGGCGATTTTCATATAGTCCTTTTCCACCCCGTCCACCGGCATACGGATGATGCCGGTGAAGCGGCCGATGCCGTGGTGGGCGTGTACCACCAGGTCGCCGGGGGAGAGGTCGGTGTAGGATTGCAGCTTGCGGCGGCTGTCGTCCCGCTTTTGGCGGACGCGGCCCGCCTTGCCTGCCACCCGCTCGGTAAGCTGGCCCTCGGTGAGGATGGCCAGACGCAGCCCGGGGAACTCGCTGCCGGCGCTGAGGGCGCCCAGGGAGATGCGCACCTGGTTTCGCTCCGGCAGGGCGGTGCCCTGTAAATCCAGAGCGGCGGTTACGCCTCTGTCCTCCAAAAGCCGCAGCATATTCCGGGCCCGTACCTCGCCGCCGCACAGCACCAGCACCCCGTAGCCCATGGTGAGGTAGTGGGTGATGTCGATGCAGGCAGTGTCCAGGCTGCCGCCGTAAGTGGAGAGCTGCTTGCAGTTGAATTGTAAAAGCGCCTGGGGCGGCACCAGCGGCCGGGAGGTGAGAAAGTTATCCAGCTCCACGGCGGCAAAAGCCGAAATAGCCCTGCCCAACTCCGCCTCGTCCAGCCCCATGGGCCCGGCGGGCACGTCCTCTCCCTGGGCCTTTCGCACCTTCCGGTCGGCCTTGGCCTCCCGCAGGGCATCCCGCAACGCCTCGCCGCAGCGGCTGCTGTCGTGGATGGTCACCAGGGTGTCCGGCGCCAGATATTCCCACATCGTGGGCCGGGCGGGGCCGATGTTCTCGGCGGCGGGCAGCAGCAGCGCCGTGTCCACGTTCTCCGTGCGGCGCTGGGTCACCGGGTCGAATACGCCCATGCCGTCCAGCTCATCGTCAAAGAAATCGCACCGCACCGGCTGCGCCATGCCGGGGGAGAACACGTCCAGGATGCCGCCCCGCAGGGCGAACTGCCCCGGGCCCTCCACCTGGTCGCACCGGGTGTAGCCCATGTCCACCAGCCGGCGGGAAAGGTCGGTGATGTCGTAGCTTTCAGCGGTGCGGAGGGTCAGCGTGTGGGACAGCAGGTCGTCCCGGCCCATGCAGAACTGGGCCGCGCCCACCACCGTGGTGATGACGGCCCGGGCCGTGCCCTCCGCCATGCGGTGCAGTGCCAGCAGCCGCCGGTGCTCCCACTGGTGGCTCTCCGCCGCGGCGGCGCCCACGTGCCAGTCCCGCTGGGGCAGCACCACGGCGTCCCAACCGGTGAGTGCCGTCAGGTCCTGTTCCAGCCGGGTACATTCCTTTTCGTCGGCGCAGATGGCCAGCAGGGGGCGGTTGCCGCCCCACGCCAGAGCGGCGCTGCACAGTGCCCGGTGTACCGGCGAGAGGCCCGTCAGGGACACGGGCGACTCGCCCCGGCCCAGCCGGGCCGCGGCGTCCTGCATTTCCGTCATAGCGGATAACGAGCGCAGCAGTGCGTCCATGTCCCTCCTCCTCTCGCTGTAATATAATATAGTATGCTTTGTGAATTATCCGTTAAACTTATTCATGGCTTCAGCGGGGCCGTGGGCGATGATATAAGGCACCGCCTCCACCGCCTTGTCCAGCGCCGCAATCAGCACCTTTTCGTCCTCCCGGGAGGGGCGGCTCGTCACCCAGTCGATGGTGTCGGCCCCCACGTCCTGGGGGATGCCCACGCCGATTTTAATCCGGGGGAACTGGTCGCTGCCCAGGTGGGCGATGATGTTTTTCAGCCCGTTGTGGCCGCCGGCGGAGCCGCCGGGGCGAATCCGCAGCTTGCCGGCGGGCAGGGAGATGTCGTCGGAGATCACCAGCACATGGTCGGGGCTCACCTTGTAAAACCGGGCCGCCTCGCCCACCGCCTCGCCGGACAGATTCATGTACGTCTGGGGCTTCATCACCAGCACCTGCTCGCCGCCGCAGCGCCACAGCGCCGTCCAGGCCCGAAAACGCAGCTTGTTGAACGTGAAGCCCTCCTTGTCGGCCAGGCCGTCGGCGGCCAGAAAGCCCATATTGTGGCGGGTGGACTCATAGCTCTTGCCCGGGTTGCCCAGGCCTACCACAATCCAGCTCACGCCGCCGTTTCCGCGGGAAAAAATCATGTTGCTTCCTCCTTTGCGCCGCCTTGACATAGAAAAATAGGGGGACCGCTTACGCAGTCCCCCTATTATATCACACAATGTCAATCAGTTGAACAGCTTTGCGATGGAAATTTCCTGATAGGTGCGCTCGATGGCCTCGGCGAACATGGGGGCCACGGAGAGATACTTGATCTTGCTGCACCCCTCGCCGGTGGAGGTGGGGATGGTGTTCAGCAGGGCCACCTCTTTGATGACGCTGTTCTCAATGCGCTCCAGGGCCGGGCCGGACAGCACGCCGTGGCTGGCGCAGGCGTACACGGTCTTGGCGCCGCCCACTTCCACCAACGCCTTGGCGGCGTTGCACAGCGTGCCGGCGGTGTCGATCATGTCGTCAAACAGGATGCAGTCCTTGCCGCGGACGTCGCCGATGATGTTCATAACCTCGCTCTGGTTGGCCTTCTGGCGGCGCTTGTCCACGATGGCCAGATTCATGTGCAGCTTCTGGGCGAAGGCGCGGCTGCGGCCCACGGAGCCCACGTCGGGGGACACCACCATGATGTCGTCGAATCGCTCGCCGAACTTCTTGGCATAATAATCCACGAACACGGGATTGCCCAGCAGATTGTCCACAGGGATGTCGAAGAAGCCCTGAATCTGGTTGGCGTGCAGATCCATGGTCAGCACCCGGTCGGCACCGGCGGCGGTGATCATGTTGGCCACCAGCTTGGCGGAGATGGGGTCGCGGCTCTTGGCCTTGCGGTCCTGCCGGGCGTAGCCGAAATAGGGGATCACGGCGGTGATGCGGCCGGCGCTGGCCCGCTTGCAGGCGTCGATCATCACCAGCAGCTCCATCAGCCGGTCGTTGACGGGCTTGCAGGTGGAGTTGATGAGGAACACGTCGCTGCCGCGGACGCTCTCATACAGGGAAACGGAGGCCTCGCCGTCGGCGAAGGTCTTCACCTCTGCCTCGCCCAGCTTGATGCCGATAATCTTGCAGATCTCCTGTGCCAGCGCGGGGTTGGCGTTGCCGCTGAAAATCTTGATGTCCTTGCCGTGAGAAATCATAGTTACACTCGCTTTCTGTCAGTCGTTGGATTGGATTGGTTCTGCATACAGCGCGGTGGGCGGAGGAACCAAAAAAACCGCCCCCATCCGGCCGGGAAAGACAGCGCCGCCAAACGGCGCATCAAACCCGGCCGCACAAGGCGGCAAAAATGGAGCAAACGGCATAAATACAGCGATTCATATGTCATGCGCCCCCTCCGTAGCTTGTTTCGCAGACAGTATATCATATTTCGCGGGAAAATCCAGTGTTTTTTGCTAAAAAAGCAATGTTTTTTTCACGCCGCTTCCTCATGAAATAATAATGGCGGACGCTTTTTCGTCAATCGGCAGAGAAAATATATTTTTTACAAAAAAGAGGTGGAATTTAATAAAATTTCAGTTGAAATCCGTTCCGATTTGCATTATACTGGCGTAGCTGTTTTTGGCAAATGCACATAAAAGAGGGGATGGCGCCTTGCTGCATATCGTGTTGGTGGAGCCGGAGATCCCGCAGAACTGCGGCAATATTGCCCGCACCTGCGCCGCCACCGGCGCCTCGCTGCACCTGGTGCGCCCTCTGGGCTTCGACATCTCCGACCGGGCCGTGAAGCGGGCCGGGCTGGACTACTGGCACCTGGTGTCGGTCAGCGACTACGAGAACCTGGCGGAATTGTTCGCCCGGCACCCCGAGGCTGCCGACGACCTGTGGCTTGCCACCACCAAGGCCCCCCGGGACTACACCCAGGCCGCCTTCTCCCCGGACTGCTGGCTGTTCTTCGGCAAGGAGACGGCGGGGCTGCCGGAGGATTTCCGCCGGGCCCACTACCACCGCTGCCTCCGCCTGCCCATGGTGGGCGGCGCCCGCAGCCTGAATCTCAGCAACAGCGTGGCCATTTTCACCTACGAGGCCCTGCGGCAAAACGGCTTCCCCGGCTTGCAGGGCAGGGGAGAGATGGCCCGTTGGGATACCCCTTGAACACCGCTAACCCTATCCTATTTTATATAAGGAGAAAAAAGGTATGAATTACAACAAGAAGACCGTCATGGACGTGGATGTGGCCGGCAAGAAGATTCTGCTGCGCTGCGACTTCAACGTGCCCCAGGACAAGAAGACCGGCGCCATCACCAGCGATAAGCGCATCGTGGCCGCCCTGCCCACCATCCGCTATCTGCTGGATCAGGGCGCTGCCGTCATCGCCTGCTCCCACCTGGGCAAGCCCGCCGCCACCTTCGAGTCCTTCGCCAAGAAGCAGGCCGAGAAGGGCAAGACCGACGTGACCCGTGAGGACTGGGAGAAGTCCCTGAAGAAGCTGACCCTGGCCCCCGTTGCCCAGCGTTTGAGCGAGCTGCTGGGCCAGGAGGTCATCTTTGCCGCCGACACCGTGGGCCCCGACGCCCAGGCCAAGGCCGCCGCGCTGCAGCCCGGCCAGATCATGCTGCTGGAAAATACCCGTTTTGAAAAGGGTGAGACCAAGAACGACCCGGAGCTGGCGAAGAAGCTGGCCGACATGGCGGAGCTGTTCGTGTCCGACGCCTTCGGCACCGTCCACCGTGCCCACGCCTCCACCGCCGGTGTGGCAGCCTACCTGCCCGCCGTCAGCGGTCTGCTGGTGGCCCGGGAGCTGGAGGTCATGGGCGGCGCGCTGAACGATCCCAAGCGCCCCTTCGTGGCCGTCCTGGGCGGCGCCAAGGTCAGCGATAAGATCGGCGTGATCAACAACCTGCTGGAGAAGGCCGACACCATCATCATCGGCGGCGGCATGGCCTACACCTTCGCCAAGGCCCAGGGCGGCTCCATCGGCAACAGCCTGTGCGAGAACGACAAGCTGGACTACGCCCTGGAGATGATCGACAAGGCCAAGCGCAACGGCGTGCAGCTGCTGCTGCCCACCGACACCGTGGCCGCCTGCGAGTTCTCCGCCGACGCCGAGCCCCATGTGGTGCCCACCAACGCCATCCCCGACAACATGGAGGGCCTGGACATCGGCCCCGAAACCACCAAGGTTTTCTGCGACGCCGTTCGCGGCGCCGGCACCGTGGTGTGGAACGGCCCCATGGGCGTGTTTGAGTTCGACACCTTTGCCAAGGGCACCCGTGCCATGGCCCAGGCCCTGGCCGACAGCGGCGCCGTCACCATCGTGGGCGGCGGCGACAGCGCGGCAGCCGTGGAGCAGATGGGCTTTGCCGACAAGATCACCCACATCAGCACCGGCGGCGGCGCCTCTCTGGAATTCCTGGAGGGCAAAGAGCTGCCCGGCGTCGCCTGCCTGCTGGATAAGTAAAAAGCATTTTCTTCCGGCATGCATCCTGTGCCTTTCCTCCGTCGGCAAACCAGCGAAGCGTTTGTCGACGGAAAAGGAGGAGCGACGGCGTGCGTGACGCCTGCCGCTTGCGGCGGGCGGAGGGATACAAAGTCCGCTCCGACGCCCCGGTGCAGCCTGAGCTGCTGGATAAGTAATAAATGGCGCCCATAGGCGCATGAAAATAGATTGAGGAGTAAACAACTATGAATCGCAGATATCGCAAGACCATCATCGCCGGCAACTGGAAGATGAACATGACCGCCAGCGAGACCCGCAAGTTCGCCGAGGACATGCGCGCCATCGCCCCCCGCGCCAAGTGGTGCGAGGTAGTGGTGTGCGTCCCCGCCTGCAACATCACCGCCGCCACCAAGGCCTTCAAGGACCTGCACGTGTCCGTGGGCGCCGAGAACCTGTACTATGAGAAGTCCGGCGCCTTCACCGGCGAGATTTCCGCCGATATGCTGAAGGACCTGGGCGTGAAATACGTCATCATCGGCCACAGCGAGCGCCGCCAGTATTTCGGCGAGACCGATTTCTCCGTGAATAAGAAGGTCCACGCCGCCCTGGAGGCCGGTATGCACCCCATCATCTGCGTGGGCGAGAGCCTGGAGCAGCGTGAGCTGGGCATCACCATGGAGCTGATTGCCCTGCAGGTCAAGTCCGCCTTGGCCGGCGTCAGCGCCGAGAAGGTGCGCAAGTGCGTCATCGCCTATGAGCCCGTGTGGGCCATCGGCACCGGCAAGACCGCCACCTCCGAGCAGGCCGCCGAGGTCTGCACCTTCATCCGCACCACCGTGCGCCACCTGTACGGCGCCCGGGTGGCCCGCTCCGTCACCATCCAGTACGGCGGCTCCATGAAGCCCGCCAACGCCGCCGAGCTGCTGGGCCAGCCCGATATCGACGGCGGCCTCATCGGCGGCGCCGCTCTGAAGGCCAAGGATTTTGTGGAGATTATCAACGCCGCCAACCAGGACTGATGCTGTCCTCCCCGCGACATCCACTGTGACGAGATAAGGAGGATTATCATGACGAAAACCCCTACCACATTAATCATCATGGACGGCTTCGGCATAGCCCCCGCCGCCGATGACAACGCCATCACCCTGGCCAACACCCCGGTGCTGGACCGGCTGATGCGCGAGTACGCCCACACCACCCTCAGCGCCAGCGGTCTGGACGTGGGCCTGCCCGAGGGCCAGATGGGCAACAGCGAGGTAGGCCACACCAATATCGGCGGCGGCCGGGTGGTGTTCCAGGACCTGCCCCGCATCTCCCTGGCCATTAAGGATGGCAGCTTCTTCAAAAACCCCGCCTACAACATGGCCATGGACGAGTGCCTCAAGCGGGGCACCGCCCTGCACCTGTACGGCCTGCTGTCCGACGGCGGCGTCCACTCCCACATTGAGCATCTCTACGCCCTGCTGCAAATGGCCAAGGACAAGGGCCTGCAGCGTGTCTACGTCCACTGCTTCCTGGACGGCCGCGACGTGTCCCCCACCAGCGGCAAGGGCTTCGTGGAGGCCCTGCGGGACCACTGCGCCGCCCTGGGCGTGGGCAAGATTGCCACTGTCATGGGCCGCTACTACGCCATGGACCGGGATAAGCGCTGGGAGCGTTTGCAGATGGCCTATGACGCCATGGTCTACGGCGAGGGCATCCAGAATCCCGACCCCGTGGACGCCGTGGCCCAGTCCTATGCCGCCGGCGTCACCGACGAGTTTATGGAGCCTGTGGTGTGCGACAGCCAGGGCACCATCTCCGATCACGACAGCGTGATTTTCTTCAACTTCCGCCCCGACCGGGCCCGTGAGATCACCCGCGCCATCGTGGACGAGGATTTCGACGGCTTCAAGCGGGAGTATTTCCCCACCACCTATGTGTGCAACACCGAGTATGACGCCGCCATGCCCAACGTCACTGTGGCCTGGCCCCGCATCCGGGTGAATAACGGCCTGGGCGAGTACCTCAGCGCCATGGGCATGACCCAGCTCCGCATCGCCGAGACCGAGAAGTACGCCCACGTCACCTTCTTCTTCAACGGCGGCGTGGAGACCCAGTACCCCGGCGAGGACCGGGTGCTGGTGGCCTCCCCCAAGGTGCCTACCTACGACCTGCAGCCCGAGATGAGCGCCTACGAGGTGTGCGACAAGTGCGTGGAGCGCATCCGCTCCGGCGCCTACGACGTCATCATCCTCAACTTCGCCAACTGCGACATGGTGGGCCACACCGGCGTCCTGCCCGCCGCCATCAAGGCGGTGGAGACGGTGGACGAGTGCGTGGGCCGTGTGGTGGAGGCAACGCTCTCCATGGGCGGCATCGCCATGATTACCGCCGACCACGGCAACGCCGACGATATGCGCCAGCCGGACGGCAGCCCCATGACCGCCCACACCACCAACCCCGTGCCCTTCATCGTCTGCGGCGCCGCCAGCGAGCTGCGTCCCGGCCGCCTGGCCGACATCGCCCCCACCATCCTGGACGTGATGGGCCTGAAGCAGCCCGCCGAGATGGACGGCAAGACCTTGATTGTCAAATAATTCTCCCTGAATGGAATAAAAAGACCTCCGGGCGTCCACAATACGCCCAGAGGTTCTTTTTTATTCCGGAGCGCCGCCCCTCCGAATCCACGGCGGCGGCCGGGCCGGGCCCGGTCAACAGGAGAAACCATGAGTGAGTTCAAAAAAGGCGCCGCCTCGTTGCTGCGCAGCCGTGGGCTATACATAGCCCTGGCGCTATGTTTGGTGGCAGCGGGAACGGTGGGCTATCTCACCACGCTGCAACGCCCCGCCGTGCAGACGGTGGTGCCGGAGGAGGTGGAGGTGGAGATCATCAAGCCCCCCGTCACCGTCCCGGAGATCAAGAAGCCCCTTCCCGCCGCCCCGGTGATTGTCCCGGTGGAGGAGGAGACGGTGCCGGTTTCCGGCCCGGAGGAGCTGCTGCCCCAGGTGGTCTCGCCCCTGGACGGCACCACCGTCACCGTGTTTTCCATGACGGAGCTGATGTATGACGACACCATGGCCGACTGGCGCACCCACAACGGCCTGGATATCCAGGCCGGGGAGGGGGACGCGGTGAAAACCGCCGCCGCCGGCACGGTGGCCTCCGTCATCAACGATGAGATGATGGGTACCACCGTCACCATCGACCACGCCGGCGGCTTCACCACCACCTACGCCAGCCTCCAGAAGGATCCCCCCGTCACGGCGGGCCAGCAGGTGGCGGCGGGTGACATCATCGGCCGGGTGGGCTCCACCGCCAGCGCCGAGAGCAGCATGGGGCCCCATCTCCATTTCTCCGTCTATCAGGACGGGGAGCTGATTGACCCCAGTGAGTACGTGGCGCAATAAATCATTTTGCACAGAGAATGCCTGCGGAGAACACTCCGCAGGCATTTTTTGCCGTATCGGGAACCTTTTTCCGCAGCCCAGCGTCCAATAGGCAACAACGAAAAAGGAGGCCACTCCCATGAAGAAAATCATCACTACTCTGCTGGCTCTGACGCTAACCCTGACCCTGGCAGGCTGCGGAGGCAGCGCGTCCGCCGGAAACAGCTTTTACAAGGCCGACCAGGCCGCTCCCGCCAAGGCGTCGGAGGCCTACTGGGAGGGGGATTACGTCACCAACGAGTCCGTTACCTCCACCGCCTACGGCGGCGCGGAGGCCGTTCCCACCCGCCGGGAGGCCAAGCTGATCTACACCGCCGAGCTGGAGCTGGAGACCACGGCGTTTGACGACGCCATCGCCGCTCTGGACGACCTGGTGGCCGAGAGCAAGGGCTACTATGAGGAACGCAGCATCCGCCAGAGCGGCTACCGCTACGGCAGCTTCACCGTCCGTGTCCCGGCGGCGGAGTACGACGACTTCTGCCGCCAGGCCGGGGAGGTGTGCCACCTGCTGTACGCCAATTCCTCCGCCCAGGACATCTCCGACAGCTACTATGACACCGATTCCCGGCTGCAATCCGCCCGGGCCAAGCTGGCCCGGCTCCAGGAGCTGCTGGCTAAGGCGGAGAATATGCAGGACATCATCACCATTGAGTCCGCCATCTCCGACACCCAGTGGCAGATCGATAACCTCTCCGGCACCTTGCGGGACTACGACTCTCTGGTGGACTATTCCACCGTCCGTATCGACCTGCGGGAGGTCTACCAGCTGTCCGACGCGGCCCAGGCGCCCCTGACCTTCGGCCAGAAGCTGGCCAATGCCTTTGCCTCCGGCCTCCGCAACGTGGGCAGCGCGGCAGAGGACTTCGCCATGTGGCTGGCGTACAGCTGGGTGTGGCTGTTGCTTCTGGCCGCCGCCGCGGTAGTCATCGTGCGCATTGTCCGCCGCCGGGGGTTCCATCTCCGCAAAAAGAAAAAGGCCGCCCCCGAAACCGCCGAAACCCCGGAGAACAAATAAATCCAAAAGGCCCGGACATCCGTCCGGGCCTTGCTCTGTTGTCATTCATTTTTCCGGGGGCTGACCGCCGGGCGCGACCTGAAGCGCCCCTACACGTGGGCAACCATGCCTTTTAACGTTCAGCCGGATTACTTCAGCTCCCCGTTGGCGGCCGCCGTCAGGTAGGCGTTGATGAAGCCGTCGATGTCGCCGTCCATCACGTTGTTGATGTTGCCGTTTTCAAAGCCGGTGCGGGTGTCCTTCACCAGCTGGTAGGGCATGAACACGTAGGAGCGGATCTGGCTGCCCCACTCGATCTTCATCTGCACGCCCTTGATGTCGGAGATTTTCTCGGCGTGCTGCTGGATTTTCAGCTCCACCAGCTTGGCCTTCAGCATCTTCATGGCGTTGTCCCGGTTCTGGAACTGGCTGCGCTCCGTCTGGCAGAACACCACGATGCCGGTGGGCAGGTGGGTCAGGCGGACGGCAGAGCTGGTCTTGTTGATGTGCTGGCCGCCGGCGCCGGAGGAGCGGCAGGCCTGCATTTCAATCTCGTCGGGGCGAATTTCGATGTCGTTGTCGTCGGGCAGCTCCGGCATCACCTCCACGGCGGCGAAGCTGGTCTGGCGGCGGGCGTTGGCGTCAAAGGGGCTGACGCGCACCAGTCGATGCACGCCGTTTTCGCTCTTGAGATAGCCGTAGGCGTTCTCACCCTCGATGGAGATGGTGGCGGTCTTGATGCCCGCCTCGTCGCCGTCCTCATAGTTCAGCGTCTGGCAGGTGAAGCCGTGGCGCTCGGCCCACCGGGAATACATGCGGAAGAGCATCTCCGCCCAGTCCTGGGCCTCGGTGCCGCCGGCGCCGGCGTGGAAGGTGAGGATGGCGTTGTTGGCGTCGTATTCGCCGCTCAAAAGGGCTGCCAGGCGCCGGTCGCTGATCTCCTTTTCCAGCTGGTCGTAGCCGCCGGTGACCTCATCCAGCAGCGAGGCGTCGTCCTCCTCCTGGGCCATCTCGCACAGCGTCAGGCAGTCCTCCCACTCGCTGACCAGCCGGTCGTGCTTGCGGATTTTGTTTTCCAGCCGCTTGGTCTGCTGGGCCACCTTCTGGCTCCGCTCCAGGTCGTTCCAGAAGCCCTCGGCCTCCGTCTCCTTTTGCAGCGCCGCCAGGTCCTCCCGGGCCTTGGGGATGCCCAGGGCCTTCTCCAGCTCCTCCAGCGTGGGCTTCAGCGCCAGCAGCTTCTGCTTGTACTCGTCGTATTCAATGACAGCCATTGTCGTATTTCTCCTTATGGGCAAATTTCATTAGCCTTTCTATTATAATGAGAATCGAGGCCTGTGTAAAGGGGAAAAACGGTGATTTTTCCTCTTTTCCGGCTGTTAGGTACAAAAAAATAACTCCCGCGTTGACAATTCCACCCCGGGCGGTATAATGAAATAGGGAACAAAGATATGCAACAGGAGGATGACCCTATGAATGAGATTTACGTAGCCGGTCACCGCAACCCGGACACGGATTCCATCGTGGCCGCCCTGGCCTATGCGGCGCTGCGCAACGCCATGGGCGACCGGGACTATGTGCCGGTGCGGCTGGGCCAGGTCAGCGACGAGACCAAGCGCATCCTGGATTATTTCGGCGTGGAGCCGCCCCGCCTCATCAAAAACGTCCGCACCCAGGTGCGGGACCTGGACTATGACACGCCTCCCACCCTGGACGCCACCGTCACCATGGACCGGGCCTGGCACATCATCAGTGAGCAGAACATCAGCGGCATCCCCGTCACCAACGCCGACGGAACCCTGTACGGCATGCTGTCCGCCGGCGACATCGCCACGTATAGCATGAACACCATCTCCGACCCCCGGGTGGAGAACGTGCCCCTGTTCAACCTCGTCAGCGTGCTGGAGGGCCGCATCCTCCACGACGGCGGCCAGACCACCGACACCATCAGCGGCACGGTGGCCATCGCCCTGCCCCAGAGCTGCGACAACCTGCTCTTTGCCAGCCGGGAGACCATTGTGGTCTGCGGCCACCAGCCGGATATGGTGCGCCGGGCGCTGGAGGTGGGCGTGGCCTGCCTCATCCTGTGCCAGACGGACATCGACCCGGAGTGGCTGCAAAACGCCGGCGAGACCTGCGTTATCTCCACGCCCCTGGACGCCGCCCGGGTTCACCGGCTGATTTACCAGGCCATCCCCATCTCCCGCCCCTGCTTCACCGACGACATCGTCTGTTTCCACCTGGATGACTACATCGACGACGTCCGCGAGGTGGTGCTGAAATCCCGCTACCGCTGCTACCCCATTCTGGACGAAAACGAGCGGGTGGTGGGCACGTTGAGCCGCTACCACCTGCTGCGCCCCCGGCGCAAGCGGGTAGTGCTGGTGGACCACAACGAGATGTCCCAGGCGGTGGCCGGGCTGGACCAGGCGGAGATTTTGGAGATTATCGACCATCACCGTCTGGCCGACATCCAGACCACCCAGCCCATCCGGGTGCGAAACGAGCCCGTGGGCAGCACCAATACCATTATCACCACCATGTACCAGGAGCACGGCGTGCTGCCCTCCCCCAAGATGGCGGGATTGATGGCGGCGGCCATCCTGTCCGACACGGTCATGTTCAAGTCCCCCACCTGCACCAAGCGGGACATCGCCATGGCCGAGCGCCTTGCCCGCATCGCCAACGAGTCCCTGGATGAGCTGGGCCGTCAGCTCTTCTCCGGCGCCGTGCTCACCAAGCCCGCCGGGGAGCTTCTGATGAGCGACTTCAAGGAGTTCCACATTGCCGAGCAGGTGCTGGGCGTGGGCCAGATTACCTGCATCGACTCGCTGAAAATGCTGGACCGGAAGGAGGAGTTCCTCGCCGAGATGGAGAAGCTCCGCACCGACCGGGAGTATGACATGGTGATTCTCATGCTCACCGACGTGCTGCTGGAAGGCACCCAGCTGCTGTATCTGGGCAGCGACGACACCATCCGCCGGGCCTTCGACGTGGAGCCGAAGGACAACGCCGTCTTCCTGCCTAAGGTCATGTCCCGCAAGAAGCAGATTATCCCCATGCTCACCGCCCTCTGGGGCTGATTCCCCGCCTTCCCCAAGAGCAAGGCCAAATCCCCCGGCGTACCGTACCCCCGCCCCATCATCCACCACCCCGATTGCACGGTTCACGCCATCAATCCTTTCGTAGGGGCGGGGCTCTGCTCCGCCCGCACCCCGCCTTTCAGAACACCCCCCAAAAAAAGACCCGGCCGGGAGGCCGGGTCTATTTTGCTACGCCATGCGTCACATATTCTTAATGTCCCGCAGCAGTTCGTCCAGGCTCATGCGCTCCACGTCCCGCTCGTCGTTCTGCACCGGCAGTCCCACCGGCACGTCCTTGGCCTGGGGCGGCTGGGCCGGCTGCTTCCGGGGCTGCTCCTGGGATTGTGCCTCCCGGGGCTGCTCCTGGGCGGGGGCTTCCTCCGCCTGGTCGTCCTGGAATTTCAGCACCATCTTCCGCCGCCGGGGCACCTCCAGGTTCTCTGCCCGGAATGCCACCGGCGCTGCCGGGTCGATGGGGGCCGCAGGCGCCTGGCGGATCACGGGCTGCACCATCGGCGCCGCCTTGGACTGGGGCGCAGCCTCCGGCGCGTCCTCCTCCGGCTGGTCATCGTTGGGGTCATCATCGTCGTAGTCATCCTCGTATGTGTCACTCTTGGGCTGGCCCAGCAGGTAGCCCAGCAGGAACACCACGATCAGCAGCAGCACGCCCAAGATAACGGCCACCGCCAGCAGCGACACGCCGCCGATGAGAGGCAGGTTCACCTTGGCGGGCAGCGTCCAGGTGCCGGGCTTGTGAACGGGTTCCTGGGGAGCTACGTACAGGGGGCAGCCTTCGGCGTGAGCCTCGCCCTCCGCCGCGCCGCAGGTGCACTCCGGCGTCTCATCGCCCAGTATGATGGTGGGCAGCATGCCCTCATAGGCCGGCATGCGCACCACGTGTACGGTGTAGCTCTGGCGGCTCACGCCGTCCTCGGCGGTGCAGGTGACGGTCAGAACCGTTTCATCCTCCTCCGACAGCGTCACCTCCCCGGTGCCGGTGATGCCGCCTGCCTTTTCGCTGGCGGCGGTGGCGCTTACGGTGAGGGACTTGGTCTCAAAGGGCACGTAGGCGGCGTAGTCCGTGACGCCGGGGGCGAAGGCGGGCGTCAGGTCGCCTACGCTGAGGCCTAGGGCGGACAGGGAGGCGTCGTCGCTCTTTTTATAATTGGGGTCCGGCTGCCGGGTGATGATTAATTTATAGTAATTGGTGCGGCTACCGTCCTCCGACACCACCTTGAAGGTGATGGTGTTCTCGCCCACCGCCAGAGAATTGCCGCTGACGGACACCTTGGAGCCGTTGTTATTGCGGAAATAGTCCAGCCCCTCCAGCTTCTCCGTGGCGTAGGGCACGGTGGCGGTATAGGTGAACACGTCGCTGTTGAAGGCGGGGGAGAGGGTGGCGTTGGTGCAGGTGATGCCGTAGAGCTTGGCGTCATTCCGCAGCGCCGCCCCGGTGGTGCCGCTCCAGCTGACGGAGGACAGGGGGATGTCCGAGCCGTCGGAGGCCACCAGATTGGTAAAGGAGGCGGAAAGGGCGGTGCCCGCCGCCAGGCCGTCCGCCACCTTCAGCGTCACCGACAAAATGCGGTTGCTGTCCGGCGAGGAGCCGTAGGCGATGAAGTGATAGCCCCCGGAGGTGGCGTTGAAGTCCACGTTCCACCCGCTGTTGAACTTGTCGTAATTGGTCAGCGTCAGGCCGCTGCCGCAGCTGAAGGTGCCCTCCAGCCCGTAGATGCTGCTGTCCACCGACAGCGTCAGCGTCACGGATTTGCCGGGCTGCACAGTGCTTTCGCCGCTGACAGAGGCCGAGGCCGCCATAGCGCTGCGGGGGGCGATGGTCAGCAGCACCGCCGCCGCCAGCGCCAGGGTGATGATAAAATGGGTAAATCGTTTCATGCCGTTCCTCTCCTGTTATCCCAACGTACGCTTGCCCACCACCACCTGGGCCGCCTGCACCACGTCGGTGATGCTGATTTTGCCGTCGCCGTTCAAGTCACCGGCGGTGGCGTAGGCCCCGCTGAGGGTGCTGCGGCCCACCACGTGGGACTGGAGCTTCACCACGTCGGAAATGCTCATGGCGCCGTCGCCGTTGGCGTCGCCCTTCACCACGATGGTGTAGCTGCTGCCGCCGATTTTGGCGATCATGCCGGTGGCAATGTTGCCGGAGGTCACCTGGGTGGTGCCGTCAGCGGTATACACCGTGGCGCCCATGGAGGCGGCGAAGCTGCTCACGGACGTGCCGGGCACGAAGCCGGTCAGCTCCGAGCCGCCCACGGTCACACCGCCGCCGGTGCTGCCGCCGGTGGAACCACCACCGGTGCTGCCACCGCCGGTAGAGCCGCCGCTGCTGCCGCCGCTGAGGGCCTGCTTGTTAAACTCGGGGGTAAATACCATGTCGCTCTCGCCCATGACGGTGACGCCGAATTCATACACCGTGCTGCCGCTGACCCACTGCTTGAAGGTGTAGGCATAGCTGCCGTCGGACCAGGCGGCGGGGGAGGCGGGGGCGGGGATCAGCGCCCCGGTGGCCAGGGCGGCGGTGGTGATCACGTTGCCGTTTCGATCCTTGAAGGTGTAGGTGGGCATGCCGGAGAACCGGGCGTGGAGCGTCAGGCTGCTGCCGGGCACCACGGAGCTCTCGATGATCTGGTTGCCGTCGTCGTCAAACCAGCCCAGGAACACCGACCCCTCCTTGGCGGCGGCGGGCAGGGTGCCGTAGGGCTGGCCCACCGTCAGCACGGCGGAGGCGTTGCCGCTGATGGCGCCGCCGTTGCCGTCATAGGTGACGGTGATCTGGGACGGGGCGCACACGGTGAAGGGTGACTCCACCAGCGTCTCCGTGCCGCCGCTGTTGGTGGCGGTGACCCGGTAGGTATATGTCCCGGCCGGCAGCTTGCTGATGGCGATGCTGCTGTCCAGATACCGCAGGTTATACTGTGTGCTCATGGGCTTGGCCGAGGCGGAGGCATAGCTGATGGGCAGCCCGCCGGCATTGAGCACCGCCACCTGCACGGAGGTGATGGTGCTGTTGCTGCGGATGGTGCCCCGGATGGGGAAGGAGGACTCCCCGCTGATCAGCGTGGTGGCCTCCGAGGGATAGAACATCCCCGAGGTGGACCAGCCGTTCCCCGCCAGCGCCAGCCGCCATGCGGTGGCGTTCTCCGGGCTGTCCGCAAGGCCCAGCCGCTTGCCGCTTTCCTCGGTATAGATGGTGAGATAGGTGCCGGTGCTGCGGTTTTGCAGGGCGTAGCCGCCGTTCACGTTCTCCAGCCGCCACATCTGGGCCTGACTGGCGGAGGCGCTCTCCGGCGCCACCTTGCCGCCGGACACGCTGAGCCGGGTGTCGGTACCGGCAAAGGTGATGGTGTAGTAGTCGCTGGCAAAATAGGTCAGCGTCAGGTCGGTGCCCTCGCCGCCTCCCAAAGTCAGCTTGCCGTCCTCCGCCAGCAGATACCGCCCGTCGCCGTCGGACAGCCGGTAGGTGCCGTTGCCCTCCGGGGCGTTCAGATTGTTGTAGAGCATCACCAGCGCGTCGGAGGACTCGTTGAGCCGCAGCCGGGTGTACACGCCCAGCTGGATGCTGCCGCTGCACCCGGTGAAGTAGGCCAGACTCTTGCCGCTGACGCCGTACTTCTCCGCCGTGGTGCCGGACATCACGTTGCTGTACCCGGTGGTCAGCTTGCCGCTCTCGGCGTAGATGGCGGAGATCAGCTCCGCCTCGCTCTGGTTTTTGAAGCCGCCCAGCTCCGCCATGGCCCGGGTCACCACATTGTAGGCGCCGGACACGCCGTGCTGCACCGCCCGGGACCAGAACACGTTCTGCAGCGCGATGCTGAAGTTGTCCATGGCAAAATTGGGCACGGCAGCCTCCACCTGAGCCACCAGTTTATCATAAAATTGAGAGCGCACATAATCCGTCTGGGCCTCGCCGAACAGGTCGCCGTAGATGTTGGCCAGACTGGTCCACGCCGCGTCGAAGTTGGAGCCGCAGCCGGCGCCCCCCTGATAGTAGGCGGCGCTGAGGATGCTGCCCATGTCCCGGTACACGCTGTACTCGTGGCCCAGCAGCCACTCGAAGAACAGCCTGGGGGTGCCGGGGTTGGAGGCGAACATGTACAGGCCGTAGCTCTTGCCGCCGGCGTCGCCGGAAACGGTGGCGATCATGCCCGGGTCGGGGTTGGAGCCGGTTTCATAGAGCTGGCTCAGCTCGCCCAGCTTGGCGTCCCGCCAGTCGTTCACCGCGTCCGCCACAGCGTACAGCAGCGCGCCGCTGCAAGCCACCGCCGCCGCCAGCAGCCACCCGGCGGCCCGGCGGCCCAGACGTTTCATCTTCCTCATAGCATCGACCTCACAACCATACTTGTCTATGTCCCCAGCAGGGGCCACTCCACCCCATACTGATTTACATAATCCTAATCATAGCAAGTATAGCATCGCAGCGTTGCCTTGTCTACCCGAAAACCGCAAAAAACACAAAAAATTGGTGAAAGCTGTCGCCGTCACCACTACATTTTGGCCCGGTTTTTGCCGTAAATGGCATAAAAAGACACCCCCGCCGCCATCAAACCCTGTAAATGGCATATTATGTAAATCCATTGACAGCCAAAACGCCGCCGCGGAAAGGGGAGAGGCCCCCTCCCGCGGCGGCGGTGCATCACCGCGCTGCGGCGGCGAAGCTGTTGTCCACGATGGCGTCGAAGTCGCCGCTGTCGGCATTTTCCAGTACCCCGGCGGTAACCATGATGTCCTCCAGCCGGGCCAGGGCCTCACGCTCCATGGTAAGGGGCGTGTTCCAGGCGTCGATGGCCCTGTGGCGGGCCGTCACGGCCTCCAGCACAGAGAGATCCGTGTCCGGGAACTGGGGCGCAATGGCCTGGGCCACCTCGGCGTCGCTGTGGCTGTTCACCCAGTCCATGGCCTTTGCTATGGCCCGGCAGAAGGCGGCCACGGTGTCGCCGTGGCTGGCCACATAGTCCGCCGTGGCGAAGTAGGCGGTGTAGGGTACCTCGCCGGAGGCCTCCCCTACGGAGCAGAGGATGTAGCCCTGCCCGCTGCGCTCCACCTCGGTGGCCGTGGGCTCAAAGAGGGTCACGTAGTCCCCCTGGCCGCCGGTGAAGGCCCCGGCCATCATGTTGAACTGCACCGACGTGTCCACCTCCGCGTCCTCGCCGGGCATCACGCCATGCTGCTTCATCACGTATTCCAGCGTCATCTCCGGCATACCGCCGGCCCGGCCGCCGATGATGGTCTTGCCACGCAGGCTGTCCCAGGTGAAATCCTCCCGGGCGCGGCCCACCACAAAGGAGCCATCCCGCTTTGTCAGCTGGGCGAACACCACCGGGTGGTCCTCCTTGCCGCTGCGCAGCAGGTAGACGCAGCTCTCCGGCCCGGCCAGGCCGATGTCGCTCTGGCCCGCCACCACCGCGGTCATCACCTTGTCGGCGCCGCCGCCGTTGGTCAGCTCCACGTCCAGCCCCTCGTCGGCAAAAAAGCCCTTTTCCAGCGCCACGTACTGGGGCGCGTAGAACACCGAGTGGGTCACCTCATTGAGCCGCACCTTCGTCATGCCGGTGTCCTTTGCGCCGCAGCCCCACAGGGTCGCCGCCATCCCAAGGGCGGCAACCGTCGCCAGTAATCGTTTCATTCCGTTACCCTCCACATTCGATAAAATCCTTTTTCCGCCAGCAGCACCAGCCGGTACATTCCCACCGCCGCCACTGCCAGCAGCAACACGCTTGCCATCACCAAATCCATGTTGAACACCTGGGAGCCGTACACGATGAGATAGCCCAGTCCCGCCCGGGACACCAGGAATTCCCCCATAATGACGCCCACCCAGCTCAGCCCCACGTTCACCTTTAAGGTGTCCAGCAGGGTGGTCAGGTTGGCGGGCAGCACCAGCAGCCAAAGGGTCTGGCCTCGGCTGGCCCCCATGGAGCGCAGCAGCCGCAGCTTCTCCGGGTCGGTCTGCCGGAAGCCGCCGTACATATTCATAATGGTGACAATCAGGGAAATGGCCAGCGTCATGGCGATGATAGCCCCGGCCCCCGCCCCCATCCACACGATGAAGATGGGCCCCAGCGCCGTCTTGGGCAGAGCCCCCAGCACCACCAGATAGGGGTCGAGAATCCGGCTCACCGTGGGGCTGCACCACATGAGAACGGCCACCGCCGTGCCCAGGGCCGTGCCCAGCAGAAAGCCCACCGCCGTTTCGCCGCAGCTCACCGCCACGTGGCGCCACAATGAGCCATCCTGCCAAAGCCGCCCCACCGTGGCCGCAACCCGGCTGGGGCAGGACAGCAGAAAGCCGTCGCTGAGTCCCAGCCGGACGCTCAGCTCCCATGCCGCCAACAGCCCCAGGCCCAGGGCCCACTGCCACCGGCGGACGGTGCGCTTTTGCCGCCGCCGCATCAGCAGATATGCCTGTCGGCGGGGGTTGTCATTGGTTGTCATCCAGCTCCCTCCAAATCCTGTCAAACCACTGGGAGAATACCGCCTTTTCCCGCCGCTCCAAAGGCGGCAGGGGCCGCAGCTCCCCCATGTCCAAAATCGCCTTCACCCTGGCGGGCCGCCGTGACAGCACCACGATTCTGTCCGCCATGCTGACCGCCTCGGCGATGTCGTGGGTCACCAGCAGCGCCGCCTTGCCCTCACGGCGTATGATCTGCCAGATGTCGGCGGATACCTGCAATCGGGTCTGATAGTCCAGAGCGGAAAACGGCTCATCCAGCAGTAAAATGTCCGGGTCCGTGGCCAGCGTGCGGATCAGGGCCGAGCGCTGCCGCATCCCGCCGCTGAGCTGTGACGGATGCTTGCGGGCAAACTCCGCCAATCCGTACCGCGCCAGCAGCATCTCCACGTGCTCCCTATGCGCCCGGTCGGCACGGCGGCTCACCTGCAGGCCCAGCAGGGCGTTGTCCTCGATGGTGCGCCACTCCATCAGCTGATCCCGCTGGGGCATCAGGGCGATGTGGGGCGATGGGCCCGTCACCGGCTGGCCGCACACCGTCACCGTCCCCTCGGTCAGATTTTCCAGCCCGGCGATGACCCCCAGCAGGGTGGATTTGCCGCAGCCCGACGGCCCCACCAGCGCCACGAACTCCCTCTCCCGCAGGTCAAAGGACACGTCGCCCACGGCTTCCACCTCTGCCTCCGGCGTCTGATAGCACAGCCGCGCCCGGCGCAGAGAAATCAGATTGCCCATGCTGACCTCCTCTTGTCGTAATTCCGGGAGGCGCGCCTCCCTGGGTCATTCTATGGCGGGGTGGGGGCAGTGGTGCGATGAAAAAGATTCTGTTTTACCTATTGACTTGATAGGTAAAGTTCCCTATACTGCCATATCATGGAGAAAAGGAGGCGGGGTTATGGAGAAACGGGGCTTCATCTGCGCGGTGTGTGTCAGCGCCCATAAGGGAGAGACGAAGAAGCCGGTGGATGCCATCTGCCTGCGGCCGGGCCATGGTATAGAGGGCGACGCCCACGCAGGACAGTGGCACCGCCAGGTCAGTCTGCTGGCCCGGGAGAGCGTGGAGAAGCTGGAGGCGTCACTGGGCCGGGCACTGCCGCCGGGGGTCTTTGCCGAGAACGTGCTGTGCCGGGGCGTGGCGCTGTGCCGCCTGCCGGTGGGCACGCGGCTGCGTGTGGGCACCGCCGTATGCCAGATTACCCAGATTGGCAAGGAGTGCCATGCCGACTGCGCCATCCGCCGCCAGGCCGGAGACTGTGTCATGCCCCGGGAGGGCGTGTTTGCGGTGGTGCTGACCCCCGGCGAGGCACGGGCGGGGGATGAGGTGGAGGTGCTGCCCTGATTTTCGCCGTTTCTCCGCCGTAATCTTTTGAAAAGATGGGCATTTTACCGTTTACAATTCCTTTTCGCTGTGCTATCATCGCAAAGGATTTTACGCATCGCGGAAAGGAAGCATGACACAAGTGATGATTCCCATTTTACTGTTTTTGCTGGGCTTCGGCCTGCTCATCAAGGGCGGCGACTGGTTTGTGGACGGTTCCGTGGGCATCGCCCGACGGTTCCGCCTGCCGGAGCTGCTCATCGGCGCCACCGTCGTGTCCATCGGCACCACGCTGCCGGAGGTGATGGTGTCCAGCCAGGCGGCGCTGCAGGGCAACGCCGGCATCAGCTATGGCAACGCCATCGGCTCCATCATCTGCAACACCAGCCTTATCGCCGCCATCACCATCGCCGTCAAGCCCGGCAAGGTGCACCCCAAGTCCTTCGCCCTGCCCACGGCCTTCTTCTTCGCCGCGGCGGTGTCCTACGCCGTCATCGCCTGGACAGCCGGTGCGTTCCGCCGCTGGATGGGCCTTTGCTACCTGGCGGTGTTCGTGATTTATATGGTGGTGTCCACCTTGCAGATGAAGCGCCATCCCGAGCTTGCCGAGGAGGGCGGGGAAGAGGAGGACGAGGGCAAGGCCCGCTCCTTCGCCATGGAGGTGGTGCTGCTGGTCATCGGCGCCGCCGCCATCGCCCTGGGCGCCCGGTTCCTGGTGGATAACGGCACCAAGATTGCCGCCGCCCTGGGGGTGCCTGATTCCGTCATCGGCCTGACCATGGTGGCCCTGGGCACCAGCCTGCCGGAGCTGATCACCGCCATCACCAGCCTTATTAAGGGCCACGGCTCCCTGTCCCTGGGCAATATCATCGGCGCCAACCTGTTCAATATCATCCTGGTCAGCGGTATGGCCATCTCCATCTCCCCCTTCGCCATCCCGGCGGAAAAGACCGTCCTGGGCGGCGTCAACTCCAGCCTGGTCATCGACATCCCCGTGATGCTGGCGGTAATGGCCATCATGTGCCTCCCGGCGCTGATTCGGGGCAAATTAAGCCGCTGGCAGGGCATCCTCCTGCTGTGCATCTACGCCGCCTTCACAGCGTACCAGTTCATCAGCTGACAGGCAGAAAAAAGTAAAACCACCGGCGCACCCGACCCTTAAAAAGTCAGGCGCGCCGGTGATTTTTATGTTCCTGTAATCATCCCGTCGGGGTGTGGTTCGCATCAGGCTGCGTCTGGCACGACCAGTCGTAGAGGAAATACGTCGCCGCCAGCAGGTCTGCGCAGCCGCCGGGCGAGAGGTTGGCGCGGATGAACGCCGCGTCCATGGCAAGCACGTCGTCCAGTCGCGGGAACTCCGACGCCGCGAGCAGCTTTGCCGCGTCGCTTGCCGCCCTCGACGCCGCCGCGACGCCGCCGCGGGCAACCATGTTCGTGTCGCCTCCCCGCGCGATGAGGGCGAGCAGCGCGTACACGCCCGCGTCGTTGGCGCTGTACCCCGCGTCGAGCGCCGCGCGCAGCTTCGGCAGCGACGTTTCCGCGATGCCGGGAAGCCCATCCGCAACCTCGCCGCGGATACCGCGCATTCCCTGCGACAGATAGAGCCGCTGCCCCTTCGTCGCCGCTGTCTCCGGGTTCGCAGCAAGCGCCGAGAACTGCGCGTCGACGGCGGCCTTCGTCATCGCGGCACACTCGCGCAGAACGGCGTCGATCTCGCGCGGCGTGTCGGGGCGCCACAGCCGCCCGATTGCGCCGCAAAGGACGCCGAGGGCGTACACCGCGCCCTTGTGCGTGTTGACGCCGAGGGTCGCGGCAAACATCGCGCGCTCCGCCTCGACGCCCGCCTCGCGCAGACGAACGAAGCTCTCCTCCGGCGCGGCGTCGCGCGTCTCGAAGCCGCGGGTGAAGCAGCGCGCCCAGTAGCCGCGCAGGGCATCGGCGCTCCGCTCGAAGGTCTCAACGGTCATATCGGCGTGGCTGCCGTTGTTATTTCGGTCGACCAGACCCGGCTTCGGCGTGGTGTAGACCTCGTCGAGCAGCGCGCGCGTCACCAGCTCCGCGATGTGACGCGCCTCGATTTCGGCGAAGTGCGCCTCCATGATGCGCCGCGTCGCCGCCTGCAGCTCCTCGACCATGTGCGTCCGCCGCGACGCGCAGCCGCGCCCGGGAGCGCCGCAGACGATGCAATTGCGTGCCCTGCCACCGACCGTCTCACGGTCGAGCTTCGTGCCGTCGGGTGCAAGCACGTCCATGTCGTAGAGCCGCCCCAGCGCGTCCGCGTCCTCGATGGCGGTGCAGACGCGCTTGACCGAGAGCGCGTCGCCGTCGATTGCGAACAGCGCCTCACAGCCGGTGTTCTCCCGCTTCACGCCGCTCCACAAGACCGGCAGCGCCGCATCGGAGAGCGCCGCCCGGAGCGCGTCCAGCCCCTCGCCGAACGCGCGGCGAATGAGCGGCGTGTCCTTCACAGGGCCGGGAATGTTCATCGTGAACGACACCACCGGCGCGCCGTAGCGGCGGCGCAGCTCGTCCTGCATCCGCACGCGCGCCTCCCGCGCGTCCAGCATCTGTTCCAGCGTTACCTCTGCCATACCCACCTCAATAGTGCTTCGCTTCGTCCATCGCGCGGATCGCCTGCACGACGTGCGCCGCCTCGGGGGAGGCGAAGTAGCGGTACGTCGACTCCGGCAGCATGTCCGCAACCGTGTCCAACGCGTCATCGTGGATTGCCTGCCGCACGGTGCTGGCGCTGACAACGCGCCCGTCCGCCTCCATGCGCGGCACGACGGTACAGTCCACGCCCAGCTCCGGCAGCCGTGCCGCCATAACCTCGTTGTAAAGCGAGGTGACGTGACTGGTCGGCTCATCGCCCACATAGCGCCGCGTGACGCCGAGGGCGCGCGCAATGCCGCCGAACACGGAGACATCCAGCGCCGCCTGCGTGCGAATAGCGTCGTCGTCATCGCGCAAAAAATAGCTTGGAAAGGTGGCGGAGCTGATGATGTACGGCCCCGAATCGTGCAGCACGACGTTCGGAAGATCAGCCACGCCGTCACGCACCAGCCGCCTCCGCACGGCAAACGGGATCGGCCCCGCCTCCTCGCTGAGTACGAACAGATGCACGAAGTCGTTCTCCCCCGCCGCTTTTTCGACGAGGTAGCGGTGCCCGCGCGTGAAGGGGTTCGCGTTCATTACGATTGCCGCCGTTTTGCCCGCGGGCGTCTTTTGAAGCCCCGCACAGTATGAGGCGAAGCCGCCGCGGCGGTTCTCCATAAACACGGCGCGCTCGGCTCGGGCGACCTCGGAAAAGCCGAGGTCGGAGAAAAACCGCGCGCTCTCCGGCTTGGTGTAGAGGAAACTATGGCTGCACCCGCGCGCAAACTGCCGCTCCAATAGGTGGGAGACGACCTCGTTCAACAGCCCCTCGCCGCGGTGCCCGTCCGAGACGGCGAAGCAGCGCAGAGTACTGCCAAAGCTGCTGCCCGTGGCGATGAGCGCGCCGTCGTCATCATAGACGCCGCAGGTGTAGTCGAGATTGCGGTCGCGGCGGATGCCCTCGCGCTCGAGCAGGGCGTCCACCTGCTTCTGCGCCCTTGCGCTGCGCGGCGAAATTTCGCTGACCATCGGGAATCACGCTCCTTTCCCCTATCCTACCACAAAAAAACGGCTTCGGGAAGCCCGAAGCCGTTTCTTATCGAGATAAATCAGATGGGCATGATGCCGATGATCGCGGCGAAGATCATGCACAGTATGGAGAACACCCAGACGTACAGGAAGGACGACTTGATGTGGTCCTTGATGTCGACCTCGGCAAGACCGGTGCCGAGCAGGGTGGCGGGAACCATCGGGCTAATGAACGTGGCGCAGTTGCGGCACACGACCATGGCGATTGCGATGGGCAGCGCCTGAACGCCGAATGCCTGACCGATGGAGATCACGACGGGCAGCATGCCGTAGAAGTAGCTGTCGGTGTCGAACGCCAGAGCCAGAGGCACGGACAATACGCCGATGACGAGCGGCAGGTGCTGACCGAGGGCGGCGGGCAGGACGCTGGACACAAGGCCGGCGAGGCAGCGCACCACGGAGGGCAGCGCGTCGGCGGGCAGCTCCATGACCTTGGCGGAGATGACCTTGCCGTCAGCGCCCATGCTGGACGTCAGGATACCCATGAGGACGGCGGCGCCCATAAGGGTGGAGCACATCATCAGGGCGGGGCCGGCGTGGAGGTTGATGATCTTCTTGTGCATCTTCGCGGTGAAGCCGTAGTTGACGAACAGCGCCACGGCAACGCCGAGCATGAACGGGAAGTAGCTGGGGAACACGTCCCAGATCAGCATGACGATGACGGCGAGCGTCAGCGCAACGTTGAAGAGGAACAGCTTGGGACGGGCGAGGTCGCTGTTGTCCGCCGCGGGCACTTCGGCGTCCGCGATGGTGATGGTACCTTCGGCCTGGGCGAGCTTGCCGTTGAGACCGGCGCCGCGCGCCTTCTCCTGCACACCGGCGAGCACCGCGTGCGCCAGCGCGAGGACGATACCGAACAGCTGCACCGGCAGCAGCGTGCGCCACAGGCTGCCCGCCTCAATGCCGAGGACGGACGCCGCGCGCATGGTCGGGCCTGCCCAGGGCATCAGGTTCAGCACGCCCATTGCCAGAACGGACACGCGCAGCAGCGTGGTCTTGCGCATGTGCATGCGCTGATAGACCGGCAGCATCGCGGGGACGACGATGCAGAAGGTGGATGCGCCGCCGCCGTCGAGGTGGCCGATCAGCGCGATCACGGTGGTCATGACGGTGACGCCGATGACATTGTCGCCGACGAGCTTCATCAGCTTGCCGATGATGACGTCGAACATACCGGCGTCGGTCATGATGCCGAAGTACAGCACGGAGAAGACGAACAGCGCCGCGGTGGGGCCGGTGCTGTTGAAGCCCGCCTTAATCATGGCGGCGAGGTCGTCAAAGCTGTGCCGCCCGGCGAGGACGAGGATGAGGCCGAGGATCGCAGGGTAGACGATGAATGCGATGGCGGGCTGCGTTCTGCTCTGGAACAGCGTGACGACGATCGCCACGATGCACAGCAGGCCAAGAATGCCGACTACTGCTTCGCTCATAAGTTTGTTTCCTTTCTGTTTTCGATTTTCTCTCTGTTTTATTCCAAATCAGCCGTCAAGCTGATAAGGCCTGATTTTGCGCACCACGTCGAGGATGGTGCCGTCGCGGGCTTCGAGTACGGCGATGACCTTGTCCTCCCATTGCAGGTCGTCGGGACGCCCGACAATAGAATACGCTTTCTCTTTCAGCTCCTCGATGCTGACGTGCGGGATACCCGCGTTATCGAGGCACTCGACGAGGTCGGGACGCAGCGGGTTGACCGCGATGCCGTAGTCCGTCACCAGCACGTCCACGCAGTCGCCGGGGGTCGTGACCGTGACAACATGCTCGCACACGGTCGCCATGCGTCCGCGCACCAGCGGGGTCACGATGATGCAGACCTTGCTGCCCGCCGCCGTGTCGGGGTGTCCGCCGGGCGCGCCGCGCAGTACGCCGTCCGAGCCGGTAAGCACGTTGACGTTGAAGCCCGTGTCAATCTCCAGCGCGGCGAGCACCACGAAGTCGAGCTTGTTGACGAACGCGCCCTTGTTCGCGGGGTTCGCGTACTGGCTGGCGCTCATTTCAAAGTGGTTCGGCGTCTGGTTGATGGAGCGCACGGCGTCGAGGTCGAAGTCCTGCACGTCGATGACCTTGCCGACCTTGCCCTTTTTCAGCAGCTCGACCATCGGGCCGCAGATACCGCCGATTGCCCAGCCCATCTTGATATTGCGCTCGTCCATGTACTGCTCTAAGAACAGATTCGCGGCGAGCGACGGGCCGCCCACGCCGGTCTGGAACGAGAAGCCGTCCTTGAAGTACGGCGTCGAGGCGATGACCTTCGCCACGTTCTCCGCCATCATCAAATCGCGCGGGTTCTGGCTGATGCGCGCGGCGGCGCTGGCGATCTTCTTCGGGTTGCCGATGGAGTCCACGACCACCACTGCGTCCACGTTGATTGCTTCGACGCTCGCGGGCATGTTCGGGAAGTCCACGAGGCAGTCCGTCACGATCACGACGTGATCGGCGTACTCCGCGTCGGTCATGGCGTAGCCCATGGAGCCGCAGTCGCTCTTGCCGCCGATACCGCGGCAGTTGCCCACACAGTCGCTCGTCGGCGCGGCGATGAAGGCGATGTCGATATGCACCTCGCCGCCCTCAATGGCGCGGGGACGCCCGCCGTGGGAGCGGATGATCGCCGGGGTCGGCAGCTTGCCCGCCGAGACGACCTCGCCCATGCGCCCGCGGATACCGCTGGTCTGGATGCCGACGACCTTGCCCTGCTCGATGTAATCGGCAATCGGGTCGTGCGCGGAGCCGAGGCTCGACGCCGCGATGGTCAGGTTGTCAAGGCCCAGTTCTTCGATTGCTGCTTTCATCACCATGTTCACAACGAAGTCGCCGTCGCGCAGATGGTGGTGGAAGCTGAACGTCATGCCGCTCTTTGCGCCGCAGGCTCTGAGCGCGTCCGCAAGTGTTTCAACGAGCTTGCTCTCCTGCGGTTTCTCGTAACGGCGGGTACGGGGAGACGCCTTCTGTATGTACTTGCCGTCCATGTAATTCTTGCCCTGATAGACCTCCTTGCCGTTTGTCAGCAGGAAGTCGGGGATTTCGCGTCCAACTGCGTTTTTCATACCAGATCACCCTCCCACATGCCGCAGGCTCTCGCCAGCTTTAACGTGCGCTCCGCGCCGGGAATGAACGCAATGTCGATCATCTTGCCGTCCACGGTGAACACGCCGACGCCCGCGGCGCTCTGCTCGCGGTAGGCGGTGAGTATCTTCTCCGCCTGCGTGATTTCCTTCTCGGTCGGCGCGAAGACCTGATGTACGAAGCGGATCTGCTTGGGGTTGATGAGGCTCTTGCCGTCGAAGCCCATCGCCTTATTCTGCAAAACCTCCGCCTCAAAGCCCTCGGTATCGTCGAGGTTGGTGAACACGGTGTCGAAGCACTGGATACCCGCCGCGCGCGCCGCAATCAGCATCTGCCCGCGGGCGACCAGCATGTCCACGCCGTCGCGCTGAGGGGTGGTCTGCATACACTTGCGGAAGTCGCCGCCGGAGATCGCCACGCCGAACATACGCTCGGAAGCGGCGCAAATTTCGTAGGCGTTGAGGATACCCTTGGGGCTTTCCAGCGCCGCCATCAGCAGCGTGCGCCCAACCTCGACGCCGAACTCGCGCTCCGCCGCTTCCACGGCGGCTTCGACGGTCTTTACGTCCTGCGCGCTCTCGCACTTGGCGATGCGGATGCCGTCCGCGCCGCCCGCGACGCACACGCGGATATCCTCCTGCCAATGCGGGGTGTCAAGCCCGTTGATGCGGACGATGACCTCGGTGTCGCCGTAGTCCACGGTCTTGAGCGCATGGTAGAGGCTGAAGCGCGCCGCGTCCTTCTGGTTCTCCGCGACGGCGTCCTCGAGGTCGAGCATGATGCTGTCGCAGCCGTAGATGTACGCGTCCTTGATCAGTCCCGGCTTCTGCGCGTTCATGAACATCATCGTCCGGCGCAGACGGAACCGCTCGGGTCTGGGTCTTGGGATCATCGCACGGCACCTCCCCACGGAATATTCGCTTCGGACGCGTCACAGGAGCGGAACACCGCGCACTCAACGCGCGCCTTGAGCGTGCAGTCCAGCGCGCCCTTGTCCACCACCGTGAGCTTTGCGCTCGTCACGTCGAGCCGTTCCAGCGTTTCGAGGATGGTCGCCCTGATCTGGCGGCCGTACTGGTTCATCACGCTGGATTGCAGGCTCAGTTCGATCTTGCCGTCGCCCGGCTCAATCATCACCTGCGCGTCGCTGGATTCCAGCGTCCCCGCCGCGGCGGGTTTTTTAATTTCCATCGCTGCCCCCTCCTGTCAAAATCCGTATTCCCGTATGGATGCGACTATCCTATCTGTTTGCACCGGATATGACAACTATCTTTTTCGGATAAACCGCATAATCTCCGCCTTATACCCATTGACATTGATAAGATATTGCTTATGATATATATAGCAATATTTTATTATGCTTGGCAGAATAGACAAAAAAGGGGGCGAAATGGTATGAATAGCAAGCAAGTTTTTTACATCCGCTCCATCGCGCAGCACGGCGGCATCACCGCGGCGGCGAAGGCGCTCTACATCAGCCAGCCCGCGTTGAGCCAGACCCTGCGGCAGGTGGAATCGGAGCTAGGCGTGCAGCTTTTCGACCGCGAGGCACAGCCGATGCGCCCGACCTACGCCGGGGAGCGTTTTTTGGAGTACGCGGACACGGTCATCGCCGCAGACGAGCGCTTAGAGCGGCAAATGCGCGAGATACGCGAGGAGAGCGGCGGCCATCTCCGGCTCGGCATCAGCGTCCAGCGCGCCATGCAGATTTTGCCGGAGGCAATGCCGTGGTTCGTCATGCAGTATCCCAACGTCTCCATTGAGCTGACGGAGGCGGGCAGCGCGTCGCTCGAAGAATTGGTTCTGCGCGGGCAGGTCGACCTCGCGCTGGCGGCGCTGGAATCGACGAGCGTGAAGCTCGACTATGTACTCATCGAGCAGGAGACGATCGGCATCCTCGCGGGCAGCGGCTCCGACCTCGCCTCCCGCTTCCCCGACGGCACGTCGCTGACGCTCTCGGACGTGCGCGGCGACAGCTTTGTGAGCCTGCGGCATGGCCACAGCGTCCGCGTGGTGCAGGACGCGCTGTTCCGCCGCAGCGGTATCGAGCCACACATCCTGCTGGAGACGGACTCGCTGGAGGTCGCCAAGCGCGTCACGCTGGGCAGCGCGGCGTGCATGCTCTGCTCCGACATCTACGCGGACGAGGCGGCACGGCGTCATGGTTCGTTCTACCCCCTGCGCGACTTTGTGAACAACCGCCACTTCTACGCCTGCCGCCGCAAGAACGAACGGCTCCCCCGCTACGCCGACAGCTTTGTCCAAATCGTCACGCACGTGCTGAAAAAGCAGAAGTCCGGTTGATGGTAAGCATAAAAACAGTAACCGCTCAATAACCACACGAAAAAATCGCCGGCGCCCGCAGGCACCGGCGACAGTTAGGATAGTTTTTTCTTTTTTGTTCTACCCCAACTATTGACATTGAACCTTTTTATGTGAGTTTTTCGGAAAAGGGTGTGGCGGGAGCTCAATGTCATTAAGATAAGATGACAGGAAAGATACCTCGTACCCAAAGAAGGTGCGGGGTATTTTTTCTGAGAAAAATAGAAGAAAAAGCTTGACAAAA
>CACWYC010000012.1 GCA_902765025.1 Oscillospiraceae bacterium
GCGCAGTACGAAGCTTTCCTATTCGGTCAACTTCTCCGCTGCTGTACATATTTGCCGCAATTTCTTCCTGGGAAATGTATCTCCACCTAAGCTTGAAGCTTTGCTTTCGAGATTGCTTTTGCCGATTCGTCCCGGTCGAAGTAATACACGAAAGCCGGCGCAAAGACCGCCGTTTAGCTTCCTCTACAGAGTAGCATAATCTTCCCTTTTTGAATAGTGCTTTTTCGGCAGACTATCGTCTGCCTCTTCGCCATGCCATTTTTCATGAAAATGAGCACACCGTTTCCGATGTGCTCATTTCTTCAGGTTTCCCGTCCTCCGCTAATGCCTCTATCTTAATGACATTGACCTTGCGGTTGGGGATTTTTTGATAGGTAAAGAAGAACTTACTTCAGCTCGACCTTGCCGCCGGCCTCTTCGACCTGCTTCTTCATGGCCTCGGCCTCGTCCTTGCCCAGGGCCTCCTTCAGAGTGGTGGGGGTGCCCTCAACGGCAGCCTTGGCCTCAGCCAGGCCCAGGCCGGTAATCTCGCGGACGACCTTGATGACCTTGATCTTCTGAGCGGCATCGAAACCGGTCAGAACCACGTCGAAGTCGGTCTTCTCCTCAGCAGCGGGAGCAGCACCGGCAGCGGGGGCAGCAGCCATAGCGGCGGCGGACACACCAAAAACTTCCTCCAGGGCGTGAACCAGCTCGGACAGCTCCAGAACGGTGAGGCCCTTGATCTCTTCGATCATAGCATTGATCTTCTCAGACATTGTAATATCCTCCTGTTTGTTAAGATAAAAGTTGAAGTGGATGGATGAGGCTTACTCCGCAGCCTCGGCGGTCTCGGCGGGAGCGCCGTTGCGCTCCACGACCTGCTGCAGAATGAAAGCCAGGGCAGAGATGGGGGCCAGCATGGTACCCAGGACCTGGGCCTGCAGGACAGGCAGAGCGGGGATGGCAGCCAGAGCATTGACAGTCTCCATGGGAACGACCTTGCCGTCCATGAAGCCGCCCTTGATCTCGAACTTGCCATTGAGCTTCTTTGCATAGTCAGCAATCACGCGGGCAGGAGCCACGGGATCGTCAGCGCAGATGGCCAGAGAAGTGGTGCCATTGAGCTGATCGTCCAGTTCGTTCAGGCCGCAGTTGTTGAATGCAAAGCGCAGCAGGGTGTTCTTGATGACGGCGTACTCAACGTTGTTATTACGGCACTCAGCGCGCAGAGCGGTATCCTCTGCCACGGTGATGCCCTTATAATCAACGATGACACCGGCGGCTGCGTTCTGCAGCTTCTCGGTCAGTGCCGCCACGATCGCCTGCTTTTCAGACAGAACTTTTGCGTTGGGCATTCTTTGATTTCACCTCCATGATTATTGGCGGCGTGCCTCCGCACGCCAGGGGAAGGTGCGTTCAAAAAAGAAACCGTCCTCATATCCCAGGACATGAGGACGGCAATGTAGCAATACACTTGCTATCCTCGGCAGGACTTACGGCCGCGGGGGCCACCTGCTGTCTTTGGAACGCATCTGATAGTATAATTCAGCTCAAAACGATTGTCAAGAGCCAAATCACATTTTTGGCAGCCTTACAGCTGCTTCATGGCGTTCATCTTCACGCCGGGGCCCATGGTGGAAGCGCACACGCAGGACTTGATATACTGGCCCTTGGCGGCGGCGGGCTTGGCCTTGATGATGGCGCCCATGAGAGCGGAATAGTTCTCGAACAGCTTGTCAGCGCCGAAGGAGACCTTGCCGATGGGGCAGTGTATGATGTTGGTCTTGTCCAGACGATACTCCACCTTACCGGCCTTCGCCTCGGTGACGGCACGGGCGGCGTCGGGAGTGACGGTGCCGGACTTGGGAGAGGGCATCAGACCCTTGGGGCCCAGCACCTTACCCAGACGACCCACAGTACCCATCATGTCGGGAGTGGCGATGACCACGTCGAAATCGAACCAGTTTTCCTTCTGGATCTTCTCCACCATGTCCATCTCGCCCACGTAGTCGGCGCCGGCGGCCTTGGCGGCCTCGGCGGCAGCGCCCTTGGCGAACACCAGCACGCGGACGCTCTTGCCGGTGCCGTTGGGCAGCACGATGGCGCCGCGGACCTGCTGGTCGGCGTGACGGGAGTCAACACCCAGCTTGACGTGGAGCTCGACGGTCTCGTCGAACTTGGCGGAAGCGGTCTTGCAGATCAGCTCCAGACCCTCCTTGGGGTCATACAGATTGGCTCTGTCGATCTGCTTTGCGATATCCTGATATTTCTTACCTCTAAACATCTTCAATTCCCTCCTTAGTCGCCCACGATGACGCCCATGGAACGGGCGGTGCCGGCGATCATGCTCATAGCGGCTTCCAGGGAAGCGGCGTTGAGGTCGCGCATCTTCAGCTCAGCGATCTTCTGGATGGAGGCCTTGGAGATGGTGGCTACCTTTTCCTTGTTGGGAACGCCGGAAGCCTTCTCAATGTTGCACTCCTTCTTGATGAGGACCGCAGCGGGGGGAGTCTTGGTGATAAAGGAGAAAGAACGGTCAGCATAGACGGTGATCACCACGGGGATGATCAGGCCCATATCGTTCTTGGTGCGCTCATTGAATTCCTTGGTGAAGGCGGCGATGTTGACGCCGTGCTGACCCAGAGCGGGGCCAACGGGGGGTGCGGGAGTTGCTTTACCTGCAGGGATCTGCAGCTTTACGTAACCAACGACTTTCTGTGCCATAACAGGCACCTCCTTTTTCTAATGTGGTAGCGGCTCACCCAAAGTGAGACCCGCCCTTGGCGAGGCGCAGCTTTTTGCGTCTCTCCCACTTGCGCCGGAGTGGTTTTGCTCCGACTTGCGCGGCTTGATTTCAGACTGCCGCTGCTCAGTCCTGGCAGACCTCTACCTGGTCGAGCTCCAGCTCGACGGGCGTCTCTCTGCCGAACATGGAGACCACCACACGGACCTTGTTCTTCTCCGGTGCGATTTCCTCCACGATGCCCTTGAAAGTGCTCAGCGGGCCGTCGGTGATCTTGACGGTATCACCCACGTTGTAGGCCACCACGATCTCGTGGCGCTCCACGCCCAGAGCGGCGACTTCCGCGTCAGACAGGGGGATGGCCTTGTTGGCCTCGCCCACGAATCCGGTGACGCCGCGGATGTTGCGGATGAGATGCCAGGTCTCGTCGGTGAGCACCATCTTGATGAGCACGTAGCCGGGGAAAACCTTCCGCTCCACGTCCTTCATGACGCCGCTCTCCGTCACCTCGGTGACCGTCTCCATAGGAATCTCCATCTGGAGCACCATGTCCTCAAAGTGGCGGTTGACCACAGACTTCTCAATGGCCGCCTTTACCGCGTTTTCATAGCCGGAATAGGTATGCAGCACATACCACTTCGCGTTATCTGCCATCGTTTACTTCCTCAGGCGAACAGGCCGATCAGGAAATTGACGGCTGCCACGGCAACCCAGTCAAAAACCCAGATGCAAACGCCAACCACCGCGGCGCACAGCAGCACGGTGCCGGTGTTGGACATGGTCTCCTTGCGGGAGGGCCACACGACCTTCTTCAACTCGCTTCTCATTTCGCGGAACCATTTGCCCAGGTCGCGCTTCGCTTTCTTCTCTTCAGCCATTTCCAATCTCCTTCCGATTACTTGGTCTCGGTGTGGACGGTGTGCTTTCTGCAGAAGGGGCAGTACTTGTTCAGCTCAAGCTTGTCCGGGGTATTCTTCTTGTTTTTCATCGTGTTGTAGTTTCTCTGCTTGCACTCGTTGCAGCGGAGAGTGATTTTCACGCGCATTAACGGCACCTCCTTATTAGATTAGGTGTCTCCCGGCGGGAGCACCGATTGCCTCCCTGATCGGCGGCGCCCTCTCCCCCGCGCTCGAAGCGAAAAAGCGCGCAAAAAGAAAACACCCATTCACAGGTAATGGAAAGTGTACCATATATTTTGGTGAAGGTCAACAAGTTTTTCGGAAAAATTTCAGCAATTTCTAAAATTTTTCCGTCTCATTTGTTGCGCCGGGGCGGGCAATCGTGTATCATAGACGAAAAGCGAGGGATGACTATGAAAATTATGGCTATCGACTACGGCGACGCCCACACCGGCATCGCCATCTCCGACAACACCATGACGCTCACCGGGTTTACCACCGTCATCGACGCCCGGAAGGAGGACGTGGTGCTGGAGCGGATTTTGGCCCTGGCGGCGGAGCACGGCGTGGACGAGCTGGTGCTGGGCTACCCCAAGAACATGGACGGCACCCTGGGCCCCCGGGCGGAGAAATGCGCCGCCTTTGGGGAGCGCCTCAAGGCCGCCTCCTCCCTGCCCCTGACGCTGTGGGACGAGCGGCGCACCACCGTGGAGGCCCACGCCATATTGTTCGGCAACGGCAAAAACGGCAGGCAGCGGAAGAAAGTGGTGGACGCGGTGGCGGCCAGCCTGATGCTGGAGGGCTACATGACCCGCAAACGCAGGGAGGCGCAATAATGCAGGTACTGATTATCGGCGGCGGGGCCGCCGGCATGGCCGCGGCGCTGACGGCGGCGGCGCGGGGCCACAGCGTCACCATTTTGGAGCGGCAGGCCCGGGTGGGCCGGAAGCTGCTGACCACGGGCAACGGCCGGTGCAATCTCACCAATCAAAATGTCAGCGTGGCACATTATCACGGCGAAAACCCGGCATTTTGCCACTTTGCGCTGGAAAAACACACCCCTGCGGAGACCTTGGACTGGTTTGCCCGGCTGGGGCTGATGACCGTCACCGAGGAGGGCGGGCGGGTGTACCCATTGAGCAATATGGCGGGCAGTGTGCTGGACGTGCTACGGTACGCCTTGGAGCAGCCCCAAATCACCCTCCGGGCAGGAGAGACGGTGACGGCGGTGGCGAAAAAGGGCGGCCGCTTCACCGTGGAGACGGAGGGCGGCGCCTACCAGGCGGACAGGGTGATTCTGGCCGCCGGCGGCGCGGCGGGGGCCAAGGTGGGGGGCGTCATGGACGGCTACCGCATCGCCAAGGCCCTGGGCCACCACCGCACGGCGCTGTACCCCTCCCTGGTGCAGCTGAAAACCGAACCCACCTACCCCCGGGCGCTGAAGGGCGTGAAGGCGGAGTGCGCCGTCACCATCCGCCGGGGGGAACGGGTCATGGCGGAGAACCGGGGCGAGGTGCTGTTTACGGAATACGGCGTCAGCGGGCCGGTGATCTTCGACATCTCCCGGGCGGTAGCCACCGGCGGCGAGGGGCTGACCTGCTGCCTGGATTTGCTGCCGGAGGTGTCGGACGAGGCATTGCACGCCTATCTCCGGCAGCGGCGACGCGCCATGGGCGGCCACGAGGCCGCCACGCTGCTCACCGGGGCGCTGCAAAGCCGACTGGGCCAGATGGTGATGAAGTACGCCGGGCTGACCCAGGGCACCGCCGGGACGCTGACGGACGGGCAGCTTGCGCGTGTGGCGGCGGCGGTGCGGCAGTTTGCCCTGCCCATCACCGGCGTGTGCGGCTTCGACCAGGCGCAGGTCACCGCCGGAGGGCTGCGGACCGAGGAATTTGACCCCCAGACCATGGAAAGCCGCCTTTGCCCCGGCTTCTACGCCTGCGGCGAGGTGCTGGACGTGGACGGCGACTGCGGCGGCTACAACCTGCAATGGGCCTGGGCCAGCGGACGGCTGGCGGGAGAAAGCGTATAGACATAACAAAACTGTCAGGCCGCGGGCGGTCTGGCAGTTTTGTTGTGTTAGTGAAGAGAGAATGGAGAAAAGAGAAAAGTGAAGAGAAACGGGGCCGCTGCGCGACCTTATTTATTATATGGTGTGCGCCTTGGCAGGAATTAGGCAAAGGGGTTCTCGGTGGGATAGGGCAGGCTCTTGGGCTGGTTGTAGCCGATGTCCTCCACGCCCAGGTACTTGAACACCTCGTACAGGGCCTTGCCGTGATGGCCGAAGGCCACGGCGCCGTGGTGGGGGAAGCGCTTCTGGATCAGCACGTGGCGGTAGAAACGGCCCATCTCATGGATGGCGAACACGCCGATGCCGCCGAAGGACGTGGTGGCCACAGGCAGCACCTCGCCCTGGGCGATGTAGGAGCGCAGCTTGCCCTCACTGTCGCACTGGAGGCGGTAGAAGGTAATCTCGCCGGGGGCGATGTCGCCCTCCAGGGTGCCGCGGGTGAAGTCGGGGTCGCTTCCCTCCGGCTCCAGCAGGCGGTGCTGGATGAGCTGGTACTTCACGGCACGGTCGGCGCACATCTTGCAGGAGGGTGTGTTGCCGCAGTGGAAGCCCATGAAGGTGTCGGTGAGGCTGTAATCGTACTTGCCCTTGATCTGGCTCTCCCACATCTGGGCGGGCACGGAGTTATTGATGTCCAGGATGGTGACGGCGTCCTGGGACACGCAGGCGCCGATGTACTCGGAAAGGGCGCCGTAGATGTCCACCTCGCAGCTCACCGGGATGCCCCGGGCGGCCAGGCGGGAGTTGACGAAGCAGGGCTCAAAGCCGAACTGCTCCGGGAAGGCGGGCCAGCACTTGTCGGCAAAGGCCACGTATTTCCGGGCGCCCTTGTGGGCCTCGGCCCAATCCAGCAGCGTCAGCTCAAACTGGGCCATGCGCTCCAGCATATCGGGGAAGTAGCGGCCCTCGCCCATCTCGGCGGCCATGTCGGCGCAGACGGCGGGAATACGCGCATCGCCGGCATGGGCCTTATAGCTCACCAGCAGATCCAGCTCGGAGTTCTCCTCAATCTCCACGCCGATTTCATACAACCCCTTGATGGGGGCGTTGCAGGCAAAGAAGTCCTGGGGCCGGGGGCCGAAGGTGATGATTTTCAGATTCTGCACGCCGATGATGGCCCGGGCGATGGGCACGAAATCGCAGATCATGCGGCTGATGTCGTCGGCGGTGCCCACGGGATACTCGGGGATATAGCCCTTTAAGTGGCGCATGCCCAGATTGTAGGAGCAGTTCAGCATGCCGCAGTAGGCGTCGCCCCGGCCGTTGATGAGGTCGCCGTCACCCTCGGCGGCAGCCACGAACATGCAGGGGCCGTCGAAGTGCTTGGCAATCAGGGTCTCGGGGGTCTCGGGGCCGAAGTTGCCCAGGAACACCACCAGGGCGTTGCACCCGGCGGCCTTTACGTCCGCCACGGCGGAGAGCATGTCTTTTTCGTTCTCCACGGTGACGGGGCACTCGTAGAGGCCGCCCTCACAGGCCTTGACGATGGCCTGGCGGCGGGCGATGGACAGGGAGATGGGGAAGCAGTCACGGCTGACGGCGATAATGCCCAGCTTGACCTCGGGGATGTTCTGCATGGTTCGTTCCTCCTATTATAATAATCAATCAGTCGTTGGCGATGTCGATGTTAGGGCCTTCCAGGCCGATATGGGCACCCCGCTTGGCCTCCTTGGCATCGGGATGGGCCAGCAGCCACTTGTTGCAGGCCCAGAGCATATTATCCTCCTGGCAGTGGGACACCGCGTCAGGGCGGGGGGTGTTGGTGCCCCGGGGCAGGGCCACCGCCACACGGAAGCCGTCGGCGGCGTCGGTATGGCAGGGGGCGTAGTGCAGCGTGGTGGCGTACACCTCCACGGCCACGCCGGCGGGGACGCGGAAGGCCATCACGGTGTCGGTGTGCAGCCTGCCGCCCACGATATCCTGCTCACGGCCCAGCAGCAGCACGAAGTCGTGGGTGCCCACGTTGACCTCGCTGTCCCGGTGGTACTCCAGGCAGTTGAGCCGGGTGTTATGGCCCCAGCACATGCCAAGCTGGGTGGGCATGCCGCCGTAAAAACGCCGGGTAAGCTCGCCGAAGATGGCGGTACTCTCCAGCTCCGGGATGGAGGGCTGGTAGGCCGTGCCCTCCTCCGGCAGGGGGAAGGCGGACATGGCGGCGCAGAGCTGGGTGGTCACGTAGCCCTCCAGCACCTTGCCGTAGGGGCGGAACGCGGGATCGTAAACGGAATAGATGTGCATATAATGGCCTCCTTTTTAGGATAGATAGGGGAAGGTATCCCGCAGGGCGGGGTAAATACGGCGGAATTTCTGATATTGGGCTTCATAGCGCTCTGTCAGCGCCGGGTCGGGCAGCGTCACGTCCGCCACCTGCACCAGGGCATCCGCCGCGGCGGCAACGGAGGCATAGCACCCCGCCCCCACCATGGCCAGCATGGCGGCACCGTAGCCGGGGCCCTGCTCGGTTTTCACCATCTCCAGGGGGATGCCCAGGACGGCGGCGAAGATTTTGCGCCACAGGGGGGATTTGCTGCCGCCGCCGCAGAGGCGGGTGGCGGGAATGGTGAGCCCCAGGCTCCGGGCTACCTCAAAGCTGTCCCGGATGGCGAAGGCCACCCCCTCCAGCACCGCCTGCACCATGTCGGTGCGGGTGGTGTCCATGGTCATGCCCACGAAGGCGCCACGGGCGGCGGTGTCGTTGATAGGGCTGCGCTCGCCCATGAGGTAGGGCAGGAAGAAGGTGTGGTTGCGGCCCAGGCGGTCGTCGGTGATGGGCTGCTGCAAAGCGGCGTAATCACCGCTGCCTAAAATATCGTCGCAGAACCATTTGTTGCAGCTTGCGGCGGAGAGCATGCAGCCCATCAGGTGATAGCCGCCGTCGGCATGGGCAAAGGCGTGGAGGGCGTTGTGGGGGTCTACGCTGAAACGGCGGGAGGAGATGAACACGGTGCCGCTGGTGCCCAGGGACAGGTTGCAGCCCCCCTCCCCTACCACGCCGGTACCTACGGCGGCAGCGGCGTTGTCGCCGGCACCGGCCACCACGCGGGTGGAGGGCGGCAGGCCCAGATCGCGGGCCACGTCGGGCCGCAGCGTGCCGATGACCTGGAAGCTCTCGTAGAGCCGGGGCATCCACTCCTCCCGGACGTGGCAGACGTCCAGCATCTCTTTCGACCAGCACTTGTGGGCCACGTCCAGCAGCAGCGTGCCGCTGGCGTCGGAATAATCCGAGGCGTGGATGCCGGTGAGGCAGTAGTTGATATAGTCCTTGGGCAGCATCACCTTGGCAATGCGATCGTAGTTGTCCGGCTCGTGCTTTTGCAGCCACAGCAGCTTGGGGGCGGTGAAGCCGGCAAAGGCGATGTTGGCGGTGAGGCGTGAGAGGGTCTCCTTGCCCACGGCGGTATTGAGCCATTCCGTCTCCTCTGCCGTGCGGCTGTCGTTCCACAAGATGGCAGGGCGAATCACGTCGCCGCTGCCGTCCAGCGCCACCAGGCCGTGCATCTGGCCGCCGGCGCCGATGGCGGCCACCTCTTTGCCGTCGATGCCCTGGAGCAGCTCCCGGATGCCCTCCCGGCAGGCCTGCCACCAGTCCTCCGGCCGCTGCTCCGACCAGCCGGGCCGGGGGAAGGACAGGGGATATTCCCGGGTGGCGGTGCGGACGATTTCGCCGGATAGGCTGACCAGCAGCAGCTTCACGGCGGAGGTGCCCAGGTCGATGCCGATGGTATACATGTACGCACTTCCCTTCCATGTTTTTAAGGCCAGTATAGCCATTTGACAGGCGGTTTTCTATGACGATTGTGAAATCCTGATTAGACAATCTTGACCTTTTACAAACTTTGGCAAAGCGGATAGTTTCAAGGTCATTTTTTGTGAAAAATGGCGAAAACTCCGCTCCCATCACAGGGAACGGAGCATTTCTTCGCTTTCTTCCCGGGTGTAAAACCGCTCCCGGGAATAGACGGATTTTTGCTTTTCATCGGAGGGCAGGGCAGGCAGGGATCGGCTGTACTCCTCCGGGGTCATGCCGGCGTAGGTCTTGAAGCACTGGGAGAAATAGCGGTAGTCGGAAAAGCCGGCGGCCTCGCACACGTCCAGCATCCGCATGCCGCCGGAGCGCATCATGCGGCAGGCAGCGTGGAAACGGATGCCGCTGACGTACGCCTGGAAGGTCTGGTTCAAGTTCTCTCTCAGGAAACGGGACAGGTAGCTGACGGAGCAGCCCTCGGCGGCGGCGAAGTCGGCCAGGCGGATGGGGGCGCGGTAGTTCTCGTCCACAAAGGCCAGGAATCGGGCCAGGCGGGCGCTGCGCTTGTCGGCGCTGGTCTGCTCCTCCGGCGTCATGCGGTGGATGGGCAGCAGCGGCAGCAGCAAGCCCAGCAAATCGGCACACAGGGCCGTGCAGCCCAGGGCATAGAAGGGCTCCTGTCCGAGATACCGGGCCATCAGCTCCCGGAGGGTGTCGTACACCTTTTGCCGCTGCGCCGCCGTCAGACAGGCGGTGATGTCGGGCCGGGCGATGGTGACGGAGCGCAGCTCGGGGCAGGTCAGGTCAAAGCTGTGGGGCGACACCTGGAGGCACAAAAAAGTGGCGGGGCCGTCCTGCATGGTGAACTCGTGAACCTGGTTGGGGGCAAAGAGCAGCAAATCCCCCTTCCCCGCCGTCACATGGCGGCGGCTGCACTGGACGGCCAGGCTGCCGGAGAGGAGCCAAATCAGCTCCCATTCCGGGTGAAAGTGGGGGGTGCGGTACTCCACGGTGTTGAAAAACACGCTGATGCCGCTGATGTGCTGATGGCGGATGATTTCCAGCTCGTTCACGGGCGCGCCCCCCTTTCCATGGCCCTATCATAGTCTTTTTTGCGCCAAATGGCAAGAAAAAAGCTGACCGGGAGCCATTCCACAGTCAGCTTTTACACTATTATAATTACACGGTTTCAATGCGGATGACGTTGGTGTTGCCGCTCTGGCCGCTGGTGTTGCCACCGGTCATGACCACGGTGTCGCCCTGGTGGAGGCCCAGAGCGTCGCGGGAGGCGCGGAGGGCGTAGAAGTTCAGCACCTCCATGCTGGGGAACTGCTCGGTGAGGATGGGCAGCACGCCCCAGGACAGGGCCAGCTTGTACCACGCCTTTTCGCCGGTGGCCAGGCCCACGATGTCGATGGGGGCGCGGAAGCGGGACACCATGCGCACGGTGAGGCCGCTGATGGAGGTGACCACGATGGCTTTGGCGCTCAGGTCGATGGCCATGGTGCAGGCGGCGTGGGAGATGGCGTCCACCCGGTTATGGATGACGAAATTCTCCCGGTGGAAGCGGCCCACATAGTTGATGTGCTTCTCCGTCTCCTCGGCGATTTCGCTCATGACCCTCACGGCGTCCACCGGGAACTTGCCGGCGGCGGACTCGCCGGAGAGCATAATGGCGCTGGTGCCGTCGTAGACGGCGTTGGCCACGTCGCTGATCTCGGCGCGGGTGGGGCGGGGATTGGTGATCATGCTCTCCAGCATCTCCGTGGCGGTGATGACCCGCTTGCCCAGCAGGCGGCACTTGGTGATGAGGAACTTCTGGATGGCGGGCAGCTCGGTGAAGGGCACCTCCACGCCCAGGTCGCCCCGGGCCACCATAATGCCCTCGCAGGCGGAGCAGATGTCCTCGATGTTGTCCACGCCGGACTGGTTCTCAATCTTGGCGATGACGTCGATGTCGCCGCCGCCGTTGGCGGCCAGGAAGCCCTTCAAATCCAGCAGATCCTGCTTGCAGGACACGAAGGAGGCGGCCACGAAGTCCACGTCGTTCTCGATGCCGAACAGCAAATCCGCCTTGTCCTGCTCGCTGAGGTAAATCTGGTGCATCACCCGGCCGGGGAAGCTCATGCTCTTGCGGTCGGACAGCACGCCGCCGTTGATGACGCGGCAGCGGATCTCCGTGCCCTCGATGGCCGTCACGTCGAAGCTGACCAGGCCGTTATTCACCAGAATCCTGTCGCCCACGGACAAATCCTCCGCCAGGCCCTTATAGTTGACGGACACGATGGTGTCGTCGCCCATCAGGTCACGGGTGGTGAAGGTGAAGTCGGCGCCGTCGGGCAGGGTGATTTTGCCGCCCTGGAACAGGCCGATGCGGTACTCCGGGCCCTTGGTGTCCAGCATGATGGCGATGGGCAGATTCAGCTCCGCCCGGACGGCCTTAATCATGTCGATGGTCTTCTTGTGGCCCTCATGGGTGCCGTGGGAGAAGTTGAGCCGGGCCACGTTCAGGCCCTGGAGGCACATCTCCCGGAACACGGCGGGGTCCTGGCTGGCGGGGCCGATGGTGCCGATGATTTTCGTCTTTCTCATAATGCAGTCGTCCTTTCCGAAACAGGCAGCCATATCCACGGTCCGCCGTAATTGTTGGCTGATTCTATCACATTTCGGGGCGCTGCACAATACGCTGGCGGGGATTGGATATGGATTTTTCGGAGAAATGGAATTTTTTACTTTTCCTTTGGCCCGGCGGGGGCTATAATGGGGGCGAAACGAGAAAGAAGGTGTGGGAAATGGAATTGCTGCCGCTGACGGCGGAATTTGACGCCGCCATGGCCCGGATCGTGCGGGAGAATTTGAAGGCACACGGGCTGGACATTCCGGGCACGGCCTATTTTGACGAGAGCCTGGACCACCTGTCCCGGTACTACGACGCCCCCGGGCGGGGGTACTGGGTGCTGTGGGACGGCCGCGTAGCGGGCGGCGCGGGCCTGGCGGAAACGGACGTGCTGCCGCAGTTTGCGGAGATGCAGAAGCTGTACCTTGCCGACGGGGCAAAGGGCCGCGGCCTGGGCCGGCGGCTGGCAGAGCACGTGGAGGCCATGGCCCGGGAAATGGGCTACCGGGGGCTCTACCTGGAAACCCACACCAACCTGACAGCGGCCCTGGCGCTGTACGAAAAGCTGGGGTATCGGCAGATAGAAAGGCCGGGGAGCGTGGTGCATGGGACGATGAATCGGTTTTACATGAAGGAATGGTAGGGCTGCACGCATGAAAGCGCCCCCGGAGGCAGGAGAAATCTCCGCTTCCGGGGGTGCTTACTAATTCAATTCCCTATTCGTTTGAAAACCAGTATTGTCCATCACACAATCAATATGAGGGGCCCCAACCACTATCTTTATTCCCACCGCCGGTGCTTGTATCAGTAGGCTGACTGGAAGATGTGGCAATACAATCAGACGGATGAAGCAATATCACTTCAAATACAGGCATTTTAAACTCGTATTTCACAATCCCTCTCCTTTCTGCATTATATACTTGGGGACCATGCATTTACATCGCCGCTATTGTTTTCCGGCGCCGGAGCGGGAGCAGGTGCAGGCTCTGTTGCGGGATTGGAGCCAGAACTCGAGCCAGAACCCGAGCCAGAGCCAGAACCAGAACCAGAACCAGAACCAGCGCTAGCTCCAGAGGCAGGGCCAGGCGTAGGCGTTGTTGTCTGACCTGGCTGGGAGGGCACAGTGGTATCCGAAGGGGTATCCGTTACCGTTTCCGTCCCCGATGCGGTGTTGGGTGCCGTCTCTGCCTCCGGCAGCGAGACAGAAGTATCGTCGCCTGTCTCGTGCGATGGGTCGCCCACAGATACATCGGAGGACTGGCTGTCGCCTTCTTGTTTGATAGCAGTCTCAGATGCTGTGCCCTCTCGGCTGGGAGCTGCCGAGCTGCCGCTTTTAATGGTATGAATCAGGTATGCGGTGGCGGCAATAATCGCGAATAACGCAACCGCCGCCGCAATAACACCTATGGTTTTGCGCTTCATAGCCGCCTCTCCTGTTCTCCGTAAAAATTGGAATTACTTGATTGACAGCATGACCTCCCCCAGTGGAGGGAGGTCATGCTGAATCTCAAATGCGACGATTAGGGAACCGTTACCTCAGTATTCTGGTCACTGTCTTTAGTCTGATCATCTTCATTGGTAACATCGCCGCTTGTTACGATGACATCGCAGGCAGAGAATCTGATCAACGAAAACCGAGGGTCTTCAAAATACTTCTTCATTTGATTTCCTTTCATATTAGTTGTTATTCTTATACGAATTTAGATCATAAGTATCATGCCCCGGACGACCAAGCAGGAATTGTCCGTAGTCAATCCACTCTTTTAAAATACTGCCAGGTGTTGCGTCAGCCATCGCAGTCGCGATATAGGTGACGCTACGGTGCATGGGGCCGCAAACCATGGTATACTCCTGGTCGCCCAGCCTATAGGTCAGGTGCAGCTGGCAATAGATCTCCGTATCAAACTGCGCAGCCTTTACTCTGTTGATAATCAGAGCTGCATACACCTTGCTGGTACTGGTGAGGGGTGCGCTGTAGCTCATGGACTCGTCCAGGCCCCAGTCGAAGTAAGACTTATCTGGGCCTTGCACGATTTCAGCGCCCTCAGGCAGATTGATCTTGAAACGCAGACGGAGGTCGGTAGCGTAGTTAATCACAGAATCACGATTGTCTGTCAGCACACGGCGACGCAGGCTGCCGCCATCAATCTCAAGGAAGCCGCCCTCGCTGGAATCCGGCAGGATTGCCTTGATGTCGGAGAAGTGGCTGACATAGAACTCGCAGTAGCCATCCGCATCATCATACTTGAAGGTGTTCAAGGTGGCCTCGCTGCCCTTGGTCAGAGACTCCGTCGTAGTACCGCAGATGTGAAGCAGAATCTTAGGCTCAACGCCGGTGTACAGCTTTACGAAGATAGGCTGATCCTTATCGATCATTTCGTTGGTGACTTCAACGCCCTCTACGCTGACAGGGTCTTCATTCTCCTTCGTCACGGTAACCGTGGCATAGGGGGTCAGGTCAAAGGTCAGGACCTTATCGACGGTCGGGTCATACTTCGTAGGCGTGACCTTTACGTCCACGTCGATTTTTACCGTGGCAGGGGAATCAAGGCTGCTGGTAAAATCGTCATTGTGATCAATCACAGCCTTTGTCCTCGCCGCGTCCACAACCGCCTGAACGCCGGTCTTGGTGTTGCTACTCACCGTTTTATCCATGGTCAGCACGACGCCGGAAACGGTGACGGCATTTTGGGTGGTTATGTTTGCACCACTAACCGCACTCGTGTACGCATTAATTGCGGTCTGATTACCCGTATCAGTAGTTACCAGTTTGGAGTCCTGATTCACGGTGACGGTGGCATTCTGATTCTCCACCACCTTCATCTTGTCGACCTTGTAGGGGTAGGCGCCTTTGGTGCTATCGTCATCATTATCCATCGCGGCATAGCCGGTTGCGATGTAAGCAGCGGCGGGCTTGGCGGAGAAGATACCGCCGGAGATGAAGTTGGCGGGCATATCGTCGTCGCCGTCGATGGTGTCAGCCACAAACACAGCGCCGTCGCCGCCATTGAAGCTACCGCCGGTAACGTCGAGGGTAACAGGATGAGTGAAGGTAACAGTCTTATTTTTCCCGCTATCGTAAGAGTGGCCCACATACAGGGCGGCGTTGTTGTTGCTGGTAATGGTACCGCCGGAAACGTTCACTGCCATTCCGCCATACTGGCTATACGTGGGGGTGACGGAAATGGCCGCGCCGGTCATCTCGGTACCATTGTTGTTGGCCGCTGCGGGGTCAACCTTTACACCATTGGCGACAAGGGTTGCACCGTCCTGAACATTCAGCGTGCCCCGCTTCACGGTGATGGCGGTGTTGCCCGTCAGCGTACCACCGGTGACATTCACGGTAGCCAGGCCGTTCAGAGCGATGGCGCAGTTATGATCAGAGGTAATGCTGCCGCCGGTCACGTTGATCACGTTCTTGGCGTCGCCGTCGATATTGTTGCCCAGGTTGCCGGAGACGAAGATGGCGCCATTGTCTTTGGTGTGAATTGTCGCTTTGGTATTCACCACCGCGCCGTAGCCATTGGTGGTAGCCTTTTTGCCAAACATGCAGACCGCGAACTCATCAGCGGTCACAGTCACATTGCTGGCAAGGGTCAGCACGCTGTAGTTCACCGCAGAGGAATTGTCGCTGCCGTAGACGTTCAGCGCCTGCTTAGTGCCGCCGGCCACAGTACCATTCTGAATGGTCAGGTTACCGCTCTTCAGGTTGGTGCGGCCGGTGAGGGTCTTGCCGCCCAGGTCGAGGGTTACGGACTTGTCATCAAGGGTGACGTCCATGGGATCGCTCAGGGTGACGTCCTTCAGCAGCTCGATGGTCTCGCCGGTCTGCACAGCGGCGAAGGCAGCCTGGAGGGTGGCGTACTTCTTATTGCCAATCTGGGCGACGGCGGTATTAGCAGGGACAACCGTCCAGGTGCCGTTGCCGTTGTCCACAGCCTCATAGCCAGCGTGGACATAATCGGTAGGATCAGCATCGAATGTACCGCCAGTGATATCAATCTTGGCATACTCAGCAGCACCCGTGCCAGTACACACGAAGGTATACTCTACATTGGTAAATGTGCCGCCAGAAATGTTGATGATGGACTGGTTGTAATCCTCATGATAGGAATCGCGGTCGATATTCGCACAAAGCTTTCCCTGGAACGTGCCTCCCTTAATGTTGACAATGCCGCCCGAACTGAAAATATACACTGCATAACCATTATCAGAAGTATAGGTTCCGCTTTCCACTGTCAGTTCGGAGGGACCTTGACCTATGCCCTGAACAGTCAGCGCCGCATTACGCCACGATACCGCGTGGGAACCAGTATTAGTAACTGTCACATTGGTCAATGTTCCGCGCGCACCATTTGCATAACTCAACGCGGTATTACCGTTACCTGTGATGGTCACGTCCGTTAGGTTCGCAGTTAGTCCATCAAACAGCGTATTGTAGTCACCAGCGTCTTTCGCCAGCGTGATGCCGTTCACATTGAGAACATCGCTTGGCCTGTTGCCGCTATCATAATCGCCGAAGTAAAAACCGAAACGGCCATCGGAAGGTGAAGTCAGCGTTTTGCTGCCGGTGATTGTGACTGTCTTATCTTTCAGCGCACTGGCAGTCACGCCGTACAGAATGTCGTTTGCTGTGCTGTCCGCAATTACCTCGATGGTCTGGCCGTTAGCAACATGCGTAATTGCATCTTTAACTGTCGTATAGCTTACATCGCCAATCTGGGCGACGTAGGTGGGCTCAGGAGCCAGGCCCACGATGCCCTCATATTCAGTATTGGACTTAATTGTGCAGGAATTGGTGCCGTCGACAGTCACATCAAAGGTTATGGCATCTCTCATCTTGGTTTCGGCAGTAGCCACTGTGTCGCCAGTACCGCCGGAAACCAGACCCATGATGTAGTTCTTGCCGCTGTCAATGCTGGCAGGGCCGGTCATGGTAATACCACTCACCGTGCCTGTGTAAGAACTGGCCATCGGATTGGCAAACAGTCCGACCAGACCGCCCATGGTCAAATCCTTTTCATAACTCGTTGTCGCGCGGGACTCAAGCGTTACACCGCTGACGTTCACACCTGTGCAAGTGACATATGCTTCGTTCGCCTGTCCGATGAGACCACCGATCTTGCGATAGCCACTGATAATTGTGTCGGAAACAGAGCAGTCCGTAATCGTCAGATAGCGAAGCGCCTGTCCGATCAGGCCGCCAACCATTCTGCCGTCACTGCCGGTGCAGCTGATGGTACCGCCGTTGACGGAGCAGCCGCTGATGGTAGACCGGGCTTCTGGTGCGGTCACGTTGTTGTTAAGGCTTCCGATCAGGCCTCCGACGTTACCGCCTTTGCCGTCATTTTGTGTACATGAGACAGTAGGATTGTTCACCGTGACATTAGTGATGGTCACGCAGTCTGCCTGGCCGACCAACACGCCGACATAGGAGCCACTCGAAGTGACAGACGGATTGACAAATGTCAGGTTCTTAACCTCAAACCCGTTGCCGCTATGGCCACTGTTTCTAAAGAAGCCGGTTTCGGCGGTAGTGTCGTTGATCACCAGCCCGCTGATGGTGTGGCCGTCACCGTCAAAGATACCGTGGAATTTGCCTGCCATGGGCGTCCAATCAGATGTCAGTGTAATGTCAGCCGTCAGCCGAACTGTCTGACGCGGAAATCCCAGGCCGCTATATTCGCTGCGGAAACTTCTGCCCAGATTGACCTCACGGGCGAAGGCACGCAGCTCCGCTTCGTTACTGATGGTATAGACGTCGTTGACGGTGGAGAAATGCGGCACCAGCGTGATGTCCTCGGTCACATGAGTCGAGAAATCATAGCGCTCGTCTGAATCCGGAAGTCTCCAACCGTCAAAAATGTAGACTTGACTTTGCTCGACGGAGAAAGGAATACCGTCGTTGTTGTCTGCGGGGAATGTCTTGCCGGAGTGATACCAATAAGACGGTTTACCGGTAGGCTCGGTTGCTGTACCATTGTCGGCAACAGTCTGGGTCATGCAGTTAAGTACAACGGCCCCGCTTCTGCTAACGCCATCCTGTGTTTGGAAAGAATAGGTAGTGATGTTATTATTAATAAAATCGTTATAATCAGAAATCGTCATATCGCCGACACTATCCCGAAGCAGGAAAGTAACGGTATGGCTCCCCTCCGCCAACGCCGTCACCGGCACCAGCGTGAAGGTCATTACCAGCGCCATGAGGAGCGCCAGCAATTTCTTTTTGTTCATGTTTTTTCCTCCATTAGAAATACGTTTTGTTTTCTTATGGTGTGCCGGGAAGCGCCCGGCGGGGTTTTTGCGGGACACGTAGGTCCCGCCCTACGAATTGGCGGGCATCGCCCGGCGGGAGTTTGGGCGGACAGAGTCGTCCGCCCCTACGGGGTAATCGGCTTCCCCTTGGGGGGAAGCTGTCAGCCGAAAGGCTGACTGATGAGGGGGCGATGTTCTATTGAACGTTGGTGGAAAACTGCCCCCTCATCCGTCACGGCCTTTGGCCGTGACACCTCTTGCCCTCGTTGCGGCAACCGTTTTTCGCTCCCGTTGGTCGCGAAAAGCGGGCCGCTGCCTTGCCACAGCCTCGCTTTTTCCGCCACAGGCGGCGCTTCGGCTGTAGGCCCCCCGAGGGGAAGGCTGGGTTCTACGATTTTATTCGCCCTGTTGTCCCTATCACCTCCGATGGTTGGTCCGGTGGGCGGTACGGCTGCCGGTGGTTCAGCAGCTACGCGCCGGCTGCCAACTGACTGGCTGCCATGTCGCCCGATTGCCTGGGCGCTCCTTTTAGGGGAACGTCGCTTCTTACTATTTCACGGGAGGCGCGACCTCCCGGTGAAAACAGGGGATTGCCGTTTATGGCCACGGCGCTATGCCGAAGTCATCATATCGTCGCCAAGGCCCTCACGGCCACGGCGGAGGGCGCTGCACGCCGGGCAGCCCACGGCGGACTTGCCGGTGCGGCTGAACACCACCGCCTGCCACTCGTGGCCCCGGCCGCAGCGCCACCACACCTTGCGATGGCTGCCGGGGGTGACGGCGTCGGGGGTCAGGTCGCCGTTGCGGGGCGACCACTGGCGGGCCAGCAGCGGGTACTCCGCCGCCAGGCTGCCCCGGCGCTCCGGCCGGGGGCGGGGCGCTGCGCTGCGACGCGCCGCGGCGCACTGGGGACAGCCGCTGCCGCTTGTCACCGCCTGGGGGGACGCCCGCCAGGTATGGCCCTGGGCGCACTGCCACCACACGGCCCGGCGGCTGCCGGGCATCACGTCCTGGGGCGTGAGGGTGCCGTTATAGCTGGGGTGCCACTGGCTTGCCAGCGCCGGGGCCAGGGTGGCCAGATCGTTGACCCCCGGCACGGGGCGGAGCCCGGCGCAGTAGGGGCAGCCGGCGCCGGTCTTGCGGCCGTCGGGACTGGCCTGCCAGGCGTGTCCCTTATCGCACCGCCACCACACCTTCCGATGGCTGCCAAAGGTGACGGTGTCGGGGGTCAGGGGGAGATTCCGCTCCTCGTCCCACTGGGTCAGCAGAAAGCCGAAGCCCCTGCGCTGGCAGTGCTGCCGGAATGATTCACCCATGGCGTCTCCCTCCCCTCTCCGGGGCGGATGCGGCATAATGTTGATTATGTTGAAAAAAGCACCCCGCAGGGTGCCGTCAACGAATAAACGATATTTCAATAGCTGAACCCGCGTTTTTTCGCGTGCGAAACAGAGCCCCTTTTTCCGTCTGTGAAAAAGGGGCCGCCGTGCGTTCTCTAATTCTGAAAATGGAGGATGAATCGTTCACCCTCCGGCGGCAACTGGGGCTTGACAATACTATGTTTTTGGATTACTATTTGTTAAATAGTATAAATGTGGGCGGATAAGTACATTTGCTGTTGCGACATAATCAACATTATGTTGCGGCGGCTTTTTTGCTGCCCAGCAGCACCAGGCCTGTGCGGCGCAGGCACCGGCGGTGCTCCTCGCCGGAGGTCATGATATAGATGCGGGTGGTGTTGATGCTGCTGTGGCCCAGCACGTCCGCCAGCCGGGCGATGTCCTTATCCACGGCGTAAAAGCAGCGGGCGAACAGCTTGCGCAGGCTGTGGGGAAACACCTTGCGCTGGTCTACGCCCGCCGCGGCGCACAGATTTTTCATGGCCCGCCAGACGGTGCTGCGGTGCAGGGGGCGGCCCGATCGGCCCACGAAAAGAGGGCCTTTGCCAATGCCCAGACCGGCGGCGTAGGACAGCAGCAGGCGGCGCAAATCGGGGGCGAGCAGGATGACCCGGTATTTCCCCTTGGCGTGGATGCCCACCTCCCCGCGGCGCACCGCCTCCAGGGTGAAATATTGCAGCTCGGAGATGCGGATGCCGGTGGCGGCAATGGTTTGCAGCACCATTTGCAGCCGGGGCCGGCGGCGGGCCGCTTGCAGCAGCCGCCGGAACTCCTCCCGGGTCAGCTCCCGCTCGGCGGGGAGATAGGGGCTTTGCTGGAGGCGCAGGGCCTTTACCCGGCAGTCCTCCCGGCCTGAAAAGGCAAGATAGCTGTTGACGGCGGCCAGCATGGAGTTGACGCTGCGCACGGCGTAGCCCCGCTCCTGCAAGTGGGCCTTGTAGTCCATCACCAGGGCTTTGGTCACCTCCCGGCCTCCGGCAAAGGCCAGGAAACAGGCCACATCCCGGCGATACTTCTCGATTGTGCAGCGGCTGCGCTCCTCCTGCTCCAGATGGGCCACAAACCGGGCCAGCGCATGGTTTTCACAGGACATATACAATCCTCCTTATGGGCATAGTACCTTTTATTATCACCGCTTTTGCCGCCGATTACCACCGCAGGGGGCAAAAAAGCACCGGCAGCGTCCCTTTTTTGGGGGGCGCTGCCGGTGCGGCATTTTGGGGGCGGTCACCGGGACGCAAAGGCCTTGCGGTATTTGGCGGGGGAATAGCCGGTGACCTCGTGGAAGCATTTGATGAAGAAATTCTGGGAGGTGAAGGCCAGGCGCTCGGCAATCTCCCGGACGCACAGGTCGGTGGACTCCAGGAGCACCTTGGCCTTCTCGATTTTGGCGAAGCGGATATAGAGATAGAGGGGGATGCCGGTCTCCTTTTTGAATTTATCGGTGAGGTAATACTCGGTATACCCGGTGAGGGCCGCCAGGTCGGACAGGCGGATCTTTTTATCCAGGCTCAATTCAATATAGGTGCAGCACTTCTGGATGGCGGGGGAATAATCGGGGTTGACCCGGAGGTTGTGGACGCGGTAGATGAAATCGTGGTACATGGTCTGGGCCAGGGCGCTGAGCTCGCCGGTGTCACGGCTGCGGACGGCGGAGGCGATGTAGGCGTCGCCCAAGGGATAGGCCACCTCCGGGCTGAGGCCGCCCTCGATGGCCGCCCGGCAGACCAGAGAGGTGAACACGATGATGCTGATGCGGGTCTGCTGCAAGGGATCCTCCCCCTGGACCGGCACGCCGGGGCTCAGGCTGGAGGACAGGTTCAGGGCGTGCTGGTAGTTGATGTCGCCGTTGCGCACCATTTGCAGCATGGCCCGCTCCGCCTGGTAGACCTTGGTGCGGTCCCGGCCCTGGGGGGCGGGGGCGGCATGGCCGGGGTCTGCAGTGGTTTGTTGCAGGGCGGACAGGTCCAGCCGGCTGCCGGTGAGGGCGTTGTGCACCATCATCACATAGCGGCTGAAAATGGCGTAGGGCATCACCGGCAGGAAGGGCAGGCGGCGCAGCAGCGCGGCGGCCCAGCGGGCGTCGGCCACGTCGTCGGTATACCGGCGGAGGATGCTGCGGAGCTGGGACTCGGAAGGCAGGGTGTAGAACACGGGGCCCGCCACGAACACCAGGCTGCCTCGGCGCTCCGCCTCAAAGGTGACGGCCCACTGCAAGCCGATGGGGGAGCCGATGAGCCGGGGCTCCCCCGCCTCCGCCGCCGCCAGTGCCTTCGCCCAGCCGCCGAAGCGGTGGAACGCCCGCTCCAGCAGGGGCCTGTCCTCGGCGGGGCAGGAGGTGCCCAGGCAGCGGCCGTCACGGGTGAAGCACCAGACGTAGAACTGCTCGTTGGCCGGTATCATGGCGTGGAGCAGCGTAAGATTCTGCTCGGCCTGGGTGATATGGGATTCCATGGCGCCTCTCCCCTTTCCGTTTGGGCGGTGCAAAGAACACGAATGAGTGTAACTTTTCGTGAATCAGTGGCTTTACGGTGTTGCCCTGCGTTACTATAATGAAACCATATTATTGTGGAAATAGCAAGAATTGATTTGGATTTCGGTAAAATAGTCTCTCTTTTCCAATATGGCGAAAGAGTGAAACAAGAAAGGATGGCGGCCATGGAAGCGCGGGCACTGAAGACGGAATATCTGGTGAATCCCCTGGGGCTGGGCACGCGGCAGCCCCGGCTGAGCTGGCTGTGTCAGGGCGGCGTGGCCCAGACGGCCTACGAAATCGAGGCCCTGCGGGGCGAAACCGTTGTCTGGCGCAGCGGCAAGGTGGCCAGCCGGGAGATGGGGGCCCTTTTCGGCGGCGAAGTCCACAGCCGGGAGCGCATCCACTGGCGGGTGCGGCTGTGGGACGAGAACGGCGCGGCGGGCCCGTGGCGGGAGGCCTGGTTTGAGATGGGCCTGCTGGACCAGGGCGACTATGTGGCCCAATGGATCGACCCGGAGCTTACCCGGGACCCCCAGGCCCACAAACCCGCCAGCATTCTCAGGCGGACGTTCACCGTGCCGGAGGGCTTTCAGCAGGCCAGGCTGTACGTCACCTGCCACGGCCTGTACGTGGCGGAACTCAACGGCATCCGGGTGGGCGACGCGGTGCTGACCCCGGGCACGTCCACCTATGATAAAAGGCTGTTCGTCCAGACCTACGACGTGACGGCGCTGCTCCGCCCCGGCGAAAATGAGGCAGCCGTCACCCTGGGCGACGGCTGGTACAGAAGCTGCTCCGGCGTGGACGGCGACCGGAACCTGTACGGCGAGGACGTGGCGCTGTACTTCCAGCTGGAGGTGGACGGCGCGGCGGTATGCCTGTCGGACGGACAGTGGCAGGCCAGCCAGGACGGCCTCCTCCGGGAAAACGATATGCAGCAGGGCGAGGTGGTGGACGCCCGGCGGGCACTTCAAGAATGGCACGGCGTGACGGTGCGGGACTACGGCACCGCCAACCTGGCCTGCGCCGACTGCGTGCCCATCCGGGAGCAGGAGCATTTCACCGGCCGTCTTTTCACCACCCCCAACGGCGAAAGGGTGCTGGATTTCGGCCAGAACATGGCGGGATACATCGCCTTTACTCTGACGGCCCGGGAGGGCCAGACCATTACCCTTTGGTGCGGCGAGACGCTGGATGAAAACGGCAACTTCACCCAGGAAAACTTCCAGGACCGCCAGCGCCACAAGGAGGGCGGCACCCGGCAGCAGGTGGTGTACACCTGCCGGGAGGGACGCAACGAATACAAGACCACCTTCTCCCTCTGGGGCTTCCGCTACGCCAGGGTGGAGACGGACATCGAGTTGACGGACGCGGTGTTCACCGCCATCGCCGTCTACTCCCACATGGAACGGACAGGGTGGTTCACCTGCGGAAACGAGGACGTGAACCGCCTGGTGGAGAACACGGTGTGGAGCATGAAGTCCAACTTCTGCGACGTGCCCACCGACTGCCCCACCCGGGAGCGGGCCGCCTGGACAGGCGACATGGGCGTGTTCATCGACACGGGGCTGTATCTCATGGACTGCGGCGGCGTGGTGCGGAAATGGCTGGGCGAATGCAGGCTGAACCAGTATGACGACGGCAAAATCGCCAACATCGCCCCCCGGAACAACGTGCCCGGCTTTACCGCCGACCTGCTGGCAGGCTCCGTGGGATGGGGCGACGCCGCCATACTGGTGCCCTGGGCGCTGTATCGCCGCAGCGGCGACGCCCGGATTTTGCAGGAGAATGCGGACATGATGCGCCGCTGGTACGGCTTTTTGGAGAGCCGGGCCGGGCAGCAGCAGACCGCGGTGGACATGGACGCCATTCCGGCGCAGTACAAGGCCATGCTGGCCAATCTGCCCCCGGAGGCCCTGGCCCAGATGATGCAGAAATTCGCCCCCGCCCAGAGCAGCGACGGCAATCCCTATGAAAAATACACCATCTCCTCCGGCACGGACTACGGCGAGTGGTGCGAGCCGGACGTGGACAATCTGGCGGCCATGGGCAAGCCCCAGCCCAAGGTGGCCACCGCCTACTACGCCAAGTCCGGCGCGGTGCTGGCGGAAATCAGCGCCATTCTGGGCGACGTGGCGGGCGAGGCCCATTATCGGAAAATCGCAGACGGCGCCAAAAAGGCCTACCGCCATCTGGCGGCGCCGGAGGGCGTGATTCGCTCCGATCGGCAGGCGGAATACGTGCGGGCCATTCGCTTTGACCTGCTGGACGAGGCGGAAAAGCAGCAGGCGGCACGGGACTTGGACGCGCTGGTGCGGCGCTGCGGCTGCCACCTGAACACCGGCTTCCTGGCCACCCCCGACCTGTGCCCGGTGCTGGCGGAGAACGGCTGCACCGACACCGCCTACGCCCTGCTGCTGCAGCCCACCTGCCCCGGCTGGCTCTACGAGGTGAAGCGGGGCGCCACCACCATCTGGGAGGAGTGGGACGGCGTGGACGAACAGGGCCACGTGAAGGCGTCGCTGAACCACTACTCCAAGGGCGCCGTGTGCGGCTGGCTCTTCGGCGGCGTGTGCGGCATCCGGGTAGACCGGGGCGAAATCACCATCGCGCCCCAGCCCCATCCCTCCCTGGGCCACGCCCAGGCCCGATACCTCTCCCCCGTGGGCGAGATCGTCAGCGGCTGGCGGTACGATGGCGACACCGTCCGCTACCACTTCTCCCTGCCCGCCAACGCCACCGCCCGCGTCATCCTGCCCGACGGGCGGGAGGCCGTTTTGGGTCCGGGCGACCACACCATGTAATTCCTTGCGTAAGGCAAACAAATCATATATTCTATTGTGAAAAGGAGAATCATCATGGCAAAAGAGAAATTGACCCAGAGCGAAATCGACGGCGTGCAGTATCGCCGCGCCAAACTGTGGCAGATCATCCTGGTGGCCTGCAATGCCCTCAACGGCATGGCCATCTACTCCCTCATCGGTCAGGCGTCCTATGCCGCCAGCATTGGCTTCGGCATCTCCACGCTGCTGGTGGGCGGCCTGCTGACCTTCACCCGCATTTTCGACGCCATCACCGACCCGCTGCTGGCTTTCCTGTATGACCGGGTCAACACCCCCTTCGGCAAGATTCGTCCCCTGATGCTGCTGGGCTGGCTGATCCAGTCCCTGGGCGTGATGTGCATGTTCTCCTGGACGGCCAGCAAGGGCTTCGGCGTGGGCATGTTCCTCATCACCTACATGGTGTACGTCATCGGCTACACCATCGTGAATATGACCGCCCAGACCCTGCCCGCCCTGCTGACCAACGACCCCAAGCAGCGGCCCACCGTGGGCGTGTGGCAGACGGTGTTTAACTACCTGGTGCCCATGGCCTTCACCATCATCCTCAACACCAAGCTGCTGCCCAAGTACGGCGAAATCACCATGACCGAGGCCGGCGGCTACGCCGTCAACTACTCCCAGGCGTACCTCACCGCCGCCGCCATCTTCACCGTGCTGGTGTCCCTGGTGGGCGTGATTCTGTGCTGCGTCGGCATCTCCGCCTACGACAAGCCCGAGAACTTCCGGGGCACCAACAAGGTCAGCGAGCGGCTGAAGTGGAAGGATATGTGGGCGGTGCTCAGCAAGAATAAGCCCCTCCAGGCCTACATCATCTCCGCCTCCTCCGACAAGATTGCCCAGCAGGCCGGCTCCACCGCCATCGTGGGCACCATGCTCAGCGGCATCCTCATCGGCAACATGACCATCGCCACCTACCTGTCTGTGGGCGGTATGCTGCCCTCCATCATCTTCGCCATCCTGGGTGCCCGGTACTGCGGCAAGCACGGCAACAAGGAATCCATTGTCAACTGGGCCAGGTACTGCATCTACGCCAACCTGGTGATGATCGCCTTCTTCGCCATCACCTGGTTCACCGTGGGTACCCACACCATTGCCAGCTTTGGCATCACCATGATTGTCTACATCCTGCTGACGCTGGTGTGCAACGGCTTTATGATGGCCGGCACCACCGCCAACACCGCCTTTATGGCCGACATCATCGACTATGAGCTGGACCGCAGCGGCAAGTACATCCCCGCCGTGGTGTCCGGCACCTACTCCCTGGTGGACAAGATCGTGTCCTCCTTCTCCGCATTGATTGCCACCGGCTGCGTGGCCCTCATCGGCTACACCGCCACCATGCCCCAGCCCGGCGACACCCCCACCGGCGCCATCTTCTGGGTTACCATGTTCCTGCGCTACGGCCTGGCCATCCTGGGCTGGATCTGCACGCTGCTGGCCATGCGCACCTGCCGTCTGGGCAAGAGTGAGATGGTGGAAGTGCAGAAGCGCATCGAGGACAAAAAGGCTGAGGCCCAGGCCGAGCTCTTCGAGGAAGAACTGCACAAGGGAGATCCGAAGAATGCGTAACATCACGGCATTGCACGAGGGCTGGCGGTTTCTGAAAGCCGACCTGCCTGTGGAAACGGCCATGGCCTACGCCCCCCGGGGCGAGGCCGTCACCGTGCCCCACACCTGGAACGCCATCGACGGCCAGGACGGCGGCAACGACTACCACCGGGGACGCTGCTGGTACGTCCGGGAGCTGACGGCGGAGGAGACCGCGGGGGAGCGGCTGTTTCTGGAGATCAACGGCGCCAACCACACCTGCGAGGTGTACTTGAACGGCGAAAAGCTGGCTTGCCACGAGGGGGGCTATGCCACCTTCCGTGTGGCCCTCACCGGCCACCTGGCGGCAAAAAACGTGCTGGCCATCGCCGTGGACAACCGAGACAGCGACCACGTGTACCCCCAGAAGGCGGACTTCACCTTCTACGGCGGCCTGTACCGGGACGTGAACCTGATTGCCGTGCCCGCAGAGCATTTCGAGCTTTTGAAGGACGGCACCCCCGGCATCAAGGTGACCCCCGTGGTGGATTTGGCAAAGAAAACCGCCACCGTCACCGTGGAGACGTGGCACAACGGTGAATCGGTTGACATTACGGTGAACGGCGAAACCAAGACCGTGGCGCGCTGCGCGACCTTTACCATTGACAACGTCCACCTATGGGACGGCGTCTTTGACCCCTATCTTTACACCGCCACCGCCACCCTGCCCTCCGGCGACACCGTGTCCGCCCGCTTCGGCTGCCGCGTCTTTGCCTGCGACCCGGAAAAGGGCTTCTTCCTCAACGGCCGCAGCTACCCCCTGCGGGGCGTCAGCCGCCACCAGGACCGGAAGGGCCTGGGCAACGCCATCACCAGCAAGGAGCACCGGGAGGACATGGCCATCATCCGTGAGCTGGGGGCCAACACGGTGCGGCTGGCCCACTACCAGCACGCCCGGGAGTTCTACGACCTGTGCGACGAAAACGGCATTGTGGTATGGGCGGAGATCCCCTACATCACCATGCACATGGCCGGCGGGCGGCAGAACACCCTCTCCCAGATGCGGGAGCTGATTACCCAGTGCTACAACCATCCCTCCATCGCCGTGTGGGGCCTCTCCAACGAGATTACCGCCGCCAGCGCCGTCAATGACGATTTGCTGGAAAACCACCGGGCCCTCAACGACCTGTGCCACCGCATGGACCCCACCCGGCTCACCACCATGGCGGACGTGTTCATGCTGGAGATCGACAGCCCCATTCTGGAAATCCCGGATATCAACAGCTATAACCTGTATTTCGGCTGGTATCTGGGGGAGCTGGAGCAGACCGACGAGTTCTTTGACGAGTACCACGCCAAGTACCCGGGCCGCGTCATCGGCTTCTCGGAATACGGCGCCGACGCCAACCCCGCCTTCCACTCCTCTCATCCCGAGAAAGGCGACTACACCGAGGAATACCAGGCGCTGTACCACGAGCATATGCTGAAAATGATCAACGCCCGGCCCTACCTCTGGGCCACCCACGTGTGGAACCTGTTCGACTTCGCCGCCGACGGCCGGGACGAGGGCGGCAAGCACGGCGAGAACCAGAAGGGCCTGGTCACCTTCGACCGCCAGCTCCGCAAGGACGCCTTTTACCTCTACAAGGCGGCCTGGAACAAAACCGAGCCTTTTGTACACCTGTGCGGCAAGCGTTATGTAAACCGCTGCGAAGACACCACCGAGATAAAGGTATACTCCAACTGCCCCGCCGTCAGCCTGTACGTGGACGACACGCTGGTGGGCACAGCGGAGGGCGAGACGGTGTTCACCTTCTCCGTGCCGCTGCTGGGCGAGCATCTCATCCGGGCGGAGGCGGGAGAGGGCGTCAGCGACGCTATGACCATCCGCCGGGTCAGCGAGCCGGACGAGAGCTATATCTTCAACAAGGCCGCCGCCACCGTCACCAACTGGTTTGACGCCGGCGACATCGACCCCACCTGCTTCTCCGTGGGCGACACCCTGGGCGAAATTCGCAGCCATCCCCAGGCCGGGGCCATTGTGGACGCCATGATGGCCAAGGGCGCCTCGGAGCGGGGCGACGTGGCCGACGCGGTGAAGGACAACCCGGCGCTGCAACGGATGATGGGCCGCATGACCATGTTGAGCCTGTTAAAGCAGGGCGGCGCGGACGAGGAGAGTATAAAGCAGCTCAACCGCGTCCTGCAAGGCATTAAAAAAGCATAATTTCGCCGCATTGCCCCGGGGATTGTTCCCCGGGGCCATACGGCAATATGAGGTGAAACCCCATGAGAACATACGTACAACAGATTATGCTGGGCACCGTTACCGGCAGCCCCGACCAGGCACGGAACACCCTGGCCGCCATCAAGGCCGCCGGCTATGACGGCGTGGAGCTGAACCGGTTTATGGTGCACCCCTCGTCCATGATGGTGCGGCTGCTGACCCGGGCCGCCGGCATGCCCACCGGCAACGGCGGCAAGCTGGACTGGCACGCTCTGCTGCAAGAGAGCGGCCTTGCCGTGGCCTCCCTCCACGCCGATCTGGGCTCCCTGGAGCGGGAGGTGGACGCGGTGGCGGACGAGGCCCTCCGCTTCGGCACCCACACGGTGGTCATCACCGGCATGTACCGCTTTGACTATTCCGATGAAACCGCTGTCCGGGACCTGGCGGCGCGGCTGAACCGCTGCGGCGAGGCGCTGCAGCGCCACGGCGTGCAGCTTCTCTACCACAACCATAACGTGGAGCTGCTGAGCGTCTCGCCGGGGCTGCGGGCCTACGACGTGCTGCTCGCGGACACCGATGCGGCGCTGGTGAACTTCGAGTTTGACAGCTATTGGTTCACCGACGGCGGCGCCGACGCCGCGGCCTGGATGGAGCGGCTGGGGCCGCGGATGAAGCTGTGGCACATCAACGACCGGGGCACCCGCCTCTCCGGCCCCGCCATGACCCCCATTCTCAAATGCGACAGCATGGAGCTGGGGGATGGCAACATGGATCTGGCGCGGCTGTGGGCCGTCGCTGTAAAAAACGGCGTGGAGGACGTGGTGCTGGAGAGCCACCGCAACTGGGTGGACAAGGACCCCGTCAAGAGCCTGACACGCAGCGCCCTGTGGCTTAACGAGCGGAAGTGAAAAAGGAGAACAAAATGAACTATTTTTGCAATCCGATTAACGTAAATTATCGCTATCAATTCAACGCCGACCCCCGCAGAGGCGGCGCGCTGCAAATCTGCCGGGAGGCCGCCGACCCGTCCTTAATTGTCTTCCAGGGGCGGTATTACCTGTTCGCCTCCATGACCCTGGGAGTGTGGGTGTCGGACGATCTGGCCCACTGGGAAAACCACCGTCTGCCGGAGGAGCTGCCCCTGTACGACTACGCCCCGGACGTGCGGGTGATGGGCCAGTGGGTGTATTTCTGCGCCTCCCGCCGGGAGGAGAACTGCGACAGATACCGGACGAAGGACATTCTCCACGGCCCCTATGAGAAGATCGAGGGTTCCTTCCCCTTCTGGGACCCCAACCTGTTTGTGGACGATGACGGCCGGGTGTACTTCTACTGGGGCTGCTCCAACGTAACCCCCATTTACGGCGTGGAGCTGGATAGGGACACCATGCAGCCCAAGGGTGAGCCCCTGGCGCTGATCGAGGGCCATCCCTTCACCATCGGCTATGAGCGCTTCGGCGAGAACAACAGCCTCTTTCCCGCCTCGGAGGCGGAGATTGACGCCAAATATGAGGCCTTCCACAAGGCCCAGGGTATCCCGGAGAGCATGATTCCCGAAAATGTGAAGCCCCTGATCCGGGGTATGTTCTCCAACCGGCCCTATATCGAGGGGGCATGGATGGACAAGCACGATGGCAAATACTACCTGCAATACGCCGCCCCCGGTACCCAATTCAACACCTATTCCGACGGCGTGTACGTAGGCGACGGCCCTCTGGGGCCCTTCCGCCTGGCGGACAACGCCCCCTACTCCTACAAGCCCGGCGGCTTCCTGCCCGGTGCGGGCCACGGCTCCACCATGGAGGACAAGAACGGCTGCTGGTGGCACACCGCCACCATGCGCATCAGCGTCAACCACGACTTTGAGCGCCGGGTGGGATTGTGGCGCGCCGGGTTTGACCGGGACGGCCAGCTCTACTGCAACCAGCGCTACGGCGACTGGCCCACGTCGGTGGAAGCGCTGCAAGCTGACCCCTGGGCGGAGCCGGAGTGGCTGCTGCTCAGCGCCGGGAAGGCTGCCTGCGCCTCCTCCGCCGCCCCCGGCTGCGGCCCGGAAAAGGCTACGGAGGAGAACGTGCAGACCTGGTGGCAGGCAGGGTCAAACAGCCGTGAGGAGTGGCTGCAGGTGGATTTGGGCAAGGTCTACGACGTCCGGGCCGTGCAGGTGAACTTCGCCGACGACAAGCTGGACGTCCCCTGCCCCGGCGCCATTCGCCCCGGCTCCCAGGCCCGGTATATTGAGGAGCGGGACCTGCTGACCCAGTGGAAGCTGCTGGGCAGTGAGGACGGCGAGGCTTGGTTCACCATCGAGGACAAGTCGGCAGTGGAGACGGATTTGAGCCACGACCTGGTGGTGCGCCCCGAGGGCTTTGGTGCCCGGTACCTGCGGCTCCAGGACATGGCGGTGCCCTACGGCCAGGCCCCCTGCGTGTCGGGCCTGCGGGTGTTCGGTTTGGGGAACGGCGAAGCTCCCGCTGCGGCGGACTTCACCTGCCGCCGGGATGACAACGGTCTGGATATGACCGTGGACATTGCCCCCGTGGAGGGCGCTGTGGGCTACAACATTCTCTTTGGCAATGACCCCGAAAAGCTGTACCACAGCGACATGGTGTTCGCCGCCGGGGCCCACCGGGTAGGCGCGCTGGTAAAGGGCCGGGACTACTGGGTGCAAGTGGACACCTTCAATGAAAACGGCATCACCCACGGCAAGTGTGTAAAACTGTCATAAGGAGGGCAAACCATGGCTTTTCCCAAGGGATTTTTCATCGGCGCCGCCACGGCGGCCCATCAGGTGGAGGGCAACAATATCCACAGCGACTACTGGGCCCAGGAGCTGCTGCCCCACACCAGCTTTGCCGAGCCCAGCGGCGACGCCTGCGACCACTACCACCGCTATGAGGAGGACATCCGCCTGCTGGCCCAGGCCGGGCTGAACGCCTACCGCTTCTCCATCGAATGGGCCCGTATTGAGCCGGAGGAGGGGCAGTTTGACGAGGCGGAAATCGAACATTACCGCAAGGTCATCGCCTGCTGCAAGGCAAACGGCGTGGAGCCCATTGTCACCCTCCACCACTTCACCTCCCCGGCGTGGCTCATCCGCAAGGGCGGCTGGGAGGCGGAGAGCACCATCGAGTACTTCCGCCGCTACGCCGCCTACGTCACGGAAAAGCTGGGCGGCGAGCTGCGCTATATCTGCACCATCAATGAGGCCAACATGGGCTTGCAGCTGGCCGCCATCTCCAAGCGGTATATGCTGATGGCCCAGCAGGCGGCCCAGGCCAAGAGCGCCGAGGGCACCGTGCAGGTGGGCATGAACTTTGAGAAGATGATGGAGAACATGAAGTTCGCCGCCATGGAGAACGCCCAGGTGTTCGGCACGCCCCAGCCCCAGGTCTTCGTCTCCTCCCGGACGGCGGAGGGGGACATTCTGGTGTTCCGGGCCCACCAGGCGGCCAAGGCAGCCATCAAGGCGCTGTACCCCTATATGCAGGTGGGCATCACCCTCTCCATGCACGACTGCCAGGCGGAAGAGGGGGGCGAGGCCGCCGCTGCGGCGGCGTGGGACGAGGAGTTCCGCCACTATCTGCCCTACATTCAGGACGACGACTTCCTGGGCGTGCAGAACTACACCCGCACCCTGTTCGGCCCCCAGGGCCAGCTGCCCGCCCCCCAGGGCGCGGAGCTGACCCAGATGGAGTACGAGTTCTACCCCCAGGCGTTGGAGCACGTTCTCCGCAAGGTGCATGAGGATTTCAAGGGCGATCTGATCGTGACGGAGAACGGCGTGGCCGTGGCTGACGACAGCCGCCGGGTGGAATTCATCCGTCGGGCGCTGGCCGGTGTGGAACGCTGCGTCCGCGACGGCATCCCCGTCAAGGGCTACTGCTACTGGAGCCTGATGGACAACTTTGAGTGGCAAAAGGGCTACGCCATGACCTTCGGGCTGATGGCGGTAGATCGGGCCACCATGGAGCGCCATCCCAAAGAGAGCCTGGCTTTCCTGGGCAGCTACGCCAAATAAAACCGCACAGAAAATGCCGTCAGCTTTCGGGCTGACGGCATTTTTGGTCACAATGGCTTTACTTCTCTTTCACATAGGAGACGATATATTCCGTGCGCTCCGGGGCGGCGAAGCCGGGGTCGGCGAACGTGAAGCGGCCTGTGTGGCCCTCCTCCTGCATGGTCATGTCGAAATGACACAGGGCGATGCCCATATCCACCTTCTGGATGTCCCCCAGCGGGGTGTCCCGCATGGTGCGCTCCTCGTAGAAATGGACGGTGTCGCCCGCCACCACCGCCCGCCAGGGCTGCTTGTTGGTGGCGGAGGGGGCCCAGCGCATCAGCTCCAGGGCGGAGGCGAAGTCCCCCGCCTGGGCCGGGGACAGGGCGGCGGAGAAATCGCCACGGTAATACAGCTTTTCAAAGGCAATGCGGTCGTCGGCCTTCAAGCCCTTGCGCATCAGCGTGTCCCGGACGGAGCGCTTTTGGGCGGCGTGGCCCACAGGGCTGGCTACCGCCATCACCTCGTCGTGGGTCACCGCCATGGCGGCCTCGAAGGCGGGGCGATTGATGGACGCGGCCAGCATCACCGTGCCCAGACCCAGGGAGGCGGCGTAGAGACAGGCGCTCTCGAAGCTGTAGCCATAGGCCAGCTCGTAGTGGGGCTGACGGCCCACCTTGGCGCACAGATACAGGTCGGCCCCCACCACCACAGGGCTGGTAAGGCCGTGGGCGGCGCTGTCCAGCAGGCGGAACTCCACCGGCACGCCGAAGGGATTGGCGGCGTCCGCCACATAGGCCAGCAGGGCCTCCCGCTGGGCCACGGTGATGCCGGTGCCGTCAAAGGTGCGGACGCTCTTGCGGCGGCGGATGGCCTCTTTGGCAGAAAACAACATAGGATAATCTCCTTTCCCGGTATGAATCATTTCCTCCACATTATAGGATAGAGTGGGGCGTATATCAAAGGCCTGTTGGGTAATTTTTCCATCCCGTTTCGACAAAAGGCCGCAAGCCCATGGCTTGCGGCCCTCTGCGTTTTTTGGTCTGTCAAATCTCTTGCAGCAGCTTTTCCAGATCGGCGGCGGTGAAGTCATACACCGCGTCGCAGAACTGGCAGGTCATCCGGCAGCCGCCCTGGTCGTGGAGAATGGCCTCCAGCTCGTCGCGGCCCAGGGAGATCAGCGCCCGCTCCACCCGGTCCCGGGAGCAGTAGCAGCGGTATTCCACAGGGGTGGAGTCCAAAATCTTCAGGTCAAAGTCGGACATGACGGTGCGCAGCAGGTGCTCCGGGTCGTCGTCCTCCGCCAGGAGGGCCGACACGCTGGGGGCCGCCATGATGCCGCCCTCCACCTTGCAGATGGTGTCCTCCCCCGCGCCGGGCATCAGCTGGATGAGGTAGCCGCCGGCGGCCTTGACGCTCTGGTCCCGGTCCACCAGCACCCCCAGGCCGCAGGCGGTGGGAATCTGCTCCGACTCCACAAAGTAGGCGGCGATGTCCTCGGCGATCTCGCCGCCCAGCAGATCCACGGTGCCCACATAGGGCTCCTTCATGTGCAGATCCTTGATGACCGTCAGCGTGCCCTCGCTGCCCACAGCGGTGCCCACGTCCAGCTTGCCGTCCGGCCGCAGGGGTAGGTCCACGGCGGGATTGACCACGTAGCCCCGGACGTTGCCCTCCGCATCGGACACCGCCAGCACGGTGCCCAGAGGGCCGCCGCCCTTGATTTGCAGCGTCAGGCTGGCGCCGTGGCCCTTCAGGGCGTTGCCCATCAGACTGCAGCCGGACAGAGCCCGGCCCAGGGCCGCCGTGGCCACCGGCAGGGTGTGGTGAATCTGGCGGGCACGCTCCACGATTCCGCGACTGCTGATGGCCGCCGCCTGCACCATGCCGTCAGAGGAAATTGCTCTTACGATACGATCCACGATAGTCATTCCTTTGCAGAAGAGTCCCGCCCCCGAAGGAGCGGGGTGATGGTTTATTTTCGGATGGCGGAGAAGTAAATCCGCTGCTCGTCCTGCCGGGGCCGGCGCAGCACGCCGTCGCCGTAGGTGCGGATGTCGGTAAAGCACGCCTCATGGAGCCACGCCGTCAGCTGGGCCACGGTGTAGTACCGCTGGCGGTGGTGCTCAAAGCTGCGGCGCCAAGCGCCGTTTGGCTGCCGGCGGAACAGATCCACGTAGTAGTGGCACACGCCCCGGGTCACTTCCGTCCGCCAGACGCAGTAGCTGTCCTCGTTCTCGTCCAAATACACCTGGCCGTCCAACGCGGCGAATTTGGCCGCCGAATGGACGTCAAACACCAGCACGCCGCCGGGGGCGATGAAGAGATGGAGCCGGGCGAAGGTGCGGCGCACGTCGGCGGGGGCGGTGAGATAGTTGAGGCTGTCCAGGCAGCAGACGGCGGCGTCCACCGTGCCGTACAAATCCAGCCGGGGCATGGACTGGTGGAGGAACAGGGGCGGTATCCCCTCCCCCGTCTTGCTCATGGCCTGGGAGAGCATATCCTCGCTGCCGTCCACGCCGATCATCTCGTGGCCCCGCTCTGCCAGCAGCCAGGTCATGGTGCCGGTGCCGCAGGCCAGATCCAGCACCGTGTGGCTGCCGATGCGGCTGCGCTTCATCAGCTTTTCCAGAAAGTCGGCCCGGCGGGCATAGGCCACGTCCCGGGTCAGGCCGTCATAGGCCCCGGCCAGGGCCTCATAGGCGCTCATTTATCGCTGTCTTTCATCTTCTCCAGCACGCTCTCATAGCCGCCGGCGCCGTTGATGAGGCTGCGGTTGACACGGCTGATGGTGGCGCTGGAAGCACCGGTTTTCTCCAGAATCTCCTGGTAAATCATGCCCTCGTTCAGCAGCGTGGCCACCTCGTAGCGCTGCTCCATGGCGCGCAGCTCCGAGATGGTGCACAGATCCTGGAAGAACTGGTAGCACTCCTCCGGGGTCTCCAACGTGAGAATGGCGCGATAGAGAAGGTCGCTCTTCTCCTTCTTGGCAATTTTGGACTTGGCTGCTCTAATAGCCATCGTTCCGCCTCCTCGTGTACTTTTACACTTTACTGTGTGAGTATAACACTTTCGCAAGCGAAAGTAAAGGGTCTTCTTGCTGTTATTTCGCCTATTCCCGGGCCGGGCGGCGGGAGGGGGCGCAGCCGAACCGCTTTTTGTAGGCCCGGGAGAAGGTGGAGTAATCCTGGTAGCCGCAGCGCTCCGCCGTGTCGGTGAGGCTGGCGCCGGACTGCAAAAGCTGCTGGGCCAATAAGAGCCGCTTTTCCGTCACGTAGCTGTGGATGCTGTACCCCGTCTCCGCCCGGAAGCGGCGCATCATGTGGTATTTGCTCAGGTAAAACCGGCCCGCCAGGTCGTCGATGGACAGGGGGTCCGTCAGATGGGTGTTGAGATAGTGGAGGATGTCCAGCACCTTGGTGTCGCCGGCGTGGGCGTCCACGCTGTCGCCCCGGAGGACGCGGCGGTTCACCGCCACCATCAGCTGGGCGAACAGCGCCTCCTGCAGCAGCGCGCTGCCGAAGCCGCCCTCCACTCCGGCCCGCTCCAGCTTGCCGAACAGCTCCCGGATGCCGTCACCCGCCGCCACGCGGAACACGTAGCGGAACTGCTGCTGGGCCAGGGCAAAGCACTCGTCCATCTCCTCTCCCCCGGGCAGGCTGCGGAGATAGGACGGGGAGATGTAGAGAATCATCCGCTCGTAGAAGTCGCCGTCAGCCACCTCCGGGCGGTGGATACTGCCCCGGCCCACCAGCACGCAATCCCCGCTTTGCAGGTGGTAGTGCTCGCCCTCCACGGCGTAATCCGCCCGGCCCGCCAGCAGGAAAATGATTTTATGAAAGGTATGATAGTGAAACGAAAAGGTCTCCCGGGCGTTATCCGCCAGGTGGAAAAGACGGAAATTCTCGTGGAGATAGCCCCGCTGTTCATACTGTAACGGCTCCATAAGCCCTCCAAACGCGCATGATTTGCCTATATAATAGCATAGATTGGGCGTATCGTGCAAGCACTTCTGTGCAATCCTCCAAAAATCCGACGCTCCGGCCCCTTTCTATGGCCTTTTGCCTGTCGGTGTGGTATAATAGGCTTGTTTTGTAGGAGAGAAATCTAAAAATCAGGACGGTTTACTATGTTTACCCGGAAGCTTTTGTGCCTTTTGTTGGCACTGGTGCTGGCGGCCGGTCTTGTGACCACGGCTCATGCAGCCCCTCCGGTGGACCTGGACGATGCGTCCGCGGCGCTGCTGGGCGCCCTGCGGAATAAAGATATAACCCTGGCCGACAGCCGGCTGACGCTGGCGGAGGTGCTGGGGCAGGCCACCGACGAAATCGCAAAGCGCGCCTACGTGGCGGCGCTGTTGCAGGAATACGACGCCATCGAAATTGAATGTGAAGACCGCGTGAACGTGTGGCAGGACACGGACAAGGAGACCTCCCTGCTGACGCTGCGCAGCGGCAAGGTAGCCCATTTGGAGGACATCCAGGACGACTGGTATCTGGTTACCTTCGGCGACGTCACCGGCTATGTGGACAGCCAGTATGCCCACCTGGCCCACTATGCGGACTATGAGGACACCTCCGCCGTCACCACCGAGCGGGAGGACCTGGTGGCCCTGGCCCAGGAGTGGCTGGGCACCCGGTATCGCTACGGCGGGTCCAGCAAGAGCGGCACCGACTGCTCCGGCTTCACCATGGCGGTGTTCAAGGAGTTTGGCTACAATCTGTACCACGGCGCCTCCGACCAGTATCGCAGCGCCACCCCCATCACCACCGAGGAGCGGGATATGGGCGATTTGGTGTTCTTCTCCTTCTACGGCGACGGCCGCATCGCCCACGTGGGCATCTACATCGGCAATGGCCTGTTCATCCACGCCAGCACCAGCCGGGGCGTCATCATCAGCTCCGTGTACGAGAGCTATTACGCCAAAAACTACATCGGCGCAGCTCGCGTCCTGCCGGAATAAGGCCACGCTTCATTTGCATAAAAGAGACCGCCTCCTGCGAGGCGGTCTCTTATTGCCTGTATGACGTGTCAGCCCAGCAGCATCTTGTCGTTGGCCTCCTGGCTGCCGCTGGCCTGGCCGAAGCGCTGCAGCAAATCCTGCACCGTCAGCTTCTTTTTCTCCTCGCCGGAGATGTCCAGCACGATGCGGCCGCCGTCCATCATAATGAGCCGGTCGCCGTGGGCGATGGCGTCACGCATATTGTGGGTGACCATCATGGTGGTGAGGTGGTTCTCCGCCACGATGCGGTCGGACAGCGCCAGCACCTTGGCGGCGGTGCGGGGGTCCAGGGCGGCGGTGTGCTCGTCCAGCAGCAGCAGCTTGGGCTTTTCCAGCGCCGCCATCAGCAGCGTCAGCGCCTGGCGCTGGCCGCCGGAGAGCAGGCGGGTTTTCACGGTGAGGCGATCCTCCAGGCCCAGCTCCAGCGTGGCAAGCTGCTGGCGGAAAAACTCCCGCTCCTCCTTCTGGATGCCCCATTTGAAGCCGCGCCGCTTGCCGCGGCGGGCCGCCAGGGCCAGGTTTTCCTCAATCCACATATCGCCGGCGGTGCCCATCATGGGATCCTGGAACACACGGCCCAGGTACTTGGCCCGGCGGTATTCCGGCATGTGGGTGATGTCCACGCCATCCAGGACGATGGAACCGCTGTCCACCTGGAGCGTGCCGGCAACGGCGTTGAGCATGGTGGATTTTCCGGCACCGTTGCCGCCGATAACGGTGACGAACTGGCCCGTTTCCAGCGTCAGGCTGACACCGTCCAGGGCGATCTTCTCATTGACCGTGCCGGCGTGGAAGGTCTTGCGGATGTCACGGATTTCAAGCATGGCGCGGTCCTCCCTTCTTTCCTGCCCTGTGGGCGCGCCAGTAGGGCACCGCCAGGAACAGGGCCACGATGATGGCGGACAGCAGCTTCAAGTCGTTGGTGTTCAGGCCCAGCTGCAGCACCACCTGCAGCACGATGTAGTAGATCACCGCGCCCACGGACACGCTGCAAAGCCGCAGGGCGTAGTTGCGCACCACCTTGCCCAGCACGCTCTCGCCGATGATGACGGAGGCCAGGCCGATGACGATGGCGCCGCGGCCCATGTTCACGTCGGCAGAGCCCTGGTACTGGGCCAGCAGGCCGCCGGCCATGGCCACGATGGCGTTGCTGAGGGCCAGGCCGATGACGGTGTTCCGCCCGGTGTGGATGCCCTGGGCACGGGCCATGTGGGCGTTGGCGCCGGTGGCACGGAAGCCGCAGCCCCACTCGGTGCCGCACAGCCAGTAGAGAAACAGTACCAGCACGGCGGTGAAGAGCAGCAGCAACGGCAGGGGGTTGGTGAGATCCAAAGTGCGCACGAAGCGCTGGGACAGCAGCAGGGGGTATTTGTCCACGCCCACGGCCTGGTTGGCCTTGCCGCCCATAATCCGCAGGTTGACGGAGTACAGGGACAGCTGGGTGAGAATACCGGCCAGAATGGCGGGGATGCCGCAGCGGGTGTGGAGCTCGCCGGTGATGAAGCCGGCCACGGCACCGCACAGCGCCGCGCACAGCAGCGCCAGCCAGGGGTTGACGCCGCCGCGAATCAGCATGACGCACACGGCGCCGCCGGTGGCCAGGGAGCCGTCCACCGTCAGGTCCGCCACGTCCAGCACCCGGAAAGTGAGGTAGACGCCGATGGCCATCAAGCCCCACACCAGGCCCTGGGCAACAGCGCCGGGCATTGCGTTGAGCAAAGATACGATCATGGTTTCCTCCATAGGAGCGCCCGCCCCGGGCGATAAGGCCCGGGACGGGGCGGTGATGATAATTGGGTTACGCTTGCCTTACTCGGCAGCCTCGTAGCCCTCCACAGGGGTGATACCCAGCGCCTCGCAGGCGGCGGGGCTGAACTTGCGGGTGACGGGGGCGTACTCAATGGGCATGGTGGACACGTCGGCCTCGCCCTTGAGAATCTTGGCGGCCATCTTGCCGGTGGTGACGCCCAGGTCGTAGTAGCTGATGGACAGGGTAGCTACGCCGCAGCCGCCCAGCATGCCTTCCTCGCCCACGATGGCAGCCTTGCCGGCGGCCAGGGCCACGTTGTTGATGGACTCAATGTTGGAAGCGGCGGTATTGTCGGTGGGGATGTACAGCACGTCGCAGCTGTCGCAGGCCTTCTGGGTCACAGAGGACACGTCGTTGGAATCGGTGAAGGCAAACTCCACGCACTCCACGCCGGCGGCGGTCAGCTCAGCGGTGACCACGTCCACCTGGTAGCGGGAGTTGGCCTCGGCGGAGCAGAACAGCAGGCCCACCTTCTTGGCCTCGGGGAACCACTCCAGAATCATGGCGGCCTGCTGCTTCAGGTCAGCCAGGTCGGAGGTGCCGGAGATGTTGCCGCCCACCACGCCGTTGAAGTTATCCAGCTCCAGGGCCGCATCGTAGGCGGTGATGGAGGTGCCCAGCACGGGGATGTCGGCGGTGGCGGATGCCGCGGCGGTGAGGGCGGGGGTGGCGTTGGCCATAATCAGGTCCACATCGGAGGACACAAAGCCGTTGACGATGGTGGAGCAGTTGGTGGGCTCGCCGGAGGCGTTCTGCACGTCGATGGTGACGGCGTCACCCAACTCGGCGGTCAGGGCATCCACAAAGCCCTGGGTGGCAGCGTCCAGCGCGGGGTGCTGCACCAGCTGGCAAACGCCTACGGTAAAGGACTGGGCGGCATCGTCGCCACCCTGGGGGGCCGCGCTCTCATTGGAGGCGGAGCCGCAAGCGGCCAGGGACAGCACCATAGCCAGAGCCAGCAGCAGAGCAAAAAACTTTTTCATCTTGTCTTCTCCTTCAAATTTTGAATGATTTTCCATTGTTTTTCATCAAAAAAAGGACCTCGCCGCCGTGGCAAGGCCCCTTCTAAGAGAACGAGGTCAGCAATCAGCAGCCTTGCAGCATCCGGGCAGCATAAGTATAGCCCGCATAGCGAGCCTGGTAGGCATAATAGAAGCCACGGGCGGCATGGAAACGCTTCATAGCGGTGAAGTGACGCATCGTATGGCTCCTTTCTGTCACCCGGCGGGCGGCTGGTTGATACTGATACTTTAGCGCTTTTAGCTGCTAAAGTCAATGACGGAATAACACAAATGTGTCCAATAAAGCCATGGCGATTTTGTGTAATATGACAACAGCTGCGCCATTGCGGCAAAAAAATATCCGCCCCGGCGGGGCGGATATTTTGATGATGCATAATCAGTCGTCCTTCTCGGTGCCGCACTGGGAGCAGGTGCAGCGGCCCATGTCGTCGGTGACCCAGGTGTGCTCCAGGGCGGGGATGCGGCCGTAGCCCAGCTCCTCACCGCAGACCTTGCAGACCATGCGGCCGATGCCGGCGCTCTGGCAGGTGGGGGCCTTCATCACCACAGCGGGGATGGGGGTGTGGGTGCCGGTGGGCTTGGTCTCGGAGGCCACATAGCTGTCGCCGCAGCGGGAGCAGGTGTAGGTGGTGAAGCCGCCCTTGATGCAGGTGGGTTCGGTGACCTCGGCTACATAGTCATGGCCCAGGGCGGGGTCGATGTCGCCCAGGTTGTCCTCAATGATGGGCTCGCCGCAGACGGCGCAGCGGGTGATGTACTTGCCGGACTCGGTGCAGGTGGGGGCCACATACTCGCTGTCGCCGGCGGTATGGCCCATGGCGGGAATCTCCTCGGTGTAGCTGTCGCCGCAGCGGACGCAGGTGTAGGTGACCACACCAGACTCGGTGCAGGTGGCGTCCTTGGTGCCAGTGCTGGCATACTCATGGCCCAAAGCGGGATCCATATCCTTCAGGTCGTCCTGACGGATGATCTCACCGCATATGGAGCAGCACACCACGTACTTGCCGGACTCGGTGCAGGTGGCGGCGATATACTTGCTCTCGCCCTCGGTGTGGCCCGTGGCGGGAATGGTCTCGGTGTAGCTGTCGCCGCAGCGGGAGCAGGTAAAGGTGACCACGCCTGGCTCGGTGCAGGTGGCGGCCACGGTGATCTCGCTGGTATACTCGTGGCCCAGAGGCTCACCCACGCTGACCAGCTCGCCGTTCAGCGCACCGCACATGGCACACACGCTGCCCACCCGGACAGGCTCGGTGCAGGTGGCGTCGGACACCATGGTGTCGGGGACCCAGGTGTGTACACCGGTGGCGGGGATGGTCTCAATGACCTCCTGGCCGCAGACGGAGCAGTTATAGGTCTCACAGCCGGACTCCACGCAGGTGGGCTCCACGGTGACGATGCCGCTCTCGGGCCGGACATGGCTGGCGGGAATGGTGGCATAGCGATAGGCACCGCACTCGGAGCAGGTGCACTTCTTCACGCCGGTGGTGGTGCAGGTGGCGGGCTTGATGACCAGATCGATGTAGCTGTGCTCATGGACACCGGAAGGCTTCTGCGCACTTTTTCGGCAGGATCGGCACCGGCAGGGGGCAGGGTGAACATCTCGGCCTGCTCCGGCTTGCGGATGCCCAGGGCAGCAAGAAAGCGATCAAAGAAACTCATGTTCATTCCTCCGTTACTGATTAGGATACCGCTCTCCCCTCCCCCGACGCCACACAAAAGACGTCAGGCGGGGGCAGATACGAAACGTCGGCATTTGTCAGACCCGGCCTACAAGGGCGCATAAATCCGGAAAAAGCCTACTATATTTCCTCATAATTCTACGCCTACACGGCCGATTTTGTCAAGGACAAATTCTCCCAGATTGTCAGCAGGGGAAAACGGTGCACTTATCGCCCAAACCCGGAAAAATCGAGCGTTTCTCACAGCATTTTGTGAGAAACGCTCGATTTTCATGCCAGATATTGGGGTGGATTACAGCAGGCCCTCCACGCAGGCGCGGACCTTGGCCATGTCGGCGGTGGGCTCGAAGCGCGCCACCACGTTGCCCTCCCGGTCCACCACGAACTTGGTGAAGTTCCACTTGATGTCGGGATTGTTCTTGTAATCCTTGTCGAGCTTCTTCAGCATCACGCCCATGGCCAGGGCAGCAGGGCCCTTGCCGAAGCCCTCAAAGCCCTTCTGGCTCTTGAGGTAGGTGAACAGGGGCAGGGCGTTTTCGCCGTTGACGTCGGACTTCTTCATCTGGGGGAACTGGGTGTTGTACTTCAGGGCGCAGAACTGGTGGATCTCCTCGTCGGTGCCGGGGGTCTGGCCGGCAAACTGATTGCAGGGCACGTCGATGACCTCAAAGCCCCGGTCGTGCAGGTCCTCATACATCTTCTCGATGGGCTCATAGTGGGGGGTGAAGCCGCAGCCGGTGGCGGTGTTGACGATCAGCAGCACCTTGCCCCGGTAGTCCTCCATGGAGATCTCCCCACCGTTGGGGGTGGGCAGCTTGTAGTCGTAAATGCTCATGGAAATCGCCTCCATTTTTTCATTTGTGTATCTATTGTACCCAAAAGGGCGGAAAAACACTGTCAGCTTTTGCCGTGAATCTCCCCGCCGCACTTGGGGCAGGTGATGATGATTTTGCCCTTGCCCCGGGGCACCCGGCACACGGTACGGCAGTTGGGGCAGGAGAAATACTTGTGCTCCTTGTCCCTGGCCCGGCCCAGCTTGTCCCGCACGGGCTGCCAGAGGTGGGTGAGAAACCACTCGTTCTCCCTCCGGCGGGCGTAGAGATTCTTGGAAAAGAGGCGGAACACCTCCCACAGCAGCAGCGCCGAGGACGCCAGGGAGATGACGCCGTGGATGACGCCGCCACGGACAAACCAGTTGACCGCTTCCAGCAGAATGGCCGTCCAAAGGAGGCCCAGGCCCAGGTGATCCGCACCGTTGCGGCCGTACATAAAGCGGGAGATGCCGTTTTTCAAGCGTTGGAGAAAAGTCATAGCAAAAACGCCTCTGTTCTCTGATACTGTCTGCATTGTAGTGTACTTTCCGCCAAAAAGAAAGGGGGGCGGCGCAAAATTCACAAAATGGTAAAAAATAATGGTGTCCCCGCCCGGTATGTCTTTTTTACGCCGCAAAGGGACGGCGGCTCTTTACGCCGGGACATAAATATGGTATATTGCTATATTAGAGTGAAAACGGATTGCGTCCCGCCGGGAGAAACGCCACAGTGAGGGCCGGCAGGTCTGCCCCACCGGCCCCCTATCTCAAAAGCGGACGCCCCACAGCGGGCGGAGCGGGCAGCCGTGGCCTTCGGGCGCCGCTTGCCCCATTCTATGAGGCGGGACGCCGCGCCGTGCGGAGAAAGGAAAACGCCATGATCAAGATCGCACCCTCCATTTTAAGCGCCGATTTTGCCAATCTGGAGCGGGATATCCGGCGCATCCACACCGCCGACTACGTCCACGTGGACGTGATGGACGGCCAGTTCGTGCCCAATATCACCATCGGCGTGCCGGTGGTGAAGTGCATCCGCCCCACCACCGACCTACCCCTGGACGTGCATCTGATGATTGACCGGCCGGTGCGGTATGTGGAACAGTTCTGCGAGGCCGGGGCCGACATCGTCACCTGCCACGTGGAGGCGGACACGGAGGAGAACATTTCAGCCGCCCTCCGGGCCATCCGTGCCAAGGGAAAGAAGGCCGGCGTGGTGGTGAAGCCCAAGACCCCCGGCAGCGCCGTGCTGCCCTTTATCGACCTGTGCGACATGATTCTGGTGATGACGGTGGAGCCGGGCTTCGGCGGGCAGAAGTTCATGGGCGACATGATGCCCAAGGTGCAGGAGATCCGCCGCTACATCGACGCCCTGCGCCCGGGCTGCGACCTGGAGGTGGACGGCGGCGTGGACACCGACACCGCCCCCCTGTGCATCGCCGCCGGGGCCAACGTGCTGGTGGCGGGCAGCGCCGTCTATAAGGCGGACGACATCCCCGCCAAAATCCGCGCCCTGCGGGGGCAATAAGCAAAAGAGAGGATTAACGGTATGGAATACTTTCCCGCGCCGCTGGAAAAGCTGACGGAGCAGTTTGCCCGGCTGCCGGGCATCGGCGGCAAAACCGCCCAGCGCCTGGCCTTTTACGTGCTGCGCCTGCCCCAGGAGGAGGCCCAGGAGTTCGCCGACGCCATCATGGACGCCAAGCGCTCCGTCACCCTCTGCCCCGTGTGCCGCAACCTGTCCGCCGGCGGACTGTGCCCCATCTGCGCCGCCCCCAAGCGGGACGGCTCCGTCATCTGCGTGGTGGCGGACCCACGGGACGTGGCGGCCATGGAGCGAGCCCGGGAGTACCACGGCCATTACCACGTGCTCCACGGCGTACTGAGCCCCATGAACCACGTGGGGCCTGACGATTTGCAGATTAAGCCCCTGTTGGACCGGGTGGCCAAGGGCGGCGTGGAGGAGGTCATTATGGCCACCAACCCCGACACCGAGGGGGAGGCCACGGCGCTGTATATCGCCCGGCTTTTGAAGCCCTTCGGCGTAAAGGTGACCCGCCTTGCCTACGGCATCCCCGTGGGCGGCCATCTGGAGTTTGCCGACGACGCCACGCTGATGCGGGCGCTGGAAGGGCGGCAGGAGCTGTGAAACGGCTTTGCTGCCTGGCGCTGACACTGGTGCTGGCCCTGGCCCTCACCGGCTGCGGCGAGCCCGCCCAGGCCGGCTTTTTCGCCATGGACACCTACATGACCGTCACCGCCTACGGCCCCGGCGCCCAGGACGCGGTGACCGCCTGCGGCATCCACATCAACGCGCTGGAGCGGGACATCTCCCGCACAATCAGCGGCAGCGACGTGGACGTGCTGAATACCGCCCACGCCGCAGACCTCGCCCCGGACACCGACATCCTGCTGGCCCTGGCCCAGGAGTACAGCGCCGTCACCGGCGGCGCCTTTGATATCACCGTGGCCCCGCTGGTATCGCTGTGGAACGTAACCGGCGACACGCCCCATGTGGCAAGCGAGGCGGAAATCGCCGCCCTGCTGCCATTCGTGGGCAGCCACCACCTCCACCTTGACCGGGAGAACTGCCGGGCCACGTTGGACGAGGGCTGCGCCATTGACTTGGGCGGCATCGGAAAGGGCTACGCCAGCGATCTGGTGAAGCATATCCTCACCGATAACGGCGTCAAGCGGGCCACCGCCGCCCTGGGCGGCAACGTGATGGTGATGGGCGGCAAGGGGCGGAACTCCCCCTGGACCGTGGGCATTCAGGACCCCGCGGACGCGGCAGGCTACGCCGCGCTGCTGGATCTCTACGACGGCTTCGTGGTCACCTCCGGCGGCTATCAGCGGTATTTCGTAGCCGAGGACGGCACCGTTTACCAGCACATCATTGACCCCGCCACCGGGGCCCCCGCCGTGACGGATTTGACCTCCGTCACCATTGTGGCGGATAGCGGCACTATGGCCGACGCCTTTTCCACGGCGCTGTACGTCATGGGCGAGGCGGAGGCCGTGGCCTTTTGGCGGAGCCATCAGGCGGACTACCCCTTTGATATGATTCTCATCACCGCCGACGGGCGGCTGCTATACACCCCCGGCCTTTCCCTGGCGGCACCGGAGGGCTGCCCTTACACCTATCAGAGTATCAAATGACAGTACCTTTTGGGGAGGAACGTATGGATAAGAAAGACGAAATCATTTTGCAGCAGCTGGACGTAATCCGCTCCATGACGGAGAACAACATAAACCGTATGTCCAATGATTTCTGGGGCGCGCCCAAGGCCCAGCAGGGCGCCGTGCCCAAAAAGGACCAGCCCCCCACCGCCGACGGCACCCCCGGCAGCGGCGACACCGCCAAGGAGGAGCCGGCCCAGCCCAAGGAGAAGATTGAGGACATTCTGGCGGAGCTGGGCGGCTACATCGGCCTGGAGGTGGTGAAGGAGGAGGTACATAACCTCATCAACATGGTGCAGGTGTACAAGCTGCGGCGGGAACACGACCTGCCCACCACCGATATGTCCCTCCACATGGTGTTCACCGGCAACCCCGGCACCGGCAAGACCACCGTGGCCCGGATTATGGCCCGCATCTACCACTCTCTGGACATCCTCTCCAAGGGCCAGCTGGTGGAGGTGGACCGCAGCGGCCTGGTGGCGGGCTACGTGGGCCAGACCGCCATCAAGACGGCCAAGGTCATCGAGAAGGCCATGGGCGGCGTGCTGTTCATCGACGAGGCCTACGCCCTCAACGGCCGCAGCGAGAACGACTTCGGCCAGGAGGCCATCGACACCATTTTAAAGGCCATGGAGGACCACCGGGACGACCTGGTGGTGATCGTGGCGGGGTACACGGAGTTGATGGATCGGTTTATCCACTCCAACCCCGGCCTGGAGAGCCGCTTCAACCGCTTCCTGGAGTTTGAGGACTACACCACCGACGAGCTGGTGGCCATCTTCCGGATGCAGTGCAAAAAGGGCTGCTACACCCTGGACGAGGGCGTGGAAGACCTGGTGCGGGACTACATCGCCGAGGAAAACGCCGACAGCGACAGCTTCGGCAACGCCCGGGGCGTCCGCAACATCTTCGAGCATATTTTAGTGGCCCAGAATAACCGCCTGGCCGCCATGGAAAAGGTGACGAAAGAGGATCTGATGAAAATCACCGAGGAGGATATTCTCCACGCCAGGGGGAAGATTGACGAGGAATAATTCTCATTTTACGCATGAAAAGACCGCCTTTCGGCGGTCTTTTTGCTATAAATGGGAATGATTACTCCAACTCGTCCAGCGTCAGGGAGAACGACGGCAGGCAGTGTTCCATGAACCAGTCCAGCTCCGGCATGCGGTACTCCTGCAGGGCGGACAGGGTCTGCAGGGCGGCCTTGCGGAACTCGGTGTTGCCCGCTTTCAGCTCCTCCAGACACTTGATGTGGGCCGACAGCTTATCGGCGGCCTTTACCAGCCGCTCCACCTCATGGGGCGGCGTCAGCGCGGCGGCGTAGTCGCCCTGCAGCTCGGCGGGCAGCATGTGCAGCAGCTTTTCCCCGGCGATGGCCTCCACCTGCTTGTAGCTGTCCCGGATGGCGGGATTGTAATATTTAATAGGTGTGGGCATGTCGCCGGTGAGAATCTCGGTGGCGTCGTGGTAGAGGGCCGCCACCGCCACCTGGCCTGCGTCAATGCTGCCGCCGAAATAGCGGTTGCCGATGAGGGCCAGGGCGTGGGCCAGCACCGCCACCTGGTGGCTGTGCTCCTGGATATTCTCCGTGTAGCTGTTGCGCATCAAGGCCCAGCGGTTAATAAACCGCATCCGGGCGATGTAGGCAAAGAAATGGTGCTTCATTGTACGACCTCCCCCACCAGAATTTCTCCGTCTATGCCGGTGATTTCCACCGTCAGCATTTTGTTATGTAAACCTTCACCTGCCACGGCCACCTCCATGTAGTCGGCGCTGTGGCCGTGGTAGCGCCCATCCTCCCCGGGCTGCTCGAACAGCACGGCGCAGCGCGTGCCCACGCAGCTTTTAAGATACTTTTGATGCATCTCCCGGGCCACCTCCGCCGCCTGGGCGGCGCGGCGCTCCTTCACCGGCCCGCTGACCTGGGGCATGGACGCCGCCTTGGTGCCGGGGCGGATGGAGTAGGGGAAGATATGCATATCCGCAAAGCCGCAGCGGCGGATAAAGGCCAGCGTCTGGGCGAACTCCTCCTCCGTCTCCTCCGGGAAGCCGGTAATCAGGTCGGTGGTGACGGCCACACGGGGGAAATACTGCCGCAGCAGCGCCACGGATTCATAATACCGGGCCGTGTCATACCGCCGGTTCATCCGCCGGAGGGTATCGTCGCAGCCGGATTGCAGCGAGAGATGGAAATGGGGGCACAGGTTGGGCAGTGCGGCGCAGCGGCGGCAGAAGTCCTCGGTAATGGTGCGGGGCTCCAATGAACCCAAACGAATCCGCATCTCCCCCGCCGCCGGGCTGATGGCCTCCAGCAGGTCGGTGAGGGTGGTGCCGTCCTTAAAATCGCTGCCGTAGGAGGAGATTTCGATGCCCGTCAGCACCAGCTCCCGGTACCCCTCGGCGGCCAGCCGGGCCGTCTCCGCCACCGCCTGGTCAAGGGGCAGGGAACGCACCGGTCCTCGGGCGAAGGGGATGATGCAGTAGGTGCAGAAGTTGACGCAGCCGTCCTCCACTTTCAGCATGGCGCGGGTGCGGCTGGCCATGCCGCCGCCGGGCAGCGCCTCAAATTGGCGGCGGCGCAGGGCGTCATCCAGCAGCGCCGAGCCCCGGCGCTGGGCCCACTCCTGCTCCAATAAATCCAGAAAGGCCATGTGGTCGCCGGTGCCGGCAATCAGGTCCATGTCCAGCTTGGCCGCCTCCTCCGCATGGGTCTGGACGTAGCAGCCGCAAGCCGCCACCACCGCTTCGGGGTTTTGCTTGCGGCAGCGGCGGATCATCTGGCGGGATTTTTTATCGCTGACGGCGGTGACGGAGCAGGTGTTGACGATGTAGGCGTCGGCCACGCCGTCGAAATCCGTCAGCGTGTGGCCCCGCCGCAGCAGCTCCCGCTCCATGGCCTGGGTCTCATATTGGTTCACCTTGCAGCCCAAGGTATAAATGGCAACCTTCATGGGGAAATCTCCTTGCGCTTTCCATTGCAGTTCTGTATAATAACGTGTTAGCAATTCATTATAAAGAAATTTTCCGCCGCTGGCAAGTCCCGCCGGTGGGAAAATGAGGGTTACTTATGATTTATCTGGATCACGCCGCCACCACGCCCCTGCCCCCCGCCGTGGCAGAGGCCATGTATGACGTGCTGGCAAACGACTTCGCCAACCCCTCCGCCCAGTACCCCGCCGGGGTGGCCATGAAGAAGCGGGTGGAGGGTTGGCGCGCCGCCATTGCAGACGCCATCCCCTGCCAGCCCCGGCAGCTCCACTTCACCTCCTGCGGCACGGAGAGCGACAACTGGGCCATCCAGGCCGCCCTGTGGCAGAACCGCCGGGTGGGCCGCCACATCATCACCACCGCCGTGGAGCACAGCGCCGTTTTGGAGCCGCTGAAGCTGCTGGAGCAGCAGGGCTATGAGGTCACCCGGCTGAAGCCGGGCCGCGACGGCATGGTGACGCCCCGGCAGGTGGCAGACGCCCTGCGGGAGGACACGGCGCTAGTGACCATGATGCTGGTAAACAACGAAACCGGGTGCGTGTTCCCCCTTGGCGAGGTGGCGGCGCTGCTGCGGCAGCGGGGCAGCCGGGCCCTGCTCCACACCGACGCGGTGCAGGCCTTTATGAAGGTACCCTGCGACCCCAAGGCCCTGGGCGTGGACATGATGAGCCTCTCCGCTCACAAAATCGGCGGCCCCAAGGGCATCGGCGCATTGTACGTGGCGGACACCGTCCGGGCCATCCGGCCCCTGCTGCCCGGCGGCGGCCAGGAGGAGGGCACCCGCTCCGGCACCGAGGCCACGGCCCAGATCGCCGGGTTTGCCAAAGCGGTGGAGATTCGCCGGGGCGATGAAAACGCCGCTCCCGCCCGCCTCGCCGCCCTGAAAGACTACTGCCGCCAAAAGCTGCTGGCCATCCCCGGCGTGGTGGAGGTGGCACGCGGCGACGCCCCCCATATTATAATGGTATCCCTGCCCGGCTACCCCAGCGCCAACGTCATCACCGACCTGGGGGCCCAGGGCATCTGTATCAGCGCAGGGTCTGCCTGCCACCGGGGCAAGCTGAGCCACGTGGTGGAGGCCCTGGGGCTGGACAAGCGCACCGCCGCCGGGGTGCTGCGCATCAGCTTCGGCCCGGAAAACACAGAGGCCGACGTGGACGCTCTCGCCGCCGCGCTGGACGCCCACCGCAAACAGCGCTTCCCCATGCTGTAATCCCCCCGTTTGGAGGTAATAAAAATGTTTGCCGTATTACACCGCGAACCCGGCTTTTACCGCCGCCTGTGGCAGCTGAGCCTGCCCATGATTTTGCAGCACCTTATCACCTTTTCCCTTGGCCTCATCGACACCTTTATGGTGAGCCAGCTGGGCAACGACGCCATGGCCGCCGTCACCGCCGCCAACGTGCCGGTGTTTCTGCTGATGTCCATTGTGTTTGGCGTCCAGTCGGGCCTGGGCATTCTGGTGAGCCAATACTGGGGCAAGCAGGACCACGCCGCCATCAGCCGCGCCATGGGCGTGGCCTCCTTCTTCGGCATGGGGCTGTCGCTGGTGCTGGCCCTGGCCTTCTTCCTGTTCCCGGTGCCCATTATGGACCTTTTGAGCAACGACCACCACCTGTCCCTTTTGGGCGCGCCCTATCTGCGGATCATCGGCTTTTCCTATCTATTTAATATGTTCTCCAGCATCTATGTGGGTGTGCAGCGCAGCGTGGAAAACCCCGGTTTCGGCCTGAAATTGTACGGTTTTTCCACGGTACTCAACACTATTTTGAACTATTTCCTCATCTTCGGCAAAATGGGCTTCCCCGCCCTGGGCATTGCCGGGGCGGCGCTGGCTACGCTGTGCGCCCGCATTTCCGAGTGCGTCATCTGCGCCGTGTCCATCGGCCGGAGCCAGACCATCCGTATCCGCTGGGACGCTTTTTTCCGCCCCGGCGGGGAGATGGCGAGGCGGTTTGTGAAATACGCCACGCCGGTGCTGGTGAATGAGATCGCCTGGGGCGCAGGGAACAGCATGCTGACGGTGGTGCTGGGCCACACGGTGAACTCCGTGGCCTTCCTGTCCGCCTACTCCGTCACCGGCAACCTGGGGCGGCTGTTCCTGGTGGTGTGCTTCGGCCTGGGCGCTTCCACCGCCGTCATGGTGGGCAAGGCCATCGGCGAGGGACAGAGCCATGAGGAGGTACTGTCCTTGAGCCGGTGTCTGCTGGTGTTCACCTTTTTGGTGGGCATAGTGCTGGCGGCGGTGTCTACGGCGCTGGTGCCGCTGCTGTTCCAGCCGGTGGTGTTCCCCATCTTCAAGCTCTACGGCGAGCCGGCCCGCATCGCCACCGCTCTGGCGGTCACCGCTTTCGTGGCTATCCCCCTCCACGCCTACACCATCTCCGCCGTCACCGGCGTGCTGCGCTCCGGCGGCGACGTGACCTGGGCGGCCCTGCTGGACCTGCTGCCCCAGTGGTGCATCGGTCTGCCGCTGACGGCCCTGTTCGCCCTGGTGCTGCGCCTCGACCCCTGGTGGATTGGCGTGGCCATGCAGGGTGAGAGCATCGTGAAAATGCCCCTGTGCCTGCTGCGCTGCCGCAAAACCGCCTGGATTCACGACGTCACCCTGTCGGAGGCGGAGCTATGAGCCTTTTCATCTGCCCCCTGTGCGGCGCTGCCTTGACCCGTGAACCCACCCGGTACTATTGCCCCGGCGGCCACAGCTTCGACGTGGCAAAGGAGGGCCACACCCACCTGCTGCCGGTGAACCGCAAGCACAGCAAGATGCCCGGCGACGACAAGGGCATGGCCAGGGCCCGGCAGCTCTTTCTGGACACCGGCAGCTACGCCCCGCTGCGTGATGTGTTATGTAAACTTGCTGTCTCCCTCACCGGCGACGCCCCCCGGGTGCTGGACACCGGCTGCGGCGAGGGGTATTACACCGCCGGCATCTATCACGCCCTGCTGGACGCGGGAAAACAGCCCCAGATGGCGGGCATTGACATCTCCAAGGAGATTCTCCGCCTGGCCGCCAAGCGGGAAAAGGGCGTGGAATTCGCCGTGGCCAGCAGCTACCATCTCCCCGTGGCGGCGGGCTCCATTGACCTGCTGGTGAACTGCTTCTCCCCCCTGGCATTGGAGGAATTTCAGCGGGTGCTGGTGCCCGGCGGCCATTACCTCTACGTGGTGCCGGGGCCCAGGCACCTGTGGGAGATGAAGGAGATTCTCTACGAAAACCCCTACCCCAACGAGGAAAAGGAGACGCCCTACGAGGGCTTCCGCTACCGGGACATCGTGCCCGTGGAATACCCCTTCCGCCTGGAAAGCCGGGAGGCCATCGCCGCATTGTTCCGCATGACGCCCTACTACTGGAAGACGCCGAAAGCCGGCGTGGAGCGGCTGGCCCAATACGACAGCCTGACCCTCACCGCCTCCTTCGCCATCCATGTGTTTGAACGTATCTGACAGCGAAAAACGCCCCATCCAAACGGATGGGGCGTAAAAATTATGTCAACTTATTTGTTCTTGCCGCCGTGGGTGGCCTTCATGCGCTTTTCGTGGTTCAAGATGGTCTTGCGGATGCGCAGGCTCTTGGGGGTGACCTCCAGCAGCTCGTCGTCGGCCAGGAATTCCAGGCACTGCTCCAGGCTCAGGCGGCGGGGCGGCACCAGGCGCAGGGCCTCGTCGGAGCCGGCGGCCCGCATGTTGGTCATCTGCTTGCGCTTGCACACGTTGACCACGATGTCCTCCACCTTGGGGCTGACGCCCACCACCATGCCCTCATACACGTCCACGTTGGGGCCGATGAACAGCGCGCCCCGCTCCTGGGCGTTGAAGAGGCCGTAGCTGACGGACTCGCCGGTCTCGGAGGCCACCAGGGAGCCGGTGTTGCGGCGCTGCAGCTCACCCTTGAAGGGGGCGTAGGAGTCGAACACGCTGGCCATGATGCCCTCGCCACGGGTGTCGGTGAGGAACTCGTTGCGGTAGCCGAAGAGGCCCCGGGAGGGCACCAGGAACTCGATCTTCATCCGGTTGCCCACGGGGGTCATCTCCACCAGGTCGCCCTTGCGGGAGCCCAGCTTCTCGATGACGGCGCCCACGCTCTCGCTGGGCACGTCCACCACCAGCCGCTCAATGGGCTCGCACTTCTTGCCATCGATGGTCTGGTACAGCACCCGCGGGGGAGACACCTGGAACTCGTAGCCCTCACGGCGCATGGTCTCGATGAGGATGGAGAGGCTCATTTCGCCCCGGCCCGCCACGTTGAAGGCGTCCATGACGCCCTCCAGCTCCGTGACCCGCAGGGACACGTCCTTCAACGTCTCCCGCATCAGCCGCTCACGGATCTGGCGGGAGGTGACGAACTTGCCCTCCCGGCCCGCCAGGGGGGAGTCGTTGACGCTGAAGGTCATCTCCATGGTGGGGGCGGAAATCTTCACAAAGGGCAGGGGCTCCACGCAGGTGGGCGCGCAGATGGTGTCGCCGATGGTGATGTCGCCGATGCCGCTGAGGGCAATGATGTTGCCGGCGGTGGCCTCGGTGACGGGCTTTTTGCCCAGGCCGTCGAACTCATACATGGACACGGCCTTGGCCTTCTTGGGGGCGGCGTCGGGGTCGTGGAAGTTGCACACGGCGATCTCCTGGTTCTGCTTCAAGGTACCCCGCTCAATGCGGCCGATGGCGATACGGCCCACAAACTCATTATAGTCAATGGCGGACACCAGCATCTGGAAGGGCTGGTCCACGTCGGCCTCGGGGGCGGGGATGTAGTCCAGAATGGTGTCGAAAAGGGGCTTCAAATCGGTGCCCGCCACGTCGGGGGAATAGCTGGCGGTGCCGTTGCGGGCGGAGCAGAACAGCATGGGGCTGTCCAGCTGCTCGGAGGTGGCGTCCAGGTCCAGCAGCAGCTCCAGCACCTCGTTGATGACCTCCTTGATGCGGCGGTCGGGCCGGTCGATCTTATTCACCACCACGATAACACGGTGGCCCAGCTCCAACGCCCGGCTGAGGACGAAGCGGGTCTGGGGCATAGGGCCCTCGGCGGCGTCCACCAGCAGGATAACGCCGTTGACCATCTTCAAAATACGCTCCACCTCGCCGCCAAAGTCGGCGTGGCCCGGGGTGTCCACGATGTTGATTTTGGTGTCGCCGTACTGGATGGCGGTGTTCTTGGCCAGGATGGTGATGCCACGCTCCCGCTCCAGATCGTTGGAGTCCATGACCCGCTCCACCGTCTCCTGGTTCTCACGGTACACGCCGCCCTGCTTCAGCATCTGGTCCACCAGGGTGGTCTTGCCGTGGTCCACGTGGGCGATAATGGCTACGTTTCTCAATTTCTCGTTCTGCAAGGAAATAACCCCTTTCTTGGGTAAAAATCAATCATTTACGCATTAACCTCGCTATTATAGGCGTTTATACACCCAAATGCAAGGGGCAATTCCGATTTTTTGCGAAATTTGCGTTGACAAAGACCACGGCGGCGGGGTACAATAGCCTTCGGCGGCGCCCGCCGTCCACCATATACGCCCGCGTAGCTCAGCAGGATAGAGCGACCGCCTCCTAAGCGGTAGGTCGGAGGTTCGAATCCCCTCGCGGGTGCCATGAAAAAAGCACTTGCTTCGGCAAGTGCTTTTGTGCATGATGTTTGCCCCTGGCGGGGCAAGTGATGCTTGGCTGCGCAAGTGATGTGTGCCTGGCGGCGGGCGAAGGGCGTGATTGGTCAGTCCGTTGCCGATGCCATGATCACCACAAAGCGGTGGAGGGTTTTATCGTAAACCGTTACGCACAGCGTACCCCACCACTCATGGCCCTCACGGAAATAGTCCGACCAGTCCGTAGTCCATTCAAATACTTCCAGCGTGTCCGTTCCGTTGGGGAAAAGGGCGGCGTTGACGTGCGCAAAGTCTTTGCCTGTGTAACCGTTTTCATGGGGCGGGTACAGAAAGGCGCGGCGGTAATTGAGGCCGTTTTTCGGATAATCTGAGGAAAAAAGCGCCTCGGCAGGCATCCGCTTTCCCGCCGCAAGGGCGGGATTTCCCTCCCATCCGTCGCAAATCACAGTGCAGGCGGCTTTCAGCGCATGACGGTGGGACTCATAACCCCCATCGCTCCGTTCATTTTTCACAATGCAATAGTCCACAGCCAGGTCGGGGTACGAAGCAATCAGCTTGTAAAACGGGTCTTCCTTCTGCGTTGGCCGTTTCTTCGGCTCCGGCATGACCGTGTCCGGCGGCTCCTGCGTATACGCACTCTCCGTCTTGGGTGGTTTTCCGGCGAGCGTATCCCGGACTATGGCGTCAATCAGCGCCTGGCGGCTGCCGTAGCCATAGGGTATCGAAACCATGGTATACCACTTTCCCGGATAGTCCCAATGCTCCTGAAAGTAGTCCTCCACCGGATGGCGGTCAATGACCTCCGCCACGTCAGGCCGCGTCTTGCGAACGATGGCAAGCGCCTCCCGGTGAATGCCCTCGCGGAATTCCGCCGCATATTGCAAATCCTGTTTACTGTATTCCGGCATGATGCTGCTCCTCTATCCATTTCGCTTTGTAACCGCACAGTCCATTTCCGCAGGAACCGCCCTGTTTACCGTATCTTTCTCATGTAAGGCGATTATACTACGGATCGTCCCGTATGGCAATGAATACCGTGATGATGCAGCCCGCATCACTATGCCGCAGACATAGCGTTCCCCTTCTTGACGATTCGCCGTTAATTTGATATATTGATGGCAACTTTCTACACCTATCCATTCTATTATCGTTGTCGGAGGGGATCACCGTTGAAAACCAACCATCGCATGCGGACCATTCTCATTTTTGTGGTCTCGCTGTGCCTCATCGCCGCCATGCTGGCCGCCAGCGTGGTGATGAACAACGCCTACAACAGCAAGTGGCATCTGGCCACCTTTGAAGGCCCCGCCCTGTTTGCCCCGGAGGAACAGGCGGAGGTATCGGTGGTGGGCGTGGCCCGGGGCAGCACCTGGACGAAGGTGTTCGACTTTAACAACGAGGGCCTGACGGAGCACAACTACCAGGCCTTCACCTATGATTTTACCGTGGCCAACAACACGAGGGACCAGGTGGAGGATTTCTCCTTTACCCTCACCTTCCACCGGGACGTGTACCTCATGTCCGGCTGGAACGGCGCCCTGGAGATTCATCAGTTTATCGCCGGCAACGAGCTCGTGGACACCATCCCCGACCTGCGGGAATACGACCCCACCGCCCACAGCCTGAACTACGTGGTCTTTGACGGCGAGCCCCTGGTGGCCATGCACGACGGCGACTACATGGTGTACCACCCCAGCAGGACCATGAACGCCATGGAGGTGCCCATCGAGCCCTTTGAGGCAACCACACCCGGCTTCATCCTGTACGTGGCCATCGGCGAGACCATCGAGGACAGCTCTCTGGAGCTGGCCTACCGCTTCCACCGGCTGCTGACGGACGAGCCCCTGTTCTGGATCGCCCTGAGCCTGCTGCTGATCTGGATTGTGGCCCGGATTATATCCATCATCACCGCCATTCAGATTCGCAAATACCAGGCCCGCCACGAGCGGGACAACGAGATCATCAACGAGTCCATCGAGACCTTCACCGGCTTCATCGACGCCAAGGACCCCTACACCAACGGCCATTCCAAACGGGTGGCCATCTACACCAAAATGATTGCCCGGGAAATGGGCTACGAGGGCGAGGAGCTGGACCGCATCTACTACATCGCCCTGCTCCACGACTGCGGCAAGATCGGCGTGCCCGACGACATCCTCACCAAGCCCGGCAAGCTCACCGACGAGGAGTTCGCCGTGCTGAAATCCCACCCCCAGCGGGGCAGCGAGATCCTCCGCAGCTTCAAGAGCCTGCCGGACGTGGACAAGGGCGCCCACTACCACCACGAGCGCTACGACGGCCACGGCTACCCCGAGGGCCTGGCGGGAGAGGACATCCCCCTGGTGGCCCGGATGATCTGCGTGGCCGACTCCTTCGACGCTATGGCCACCAACCGGGTCTACCGCAAAAAACTGCCCATGGAGACCATCATCAGCGAGATTGAGACCAACAAGGGCCGCCAGTTCGACCCCGACATCGCCGACATCATGCTCCGCCTTATCCGGGAGGGCAAGGTGCCCGTGGAACTGTAACGCCTTCTTATCTTCTCAAAAGTGCCGGAAATCCTCGATTTCCGGCACTTTTTCCTGTCCGTATACATTCTTCCTCCCCGCCTTGACGCGCTGTTCTTTTTGAAATATAATGAACGTAATCCATCCCGGGGGGTGATTGCAATGATACCCAAACAGGAACGGGTGGTGGTCACCTTTTACACCACCGCCGAGGCCATGGCCACGGAGAAGCTGTGCGCCGCCCACGGCTTGCCCGGCAAGCTGATCTCCGCCCCCCGGGCCCTCAGCGCCGACTGCGGCATCGCCTGGAGCGGCCCTGCGGACACCGCCGCCGCCCTCCGGGCCGCACTGGAGACCGGCGGCGTGGAGTACGCCGGCTTCCACACCATGACCGTTTGAGCCGCCCATCAGTAGGGAAACGATAATTTCCCGAAAGGTTTCCACTTTACCGGTTGACCTTTTCACCGTGATATTTTATAATGGATAACGATATAGGGCGGTGCCCCTGCCCCGGGGTAGCGGTTACCTCCGGCGGGGCCGCCTCTTTGAAAGGAGAGAGAACCTATGACAAAACGCGTCAATCCTCTGGTACTGATTGCCGGCTTCGCCGTGGGCGTGGCGGCGCTGGTGCTGACGGCCCTGGGCAACCCCGCCAACATGGGCTTCTGCATTGCCTGCTTCGTCCGTGACATCGCCGGTGCCACCAAGCTGCACACCGCCGCGCCGGTGCAGTATTTCCGCCCGGAGATCGTGGGCCTGGTACTGGGCTCCACCATCATGTCCCTGGCTACGAAGGAATTCAAGGCCCGGGCCGGCTCCGCCCCCGCCACCCGGTTTGTGCTGGGCGCCTTCGTGATGATTGGCGCGCTGGTGTTCCTGGGCTGCCCGCTGCGCATGGTCATCCGCATGGGCGGCGGCGACCTCAACGCCATTGTGGGCCTGGCCGGCTTCTTCATCGGCATCCTGCTGGGCGTGTTCTTCCTGAAAAAGGGCTTCTCCCTGAAGCGCAGCTACACCGTGGCCACCGTGGAGGGCTACACCCTGCCCGGCATCCTGGTGGTGCTGTTCATCCTGGTGCTGGCGGTGCCCGCCCTGTTCGCCTTCTCCGAGAGTGGCCCCGGCAGCAAACACGCCCCCGTCATTGCCTCCCTGCTCATCGCCCTGGTGGTGGGCGCCCTGTGCCAGCGCTCCCGCATGTGCATGGTGGGCGGTATGCGTGACGCCGTCATGTTCCGCGACTTCAACCTGCTGTCCGGCTTCGGCGTGATTTTCGTCACCGTGCTGCTGGGCAACATCATCCTGGGCAACTTCAAGGGCTTCTCCACCTATCTGCAGCCCATCGCCCACGCCTCCCAGCTGTGGAACCTGCTGGGCATGGTGCTGGTGGGCTGGGGCAGCGTGCTGCTGGGCGGCTGCCCCCTGCGCCAGCTGATTCTGGCCGGCGAGGGCAACGGCGACAGCGCCGTTACCGTGCTGGGTATGCTGGTGGGCGCTGCCTTTGCCCACAACTTCAAGCTGGCCGGCAGCGCCGCCGCCCTCAATGACGGCGTGTACTCCCCCGGCGGCATCGGCACCACCGGCAAGGTGGCCGTTATCATCGGCTTTGCCGTGCTGCTGGTGATTTCCCTGCTGAATCTTCCCAAGGAGGCGAAACAAAATGGTTGACGCCAGAGGTTTGTCCTGCCCGCTGCCCGTGGTGATGGTGCAGAAGGAAGTCAAGGCCAACGCCCCCAAGGAATTGGAGGTCAAGGTGGACAGCATGGTGTGCGTGGAGAACGTGAAGCGCTACGCCGCCTCCCAGGGCTACGCCGTGTCCGTGAAGGACGAGGGCGACGAATTCACCATGATGCTGACCAAATAAAAAGCACTCATAGTAAAAATATCCCGCTGCGTCTGCAGCGGGATATTTTTATATAAGAATCAGCCCTCGGCCACCTTTTTGTCCAGCTCCCGGATGACCGCGTCGATCCGTCCGGCGATGGCCACGAAGTCCTCCGCCGTCTTGCCCCGGGTGGTCTCGGCGGCGGTGCCGATGCGGACGCCGCTGGCCTCCATAGGACTGCGCTTTTCGCCGGGCACGCAGTTCTTGTTCAGGGTGATGCCGTGGCGGTCCAGCTCCTCCTGCACCATGGCGCCGGTGAGGCGGGGATGGGTGCGGCTCAGATCCAGCAGGAACAGGTGGTTCTCCGTGCCGCCGGTGACCACGTGGTAGCCCATTTTGATAAAGGCACGGCACATGGCGTCGCAGTTTTCCACCACCCGCCGGGCGTAGTCCCGGAACGCCGGCGTGCAGGCCTCCTCCGCCGCCACCGCCTTGGCGGCGATGACGTGCTGCAGCGGGCCGCCCTGGGTGCCGGGGAACACGGCGCCGTCCACCTTCCCCGCCAGCTCCGGGCGGCAGAAGATAAGGCCGCCCCGGGGGCCCCGGAGGGTCTTGTGGGTGGTGGTGGTGACGATGTCCGCCAGGCCGAAGGGGGAGGGATGCACGCCCCCGGCCACCAGCCCCGCAATGTGGGCCATGTCCACCATAAACCAGGGCCGCCGCCCGCCTGTGGCGCACTTGTCCAGAATGGCGCGAATCCGGGCAAAATCGATGATGCGGGAGTAGGCGCTGGCCCCCGCCAGCACCAGGCTGGGCTGGTACTTGCGGATTTTCCGGGCGATGTCGTCGTAGTCGATGAAGCCGTTTTCATCCACGTCGTAGAACACGGTGTGGTAGATTTTCCCGCTGAAATTGGCGGCGGAGCCGTGACTCAGGTGGCCGCCGTTGTTCAGGTCCATGGCCAGAATGGTGTCCCCCGGCTGCAACACCGCCTGGTAGGCCGCCAGATTGGCCTGGGAGCCGCTGTGAGGCTGCACGTTCACGTGGTAGTCGGTTTGAAACACCTCCTGCCACTTGGCGCAGCAGTACTCCTCAATCCGATCCACCACCTGGCAGCCGCCGTAATACCGTCCCTTGCGGCCCACGCCGTCGTGGCGGTGGGCGGGGTAGCCCTCGCTGTATTTGTTGGTGAGGCAGGACCCCATGGCCCGCATCACGTTGTCGCTGGTGAAATTTTCGCTGGCGATCAGCTCGATGGTGTTCTCCTGCCGCTGCCGCTCTTGCTCGATCCATTCGAAAACCTTGGATTCCATATCTTTTTCTCCTCAATGGCCCGAAAAGGCCCTCATTAAGCAAAGATAATATGCCCAAAGGGCTTCACTGTCAATACCCAATCCCCAAAATCCGCCGTAGACGGCAGGGCGGAATTGTGCTATAATGGCACAAATTATGGAAAATGAGGAACCATATATGAGACGATTCTTTCTGGTGGACTACGAAAACGTGTCCGACGGCGGCCTCCACGGTTTTTTTGACCTGACGGGCGATGACACCGTGGCCCTGTTCTACACCCAGAACGCCAATAAAATCAGCATTGACTTTTTTGAGATTGCCATGCGCAGCGACACAGCCGCCCACATCGCCTTCATCAAGGTGAATCCCGGCAACCAGGCGCTGGATTTGCAGCTGGCCTCCTACCTTGGCGCCCTGATGGCCAGCGCCGAGGACGACTGCGCCTTTTACATCGTCAGCAAGGACAAGGGCTTCCAGTGCCTCATCCCCTTCTGGGGCGCCCACCACGGCGGCACGCCGCTGTACCATGTGCGCAGCATCGAGGAGGCTATCCAGCCCGGCGGGGCAAAGCCTGCCGAGGTCAAGCCCGCCCGGGCCGCCCGCCCCCAGCCAAAACCCGCTCCCCAGCCCCCCAAACAGCCGGAAAAGACGCCGGAGCCCCAGCCGGAGACAGACCCCGCGCCCCAGCCAGCCCCGGTAGTGGAGGGCAAGGCCCCGGAGACCACCGCCACGCCGGTGAAGCCCAAGAAGGCCGCCAAGGCCAAGAGCCTCTCCGCCGCCTCCGCCGGCAAGGCCGCCGCCAACAACATGGTGCAGCAGGTGCTGAGCAAGGCCAAGGTGGACAGCCCCGACATCGCCTTCATGGCCTCCCTGGTGAGCAAGCACACCGGCCAGGACAAAATGAAGCAGACCGTCTACCGCGCCACCATCGCCAAGTTCGGCCAGAAGCGGGGTCTGGAAATCTACAATCTGGTGAAATCCCTCTTGAAGTGATGGCATCCCCACAGGGAAAAGGCTCAAAAGCCGCCTTTTCCCTTGTTTTATGCCCCCAGCGGTGCTATACTGGCAAAAGGCTGTTTTTTGGGGAGGGTGAATCCATGGGCCGATGTGTCATTGTGGGCGGCGCGCCCATTGCCGACTATGCCGAAATCCGCCGCGCCCTGCGTGGGGACGATTACGTGATTTACTGCGACAGCGGCCTTGCCCACTGCGACGGCCTGGGCCGGGTCCCCGACCTGATCGTGGGCGACTTCGACTCCCACCCCCGGCCCGAGACGGACGTGGAGACCATCGTCCTGCCCCGGGTGAAGGACGACACCGACACCGTCTTTGCCGTAAAAGAGGCGCTGCGCCGGGGCTATGACGATTTCCTGCTGCTGGGCGTGGTAGGCCGCCGCCTGGATCACACCTGGGGCAACGTGTCCCTTTTGCTGTATCTGGACACCTTGGGCAAAACCGCCGCCATTTGGGACGACTATTCGGAGCTGTCCGTCGTCTCCCGCGGCCCGGCCCTGATTCCGGACCGCTACCCCTTCTTTTCCCTGCTGAATGTCTCCGGCCTTGCGGAGGACGTGACCATTGAAAACGCCAAATACCCCCTGCAAAATGCCGCCATCACCTGCGACTACCCCATCGGCGTCAGCAACGAAGTGACCCCCGGCATGACCGCCTGTGTCACCGTGGGCCGTGGGCGGCTGCTGCTCATCAAAGTACGGCACGAATGATTCCATAATCGAGAGGTGCGCCATGCGCTACGATGCCCTGTTTTTTGTCAATAGTATCCTCTTCGGCGTGGGCCTTGCCATGGACGCCTTCTCCGTGTCGGTGGCCAACGGCCTGCGGGAGCCCCATATGCCCCGCCGCCGCATGGCGCTGATTGCCGGCACCTTCGCCTTTTTCCAGATTGTCATGCCCCTGGCGGGCTGGCTGTGCGTCCACACCATCGCCACCGCCTTTGCCGCCGCCCAGAGGGCCATCCCCTGGGTGGCCCTGGCGCTGCTGGCCTACCTGGGCATCAGCATGATTCGGGAGGGGCTCCACCCGGCGTCCGACGGCGGCGAGGCCCTGCCTGTGGGCCTGGCGGCCCTGCTGGGCCAGGGGGTGGCTACCTCCATCGACGCCCTGTCCGTGGGCTTCACCATCGCGGACTACGACTTCCCCGCCGCCCTTTTGGAGTGCCTCATCATCGGCGCGGTCACCTTTGTCATCTGCCTGGCGGGGCTGCTGCTGGGCCGCCGTTTCGGCGCCCGCCTGGCGGGCCGCGCCCCCATTCTGGGCGGCGTCATCCTCATCGCCATCGGCCTGGAAATCTTCATTACAGGCATTATGTAAACCAATTTCAGACAGATGAAAACCGCTGCCGTGGAGGCAGCGGTTTTTCTGTTATTCCGGCAGCAGCATGTAATATGTGGCCAGGCTGTTGCACCAGATGTGGAGCAATATGGAAAAGCTGATGTTGCCGGTCACATCGTACACCGCCGTCAGCACAACGCCGCCCACCAGGTACACCAGGCCGTCCAGCAGCTGCCGCCATTCGCCGTCGAACACCGCGTAGGCCCACACGTGCATCAATGCGAACAGCCCCGCCGTCACCACATAGGCCGCGAAGCGGCTGCGCCGCTCCAGGGGCCGGAAGATGCCGTAGCGGAAGATCAGCTCCTCCAAAATAGGCCCCGCCACCGCCGTCACCAGAATAAACAGCCACGTGTGGGCACCGCCTACGGCCTGCTCCTCAATGGCGGACTGGTTGCCGGACACCACGCCCATGGTGCCCTCCAGCCAGTCGGTTATCAGCCATTCCGCCCAGGTCATGGCCTCGTCGATTACCGGCAGCAGCAACAGCGTCACCACCAGCCGCCAACGGGGATAGGCCCGCAGCCCCGCCAAGGCCTGGGCCAGAGGCCGCCGCAGCAGCCATATCGCCGCCAGGCACAGCGCCACGTCGTACAGTTCGAACAGCAAATCCCAGTTGCTGTCCACCGCCAGGAAAGCGTAAAGCCTGTCGCTCCATTCCGCCGCCATCCACAGCCCATCCCTCACCGGGTAGAGCAGCAGCACGTAGCAAAACAGCAGCACCGGCCCGATCCACCACCGTTTTTTATCGTATTCCTCCGCAAAGGGCCGCATCAGAAGCATAGGGAAAACCATTTCCTTTCAACCTTTTTCCCCATTATACCACGAAAACCGCCGAATGCAAATCGCTACGGCAACGTGACGCTCCCGGCGCTTTGCGCCTTCCCATCTGCCTCTTGTACGTTGCTACCGTCACCGTCGGGCAAAAAGGCGTGATACGTATCCTCCATCACGTCCAGCAGCTGTGTGCCCCGGCCAGAGGGATACGCCTCACGGCATTGCCGGAAGACAGCCGTGTAGTCCAGGACATCATTGGGGGACATTTCCATTGAGACCCGCAGGCTGCGGGTGAAGCCAATGGCTCGGCACAGAATTACGGCGGCGTAGTCGTCCCCCACCTTCTGGTGGCCAATTTTTACCAGATAGTCCAGAGTACCCACCGGATCGCTGTCAAACCGATCCGTCAGCGCAATGGCCGCCAGCTCCGCCCCGGCACCGTCAGTGTGGAGATACCAGGCGCCGATGGCCTCTGTGGACATTTTTTCCCAGTCCGGGAGATACAGGCTTTGCAGCACCGCATCCGTCAGGCCGTAGTCGGCGGGTTCGATGCTCACCGGGGTACCCACCGCCGGGTCTACGGAGAGGACGAACGTATCCTCCTCGGTGTCAGCCTGCTCGCCGTTTTCCAGCGGTGTCTCCACGGTCTCCTGCCCGCTGCCCACGCCCTCCTCCGACGGGGTCTTTTGGCCATCGGTAAACGTACACACCACCGCCAGCAGCACCGCAGCCGCCAGCAGGAAGAGCGCCGCCGCCCGGTTTCGGGGCTTCCCGGCAATGGCGGCGATTCGCTCCCGCAACCCTTTCTTGCCGCCGGTCATGGTGGTGGCGGACAGCAGCAGGTTTCCCGCCCCCGGCTGGGCGCAGGACAGGGCGATTAGCGTCCGCCCGTAGGCCGAGCGCTCGCCGGTGTCCATGGCGGCGGTCACCGCCTCGTCGCAGGCCATCTCGCAGTCCCGGCGGCTCAGCGCCGCCGCCCACCACACCAGCGGGTCAAACCAGTGCAGCGCCAGGCACACGCCCCGCACCAGCCCCCAGAGGTGGTCGCCGTGATGAAAATGGGCATCCTCGTGGCGCAGCACGTAATCCATTGCCTCCCGGGGCAGCGTCCGGGGCAAATAGATGGCCGGGCGCACCACGCCGAAAAGGCACGGCGTATCCACCGCCGCGAAATACACCGGCAGCCTTGTGAGGGCGGAAACGGTGCCGTCCTCCCACTTCACCCGGCTTTTTCGCAGCCGCAGGGCAAAAAGCAGGTTGCCGCCCGCCAGCCATAGCGCCATGATGGCCACGCCGCCCAGCCAAAGCATCTGTAACGCCTCCGCCACGGTGACGCCACTGCTCATGCGCTGGTAGACACAGCTGTCCACCTCGCTGTCGTCCAGGGCGGCGGTGTTCACCCCGGACTTTCGCAGCTCCTCCATGACCTGGGTGTAGGCCCTGTCATAGCTCATTCCCGGGAGGGGCAACTCGGCAGCGGCTTCCACCGTTTCCGCCGCAGTCGTTTGGCGGGCCTGCTGCAGCACCGCCGCCACGCTCCACGGGCTGTTGCCTACGCCCACAGGCAGCACCAGCCGCACCGCCAGCAGCAGCCACAGGGCGTACTGCAGGCGCCGCCTGATGCGCCCGCGAAGCCCATACCGCAGCGCCGCCAGCACTCCCGCCAGCACCGCGCCGCTGAGGGCCCATCCTATCGTCATCATTGCTCCTCCTCCATCCTCCGCAGCAGGGCGTACAGCTCGTCTCTCTCCTCCCGGGACAGTCCTTTTTCCTCCGTAAAGGCGCTGACCATCATGCTGACGCTGCCCCGGTACACCCGGTGGAGAAAGACCTCCGTCTCCCGCCGGGCGGCGTCGGAGCGCTCCACATTGGCCCGGTAGACTTTGACGCCCCCTTCTTCCCGGCAGTCGATGGCCCCCTTCTCCGTCATGCGGCGCAGCAGGGTCAGCGTGGTGCTGCGGCTCCACCCCGCCCGCCGGGCCATGTCCTCCACCGCCTCCCGGCCGGTGCAGTCCCCCTTTTCCCACAGGCACTCCATCAATTTCCACTCCGTGGAGGTGAACAGTTCTCCCTGGTGCTGCATTTGTGTTTCCTCCTGTCTACAATGTAAACTCACTGTACCACAGCCTGTTTACATTGTCAACAGCCAAATTCTTCCCCTTGGCAAATCCCCTAATCCGTGGTACACTGGCCCAGATGACATTTTTTACCGGAGGCAACTATGAAAGAGTATCCCATTTTGCGGAATAAGTGGTTTTTATATGTGACGGAGTTCTTCGCCGGGGTGTCGGTGATGGCGGTGGAGCTGGGGGCCAGCCGGCTGCTGGCGCCCTATTTCAGCTCGTCCCAAATCGTGTGGACCATCATCATCGGCACCATCATGATCGCCATGGCCGCCGGCAACCTGTACGGTGGCCGCTCCGCCGACAAGAACCCGGACCCCGCCCGGCTCTATCGCAGCATCGCCATCGCCGCGGTGTGGATTGCCGCCATCCCGGTGGTGGGCAAATACCTGATTTTGGGCGTGTCGGCGCTGCTGATCTTCACCGTCAGCACCCACCTGCTGGTGGTCGCCGCCTTTGCCTCCTGCCTGGTGATTTTCGTCTTCCCCCTGTTCCTGCTGGGCACCGTCACCCCCTCCCTCACCAAGGCCGCCGTGGAGACGCTGGACGAGGGCGGCCGCACCGTGGGCCGCCTGGGGGCCTGCAACACCGTGGGCAGCATCCTGGGCACCTTCCTGCCCACCTTCGTCACCATCCCCACCGTGGGCACGTCGGTGACCTTCCTGCTGTTCGCCGGGGTGCTGCTGGCCATCGCCCTCATCTTCTTCCTGTCCTCCGGCGTGGGCAAGCGGGGCTCCGCCGCCGCTATCGCCCTGTTCCTGCTGTGCGCTGTGCTGGGCCGCAGCGACTCCTTCGCCTTCTGGGAAAAGGAGCTGCGCTACGAGGGCGAATCGGTGTACAACTACTTGCAGGTCAAAGAGGACGACCGCCAGGTTGCCCTCAGCACCAACGTGCTCTTCGGCGTGCAGTCCATCAAAATGAAAAACGGCGGCCTCACCGGCATGTATTACGACTACGCCCTGGCCGCCCCCGTGATGGCGGGGGCGGAGGCCCCGGACGTGCTGGTGCTGGGCAACGGCACCGGCACCTATGCCACCGCCTGCCGGGAGCGCTTTCCCGGCTGCACCGTTACCGGCGTGGAGATTGACGGCAAAATCACCGCCCTGGCGGGGGAGTACTTCGATATGAGCAGCGACATCGCCGTGACGGAGTACGACGGCCGTGCCTATCTGATGGCGGTGGATGATTTGTATGACGTGATTCTGGTGGACGCCTATCAGGACATCACCATCCCCTTTCAGATGTCCTCGGTGGAGTTCTTCACTCTGGTGCGCGACCACTTAAAGCCCGGCGGCGTCATGGTGGTGAACATGAACATGCACTCCGACGGCGAGGGCAGCATCAACGCCTATCTGGCCGACACCATCGCCGCTGTCTTTCCCCAGGTGGCCACGGTGGACGTGCCCCGCACCACCAACCGGGAGCTGTTTGCCGCCATGGAGGACGCCCCTCTGGCGGATCGGCTCAATAAGGGCCTGGCCGCTGTTACCGATGGCGACCTTGCCGCCCTCCTCGCCCGGGTGGCCGACCACCTCACCGACTACGCCCCCGGCGATTACCTCCTCACCGACGACAAGGCCCCGGTGGAGGTGCTGGGCATGCGGATGATCGACGTCATCATCCGGGACGAGGTCAGCTACTACAAGGCCCTCTACCGCGACCGGGGCCTTTCGGGGCTGATGGCCGCTTTTTCCTGAAATGAAGCCATTTTCCCCTTGACCCGGCGGCCGTTTTTGCTATACTCATAATAGGTAAGAATGTCCGCGAAGGAGGACGCTATGGAGCATAAAATCTGCAAAAAAGGCGAGGTCATCATCCGCCAGGGCCAGCCGGGTGACAGCATGTACAACATTCTCTGGGGCCGGGTGGCGGTGTATTCCGACTACGGCACACCCCGGGAGCAGAAGCTGGCGGAGCTGGGAGCCAACGATTTCTTCGGCGAAATGGAGCTGCTGGATAAGACGGCGTGCAACGCCACCGTGGTGGCCCTGGACGCCAAAACGGAGCTAGAGGTCATCACCGACGACGATTTCCAGGAGTTTTTCGGCAATAATCCGGCGAAAGCCTACTATATTCTCCAGCGGCTGTGCCAGAAGCTGCACAAGACCAACCAGGACTATCTCCGGGTCTGCCACGTGATTCACCGGTGGATGGACGCCCAGCAAACCGGCGTGGCCGATTCGGAACTGCACCGGGATATGGTCCGCATCCACGACCAGTACAGCGCATAAGGAGGCCGCCATGGAGACGAAACGATTTGCCAGGGGCGACGTGATTATCCGCCAGGGCGACATGCCCGCCTTTCTCTACGACATCGACAGCGGCGCCGTAGGCATTTACGCCGAGCAGGGCACCGCCGACGAGACCCACATCACCACCTTCGGCCCCGGCCAGGTGTTCGGGGAGATGGAGCTGATTGCCAGCTGCCCCCGCAGCGCCACCGCCGTGGCGTTGGAGGACACCGCCGTCCACGCCCTGACCCAGCAGGACTTCTCCGCCTACTTCGCGGACAAGCCCGAAAAGGTGCTGTCCATCATGCGCCAGGTGAGCCAGCGGGTCCGGGAGACCACCGACGACTATCTGGCCGCCTGCCGCACCGTGTACGACGCGGTGGAGGCGGAGCAGGAGGGCCAGCCCAAGCCCCCTACCCTGCTGGAACGGCTGAACTTCTTCGCCAAGGTGGGCGCCCTGTTGGGGAAATAAAACCGCATACAAAACCACCTCTGCCGGGTCAAGCGGCCCGATAGAGGTGGTTTTTTGTCTTTGGAAAATGGATTTTTTATCCGGCATGTAATGTTATGTCAACTTATTCAACAGTGCCTCGCAGCCCCGGAGAATCTCCCGGTAGGCCGTCTCAAAATCGTCGGTGTACCAGGGGTCGTCGATGACGCCATCCCGCCCGGTGAAGGACAGCAGGGTGTGTATCTTCCCCGCAGGGTCGGAGGGGATGATGCGGTTCAGATTCCGCCGGTTCAGGCCGTCCATAATCACCAGATAGTCGTAGGCGTCGTAGTCCGCCGCCGTCACCTGCCGGGCAGCGCGACGGGTAAAGGGCACGCCGTGGGCTGTAAGGCACCGCTTGGCGGGCGGGTACATATCGTTGCCGATCTCCTCCCGGCTGGTGGCCGCCGAGGCCACGGCAATGCGCCCCGTCAGCCCCGCCTTCGCCACCAGATCCGCCATAATAAACTCCGCCATAGGACTGCGGCAGATATTGCCGTGACAGATGAACAGTATTTTTTGCATATCGTTGCATATCCTCTCATTTCGTAGAAAAGTGTGGTATTATGCGCTTTTGCAGGCATTTCACGCGTTGCGGGACGCATTGCATATCGTAGACTAATTCTGCCTATTCCGACAAGCAAAAGTGGTATAAATCGTTGTATTTTTGACTTCTGTACAACTCCACTTTCTAACGGCGCCCGCTTCCATAATCTTCCGTATTTCGTTCCACGCTACACAGAATGCGGTCTCAGTTCTCGTTTCTTTTTCACTCGCGTGGCGGCACCTCTCCGAGGAAGATCTCTATGATGCGCTAACTATATCACATGACGGGTCTTTTGTCACGGCATAAAATATGGCCGCTTCATCTCATCTCCTCGCAAGTATTTCATGCTCTGGCTGGGGTGTTTGGTGCATGCAAACATCAAGGTGGGTATTTATAGGGCGGCAGATAACTGTGCCGTTTTTTGTCGCAGGTAATAGATATAAGGGCAGAGCCAGGAGTATTCCCGGCTCTGCCCTGTGCTTATTTACTTTTTTATAGCATTTGCCGCCGTGACCCTCTGCATTTCGTTCCACGCATCATCAAAATCCGCATGCGTGTAGGTGTCCAGTGTAACGCTAATATCTCCGTGGCCCATGATGTACTGTAGCATTTTGGGATTCATGCCGCTTTTAGCCATGTTGGAGCAAAAGGTGTGACGACAGACATGGGGTGTAATTTTCGGCATCGGTTCCCGATAAATCTTATTATATTTCTCCACGATATGCTCAAAATACTTTTCCCAGTGGAGCGCGACCATCGGCATACCGTTTTTTCCCAGAAATAGAAAACCCGAATAGCCGTCAATCAAGGGTTCAACTTTAGGTGTAGCACGATTGCTCAGAATCCGTCGGAAGCTCGTCTCAACCTCCGGTGTCATTGGCACCATTCGAATGCCGTTTTCCGTCTTAGGCGGCTCAATCACATATTTCATCTGTGACGTACGCAATAACTGGTGGTCAACGATGATTCTGTGCCCGTTAAAATCAATACTGTCCTTGGTTAATCCTGCGAACTCCGAGATCCGCAGACCAGTCTTGAAGAGGATAAGGATGGGGTCATAATACTTCTGGAAATGATTATCGTTCTTGACAAATTCCAGAAATTTGCGTTCCTGCTCCCGGGAAATGGCCTCTCTTGTCACACTGTCATTTACAATCACAGTGTGCAACTCAAAATCAAAGGGGTTCTTAGTGATCAAGTCGTCATCTACAGCCATCCGGAATGCCGGTCTGAGGATGCCACGGTAGGAATGTATAACGCTATAGCTTTTTCCCTGTTCCTCCTGCAATTTGATTAGCCAAATCTTTGCATCCGACTGTTTTACCGTATCGATACGCCTACTGCCCATTTCTTTGCCAAAGCTGTCATTCGCTAAATAGTTGATTACCGTCTGATAGCCAGCTTTCGTGTTACTGCGTACACCAGTTTTTGTGGAAACATATTTTTTCACTAGCTCGAGAACTGTCATACTTCTCCCGCTCGATACAATTCCATGGAACTGGTTATATGCAATGTTCTTTTCCTTCTCGCGAAGTGAGAGTTCGAGCTTCTTGCCCGCCGGTGTAGGATCGTTTTTGTCAAGTCTCCAGCTATATACCGTCTTCGGCTTTCCGCCAATATCAGTATACTTGAACTGATATCTTCCGTCTTGCCGCTGACTTTCGCCAACCCGCAAAATACGGCCTTTTTTGTCTCGTCTCTTGATGTTCATCATGCACCTCCTTTTGTACAAGAGTGGGCCTCGATAGGACGAGGACTTTGCATATCATATCAACGCACCAAAATGCACTAACTGAACTTCAGAATATTAAATCGAAGTAGCTGCCGCAAGATACATCTCAAATAGCTCGCGCTTGATCATGACGCGATTTCCATTCATGAGATAATAATCAGCATGGGGATTCTCCCGCACCATCTGGCGCAGCTTTCTTTCTCCGATGTGATAATACTCCGCTGCTTCTCGAAGCGTCAGCATATATTTTTTCTGGGGAGAAATCTTGCTCACTTTTTGCAATCCTCCTTTCTGCTATGATATCACCGCACATAGTCTCCAAACTATTCTGGTATGTATTATACCAGAAGGTCGCATTTTTGTAAACACTTTTTTGCTTAATCTGACAATATATTATTTATGCTGTATTATCATTACATAACATGGAGTAATTAGTTTTAACCCATACATCACCTATATTTGCTCGTTTCAGCGTGTATAACAGGCCAAAGTGAGATTCAGCTGCAATTGCTTTCGGTAAAAGGAGTTGTATACTTCACAAAAATGCGATACAATAGGCTGAAAAGGAGGCGAGGTTGTGGGAAAAGAATACATATTGATGAACCAGGATCAGTTTGTGCTCCGTTTTGTCTGCGAGCGCAACGCCTTTGATGAGCCGGAGTTCACAGAGATTGCATGGCTAACGGGTCTGCGGCCCATTGGCTACGGCAAGCTGGAAGACTTCTTGGCTCGCCGGCAGGCACCAAAGCACCGCAAGCACATCCGCGAATTGCTGGAACGGTACGGATGCGACGATTTGGAAGGCTTCCTCAGGGTCACACACGCGCTATCCTTAAATGACACCTTCTGGGTAAAGGAAGCCGGCAGTGATCTTTGTTGGTGCGATGTTTCTCTGTATGAAAACGAATTTGACAGGTTAGTGAGTGAAGCTGCCTTTGATGGCATCATCAGCGAAACTGACCTCTCCTCCACCTCGCCGGAATTTGGGACGGATGGATACTATGCCAAGTGCTGGGTGCGCGAGACGGATGGTATTTGGCTCTACAAAAGTGGCAGCGGCCTACATGTGATTGAGCCGGTATCTGAGTTTCTGGTTTCACAGTTGGCTCAACGCATCTGCTCCAACGCAGTTCAATATGATTTGACCGTTTATCACGATAAGCTTGTAAGCAAGTGCCCTTTGTTTACGTCAGAGGGCGTTGGGCTGATAAAGGCCGGTACAATCTTCCGTGGGGAGCAAACGGTTCCGCGGCTGCTGGACTTCTTCCAGACGCTGGGATGTGGCAATGACTTTCGGCGGATGTGTGTGCTGGACGCCATCACACTGAATCCCGACCGTCACTACGGAAACTTTGGCTTCCTGTTTGATAACCGGACAATGGAACTAATAGGAATGGCGCCTGTTTTTGACAACAATCGTGCCTTGTTCCCCGAACTGGACAATGAGGCATTGGCTGCGCCAGATTGGTATATCAGGCATTGCCACCCGAAGCTGGGGCGTGATTTTATTATCACAGCACGCGGACTATTGACAGAGGATATTCGAGCCGATTTGGAAAAACTCAGGGATTTTCACTTTAATAACCACCCCCATCTTCCCATCGACGAGACCAGGCTTGCGCTGCTGAGCGCTCTGGTTCAGCGGCAGATTCGCTTGATACTTCAATAATTCACCATATAGTAGGTTCCCCCTATAGGAGGCAGTCAAGGTGAAAACTGTCTGCTATAGGGGGAGCATTGTTCGTATACGATACAGGAACACATTCCCCATGTCGGGTCTGTGTTCCTACTCGTTTGTAATGGTCTCGCAGGACAGGTCGAACTGCTCACCGCAGCTGATGGCAGCAAAAAAGAGGCTCGCCTGGACGGCGAGCCTCAGAGGTTTAACGATTCAGTTTTAATATGGGGACAGCCACGGGATCATGATGCGCCCCAGCAGGTTGCACACGCTTACGCCAAGCAGCACGAAGGGCAGCAACCCCATGCCGAGGCCCTCCTCTTCCATGCCCTGCATCTTCTGATTTTTCAATGCAATAGGCATGCCCAAAATGCTGAACAGGCACGCTAGAAGCACCATGGCAGGCACCAGGATGGGCTTATCGACTATTGCGGCCGCACCACTCATCACAATTATATCCGCAAAGCCGATACCTTCCGCCTTCCGCATCTTGCGAAACAGGAAGTCAATCAGTACCAGCACAGCCAGGACACCTGCGCAGCCCAGCAGCACAGTGGCATCCTCGCAGAAGAAAAAGGCGTATACGAGGCCAATGATAAGTGTACCGTACTGGATAACGTATTCGCATTCGTGACAGCAGATGTCGTTGACAGCCGCCGCGCCAAGCAGAATATAGATGAGCGCCTTTGCTACCATGCCGGGATAGTCGCCGACATTAAACGCCATGTATGCCTCAGATGCCGCACAGAGCCACGCATATCCCATCGCCAGCTCAGACAGAAGTGTGGCAGCAGGATACGGCTTGCCGCAATACCGGCATTTTCCTTTGTTACGCAGATAGCTGTAAATGGGGATGAGGTCTTTCCATGTCAGTTCATGCCCGCAGCTTGCACAGTGGCTTCTGCCCTTCGTCCAAGGCTCCCCTCTATTCTTTCGGTCCAGGAAGCACAAAAACGCGCTCCCCAATATAGAGCCTGCGACAAAGGAAAAAACGAGCAATACGATGACCTGATATGCAATCAATGTGCCACCTCCTCTTTACCGCTTCATGGTGCCGGTAAGCACCATGTCGTCGCCGAAATTACCGGCGTAGTAGCTTGCGGCCTGCTCGGAACACATGGCCGGCCCATTGGAGGGCGGCGCCATGTCTCCACACATTTCAGCAGAAAAATAGCAACGCAAATACTACACATTTCAATATACACAGATAATCACACATTTCAATAGGCGATGCTAAAACAGGCTGGCAGCCGAAGCCACCAGCCTGTTTTTTTGGTCAGTCAGGAAACAAAAGCAGGACGAATATCAGAGAGCGGTTGGCCGAGGCGCAACGCCCTGTCACGTTCATACGTCACTCGGGTAACCTCTTCAATGAACGCCTTTTCCTTTTCGTCAGCGCTGGCCCAGCTCACACGATACTTGCGGCAAAGCGCGAAAAATATCGCATAGAATCTCTCCTCCTCCGAATCTTCACGGCAATACCACTCTGCGTCAGATGCGGGTATATGATTCTTTTCGATCATGCTCTGCGCCCTCCTTCCGATAGGTTACTCAAGATAGCTGATTCTTTGCAGTAATTGTTGGATTGCTTCCCGGCTCTGCTTCCATATAGACGATGTGGACAATAAGCGAGTTTTCCTGCACCTCATATGCAGCAAGAGCGATCAATTCCGTTCCGACCCTGACCGCATATTTTTCAAATGCCTCCGATGCAAGAAATTCGCTCGTCCAAATCGTCTGCCATTGCGGGCTGGACTCTGCAATTGAGCCACCTCTTATATTCAGATTACATGTTTTGCGGGGCGACGTCAAGCCATTTTACCGATTGCGCCGTATATCGAGCGAGGACGCGGGCGGCGATTGATAGAGGATTGCCCAAATGCGGGAAGGAAAAGACTGACAATTATGTCTGCCTCCTTCTACCTACTTTGTACTGCTGCATTGTGCAGGGCCCCAGCAGCTTTCCGAGACGATTGTCCCCGAAACCAGTTCGCAAAGCCTATCCGCGCTCCTCGCATTGGTCAGAAGGTCGGGTGACACTTCGGCGCCATACCACGCCATGACGGTCCGCAGCGCGTCCAGGATGCCTTGTTTCTTCTTGGCAATCAAGATTCGCAAAGTATCTTCAAGGCAGCCTTGCTCCATCGCAGATAGCAGAAGTTCTTTCATAAGGCACGGGTTGCCCAAGAGAGAAACTTTCGCCTGCTTGGCAAGCAAGAGCAGCCCAACCTTGCTGCGCATAGCTCTTAGTGCAGTTTCCGCCGATGTCACCTTAGGCTTGAAGCACCACACGATGCCCAGCGGGCATATGTCTGCGAGTTCGGCCACGAATCGCTCATCTTGTCGCAAGGTCGCGTCGGCAAATTGCAATGCCCTGACATCCTGTTGTACAGCGGCGATCACCACCTCGCGGTCTGCACGCAGGCCTTTGCTGGCATATTGCATCGCCCAGCCTGCCTGTCGCACGGCGGCGAGAACCACCTCGCGGTCTGCGCGCAAATTGTCATCTGCAAATTGCAGAGCCCAGCCGGTCTGCCGCACAGCAGCGAGTACGGTCTCGCGGTCTGCACGCAGATCTTCGCTGGCATATTCCAGCGCATCGCCGTTCTCCCGCACTGCGGCAATGACAACCTCACGGTCTGCACGCAGGTCTTCGCTGGCACAGCACAAGGCCGTAACGTTTTGTCGCACAGCGGTGAGAACCACCTCGTGGTCTGCACGCAGGTCGCCGCTGGCATAGTGCAGTGCCCTGCCATTTTGTTGTACCGCAGCAAGCACCACCTCGCGGTCTGCACGCAGGTCTTCGCTGGCATAGCCCAAGGCCCCACCGTTCTGCTGTACGGCAGCGAGTATCACCTCGCGGTCTGCGCGCAGGTCTTCGCTGGCAGCAACCAGCGCATCGCCGTTCTGTTGCACTGCGGTAAGCACCAACTCGCGGTCTGCGCACAGGTCTCCGCTGGCAGCAAGCAGCGCATCGCCGTTCTGTTGCACTGCGGTAAGCACCAACTCGCGGTCTGCGCACAGGTCTTCGCTGGCATAGCGCAGCGCATTTCCATTCTGCTGTACAGCGGCGATCACCACCTCGCGGTCTGCGCACAGGTCTTCGCTGGCATAGCCCAAGGCCCAACCATTTTGCTGTACGGCGGCGAGTACCACCTCGCGGTCTGCGCACAGGTCTTCGCTGGCATAGCGTAGGGTCACACCATCTTGTTGTACCGCAGCGAGCATCACCTCGCGGTCTTTCCGCAAGGAGTGGTCAAGGTTTTGCAGCATGCACTGGCCACGTTGAATTGCTTCAATGGCCGCTTCTTTGTCGGTAATTGTGTTATTCACCATATAATTTCCTCCGTGTTTTTGCCCACATATTTTTAATTTTCTGGAACGAGCGCCTCTGATAGCGTTGTGCAGAACGCATTCAAGCCGTCCATATCGGTCGGCAGCGCATCCGGCAATTTCGCTCCATGCCATGCCATAATGGTTCGCAGCGCGTCCAGGATGCCTTTTTTCTGACTGGCGATCATGGTTTGTAAGGTATCTTTGAGGCAGTCTTCTTCCAGTGCAGAAAGCAGAAACTCCTTCATAAGGCACGGGTTGCCCAAGAGAGATACTCTCGCCTGCTTGGCAAGCAAGCGTAGCCCACCCTTGCTGCGCATAGCTTTTCGTGCGGTTCCTTCCAATGTCACCTGCGGCTTGTAGCGCCACACGATGCCCAGCGGGCATACATCTGCGAGTTTGGCTACGAATCGCTCATCTTGCCGCAAGGCCTCGTCGGCAAATCGCAATACCCTACCATCCTGTTGTACAGCAGCAAGCACGATTTCGTGGTCTGCCCGCAGATCTTTGCTGGCATATTGCAAGGCCGCACCGTGTTGCTGTACGGCAGCGAGAACAACCTCGCGGTCTGCGCGCAGGTCGTCTGACGCCTGCCACAGGGCAGATCCGTTATATTGTACTGCGGCGAGCATACAGTCCTTGTCGCTTTTGAGTGCGCTGCACCAGCCTGGATAACTCTGCGGATTTGCGAGCGCGGCATCTTTGTCAATAATCAAATAGACCCTCTCCTTCCTGCCTGTGTCGGCGTTTATGCAAAAAGGAACCAACTCGGCCCACCAAAGTATAGACAAGAATGGTTCCCTGAATTTTCATATGTGTGCGAGTTAAGCCGCATCGTCATGCAGCCGTGCTGCCTGGATGCGATCAACGGTTTGGGGGTTCTGTTGCGGCCTCCCATGTGATTATCGTTTTTCCTCTACGCTTACATCATAGGGCAACGAATAAAATAACTTTATGTTGGTATTATATCAAGGGTGTGGGCCGCCGTCAAGCAGTTTATTTTGAGGCCGCGTCCCATTTGACAAAAGGTGCCAGCATCCGCTTTTGCAGATGCTGGCACCTATGGGTAGTTATTCTTTGTTTGCTATTCTACATTCCTCGATATCGCGCAGTGCAGCCCTGTATTCCTCCTCTGAGACGCCAAGAAGAACCGCTGTTTCCAAGGGCAGCTTGTTGGTCGCGATCCTCCTGATGAGCTCAGCGTGACTTTCTGCACGGCCTTCTGCACGGCCTTCTGCACGGGTCCTGTCGGCGAGTTCGGCCATTAACTGTTGAACTGTCATATACCGTTCCCCCTGTTCTTTGTCAGTCTGGATCTCGTGTACAGTGCGTCTAATGTTCTCCACGAAATCCGACGTTGTGATGCTTTCCGGGTCGCATTTCCTTTTTTGCTTACTCCGCATCGCTGATTTTTGCTTTCTTCTTCTCGTAGTCGTCAATATACATCATAATTGCCCGCTCGACGGCGACGGTCTTGGGCTGGCCGGATTCCTCGCAGAACTTGGAGAGCCGGTCATAAACCTCTGTTGCCAGACGAAAGCTCGTCGGCGTGTTATCCTTTTTTGCTCTCGGCATATCGTTACTCCTTCCGTCAGCAGTCCATCAGTTCACTCACGAAGCAAAACGCCTCAAGACGATCACTAGTAACGTAGTCGTTCATAATGTCACCCATGGCGGTATTTATCGCTTTTTCGTAATCGGACATAGAGAAAATCTCGGCGTCTTCATCGAAATAAGAATCGTCCCCCGTACAGTACATCCACGCGAACGCATCGCTATCTGTCAGTTCTGCTTTTAGGCTTTTGAATACATCATACTTCATTGCATCCAGCAGGCAGATCAAGGCTTCCTCCACGTCTTCGTATATCTCGTCTGCGCCGATCAATCCGCCGAGAATCTGGCCGATGACGAGTTCCGGAAGCTCATCATCGATGAAGTCGATGTAATCCTCTCTGCTCTCCTCAAACACGATCTCGGAGAACTGATAATACACACGGATCAACGCCAGAGCACGAAGCCGCACTTCATAGCGTTCGCGCTCGTTTGTGTATGCTGTTTTTCCCTGGCGTTCCAGAATACCCCATGCGTACTCATACCAATACATTTCGTAATGGCTGACCCAGAGGGTTCCATTCTGGAAAACCCAGCGCAATTCATCAAAACTCAGACTACCCATTTTTTCATTTCAGCTCCTTGTTTGTATTGAGAAATTCTCCGAGGAATTTTTGCAGCTTTAGTGGCAGAACGTAAACTGTATACCAATCAAGTCCTTCCAGATTGAGATGCAAAGCATTTGTTCTGGAAGCCCATGCCTTGATACTTGCGGCATTTTCAAACCTTGCTTTCGGGAACCGTGGAAAATCGTCTCAGATAGTATTTAAATTTGTTCGGAGTCCCTTTATATTCCTTCACTACAAACTCTGGAAGCAGAGGGAAAAGCACTTCCCGTTCCTTCTCATAGCGTTCTATTTTGCAGCCGACTCGTTCCATCAGCTTGTTCACATCAATTCCATAACAATTCTTTGTGTTAACGTGAATCAACCTGGCGGGCATGGAGGCCACAACCTTGTAATAGATCTTGCTGTCCGTGAAATCAAAACTCTTACTGAAGGCCACTACAGCATCTGAGTACCGTGTCCTTGGTAAAATACTGCACGCACCATCATTGCAAATCCTGCTGACCACGTCTTCTTGCGACGGGCCTATATCATCAGCAAGGCCGGTATACGGTGTGTGAAGTCTAAAAATATCCCCCTGATAGAAAAAATCTTCTTTCGGGATTCCGGAATTAATAATGCGGAACAGCTTCTGGAGAGCGGGATACACTCTATATTGCGCTATGCCCCCGCTGTTCCACGGGAGTTGCTGCCGCTCACTGATTTCATCAACAACAGCTTCCGCAGACAGGTTGATGTTTGAGGATATAGGGGTCATCCGACCTTCACCTGCCCGTTCATAAGCATCGGAAGAAGGAAATCACGGAGAGAAGTAAGCTGCTGATTCTCAACCATCGCATTCTGCATCAATGAATGTAAACATTCAATTCTTTTTGTAAAAGAATCAGTAATAGTCCCATTTGGTACAATAACTATCACTCGTCCAAGAGTATCTTGACTTACATTTTGAAGAATTGAACCACCAGTCTTAGTTGCAGTTGTTCCTTCCAACCGTTTTAACACATACGTCAAATAATAACGTAACGCCGCATCATTCGGAGCACAACGAATTATAAAGCCACAAAAGATGGTATTTCCGTCATTATTCAGCAATAACCTCGTTGCGCCAGGGGTTCCGCTCCTTGCAATAAGAATATCGTTATCTGCTATCAAGTAACGATCAGCCTGTGATGATTTTAAAACTATCTCATCGAAATCACTATCATCCAGCAAAAGCGAACTGGCTGTAATGTTTCGCACATTTACGATGCGATATTTCTTATTTCCCACCTCATTTTTGTCGTAATTGATTCCATTCATGAAAGAACATAGATCAGATAACGGCTTCACTTCCCACCCCGCAGGAATCTCACGCTTCAGTTCATCATTCCACACCATCTTCCCACCAGACGATTTATACGGTTTGCCGTTCTCATCAGGAAAATCGAATTGGACAAACCAGTAATCATACAGCAGTTTTGCCATAGCTTCGAGATTGGAACAGATGGCGTTGTTATTGGCAATTATGGTGTCAATATCTCGTAATATAGAGATAATATGATGCTGAACATTGAGGTCAGGCAACGCCACATCATAATTTTCTACAGATTCCTTGCTAACTTCCTTGAAGGTTGTTCCAGAACCAAGCAATTCAACTTCTTTAATGTGCAACTTCAGGTAATAGTATAAATACTCCGGATCGCATTTCGACCTATCAATATCAAAGCTCTTAAACCCCTGATTAGTGCAACAGGGCACATCAGCAATTGCTAACAAGCCTATCGGCGCTCTCGATGACATCAAAACACTACCTGCTGGAAGCATAGTTGTTGAACAACTATCAAAGCCAGCCTTAGTGATGTAGTTCTCACAATGAGATACATGTTTAGTGCCTTGATCGGAAAGATCTTTAGGAGTAAACCATACAATATCACCATCATAGTATTCTGGACATTTACTCGAAGGGGTTGCTCCGCTCACAACAGTTGCAAATTCTTTAACTTTCATATTTCAGCCCTCCCATCTGCTTCATAATGCTATCTTCCAGTTCCCTTCCTTTCTGGAACTGCTGAGAGAGCAGCGTCACGTATGTATTCATACGCTTCCGAAACTCTTCGGGCGTGATGTCCACATATTCAATCTTGACCTCGAAATACTGACCAGCAGAGAAAGAGCAATTCTTTTCCTTCAGATCCTCAAAGGGCACAACAACGGAGAAGTCGTCTTCCACAACACGTCCAGTGAAGGTGTCAATGATCTTCTTGATCTCCAAGTCGCGGAGCACCGTCTTCTGATTCTTGCCTTCCTTGACCTTTTCGCCCAGCTTGGAAGCGTCGATCAGAATCACGCTATCTTCCGCATTGGCACGATCGAGGAAGAGAACAGAAACGTTCGTACCAGTGTTTGCAAAGATGTTGGAGGGCATGGAGATGACACCCTTAATCATGTGTTCCTCTACCATCTTGGTGCGGATCGCCATTTCTATTCCGCTCTTGGCAGTCAAGAATCCGGTAGGAACAACGATGGCAGCCTTACCCTGAGGCTTCATGCTGTACATAACATGCTGAATGAACAGCAGGTAAATTGACATGGACTCCTTCTTTGCGTTCGGAATCTTGGGGACGCCGGCGAAGAAACGACCGGTATCCTGCCACTTCTGCTCAATATCGTTGCGGGTGCTGCTGAAATCGAGCTTGAAGGGAGGATTTATCGTCTGGTAGTCGAACTTTTTCAGGCCGGAGTCCTGCTCATGCTCTACCGTAAAATGCGCCGGAGAGAGCATAGAATCGCCCTGAATGATATTCCCAAGAGATTCGGACAGACCGTTCAGCATCATGTTCAGGCGCAGGAAACGGGTGGATTTTGCGGAAATATCCTGAGTGTACACGACAGCACGGTTCATGCCTGCCTCTTGACCAAGCTCATGAGCCAGGTGAAGCACCAGGCTTCCGCTGCCGGCAGCCCAGTCACAGATCTCCGCTGCATCAATCTTATCGCTCATACCGACAAGGCATTTTGCGATAATAGAGCTGACAGCCTGCGGTGTAAAGTACTCGGCATAGGTGCCGCTTGCTACGTTGTAGTCTTTGATCAGATATTCAAAGATTGCAGAGTAGAAGTCAAAGCTGCCGTTAAAGGCACCGGAAAAGTCGAACTTATCCTGGCCGATGATACCAAATATGGCTTTGGCAAAGTTGTTCCGCCTTGCGGGTTCGACCATAACGGTCAGCGGCTCAAACAGGGGCTTATGCTCACCGCCGGCTGTTTCCACCGCGAACGCTTCATTCCGAACGCTCTTGGAAATGCGGTCAAGGGCTGCGTCAAACTGCTTCGCAAAGTCATCCTGCTCCACATGGTTGATTAGAAACTGGATCGTATCCTCATAGCCGAAGGAGACATCCGTGGAGTTCGCATCGTAGAAGGCATCCAGCTCGTCATTCTCATTCAGAAGGACTTCTTCAACAGGCATACCGATTTCATCCGCGAACTTGCCGAGGTTATACATGAACTTGTCGTTGAGGAACTTGTACAGGAATACGCTGGTGACGACAACTTCTTCATTAGCAGTGTTGCTGAGGCCATTCTGGGAGCAAAGGCCTTTCAGAGAGTCGATAATCTCTTTAATCTTGCTTTCTGTAGTATGGATATCGGTCATCTGTTCTTCTCCTATCAGAAAATCTTCATATTAGCGTAGGTCTCATTCAGAATGTCGGTGTACCAATCCTTCAGGCTGAGCTTCTTATAAAGTCCACTCTTCAGGAGCGCAGCCGTAGTGCTCTTCTTTACGATACCTACAAAGTTGTCGCGCTGCTGAATGGTGAGAATGTTGGTGTTCCGAACATCTTTCACGGCGGCGTATACCACGTCCATTACGGCAGCGATATCTTCTTTGTCGTACTCGGGATGGATTTCGACCGCGTCCGTATAGGTCTTCACGAAGGCGTAATCACCGTCGTACCGGGCAGCCAGGCGATCATTTTCCTCATTGATGCGCCGGATCTCTGCCAGAACCTTCGCCAGTTCTTCATTGACCGCCGCGAGATTGTCGATATCGGCAATTTCAAGCATCGCAAAGATCTTCTGCAGAAGCTCGTCCAGCTTGATCATCTCAATCTGATTGTGATTGCGATTCTTCTTAACTTCGCGCTGAATTTCCGTAACAGTCTCAGTCAGCTTGGAATATCCGGGAGAATTACTGAACTTGTCCAGCAACTCCTGATACTTTCCGAGGTCAAGAATGGAGATCTTGGTCTTGAAGAACTCATAGATGATATTAACGACATCGTGATTATCAATGATGGCCAGGAGGCTGGTGGGCGTAGTCTTCAGGTTGATGAAATCGATCCGGTCCTGCGTGGTTTTCAGCAACTTGCGAATATGGTCAATATCGATCTGCTTGGCATATTCAACAGCTCTGGAGAGCAGGAATTCCGTGTGGCAGTCCTTGATGCCGTTGAGGTAGCGGCGAATCGTCAGAAGCCCGTCCTTGTTCATGTATGTCAGGATCTTGGCGAACATTTCCAGATTCGTGGTATCGATCATGCCGTCCAGGTCCGATTTGAGCTTCAGATAACGCTTGTTGATATCATCCGGTCCGATGACCAGGCCGTTCATATTGCCGGTGTCTTCGTCCTCGTTGAACTCTTCGTTGATCTCTTTGAGATACATTTCAATGGTACGGTCATACTCAGCTTCAATATCTACAAAATCAACGATATATCCGTACTGATAGGTCCTGCCATTCGGACTGCGATACGGCCTGTTCACACGAGAGATGGTCTGCAGCAGATTGTGCTCGTGGGCATTGCGAAGCAGATACATCTTTTTCAGCCGGTTCACATCGTATCCGGTCGTCAGCATCAGATGAACGACCAAGATGTCAGGCTGCAACGTGTTCTTAAACGCAATCTGAGTGGCTTTATTCGCCGCTGTGAGAACATCATCATCAGAGATCACGAGGCCAGCAGAAAGCGTACTGTGATGATCAAACCAGTCTTTGATTTTTTTAGCCTGCGGATTGGAGCAGCAGACGATCATGCCGCCAATGGTATTGTCGTTATTGGTCAGCCGGAAATACTGGAAGTCTTTTTCTACGAACTTGCAGAGAGCATTGATGTAATCCTCAGATTCCAAAACGCCGTCTTTCATCGGCTTTCCGTCTTCCAGTTCAAGGTTCTTACGAAGCTCTGTGCGGGCCGTGGTATCAATCTGCTCTTTCTTGATCCGCAGCGTATAGCCGTCTGCGATAGACTTGTCATAGAAGTATTTGTGGATGTAGTCGCCAAACTTCAAGCTGGAGCGTTCCTTTTTGGAAAGCAGCGGAGTTCCCGTCATCGCCAAGTAGATTGCATCCGGATCGACCAGCATCAGGTTCTTAAAGAACTCGCCGTGCATGGCGTAAGAGCGGTGTGCCTCATCCACAAAGAAGATGCGCTGGATCTTGGCGTCGTAATCGTTCTTCGCTTCCGGCATCTGGTTGCCGAACTTGTGGATGTTCACAACAGTGATTTCGCCGTTCGTGTCGCTGGCCATGTGCTTGCTGAGTGGACGGTCCAGTTCTTTTTGGAAAGCCTGTTTGCTGTCCACGTTGATTGTCAGGATTCCTCTGGCTCGCATCTCACCGGATACCTGAGTCAGCAGATCCAAGCGGTCAACCACATAGTAGAAACGGGCCGTAATGCCTTTCTTGGCGTAATAATCACGCAGAATTCGCACGCTGAAGCCCGCCAGACCGGTTTTCCCGCTTCCCTGGGTATGGAAGATGATACCAGCCTTTCCACCGCCTTCCAGGCGCTCCAGAATAGCCTGAGAGGCAAAGAACTGTGGATAACGCATGATGAACTTCTGCTTCACAGCGCCATCCACATAGGTGATACCGTAATGCAGATAGAACAGAATGCGCTCTTTGGTAAAGAGTGAAGTCACAAACCGATTGCACGGTGTATCCGGGTCAAGGTTAGTCTTGAATTCAGGCGTATCTGCTTCTGCCGGAGAGTAGTGGTTATCCTTCAGAACATACTTGACCATATCATCGGTGACCGCTGTGAATCCATCTGTTCTGGGCCGTTCCTCGCGGAAGAAGGAGAATGTAGTCTTCTGCCCGTTAGGCGTGGTATAGAAAGAACCCGCTTTTACCTCTTCGGCCGGTGCCGCATCGTCTACATTCTCATACTCCATGTTGTTGCTGAAGCACACAACCTGCAGCATGTTAAAGAACTTTTTGAATTCCGGTTTTTCCAGGCGTTTGTTCAGCATACGCTCAAACTCCACCTGAATACCGCCTTCGTTGTTAGGCCGCTTGACTTCAAGGAAAGAAAGAGGAATTCCGTTAATCAGAATATTGATGTCCGGGCGGAACGAGCCTTCACGTTCGCTCTCAGCTCCGTCCTTTCCAAAAATCAGCTCATCCACCACGGCAAAGTCGTTGTTCTCGACGTTGTCAAAGTCGATCAGCTTGATTCTGTCCTGCGGATCGACCAACCAGTTATAGAAAGCCTGACCCATGTCGTTATTCCGAATGACGCTGTGGATTTCCTCCACAAGAGCCAAAATTTCTGCGTCTGAATAGTTCTTGCCATTGATCCTGCGAATGGCAGGCGCAAAGCGATTCATGGCGATACGGGTCGCAGTATGTAAATCGATATCCTTCAGAGATTGATACTCATAGCCGATCCGCATGAACTGGATTGTGGCGGGGATCTTAACTCTGGTATCTTCGTTGAACACAGCCATATCTCTATCCTCCCGAAGTACATGATCTCTCTATAATAGTATAATACAAACGCAGCGAAAATGCAATACAAAACACTACATTCTCGATGGCGCTTTTACGAGCCCTTCTCTCCGCACTCTCGTGCGGGGTGCAGCGGAAAATACGCACGAGAGTGTGGGGCGTGCACGGGTTACTGACCTTTTTTGTTCTTTTCCGCTCTGCGCTCACCAGCGGTAAAGCCGCGTGCGCTTGAAACGACAAAAGTGGCGTTTTCGTCCTCCCTTTGAAGAGCAATGCCTGCTGGGTAATTCAGACAGGGCAAAACGCTTTCGTCAATTTCCAGAATAGTGTTGATATCGTCCTTCGCTCCCCGTACCCTCATGCGAATTGCAACGCAAACACGCACGAGAGTGCGGAGCGTGCACGGATTACTATGTGCACCTTAACCTTATCGAGTGTGAAGGACGCCCCAGTGGTCCGGGGTCTTATTCCCACTATCTCGACCTTGGGACGGGAAGTCGCCCCTCAATTAACAGTTTTCGACAGTCTCCCTGATTGGACTATGTGCTTCAATTCCGAACCTATACGCCTGGGGAGACCATGCAAGACTTCCTCTGTGGAAGCGATAGGTCGATGATCCAAGACTCCCCCCAGCTTTAGCCGTGGGGAGTGTCAAAGGCACGCTCGGGCTTTGTGCCCGCCTCCTCGCAGAGAGAAAGGTAATCGTCTACGGCGCCGTGGAAATCATCTACCAGTTCTTTCGCTGTAGCGCCTTCATAGGAGATTAGGTCAGGGATGTCCATGACCCTCCCGCAGAAAATGCCATCAGCTTCGGAGAACTCCACGCTTCCAACATAACCTTTGTATTTCATCGTGTTGCTCATCTGTTGTTGCGCCACGGAGGCCCCTGCCTTCAGACACATGGAGTAAGTGGCGCTCCTCCTTTCAATTAAAAAAGGGTAGTCAGTAAGGGCTTTTGTTTTCTCAAGCCCTCGGCTTTGGCTGTGTGGTTACTGGCCCTGCTTGCATCCTAATTCCTTGATATAGAAGTAATTCTTGGTTTGCAGCAGTGTGGAGAACCCCATCTTATAGCTGTTCTGCTGTTGAGAAAAGAAGGGGCGTGCGCTGTCGAGCAGAACATGTTGCCGCATTTTTCCGCTGCGCGCGCTTTTGGCCATCCTGTCACCGCTCTCCTTGGTAGACGCGGTAGCACTCAGCAAATGGTTGTTAATTTCTTTCACGTCTCTCCTCCTATTTGTCCCTTAACAGCTTATCCAGCATTCGATTCCTCCAGCACTTTCGTCATAAATCTGATGTTACTCGCTATCCGACTGATTTCTGCGATGGCGTGAAAATCGTCCTGGCTTACGTCCTGTGCCTGAAACGCGAATCGAATCGGCTGCGGATCCAGGTCCTTGCTATCTGTAAAAGGCGCAAGGCTATATCCATATAGATTTACAACGCTCTCTAATTGGTCAACCGTGAGGTTTCGTTCTCCAGATTCGACTTTCGAGATGAACGTTTGAGTTACTCCCAAATACTCTGCTATCTGTCCTTGCTGCACTCCCGCCTTTTCTCTCATCATTTTCAGCTTCTCACAAATTGTAGCCACACCAATTCCCCCTTCGCCTCGCGCCCTTCTTCACTCCGATTAATATTATTAAGCAATTCTGGCTTTGTCATCTGTTATTGCGCCACGGAGACCCCTGCCTTCAGGCATGGGGAGGAAGTGGCGCGCCTCCTCGATCAATAAATTGTTTCTTTTCTCTACCAGCTTCAGCTTCTTGTAAGTCACACTGGCAGACACCTTGCTTCCGTTCAGGTGCTGCACGTCGAAGCTACCGGATGCCCGTCTGCCGAAGATGAAACACTCCGCATCTCCCAGCTTAACCTTGTCAAAGAGCTGGAAGCCAAAGACGTACTTGGGAGACTGGTTCAACTTACGGTATCCGCCTTTACAGATGGTGGCCTTATGTACCTGCCTGTTGTGGCGGCGTACCGGCTTAATGATGTACTCCTGTGCCGGCTTTGCTTTCGGATGGCCGGCGATGCACCTGGCATCGTTGACATGGCTCTTATCCATACCAGAGGCCTCCCTGAGCATCTTGGTCTCGGCTCCCGTGGTCTCCTCAATAACGATGTTCGGCAATTCCGCTTTGAGCCTTTCCATCAGTGTCTTGCGCATAATGCCCATGAACGTGGGATGTGTCCAGAACCTCCGCTTTTTGAAGTGGAAGTTCCTTGCCTTGAAGCACTTTTCACATACCACATAGCTATCTTCTGGAGATACCGTTGCCTTACCTTCTGCCGTTACTACGTACAGTTTACCCACCGCAGAACCACAGCAGCGGCACTTGTAGCCGTCCCGCCACAGAGCGTACTGCCTGGTATTGTAGAAGCCGTACATCTCGCCATACTGGTACTGAATGCCTACAGGCTTAGGCTGGCCATTGGCCTCTGCCTTCAATGCCTGCAAGTCGAACTCAGCCGTTTCTACAATGAGCTTCGAGATGGGCAAGATATTCATAACCATCTTTATGCCTTGGATGTGGTTGTGGATCTTGACTTCTACCGACGGAGCCAGCCAGCCTTTATGCTTGCTGCGTACGCGGTTGTTGAAGCGAGGTTTGCGGTAACGGGTCTTGCGGTTCCTGCGAGCACAGCGGAACGCACGTCTTGCGTCCATGAGCTTCACCACGTCGTTACGGGGTGTCAGCTCCGCAGCGAAGAGTTCTTTCTTCTCTGTGGAGGCGGAGATACCGACGTGCTTGCTTCCTGCGTCTATACCAAGAACTACGGGCTGGGTATAGGTCTTTGACGTTCCTGTAAGCTGGATGGTAAACGGTGTTCTGCGGACAACCTTTGCCTTGTTTGCCTTGAGGAGCAACCGCACCTTACGGCAGTCCGTGGTCGGCATAAGAGGTTGTCCATTCTTGCTGATGACGTACACTGTCATGTACGGTGTTCCTCCTTTCTTTTATTATGGCTGTTATCAACGCAACAGCTCGTCTCGAAAGAGA
>CACWYC010000013.1 GCA_902765025.1 Oscillospiraceae bacterium
ATATATTGTGGTCGGCGTCCTGATAGTGGTATCTTGCATTCTTGAAATCATTTCGGGATTTATGTTGCGAGATATTTTAATAGGCATTTATGGCATAGCGCTTATATTCTACGGCCGTAGCCAGAGTAACTGAATTAATCCATGTCTTGCCAACGAATATCGATAATGATTTCGCCCCCAATTGACACCGAAACCCTTTGAGTGTGAGTCAATAGGGCGATTAAAGAATCCCTATTATTGTTCATTATAGCGCCCTCCTTATTCTTAATGAACACACGGATCTTTGCATTTTTATAGAGATTAGTGGGGCCAGTTAAGGGGGCAACTTTTTGCGTTTTTGCAGAAAGTTACCCCCTTAACTGCGCTGTTCAAGTAAATCTTTCCTGTGTCTGAATGAACTCCGGCAGATTGACGTGTCGGATCCCATTTCGCTTTTGGATCATATCTCCTCGGGTCATGACGAATTTGGGGTAATTGTCTGCGATCTGCTCCAGCGGCCGGTATTCACGCTCTTCCGTTTCCCGGCTGTTCATGATCGTCATGGCCACCTGCACATAAGCATACTGCATTTGCTCATCCCGCAGGATGAAATCGCATTCCAGTTTGCCGATTCGTCCAATGCTCACCGCGTAGTTCTGGGATCTTGCATAGGTATAAACGATATTCTCCAGAACCGGACCATAGTTGATGCGGTTATCCGTGTTCATGGCAAAGTAAAAAGCGCAGTCGGCCAAGTAGTACTTTTGCTCCCCTGCCAGCGAGCGGCGGGATTTCAAATCAAAGCGATTGCAGCGGTACAGGATCTTGGCGTCCTGCAGGATCTTGATATACCGATTCAGCGTTTCCCGCTTGATATGGACGCCCTGTTTCTCCAGATCTCTGAGGATGTTGTTCAGACTTGTCGTCGCACCGAAGTTGTTCAGCAGATAGGTCTGTACGCTTTCAAAGACGGCTTTGTTGCGCACCTTGACTCGCTGCCGGATATCTTTTTCAAAGATCTCCGAGATGACGCTGCGCGTATACGTCCTCTTGTCTTCCATGCTGTCATACTGGAGGGCTTTCGGGAAGCCTCCCTCCAGAATATAGGAATCGAATTCCGCGGTCAGATTATTCTGTATCGGCTTCCCCATAAAGGCTTTCATGCTCAAATACTCATCAAAGCTCAACGGATACATTTCGAGCTCAATATACCGTCCGGTGAGCTTTGTCGAAAGCTCGCCGCTCAGAAGATAAGAGTTCGACCCGGTAATAAAGATCGAGTACCCGCCATCCGTGCGGTAAGCATTGAGGACTTCCTCGAAGCCTTTGACGTTCTGAACCTCGTCGATGAAGACATAGACCGTCCCGTTCCCGGCCCCGGCTCCTTCGATCAGGGCGTCAAGCTGATCCGGTGTTTTGATCTTGCGATACCTCTTGGAATCCAGATCCAGGAAGAGGATCTGAGCGTCCGGAGTGCCGGTTTCCCGCAGCTCGTCCGCAATGGAGGCCATGAGGCAGGACTTCCCGCAGCGACGCACACCGGTGATGACCTTGATCATTTCGGTGTCATGGAAAAACCCGCGCAAACGGCGAAGATACTTCTCCCGTTTATAGATGTTCATGGAATCACCTCGCTGACAGTATATCCGAATTCTCTGAAAATATCAAGTTAAGGGGGCAACTTTTTGCAATTCTGCAAAAGTTACCCCCTTAACTTTCGGCTTTCCATTAATAACGGTGAAAATATCTCCTCTTAAAACGGAAAATCACACATTTCAATAGGCGATGTGGAAATCACGCAGCGCAGTCTGGTATTCCTGCTCGGAGAGGCCGAGAAGTCTGCAAACTTGCTGCTCAAATTGTTTATCGCCGGTCCTCGGGAAATGAGGATTGGCGATAAGCACGCTCCGGCTCTGTACCCGCTTCCTCGCAGAGCGCAAGGTAATCGTCCACAGCGTCGTGAAAATCCTTGACCAACTCTTTTGCTGTAGTACCTTCATAGGAGATTAGCGTACGGATACCCATGACCTTGCCGAAGAACACGCCGTCCGCTTCGGAAAACGCCACGCTTCCGATGTAGTTTTTGTATTCCATTGTGTTGCTCATATCAGCCCCCCCCTGTTCCAAATACGCTATGAGTTGCTTGACTAAGCGCTGACAGCACCCCCGCTAATCGTGCCACGGGCGTGTTAAAAGTCCTTCAAGTCCTCTTCGCTGCGCTGGATGTTCTTGGCCTCCGTCATGTTCAGATGGGTGTAAATCTCCATTGTGGTTCTTGCACTTTTATGGCCGATGCTGCGCGAAAAGGTTTCCAAATCGAAGTCTGCGTCATTTTTATGATTGATATAGCTGTGCGTTACGTATGTATGACGCAGGCCGTGCACCGTTACACTATGCTGCAGTGCAATTGCCTTGCAGATCTTGCGGTGCGTCTGGCCCAAGCTGACACCTGCGCTGCTGCCGAAGGGAAATGTACTGGAGCCGCAGATGTACTTGTGCTCCTTGTTGTACTCGACGTACTTTTTACGGATTTTCTTCTCCGCATCCGTCAGTTCGGCGCCCGCAAACTGCCTGCGGGCGGCCTCCAGTTCCTCCTTCTCCCGCCGCGCAAGCTCCTCGGTCTGTTCGTCAAACTGGTGCTTTAGCGTATTGATGTCTTCAAAGGCGCTCTTGTTCAGAACAATTACGCGGACACCGGAGTTGGTCTTGGGGGTCTGTACAATTTTCTGGCCTTTATAATAAACGACATTCTTATTGACCGTGATGGTTTTGCTATGCTGGTCATAGTCGCTCCACTCCAATGCAAGTGCCTCGCCCTCGCGAAGTCCGGTATGCATGATAAAAAGCAGCTTATACGCGGCCGGATGCACCAGTATTTCCTGTCCCGCGTTCTTGGTGTAGCGGCCGGGTGTATAGGTTCTACGGCATTCCCTCTCATAATTGGCCATTTCGTCGCGGTGCAAGTAATTGTCCCCGGGCTTTCGACTTTTTTCCTTGTCAGGCAGTTTCCCACTGTTGGGCGTTGGGATTTGCGCGTCGATGACAGGATTGCTATCGATTACGCGTTGCGCAGCCGCCTTTTTGAGTATCGCACACACGGTCTGCTTGACCTTGCCCATCACACTGCGCGAATACCCTGCGTTATTAAGCTTGTTCAGCATATGCTGTACCTGGTCGCTGTCAATCTCCCCCAGCATATCCACATCCAAATAATCACACATGAGATCTACATGGCCCATCAACGTCTGGTAGGAGCGAGGCTTCATGCCGCCGTCTTTCTTCTCCCGCAAAAACACAGCGGCATAGTCATAGATTGTAACGTCCTTTTTGTGAGGGTTCTTTTTCTGCGCGATCTGATTATTAATCTGTCTTAGATAGGCATTCGCTTCCGTTTGAGTCTTGAAAAACTTGCTGTGCGCCTTTCCCCTCGCGTCAATCGTAGTAGCGCGGTATGGCTTTGCTCTGCCCTTGACAATCGTGACCTGGCCGGTATTCTTCTCGCGGCGCTGCATCGGATCACCTCTCTTCTGGTATCTGTCTTCTATTATACCACAGAAAGTTGTATTCCTCAAGCATTTATGTCACGCTATTGTCACGCTATTTTTTTCTGATTCTCAAATGGTTCCTAATTCTTATTCTTTTTGTTGTCCTTTTTGTGACGCAAAAACCGTGTATTCAAGAGGTTTTTGCACTAATCACATAATTACGGAATTTTGGCCATCAGCTTCCCAAGCTGAAGAGGCGGGTTCGATTCCCGTATCCTGCTCCACAAGTGAAAAGCCTCGCAGCCATCCGGCCTGCGAGGCTTTTTTCTTTTGCACCGTCTTCCCGGTTTTTCCGCCCCATGCTCTCACAAATTTTTGCAGGCGAGTTCGGTGCACAGGGCGGCAGCATCCCCGTTCACGCCGTCAAAGCGATAGTCATAGACTTCTCCGTCAAAAATACCGTGTTTTCTCTCCAGCATCTGTGCCACCGGCGCAGGCAGGTTTCCGTGCATTCTTGCCTTGAAGCGCTCTTTGATGGTCTCGATATCAGCGTACACAAGGATTCTGACAGCGCCGTCCGGTAAGAGCTTGATCTGCTCCGGCTCAGATATCACATAAATGATGTTGGCTCCCGAAACGGCGTCCGCAAGCTTTTTTCGGAACAGGGCGGCCGCCTCGCTTTCGGACTTCGCCATCCGCAGATAGTCCTTGCCGGTGACTATTTCCGCGTGGATATCTTTCTGGATTGCTTCTGCAAGCGTGGATTTCCCGCTGCAGTTTTCTCCGATGATTCCAATTACCATTCTTTGTCCTCCGTATGTATCACATTGATTCATATTATGGTTTTTTCCTGCTGGATTTGCCGACTCACTCAATCCACGTGCCTTGGGACAACAGCGTAAATAAAACGGTCATTATCTACGCTGTTGCCACGACCCTCGGCGTCAGGAATATGCCGTTGACCAGTTGAGTCAGGGCACCCGGATCGGTCTCATGATCTTGGCATTGGTCTGTCTATGGATCGATTCTGTAAGCAGGACTCTGTGATCCACAGTTTTTTGCATATTCATATACCTTTTCAGACCATTCCCAAATATTGCTGCAATCATTTTGCACATAATGCACTTTTGATTTCAAATCTTCCGGTATATGCGGTTCCAATGCCTGTCGATAAATCGTCGGAACGATAATCGCCCATACCCAATCCTTTAGCACGATTTCGTTTTTCACCTTTAACGGCAGAACACCTTCAAAGGTCGCATCCGGGTGATGCGTCAATTTATCATACCGAAAGAAGAACCGCACCCCGGGTGTGAAATACCGGCTTAAATCTTCCTCGTTTGGGAACCGGCCGAGTTTCCTTTCCATAACAAGACGGTCTCCCGCCTGACAGTTGCCCCAGGCAAACATAACGTAATCAAAATAATCCTCCGGATCGTTTGCGGCGTTTCTTGCCTCTTTTGCCAGCTCCGATGCACGGATGCTTCTTGCCAGAACAGGGGAAAGCAAGCTGCCGCTGTCCATGATTTTGATTGCGTTTTCCGGGGAAGAAGTATGACACACAAAATCTGTCATACAGCCTTTGTATTTGGGGCACGCCGTACATTCTTCTATTTTTGAGGGTGGAGAAATGCGTTTGCCCTGTTCATAATCCGGCTTGTAACGGTCTATTGCATGAAGGATTTTCTCTTCCGCTTCGATTTCACAGGTTCGCCCGTTCCTTTTTTCATACCGGATAAAGTCCAGTATTGTCTGAATCTCCCAGGTTGAAATATACGGATACTGCGCCAGCTTTTTATAAAACACGCCATCCCAGCATTCCGTGATTTCAAAATTGCCGATTTTGATTTTCATATCATTTCCTTGTCATCCATGCGACAGTCTCCACGTGCCTTGGGACAACAGCGTGAATAAAATGGCACATATTCATGCTGCCCACACGACCCTCGGCGTCAGGAATATGCCGTTGACCGATTGCGTCAGGACGCCCGGATCGATTTCATTGTCCCGGCAAGCCGGAATTTGTAAAATGATGCTTACAGCTTTTTACAGGTGAGATCGTCGTACACCGCACAGTCGTCACCGAAGGTCAGCTTGAGCATCCCGCCCTTCCTGCCGAACTCGTTTTCCCCGATGGGATAGAGCATGAATTCGATTTCATCGCCGTCTTCGTCGATTGCTTTTGCGTAAAGCTCACCGTTTTTCAGGAAGACTTCGTCGACAATGAAATCGGCCTCCTCAGGATGCTCGTACTTGCCGCAGAAACGATTCCATTTCGACTTGTCGACACTTTTGAGTGCAATATCCTCAATCGACACGATGGGCTCCGGTTCCTTATCCCTTGCGATGGCTTCCATTCCGTTCCAGTAACCCAAATACGCCCTTACATCCCTGTAATCCCGGTTGGCGAGGATCACAAGAACCCTGTCCGCATCTATGAAGCGTTCAAACCAGGTGGCGACACCCGGCATACCGCCGCTGTGACTGACAATCAGACCGTACTTCTCGTCGTGTCCGACTCCCCATCCGAATCCGTAGCCCAGCCCATCTTCCTCATCGTAAACAGCATCTTCGCCGTTGTTGCGTCTACCGGGGGTGTACATGATCTGCTGCTCTTCAAGCGTAAGCACCTTGCCCTCGCGCAGCGCCCTGTCCCATCTGAGCATGTCAAAAATGTTGGTGTACACATAGTCGTCGCCGTTCAGACCATCAAAGGCAACCACGTCGCCGTCCTCGGCGGAATCAATATCGGCAACCCATTTATCGTCTTCGAATACCGTTGCACGGGCATAGTTCTCGAACGGAACGCCGTCCCTGCGGATATGGCAGCAGCGGGTGGAGGTCATCCCGGCAGGCTCAAAGATGTTCTTTTGCAGAAATTCCTCAAAAGGAACGCCGGAGAGCCGCTCCACAAGCAGAGCCAGCAGGTTATAGCCGGTATTGGAGTAGCGCAATCCTTCCCCCGGTGCGAAGTACGGTTTCGCTTTGGTTTCACGGAGAAAACTGAGGATTTCGTCGTTGCACGGGACCCGTTTTTCTTCCTTCCAGATTTTGATAAACCAGTCCGCATCGTCAAAATAGTCGGGAATTCCGCTGGTGTGGTGCAGAAGATGCCGGACAGTTACGCCCTCATACGCAGCAAGTTCCGGAAAATACTTTGTGATCCTGTCCTCCGGGCTGAGAAGGCTCTCCCGCATCAGCAGCATGACCGCCGTCGCCGTGAACTGCTTTGTGATCGAAGCCAGCTGAAAGATCGTGTCCTCCGTAATCGGAAACGTGTTTTCAGGATCCCGGAAGCCGAGAGCTCCCTTGGACACGATCTCGCCGTTTTCCGCATAGAGCCACGCCCCATTGAAGCCGTCTTTTTTATTCAGTTCGCGGGCCAGATTTTGCATCATGGTATTCTTATCCATCTGTGTATTTCTCCTTTATTCCTTCGCGTTTTTATAAATCTCGCAGGCGATGTCGTCCATCGCTTCGTCGGCCGCTTCCGTGACGTTGTTGTACATCACGGCAACGCAGATTTCTTTCTTGCGGGAAAAGACCCAGCTGGTCAGAAAGCCCCAGTTTTCTCCGGTATGGCCGGCAACGCTGTCTTTGCGCGCTTCCGATTCCCAAACATCGAGGCAGAGGCCCCGGCTCTCAATAGTCCACTTTCATCAGGCACAGGCCCTCCGGGGGAGCGGTGGGGCCGGCTTGGGCGCGGTCACGGGCGGCGAGAATGGCCGGGATTTGCTCCGGCTCCCAATAGCCCCGGCCCACCTCCAGCAGCGTGCCCACCATGATGCGCACCATGTTCTGCAAAAAGCCCTTGCCGTGGAAGGTGAAAAGAAGCCTGTCCCGGCGCTGCTCAATGTCGATGGTGTCCACGGTGCGGACGGTGGACTTTTTCATCTTGGGGTTGCCGCAGAAGGAGGCGAAGTCGTGCTCGCCCACCAGATAGGCGGCGGCCCGGCGCATCCGCGCCACGTCCGGCGCGTAGTCCAGCACGGTGACGTACCGCCGGTCAAACACCGGCTTCACCGGACCTGTGAAGCAGGTGTAGCGGTAGGTCTTGCCCAGGGCGTTATACCGGGCGTGGAACCGGGGGGACGATTCACGCACCTCCCGGACGGCGATGGCGTCGGGCAGGTAGCGGTTGCAGTAGTCCCGGATTTCATCCTCGGCAAGGTCGGTATCCAGCACGGCGCTGGCCACCATGGCCCGGGCGTGGACGCCGGCGTCGGTGCGGCCGGCGCCGTAGACCTCCACGCTTTTGCCCGTCAGCTCCGACAGCACCGCCTCCACCTTGCCCTGGATGGTGTCCCGGCCCGGCTGGCGCTCCCAGCCGTAAAAGCGGGTGCCGTCGTAGGCCAGGGTCAGCTTATAATTCTTCTCCATATCAGCTATCCAACCTCTTGATGAAGCAGCGGCGGCGCTTGTGCTGCTCGATGGGGAAATTCTCCCACTGGGACTGCACCTTGTCGTTGGTCTCCAGCATGGGGCCGGTCTCCGCCAGGGTCAGGCCCATGGAGATGCTGCCCTGGAGGAGCTGATTGATGACCACGCCGTTGACGCCCCGGGCCTGGTAGTCGGGCCGGACGGCGATGAGCAGCAGGTCGGCGGTGTCGTTCTTGCGGAAGGCGTGGAGCAGGTCAATCCAGCCCAGGGGGAAGATTTTGCCGTCATGCTTTTTCAGGGCCTTGGCGATGCTGGGGGCCGCCAGGCCGAAGGCCACCAATTCCTCCTGCTCGTTGAGCACGAAGCAGGTCAGCTTGGGGTTGATCAGCGGGGCGAACTTGCCGGCGTAGCGCCGCACCTGCTCGTCCGACAGCTCCACCGTGCCGTACAGCGGGGCGTAGCACACGTTCAAAAGGTCAAAGACCTTGTTCAGAATTTTGGGGTAATCCCGGCGGGAACGGGCGGTGAACAGATGGAGATGGTAATGCCGCAGCACGAAGTTGCTGATTTTGGCCCACCGCTCCGGGATGGGGCCGCTCTGGGGGATGTGGATGAGGTTCTCCACCCAGTCCACGTCCTTTTCGTAGCCCAGACGGGTGAGGTGGTCCAGATAATAGGGGTGGTTATAGTAGGTGAACCAGCAGCTCACCCGGTCGAAGCCCTCCACCAGCAGGCCCTCCCGGTCCAGGTCGGTGAAGCCCAAGGGGCCGTGTACCTCGTCGCAGCCCAGCTCCCGGGCCCAGCTCTCCACCGCGCCGAAGAGGGCGGCGGACACCTCGGCATCGTCAATGAAGTCCACCTGGGTGAACCGCAGGCGGCGGGTGTGCCACTTCTCGTTGGCCTTGCGGCTCAAAATGGCGCCGATGCGGCCCACGGTTTCGCCGTGGCGCTGGGCCAGCCAGCACCGGGCCTGGCAGTAGGCAAAGGCGGGGTTCTTCTTCTCGTCCCAGTCCTCCCTATCATCCTCATAGGTGCCGGGGATATACTGGGGCACGTCGCGGTACATCTTTGTGGGAAAGGTGACGAATTCCCGGCGCTGGGCCGGGGTTTTTACCTCGATAATTGCAACCATAACGGGTCCTCTCTTTCTCAAAAACACGAAAACAGTGTAGCCCATGGCGGCAGAAAATGCAAGGGGGAAGGATTGCGCCGCCGCGAATTATATGGTATACTGCGGTATTAGGAATTTTTCTCCAAGGAGGACACAGCATGGAGCTCTTTTGGTATGATATCCGCACCATGTCCCAGGCGGAGTACGACAGCGCCGTGGCGGGCATGACAGACGAGCGGCGGCAGCAGCTCTCCGACGCCGCCACCGACGACGACCGCCGCCGCATGGCGGGGTGCGAGCTGCTGGCCCGGCAGCACATGGGCGGGGCCGCCCCGGCATTTGACGCCCTGGGCCGCATTACCACCAGCCAGGAGGGGCGCTATATCAGCACCGCCGCCAGCGGCGCCTGGGCGGTGTGCGCCGTGGGCGACCGGCCCATGGAGACGGTGGTGGAGGTCATCCGGGGGGCCCAGGAGAAGTTCATCGCCCGATCGCTCACCGAGGCGGAGGCGCACTACGTCCGCTACGGCGACGACGGCTGCTTTGCCCGGTTCTGGGAGTGCTGGACGGCCAAGGAGGCCCTGTTCAAGCTGACGGGCAAGGGGCCGCTGCTCTCCCTCAGCGCCTTTGCCCTGCCCTCGGACGTGGCGCTCAATCACGTAAAAAACCACGGCTGCGCCGTGGTGACGGCCATGCGCCTTGGATAAGGAGGACGGAAAATGTATCGTATCGGTATCGACCTGGGCGGCACCAACATCGCCGCCGGCATCATTGACGACAACTATCAGCTGATCTCCCAGACCAGCCTGCCCACCGGGGCTTTCCGGCCCTGGCAGGAGATGGTGGCGGATTTGGGCAACGCCGTGGACATGGCCCTGCAACAAGCGGGGCTGACGGCGGCGGAGTGCGCCTCCATCGGCATCGGCTCCCCCGGCACCTGTGACTCGGAGCGGGGCGTGGTGGCCCGGGCCTACAACCTGGGGTGGTTTGAGGTGCCGGTGTGCGAAACGCTCCACGAGCGGTTCGGCATCCCGGTGCGCCTGAGCAACGACGCCAACTGCGCCGCCCTGGCGGAGGTGGTGGCAGGCGCCGCCAAGGGGCGGAAGAACGTGGTATTGATCACGCTGGGTACCGGCGTGGGCGGCGGCATCATCATCGACGGCAAAATCTACGCCGGGATGCGCTCCGCCGGGGCGGAGCTGGGCCACACCGTGCTGGTGATGGACGGCGAGCCCTGCTCCTGCGGCCGCAACGGCTGCTGGGAGGCCTACGCCTCCATGACGGCTCTCATCCGCCAGGCCACCCGGGCGGCGGAGGAGCACCCCGACTCCCTGCTGGCACGACAGGAAAAGCTGGACGGCGTGTCCATCTTCCGGTGCATTGACGCAGGGGACGAGACGGCCAAGGCCGTGGTGGACCGCTGGTGCGAATACGTGGCGGCGGGGCTCACCGACCTGGTGAACGCCCTGGCCCCGGAGGTGATTCTCCTGGGCGGCGGCGTGTGCCGCCAGGGGGAGCGGATTCTAGCTCCCATGCGGGAATACGTGGCCGACCACTGCTTCGGCCAGCGCCAGGGCGCCATCCCGGTGATTGCCGCGGCGGCCCTGGGCAACGAGGCGGGCATCATCGGCGCGGCGGCGCTGTAAAACCGGCTGAAAATGGCTGCGCTGTGAAGTTGCCAACGCGGCTATTGGTTTTATAAAAAGATTGGGAACTACCGGGCCAAGCCGGGAGTTCCCAATCCTTTTATTATCGTGCGGTGCGTCCGGGCCGCGGGGGGCGTCGGCCCCTACGGTGGGGGTCGTTGCCATTTGCCGTCCACCCTGCGCTGTCAGTGGCTGTTACCGCGCACGGCGGGACACATAGGTCCCGCCCTACGAACAGGGCGGGGATTCCTCCGTAGGGACGCTTCATGAAGCGCCCCTACCAGCCGGCACGCCCCGGGCGCATCATTCCGCCGCGGTTTCGCTTTGCTTGTGGGCGCTTTCGCCCTTTTCCATGGCCTCCCGCTCGCGGCACAGCTCGGCGTGGAGCTGCTGCATCGTCCAAGCGGCGTTGGTGGGGGTCATCACCGCTTTCAGGGCGATGGCCACATGGCGGCGGCGCAGCTCGGCAAGCAGCAGATTCATGGCCCCGGCCCCCACGCCGCACAGCACCAGCAGCTCTTCCGTAAAGGGGGCGTCCACCGCTCCCTCCGCCGTGTCGCCATTGACCAGCGCCTCCACCGTCAGGCCCTGGCGCTCCGGGGGCACGGCGGTCAATTTCAGCCCCAGGCGCACCGACAGCAGGCGCAGCACGCCCATTTTCTCCGCCGGAATATTACACAGCAGCAGCGTCGGTTTCACGATACGTCACGCCCCTTTCGGCGCCATCATACCACCGAGGCGGGGGCGGACGCAAGTTTTTCTTCCCTTTCGGCGGCTTTTTTGCTATAATAAATTGATTTATTATGGCAACCTATGGAAAAAGGAGATTTCCCCATGAAACGATGGATGATACTGCTGCTGTGTCTGCTGCTGGTGACGGCGGCGGGCTGCGGCAAAGAGACCGAGGAAACCGCGGAGACCGCCGCGCCGGTGCTGTCACAGGAGCTGACGGCGCTGACCTACCAAAACGGCACCAACGCCCTGCGGCTGCGGCTGCAAGAGGGCCAGTGGCAGTGGGCCGACGACCCCACCTTCCCCCTGGACCAGGAAAAGGCCGGGGCCATTGTGGAGCAGCTGGCCGCCCTGGCGGAGCTGGCCCCTGTGGAGGTGAGCCAGGAGCTGTCCGCCTATGGTCTGGACAAGGACACCCACTCCCTGACGCTGGAATACGGCGGCGAGGCCAAGACCATTTACTTCGGCGTGAAGGGCGAGGGGGACAACCGCTACGCCCTGGCGGGCGAGGAGGTGTTCCTGGTGCCGGAGGCGCTGGTGACTGCCCTGGGCGTGAACATCTATGACATGGCGGTGCTGCCCGCCCTGCCCACGGTGACGGCGGAGAACGTGATGTCCGTCACCCTCATCTGGGGCGAGGGCAACCGGGTGCATTACATCTGGGACGGCCAGCAGTGGAACACCGGCAGCCAGACCGGCGCCGCCGATTTAAGCGCCGTGATGGACGTGATGGGCCGGTGGGCGCTGGCTGGGTGCGTGGACTACCGCCCCTCGGAGGGCGCCGCCGCCATCTGCGGCCTGGAAAACCCGGAGCTGACGCTGCTGGTGCGGTATAAAAACACGGTGAACACCACGGTGGACTACACGGTGACGGTGGGCAGCCCCACGCTGGACGGCGAGGGCCACTACGTCACCGCCGGGGAGGACACGTCCATCTACGCCATGGACAATGATTTGATTCAGCCGCTGCTGGACGCCATTCCGGCGGCGTAAGGAGGCCATTATGCGGCTTTTGATTGTGGAGGACGAGAAGCGTCTGGCGTCTACCCTGCGGGACTTGCTGTACCGCCAGGGCTACGAGGTGGACATGTGCCACGACGGCCTCACCGGGCTGGACAACGCCCGGTCGGGCATCTACGATTTGATTTTGCTGGACGCCATGATGCCGGGGATGGACGGCTTTACGCTGCTGCGGGAGCTGCGCCGGGGCGGCGACGCCACGCCGGTGCTGATGCTGACGGCGAGAGGCGAGCTGGAGGACCGGGTGCAGGGGCTGGACTGCGGGGCGGACTACTATCTCACCAAGCCCTATGAGAGCAGCGAGCTGCTGGCCTGCGTGCGGTCCCTGCTGCGGCGCAAGGAGGGGGACACCCGTACCGACGGGACCGTCACCTTCGGGGATTTGAAGCTGGAGAGCGCCACGTTCCAATTAAGCTGCGGCGAAAAGGGCGTGCGGCTCAGCCGCCGGGAATATGATTTGATGGAACTGTTGATGCGCAACGGCAAGCAGATCGTGCCGAAAGAGCAGATTATATTAAAAGTATGGGGCTACGACTCCGACGCCGAGGACAACAACGTGGAGGCCTACATCTCCTTCCTGCGGCGGAAGCTGGGCCACATCCACTCCACGGTACGGATCAAAACCCTGCGGATGGTAGGCTACTGCCTGGAGGCGGAAGCATGATCCGGGCGCTGCGGTGGAAGGTGGTGGCCATGTTCATGGCGCTGATCACCGTGGTGCTGTCGGTGGTGCTGACGGGGGTGTATTTCTCCTCCCGCCGGGCCGTGGCGGAGGGCGCCGTCCACACCCTGACCCAGGCGTTGGAGGGCGGCGGCCATTTCGGCCCACAGCGGCCCGGCAGCCAGGGCGGCAACGCCCCCTATTTCGTGGCGGACGTGCGCAGCGACGGCACGGTGGTGGTAAACGGCAGCGACTACTTCGATCTGGACGACGAGGAGGAGCTGCTGGCAATCATCAACGCCGCCCTGGCCAAAAGCGAGGACGGCGGCGTACTGGCGGAATACAGCCTGCGCTACCAGAAGCGCACCGGCGAGCCGGGGACGCTGATTGCCTTTGCCGACAGCAGCCTGGAGACGGAGACCATGCGCTCCATGGCGGTCAACCTGCTGCTGGGAGGCCTGGCGGCGCTGGTCGCGCTGTTCGTGTGCAGCTACCTGCTCAGCGGCGTCATCACCCGGCCCGTGGCCCGGGCGTGGGAGAGCCAGAAGCGGTTTTTATCCGACGCCAGCCACGAGCTGAAAACGCCGCTGACGGTGATTCTGTCCTCGGCGGAGCTGTTAAAGGCCAAGGGAAACGACCCGGAGGGGTACGTGGACAACATCGCAGCCGAGGGGGGCAGAATGAAAGCGCTGGTGGACAGCATGCTGACCCTTTCACGGCTGGAATATCTGCCTACGGCGAAAAAGGAGACGGTGAACCTCACCGAGGCGGCGGAGGAGGCGGCGATGCGCTTCCAGCCGGTTGCCTTTGAGGCGGGGCACCAGCTGAACGACGCCATCGCCGAGGGCGTGGCCCTCACCGGCGACCGGGAGAAATTGACCCAGGCGGTGGGGGTGCTTCTGGACAACGCCATCAAATACGCCGCCCCCGGCACACCCATCGGCCTTACGCTGGAAAAGGCGGGCAATAAAGCCGTTTTGACGGTGGAAAACCAGGGCGAGGCCATTCCGCCGGAGAAATTGGCCCATCTCTTTGACCGCTTTTACCGGGCGGATGAGTCCCGCACCGGGGCGGAGGGCTTCGGGCTGGGGCTTTCCATCGCCCAGGCCATCGCCCAGGCCCACCGGGGACAGATTCGCTGCGAGAGCGACGACGATGCCACCCGGTTTATACTCACCTTACCGCTGAACGGAAAGAGGGAATGACACCATGCTGCAAGAAATCATGGACATCGTCCGGGAGGCGGGGAGCATCGTCCTCTCCGCCCACGACGTGGAAAACGTGACCCGCTCCAAGGAGCACAACGCCGCCAACCTGGTGACGGCGTACGACGAGGCGGTGCAGGCCCATCTGCGGCAGAAGCTGCTGGCGCTGATGCCCCAGGCAGACTTCCTGGGCGAGGAGGGAGAGCACGACGCATTGACGAAAGACTGGCTCTTCATCGTGGACCCCATCGACGGCACCACCAACTTCGTGCGGCACCTGAATTACAGCAACATCTCCGTGGCGTTGGCCTACCGGGGGGAGGTGCGCTATGGCATGGTGTACAACCCCTATGCCGACGAGCTGTTCGCCGCCGAGAAGGGCCGGGGCGCCACGCTGAACGGGCGGCCCATCCACGTCACCGACCACGGCCTGGACAAGGCCATCACCCTGTGCGGCTCCACCATCTACGACCGCCGCTACACCGACCGCAGCTTTGCCATCATGCGGCATCTCTACGACCGCACCATGGACTTCCGCCGGTTCGGCGCGGCGGCGCTGGACGTGTGCCAGGTGGCGGCGGGCCGGGCGGACGTGTTCTTTGAGTGCCGCCTCTCCCCCTGGGACTATGCCGCCGGCAGCCTGATCCTCGCCGAGGCGGGCGGGATATTGACCCGGCTGGACGGCACCGCCGCCGACCCCCGTGAGCCGGGCAGCGTGTGGGCCACCAACGCCGTATGCCACGAGGCATGGCGGGAGCTGCCGGGGGAATGATAATGAATACGCCTTCCCCTTGGGGGGAAGGTGGCGCGGCCCAACGGGCCGTGACGGATGAGTGGACGTCTACCGGAAACTTCCCGCAAAATCGCCCCCTCATTCCCCCCAGTGTGCGCACTGGGGGTACCTTCCCCCCAAGGGGAAGGCTATATCTAAATAAATAAAAAAGCCATCCGGCAGTCTTGCGGCTGCCGGATGGCTTTTTTAGTACGAAATCAGAAGCCCACCACTTCGTTTTTGGGCTTTTCGGCGGGGGCGATATGGCTGACGTACAGCACGGGGCCCTCGCCCTGGTAGGCGGTGCTCTGCTCCTTTTTCACGGTGGCGGTGATGTCCACCCACTGGCGGTCTTTGAACTTCTCCAAGCCCTCGCCCTTGCAGACGATGGCCAGGAACTGCATGTCGTTCTCGCAGCAGACCATGGCGAAGCGGCCGGGGCAATGGACGCCCTTGAACTTCTTGGAATGGCACATGACGGCCTTGAAATGGACCTCCACGCCCTGGTAGCGGTCGGGGTTGTCCATCACGTCCACATACCACACGCCGTAGTCGTCGTCCGCCAGGTCCAGCTTGCCGCTGCTCAGGTCGAAGGGGGCCATGTCGGGGGTGACGTACTCCTCGCTGGTGCCGTCGGTATTTTCCAGGTAGATGTCCGCCCGGCGGTTGGCCATGCGGAGGTTGCGGGAGCGGAGGCTGGCCCGCAATTCCTCATTGCAGCGGTTGAAAATCAGCAAATCCGCGTTGGTGACCTTCTCCATCATCAGCTGGCCCATGTTTTTCACGTACATATCGAAGGTGGTGGCGTCCACCAGGGCCATGATCTGGTAGAGGATCCAGTTGGCGGGCAGCACGTTGCGGTACAGCGGCTCCATCAGCCACATGCCGTTATACTCGATGATGACCTGACGGGGGCGGTACTGCTTCTCCAGCTTTTTCAGCAGGTCGGTGGTCAGCTCCTCCTGGTCCTCCACGTTGTAGGTGAACACGTTGGTGAGGGCGGCGCGGTCATACTCCTCCTCGCCCTCCTCGCAGCGGATCAGCAGCGTGCGGTCCTCCCGGGCAAAGCCGTCCCGCAGGATGCCGTTGATAAAATTGGTCTTGCCGGCGTCCAGAAATCCGGCAATCAGGTAAACAGGGATATCCATAGATGCTCCTTACAGGGCGAACAGCTCTTTGAGCGCGCCCTCGTTGAGATTGGCGCCGATGACGCACAGGCGGCCGGTATAATCGGCGGCGCCGAAGCGGGCCTCGTGCTCCTCGGGCACATAGTCGAAGTGAATCCAGCGGCCGTCGGCGGCGGGCACGATGCCCTTGGCACGGAGAATCTGACCGTAGGCGCCGCTGTCCAGCTGGAAGAGGATGCGGTCGATGTCGGACTGGGTGTACTGCTTCACCGTCTCCACGCCCCAGGAGGTGAACACCTCGTCGGCGTGGTGATGATGGTGATGGTGGCAGGCGCAGTCGGGATCGTCGCACTCCTCGCCGTCGTGGTGATGATGGTGATGCTCGTGCTCGTCGTGGTCGTCGTCATCGTGATGGTGATGATGTTCATGCTCATCATGGTCATCATCGTGGTCGTGATGGTGGTGATGATGCTCGTGCTCGTCCTCGTCATCGTGATGATGATGGTGGTGCTCATGCTCGTCATGGTCATCATCGTGGTCGTGATGATGATGCTCATGCTCGTGCTCGGCCTCCTCGGCCTCATGCTCGGCACGCATCCGCTCCAGCATCTCGTCGGCCAGGGACACCTTCTCCACGGCGGAGAGGATGGTGGCGCCGGAGAGCTGATCCCAGGGGGTGGTGAGGATGGCGGCGTCGGCGTTCTTCTCCCGCAGCAGGGCCACGGCGGCCTCCAGCTTCTCCTGGCTCAGCTTCTGGGTACGGCTGAGGATGATGGTGCCGGCGGACTCAATCTGGTTGTTGTAAAACTCGCCGAAGTTCTTCATGTAGACCTTCACCTTGGACGCGTCGGCCACGGTGATGAAGCTGTTCAGCTTCATGTCGGGCTCGTCCTTCACGGTGTCCTCCACGGCCACGATTACGTCGCTGAGCTTGCCCACGCCGGAGGGCTCGATGAGGATGCGGTCGGGGTGGAACTGGTTCTTCACCTCGATGAGGGCCTGGTGGAAGTCGCCCACCAGGGAGCAGCAGATGCAGCCGGAGGACATCTCGCTGATCTGCACGCCGGTCTCCTTCAGGAAGCCGCCGTCGATGGAGATCTCGCCGAACTCGTTTTCAATCAGCACCAGCTTTTCGCCCTGATAGGCCTCGGCCAGCAGCTTTTTGATCAGTGTGGTTTTGCCCGCGCCCAGGAAGCCGGACACGATGTCGATTTTTGTCATAGTATCACCTTTCTTCATTTCGGGGCCATAGGCCCATAACATTTCAAACTATATTGTATGCAAATTTCCGAAAAATGCAAGAGGCGTCATGCGAAAGTTATGGTTGCCAAGCGGGGAAAATTGGTGTAGAATAGACACAATGAGTCCTCCGCGGTGCGCTGCGGAGCCGGTCTCGCGCAATGGATGCCCACGAATCATGTCAGGCGGGGAACCGAGCAGCATTAAGAGGGAAGATCCATGTGCCGCGAGGGCGCCGGCTCCGTGGCCCACCGGGGAGGACTTGTTTTTGACGATCAAAGGAGGTGTGAGCCATGTACCAGGCGCTATACCGCAAGTGGCGGCCCAAGACCTTTTCGGAGGTGGTGGGCCAGGAGCATATCACCGCCACGCTGCAGCGGCAGGTGGCCGAGGGCAAGACGGCCCACGCCTACCTGTTCACCGGCAGCCGGGGCACCGGCAAGACCACCTGCGCCCGTATTCTGGCCAAGGCGGTGAACTGCCTGACGCCTCAGGACGGGGCGCCCTGCTGCGCCTGCGAGGCCTGCCGCAGCATCGACAGCGGCCGGGCGCTGGACGTGACCGAGCTGGACGCCGCGTCCAACAACGGCGTGGACCAGGTGCGTGCGCTGCGGGAGGAGGCGGTATACACCCCCTCGGTGCTGCGCAAGCGGGTGTACATCATCGACGAGGTACACATGCTGTCCACCGCCGCCTTCAACGCGCTGCTGAAGATTCTGGAGGAGCCGCCGGAGCATCTTCTGTTCATCCTGGCCACCACCGAGCTCCACAAGGTGCCCGCCACCATTCTCTCCCGGTGCCAGCGGTTCAGCTTCAAGCGAATTTTGCCCCGGGATATGGAAAAGCAACTGCTCTCCATCGCCAAGGCGGAATCCATCGACCTCACCGCCGACGGCGCGGAGATTTTAAGCCGCATGGCCAACGGCGCCCTCCGGGACGCCCTTTCCCTGCTGGATCAGTGCCGGGTGGCACCCGGCACCATCGACAGCGGCGCCGTGCTGGACGTGCTGGGCCTGGCGGGCAGCGTGCAGACCCAGAAGCTGATGGGCTGTATCCTCCGCCGGGACAGCGGCGACGCCCTGGCCCTGTTTGACGAATTATACCGGGGCGGCAAGGACGTGGCGGCGCTGCTCAGCGAGCTGGCCGACCTGGGCCGTGAGATGACCATCGCCAAGGCCGCCCCCGAGGGGGGCAGCGCCCTTCTCAGCGGCATGTACGACCGCAAGACCCTGACGGCCATGGGGAAGGATATCCCCCTGTCCCGTTTGATTTATCTGACCACGGCAGCCCAGCAGTGCTGCGCTTCGCTGCCCGACAGCATCCGCCCCCGGACGGACGGGGAGCTGTGTCTGCTGCGGATGTGCGACGAGAGCCTCAGCGGCGACTACGCCGCCCTGGAGAGCCGGCTCACACGGCTGGAGGACACGGTGAAAAAAGGCGTGGCCTTCGCCCCCGGGGTGCAGTCCGCCCCGGCAGCCCCCCAGTCCGCCACGGCGGTAACGCCAGCCCCGGCGGAGCCTGTCCCCTCCCCCGCCCCCCGGCAGGTCGCAGAGGAGGAGCCGCCTCTGCCGGAGGCGCCCCCCATGCCGGAGGAGCCGGGCGAGCGGGTGTACGACGTGCCGGAGGAGCCGGTGCGCCCTGCGCCTCCCCCCCGCAAGGCAGCGGAACGGCCCCGGCAGGAAGCGGCTGCTTCCCCCGCCGCCGCCCAGGGCGATACGGCCATCTGGGGCCGGCTGCTGGACCAGTACAAGGGCCGGCTGCCGGTGAACTTCCGGGTGTTTTTGAACATGGCCAGCGGCGTGGTGTCCGATGGGGTGCTGACGGTGCTGTGCAACAACGATTTCGTGAAAACCTCCCTGGACAACGCCACCGTGCTGGACGTGCTCAAGCAGGTGACGGAGCAGGCCACCGGCCACCCCATCCGGGTGGCGCTGCAGGTGGGCAGCGCCCCGGCGGCCCCGAAACGGGCGGCAGCAAAGCCCATGGCCAAGGCGGTACCCGTGGCGGAGAAGGCGGTGAAAGCGGCACCTCCCGCCCCGGCCCAGACGCCCCCCTGGGAGGCCCCGGCGGCGGAAAACGACCCCCTGCGGGAGCTGATGGCCCAGGGGCGCGATATGGAACACATTAAGATTAAAGGAGAATAACGATGGCAAAGGGATACAGCGCAAGAGGCGGCTTTGGCGGCGGCCAGGGCCAGATGATGAAACAGCAGATGATGCAGCAGCGCATCATGAAGATGCAGGAGGAGATGGCCAAGGCCCAGGAGAGCGTGGAGAGCCAGACCTTCACCGCCAGCGTGGGCGGCGGGGCCGTACAGGCCACCGTCAACGGCAAAAAGGAGCTGACCGCCCTGGTGCTGAAGCCGGAGGTGGTAGACCCCGAAGACGTGGAGATGCTGCAGGATCTGGTAGTGGGCGCTGTCAACGAGGCGCTGCGCCAGGCCGAGGAGGCCATGAGCAGCTCCATGAACGCCTTTACCGGCGGTCTGAACATCCCGGGGCTGTAAGCCTATCTAAAAACGGCCGCGCCGTTTTTTGGATAGCAGGTTAGATAGGTAAAAACAGGGTTATCCCACACGGATAGCCCTGTTTTTATTGATTATAAGTAGTATGCCAGCAGCATATCCACCACCGTGCCGTAGGATTGGAGGCCGTCGGTAACGCCGTTGGCGTGGAGGAAGCCCTCGTAGACCCTGTCGGACACCTGCTGCACGGCGCCGCGATAGGCGGCCCAGTAGGCGTTATTATAGGCGATGTCCAGCCGCACGGCTTCAGGCAGGCTGTCCCGCACCTGTTGCCAGCCCTCGGGGTCGGCCCGGTAGAGGGCGTTGGATAGGTGGACGTAGCCCAGCAGCCAGCCGGAATAGCGGCAGGCCGGGTCGGGGGACGCCACGGCGCCCAAAATGCCCAGGAAGTTGCACTCCTGTTCCGAGGCCACGCCCCGCTGGTGGGACATCTCGTGGCAGACGGTGGCCCCCAGGAAGGCCACGGGGCTGTCCATGTTCAGATTGGCCTCCCCGGTAAAGGGGAAGTAAAACCCGGTGAACTGGCACATACTCATGATATCCGAGTTGGCGATGCCCTTAACGCTCCCTGCGGGGGCGGAGAGGAAGGGATAGTCGTCATACAGGGTTTCATAGGCGGCGGTGGCGGCGGCCATCACCTGCTGCCGCCGGGCGTTCATCAGGCCGCTTTCATCCCGGGGCACTTCATCGGACAAGGCGGCGAGCTGGGCGGCAAATCGCTCCGTCACCTGCCGCAGCTCCGCCGCCGTGCCGCCCCGGGCGGTGATGCCGCTGCGTTCCTGAAAGGAGGGGGCGCCGTAGTAGCAGCCCCAGGTGAGGCAGAACAGGGCGTACACCGCCGCCACGGCGCAGGCAGCGCCCAGAAGATAATCGTACAGCCCCTCCCACCGCCGTGGCCCGGTGAGGAGGCGCCGCAGCAGCAGCATGGCCCACACCACCGCCGCCGACACCGCCAGGGCGATGAGCAGTTCCGCCACGGAAAAGGGCGCCTTGGCGCACAGCCGGCTGACGGCCTGCTCCCATGGCAGGGCCACCCGCTCTGACCAGAACGTCATGGCCCCCCGGCATTGGCGCAGCAGGTAAAAGAGGCCGATGAAGGCCGCCAGGGACGCCGCCGCCATATGCAGCCCCCGGTGGCGGCGGAGAAAGCCCCTCACAGCGACACCGCCTTGCCGGTGCAGTGGTAGACGCCGTGGTAGCGGGCCACGGGGGTGCCATCGGCGTCGGTCACGTCGGTGGTGCAGAACACGGTATGGCCTCCGGCGTGGTCCACCCGGCCGTGGGCCGTCAACTCCCCTTTTGGCGCGGCGGCGGAGAGGTAGTCCACCGAGGCGCTGACGGTGACCACCGCCTCATGGCGCAGGGCGATGGCGGCCAGGCCGCTGGCCACGTCGCACAGGGTGAAAATCGCGCCGCCGTGGGGCGTGCCCCACATATTGAGGCAGGTCTCCCCCGCCGGCATGGTGAGGCAGGCGTAGCCCTCCGACAGGGCCGAGAGCTGCAGCCCCAGGCGGCGGGTGAAGGGCTCGGTGATGTCCCGCAGGGGTGTGGAATCGATGGATGAGGTCATAGGTAAGGACTCCTTTTTGCCGCTTTTTTCTACCATTTTACCCATTTTGCGCTCACTTGGCAAGAGAATTGTGGGGAATGGATAGTATTGCAAACGAGGGAAGGATATGGCATAATACGGGTGGCTGTTTTTTGCCAAGGAGGGTCAAAGCCGTGAAAAAGTTACTGTTTATCGTGAACCCCAAAGCCGGTAAAACCAAGTCCATGGCGCCGCTTTTTGACGCGGTGGCCCGGTTCAGCCAGGCGGGCTACCTGGTGCGGGTATTTGTGACCACCGCTGGGGGCGACGCCCGGCAGGCCGTGGCGGAGGCGGGGCGCGACTATGATTTGATCGTATGCGCCGGAGGCGACGGCACGCTGAACGAGACCATCTCCGGGCTGATGTGCCTGGAAGACCGGCCCCCCATCGGCTACCTGCCCTTTGGCAGCACCAATGACTTTGCCGCCAGTTTGCGGCTCAGCAGCAACCCCTCCATGGCGGCGGCTGCCATCGCCAGCGGCCGGGGCTTCCACCTGGACATCGGCAGCCTCAACGACCGATATTTCTCCTATGTGGCCTCCTTCGGCGCCTTTACCAAGGCGTCCTACAACGCGCCCCAGCAGGCGAAAAACGCCCTGGGCCATTTCGCCTATCTGCTGGAGGGGCTCAACGACCTGAACAGCCTGCGGCCCTACGCCGCCCACATTGAAGCCGACGGCGAGGTGTTGGACGGCGAGTTCATCTTCGGCGCGGTGTGCAACTCCACCTCCCTGGGGGGCCTGGTGAAGCTGGACCCCAGCCGGGTGCAGATGGACGACGGCCTCTTTGAGCTGCTGCTGCTGCGGATGCCCAAGACCCCCCTGGACCTGCAAAACCTCATCTCCGCCATGGTGGAGATGAAGTACGACGAGGCCCACGGCGTTATCTTCCGCCACGTGGAGAGCGTCACCCTCACCACCGCCGACGACCTGCCCTGGTCGCTGGACGGCGAGTTCTGCCCCAGCGCCCCCAAGGTGGAAATCCGCTGCCGCAAGGGCGCGGTGACGCTGATACGGTAATTACAATAAATAGTCCCGCTGCACAGGCAGCGGGACTACTTTTTTCAGCATCGCAGATTTCGCGCCGCCCACGGCGCGAACCCATAAAACCGAAAAAAGTGACGACATGAGCGTCACTTTTTTCACTTCTCAGCCCACGCAGTGTGCGAGCGAAGCGAGTGCATGGAGTGGGCTGCAAACCCTTGGCATGAAGATGGCAAAGCCATCTTCATGCCATTTTTACCCGAAGAACGCCCGGATCTGGCCGTAGAGGACGATCAGGATGACGATGGGGGTCAGCACCCGGACGCAGATTTTGAAGAAGGTGTAAATCCGCATACGGTGGCCGGGGGTGGCCTCGCACTCGTCCCGAATCAGGTCGGTGCCGGTCTCGAAGCCCAGCATCAGCACCAGCAGCAAGCCGCCCAGAGGCATCATCACACCCTCGGACAGCATGTCGAAGAAGTCCAGCCAGCAGTCGTTCCAGCCCTTGGCGGTAAGGTGCAGCAAGTCGGCAGGGGCGATATGGTTGCCGCCCAGGCCGTCCACGCACACCAGCACGCACAGCACCGCCACCAGCACGGCGATGATGAGGGTGTACTTCTTCCGCTTGTCGCCCAGGCCCCGGTCACGGGCATCGTCCACGAAATGCGCCACCACGGCCTCCAGCAGGGAGATGGAGGAGGAGACGGCGGCGAAGATCACCAGCAGGTAGAACAGCATACCGAAAATGGGGCCGATGGGGCCCATGCGGTCAAACACGTTCTGCATGGTGACAAACAGCAGCCCCGGGCCGCCCAGAGGGCCGTCGGGATCCAGGGCGAACCGGGCGGGAATGACGCACAACCCCGCCAGGATGGCGACGAGGGTATCCATCACCACGATGACCAGGGCGTTTTTCTCCAGATTTTCCTTCTTATCCAGATAGGAGCCGTAGGTGATCATAATGGCCATGCCCACGGAGAGGGAGAAGAACATCTGCCCGCCGGCGGCGGAGATAACATCAAAGATGCTGGGGGCCTCCTCAATGACGCCGTTGGCCACCGCCCAGCCGGGGATGAACATGTACTTCAGCCCGTCCACCGCGCCGGGCAGCGTGACGGCCCGGATGATGGAGATCACCAGCAGGATGAACAGCACCGGCATGCCCACGGAGCAGATCCGCTCGATGCCGTCGCTGATGCCGCCCATGACGATGAGCATGGTGATGGCCACAAAGATCATACCGTAGAGGGTGCTCTCCCCCATGTTGCCCACAAAGGCGCTGAACACCTCGCCGCCGCTCATGCCGTTGGTGCCGAACCCGCTGTGGAGCACGTTGCCCAGGTTCAGCACCAGATATTTCAGGCAGTAGCCCCCCAGGGCGCAGTAGAAGCTGAGGATGAGGAAGGCGGAGGCCACGCCCAGCCAGCCTACCCATTTCAGCTTCTTGGACACCAGGCGATACGCCTTGACGGCGCCGGCCCCGGTCTTGCGGCCCAGCGCCAGCTCCGCCAGCAGCACCACGAAGCCGCACACAGCCGCCAGCACCAGGTAGGCCGCCAGGAAGGCAAAGCCGCCGTTGGCGCCCATCTTATAGGGGAAGCCCCAGATGTTGCCCAGACCCACGGCGGAGCCCACGGCCGCCATCAGGAAGCCGAAATTGGTGCCGAAGCCCTTTCTCTCGTTCATAATTCTCTCTCCTTTTCCCGCAGCGGGCGCGGGCCCGCAGGAAACTATTTTGCTATTTTTCGTTTTCTGCCCAGGGACAGCCCGGGTGCGGTGGAAACTGCCGCCGCATTATCCTTTAGTATACAGGAAAGCCGGAGGGCGGGCAACTGACGAAATGGACAAAAATCACAAGGGGATTTGTGATTTATCACAGTGGCGCGGCGGGGCGTAGGACGGGCGGCGCCGTCATAAAATGGGGTGATTTCGGGGTTGACAGGGCGGAAAATCCTGCTATAATTTGAAAACGGTTTTCATTTTTGATTTCGGAGGTGACGCCTCGTGACCTATATGACGCGGCAGCAGCAGGCGGTGCTGGAGGGCATCCGGCGGCAGAGCCGGGGCTGCGCCACCGCCTCGGAGCTGACGGAGGCCCTTCACGCCGACGGCAACCGGGTGGGCATGACCACGGTGTACCGCCAGCTGGAGCGACTGGAGCAGCGGGGGCTGGTGCACAAAATTCTCACGCCGGAGGGCTGCTACTACCAATACTGCGAGGCCCGGGCCCACGGCCAGGGCTGCATCCTGCTGAAATGCGAGCGCTGCGGCGCCATCGCCCACGCCGACTGCGACCACCTGGGGGAGCTGTACCAGCATCTTGCACAGGCCCACGGCTTCACCGTGAACCGGCGCAAGACCCTGTTCTACGGCCTGTGCGCCCAGTGCCGGGAGGAGCAGGCATGAGGCGGATAGTGGCGATAGGGCTGGCGGCGGCGGTGCTGCTGGCATTGGCGGGCTGCGGCGCCGCCCCGGAGACGGACAGCGGCAAGCTGCAAGTGGTGGCCACGCTGTTCCCCTACTACGACTTCGCCCGGGCCATCGGCGGCGAGGACGCGGAGGTGACGCTGCTGGTGGCGGCGGGTCGGGAGGCCCACAGCTTCGAGCCCACGCCGTTGGACGTCATTAAGGTGTGGCGCAGCGACGTGTTCCTCTACAACGGCGGCGAGAGCGAAGCCTGGGTGGAGGAAATTCTGGACGCCGCCGGGGAGAACATCCGGGAGACGGTGGCCATCATGGACGGTCTGGAACTGCTGGAGGAGGAGATGGCCGAGGGGATGCAGGAGAGCGCCTCCGCCCATGACCATCAGGGCGACCACGACGAACACGACCACGACGAGCATGACGACCATGACGACGAGGAAATCGAGTACGACGAGCACGTGTGGACGTCGCCGGTGATGGCCTGCGGGATATGCGAGACCATCCGGGACGCCCTGTGCCGGGCCGACCCCGCCCACGCGGAGGGGTACACCGCCCGGGCGGAGGATTACATTACAAAATTGCAGGACCTGGACGCCCAGTTCCGGGAGGTGGTGGCCGAGGGGCGACGGAGCACACTGGTGTTCGGCGACCGGTTCCCCCTGCTGTACTTCTGCCGGACCTACGGGCTGGACTACCGGGCGGCCTTTCAGGGCTGCGCGGCGGACACGGAGCCGCGGCTGGGCACGCTGCAATATTTAATTGACTACGTGGGGCAGGAGGAGATCCCGGTGGTGTACACCATCGAGCTCAGTTCCCACAAGATCGCCGACGCCATTGCCGAGACAACGGGGGCGGCGGTGCTGACCTTTGAAAGCGGCCAGACGGTGAGCCGGGCGGATTTCGCCGCCGGCTGCACCTATCTTGACCTGATGGAGCGCAACGTGGCCGCGCTGCGGGAGGGATTACGCTGATGGAGACAGAAAAGAAGCTGTTATTGGACGTGGACAACGTGTCCCTGGGCTATGAGGGCACGGCCATCTGGGAGGGGCTGTCCTTCCAGGTGCGCAGCGGCGACTACCTATGCATCGTGGGGGAAAACGGCAGCGGCAAATCCACGCTGCTGAAAAGCCTTTTGGGGCTGATGAAGCCCATGGCCGGGCAAATTGTCCGACACGGCGACCTGCGCCGGGGGGCCATCGGGTATCTGCCCCAGCAGACCATGGCCCAGAAGGACTTCCCCGCCACGGCGCTGGAAGTGGTGCTGTCCGGGTTTTTAAGCGCGGGGGCGGGGCGGTTTTTCTACACCCCCAAGGAGAAGGCCGCGGCGCTGATGCACATGGGAAAGCTGGGCATTTTGGAATTGCAGCGCAAGTGCTACCGGGAGCTGTCCGGCGGCCAGCAGCAGCGGGTGCTGCTGGCCCGTGCCCTGTGCGCCGCCGGGGAGCTGCTGATACTGGACGAGCCGGTGACGGGTCTTGACCCCGCCGCCGCCCAGGATCTATACCGCACCCTTTCCTATCTCAACCGGAAGGAGGGCATCGCCATCGTCATGGTGACCCACGACATACAAAGCGCGCTGCAATACGGCTCGGCGGTGCTGTACGCCGGGCAGAAGCAGTGGTTTTACGGCACCACGGCGGAATATCTGGCCTCGCCCTGGGGCAAGCGGTTTGGAGGTGGCGCAAAATGAGATTGCTGCTGCAGATGATGACCTATCCCTTCATCCTCCGGGCCTTTGTGGTGGGCATACTGGTGTCGCTGTGCGCGGCGCTGCTGGGGGTGCCGCTGGTATTGAAGCGCTACGCCATGATCGGCGACGGATTGAGCCACGTCAGCTTCGGGGCCCTGGCCATCGCGGTGGCCTGCGGCTGGGCGCCGGTGGCGGTGAGCATCCCGGTGGTGATCGTGGCGGCGCTGGTGCTGCTGCGCATGGCGGAGAGAAGCCGCATGGGGGCTGACGCCGCCATCGCTCTCACCTCCGCCTCCGCCCTGGCCACCGGCGTCATCGTCACCTCCCTGACCACCGGCATGACCACCGACGTGGACAGCTACATGTTCGGCTCCATCCTGGCCATGGACCGGGGGGATGTGGCGCTGAGCGTGGGGCTGAGCATCGCGGTGCTGGCCCTGTTCATCCTGTGCTACCATCGCCTATTTGCCATCACGTTTGACGAGAGCTTCTCCCGGGCCACGGGGGTGAACGTGGGGCTCTACCGCACCCTTTTGTCGGTGCTGACGGCGCTGACCATCGTGGTGGGTATGCGGCTCATGGGCGCCATGCTGATCTCCAGTCTGGTCATCTTCCCCGCCCTCACCGCCATGCGCATCCTCAAGAGCTTCCGGGGCGTGGTGATGGCGGCGGCGATCATCAGCGTGGGCTGCTTCACCGCCGGGCTGACGGCGGCGTATCTGCTCAACACGCCGGTGGGCGCCACGGTGGTGCTGGTGAACCTGGCGGTATTCGTGCTGTGCTGCGCCGGGGCAAAGCTGCGAAAATAGAGGTCTTTCCCCCTTTTTTCGTGTCAAAAAAGGGTTGCAATTCCTATATAAATGTGGTATGGTACATAAGGTAGTATGACACGTTGACTGAGAGTGGACCTGCGGTCCGCTCTTTTTCATGGTCAAAATCAAAATGTTACGAACGAGGGCGACATGAAGAAAATCACCGAAATCGTGTGGGAGCTGGCCCAGCCGGTGGCCGAGGAAAACGGCTGCCAGCTGTGGGACGTGGAGTACGTCCGGGAGGCGGGCCAGTGGTATCTGCGGCTGTACTTGGATAAGGAGGGCGGCGTGGACATTCTGGACTGCGAGGCCGTCAGCCGCAAGGTCAGCGATTTGCTGGACGAGGTGGACCCCATCGAGAGCAGCTATATGTTTGAGGTGTCCTCCGCCGGCTGCGAGCGGCAGCTGAAGCGACCCGGCGATTTCGCCCGCTTCATGGGCAGCCCCGTGCTGGTGAAGACCTACCGCAATCGGGACGGGCGCAAGGAGTTCGCCGGCGTGCTGGCGGGCTATGAGGACGGCGACGTGCTGCTGGACATGGGCGGCGCCGAGCCGGAGCGGTTTGCCAAGGCCGACGTGGCCATGGTGCGGTTGAGAGTGGAATTTTAAGACGGAAACGCCATAAGGAGATATTGAAATGAAATGTGATGAGATTTTCGCGGCGCTGGCCATGCTGGAGAAGGAGCGGGGCATCCCCCAGAACTTCATGATGAGCAAGATCATCCAGGCCCTGACCACCGCCTACAAGCGTGACCACGAGGGCGTGGAGAACGTGATCGTGGACGTGGACGAGGAGAAGCGGGACCTGCGGATGTACGTCCAGAAGGAAGTGGTGGAAGAGGTGGAGAACCCCGGCACCCAGATCTCTCTGGAGGCTGCCCGGGCCATCAGTGCCAAGTACGAGGTGGGCAGCATTGTGAACCTGCCCGTGACCAACGTGGAATTCGGCCGTATCGCCGCCGGCAACGGCAAGCAGGTCATCATCCAGGGCCTGCGGGAGGCGGAGCACGGCATGATTTACGACGAGTGGGGCTCCAAGCAGCACGAGATTCTCACCGGCACCGTGCAGCGCATCGACCAGCGCAGCGGCAACGTGATCCTCCGCATCGGTCAGGGCAACGAGGCCACCGAGGCCATGCTGCCCCTCAGCGAGCAGGTCAGCGGCGAGGAGCTTCACGAGGGCCAGCTGGTGAAGGTGTACCTGGTGGAGGTGCGCCGCACCACCCGTGGCCCCCAGGTGCTGATTTCCCGCACCCACCCGGGACTGGTGAAGCGGCTGTTTGAGCTGGAGGTGCCCGAGATCTACGACGGCACCGTGGAGATCCGCTCCATCGCCCGTGAGGCGGGCAACCGCACCAAGATGGCGGTGTGGAGCGAGGACGAGAACATCGACCCCATCGGCGCCTGCGTGGGCCAGCGGGGCCAGCGTGTCAACGCCATCGTGGATGAGCTGCGGGGCGAGAAAATCGACATCATCAAGTGGAGCGAGGACCCGGCGGAGTTCATTGCCGCCGCCCTGTCCCCCGCCGAGGTGGTAAGCGTCACCCTGTCCGCCGAGGGCAAGGCCTGCCGGGTGGTGGTGCCCGACGATCAGCTGTCCCTGGCCATCGGCAAGGAGGGCCAGAACGCCCGTCTGGCCGCCCGGCTCACCGGCTATAAGATCGACATCAAGCCCGCGTCCTACCGGGACGAGGACTGATCCCACACGGCACCGGGAGGTGAGGCAGCCGTGCAGAAAGTGAAAAAGATTCCCCAGCGGCAGTGTGTGGGCTGCCGCACCATGAAAGATAAAAAATCGCTGCTGCGGGTGGTGAAGACGCCGGAGGGGGACATCCTGCTGGACGCCACCGGCAAGAAGTCCGGCCGAGGGGCCTACGTGTGCCCCGACAGCGAGTGCCTGAAAAAGGCCCGGAAGTCCCGGGCGCTGGAACGGGCGCTGGAAACCGCCATCCCCGATGCGGTGTACGAAGCGCTGGTGCAGCAGATGGAGGCGAGCCTATGACGGACGCGGTATTATCCATGCTGGGCCTTGCCCTCAAGGCGGGCAAGGTGGACATCGGTGAGGAGCCGGTGGGCGCCGCCGCCCGGGCGAAAAAGGCCCGGGTCATACTGGTGGCGGACGACGCCGCCCCCTCCTCCCAGCGCAGGGCGCGCAGCTTCGCCGAGAGCGGGGCGTGCCTGTGCCTGACCATCCCGCAGCGGAAAGACGACTTAGGCCGCGCCCTGGGCCGCACCAGCGTGGCCATGTGTGCCGTCACCGACATCGGCTTTGCCTGCGCCGTGGCGGAAAAGCTGTCCCGGATGGACGAGGCCCGATACGGCCCGGCCCTGGCGGCGCTGCAAGTGAAGGCCCAGCGGGCCCGGCAGCGCAAACAGGAGCAGGAGGCCCACGAGAAAAACGTGCGCACCGGGAAAAAGAAGGCCGTGAAGGCCCCAGACTCGGGAGCGAAAGCCGCCCCGCCGGAGAAAACGGCGGCGGCAAAGGTCGGCCCCGGCGACAACCCCCGCCCGCCCCGGCAGACGGAGAAGCAGCGGCAGCAGGCCCGGGAGAAGCGGCGCCGCACCGCTGAAAAAGAGGCGAGCCGTGACCGCTACGCCCTCAGCCGCCCGGTGAAAAAGGGCAAGGGCAGCAAACAGACAGGAACCAACCGTGCGAAAGCACGTTCTCATTGACATGGAGGTGGCTTTATTTGGCTAATTTAGCGAACAAATACAGAGTGCATGAGGTGGCCAAGGACTTCGGCCTGCCCACCAAGGACATCGCGGAGATTCTGACGAAATTCGGCCATACGCCCAAGAACCATATGCAGGCGCTGGAGGATAACGAGCTGTCGCTGATTTTTGAGCATCTGACCCAGCACAACCAGATTGCCAGCATTGTGACCATTTTTGCCGAGGGCGCCAAGCCGGAGGAGAAGAAGGAGGCCCCCGCCAAGAAGGAGGAGAAGGCCGCTCCCGCCCCGTCCGGCGAGAAGAGCGCGCCCTCCGCCGGCAAGGAGGCCGCCCCCGCGCCCGAGAAGAAGAAGGACGCGCCCAAGACGGAGCAGCCCCAGTCCCGGGTGCCCAAGACCAAGGTGGTGGACACCCGCAAGGCCGCCAACGTGAACCTGGACAAGTACGACGAGAAGCTGCAGGATATGGCCGACAGCCGCAACCGGGGCCGCCGGGAGCAGCAGGGCGGCAAGGAGAAATTCCGCAACAGCAAGCAGCGCCAGCAGGGCAGCTTCGGCGCCAACAAGCGCCGCCAGGAGGAGGCCGACCGGATGCGCCGGCTCCAGCTGGAGATCATCAAGAAGACCCCTGTCACCGTGCAGATCCCCGATGAGATCAGCGTAGGCGAGCTGGCCAGCCGTATGAAGAAGACCGGCGCCGAGGTGGTCAAGTGCCTGATGAAGAACGGCGTACTGGCCTCGCTGAGCCAGATGATCGACTTCGACACCGCCGCCATCATCGCCGAGGAGATGGGCTGCAAGGTGGAGAAGGAAGTGGTGGTCACCATTGAGGAGAAGCTCATCGACGACCACCAGGACGCCGAGACCGATCTGGTGCCCCGGGCCCCCGTGGTGGTGGTCATGGGTCACGTGGACCACGGCAAGACCAGTCTGCTGGACTACATCCGCAACGCCCACGTGGCCAGCGGCGAGGCTGGCGGCATCACCCAGCACATCGGCGCCTACCAGGTGCAGATCGACGGCAAGCCCATCACCTTCCTGGACACCCCGGGCCACGAGGCCTTTACCTCCATGCGCGCCCGCGGCGCCATGGTGACGGACATTGCCATTCTGGTGGTGGCCGCCGAGGACGGCATCATGCCCCAGACCATCGAGTCCATCAACCACGCCAAGGCCGCCAACATCCCCATCATCGTCGCCATCAACAAGATGGATAAGCCCGAGGCCAACCCCGAGCGCATCAAGCAGCAGCTCACCGAGTACGGCCTGGTGTGCGAGGAGTGGGGCGGCGACACCATTGTGTGCCCCATCTCCGCCAAGACCGGCATGGGCGTGGACCATCTGCTGGAAATGCTGACCCTCACCGCCGAGGTGGGCGAGCTGAAGGCCAACCCCAACCGTGCCGCCACCGGCACCGTCATCGAGGCCCGCCTGGACAAGGGCCGTGGCCCCGTGGCCACGCTGCTGGTGCAGAACGGCACCTTGAAGCAGGGCGACATCATCATCGCCGGCACCAGCGTGGGCCGCGTCCGCGCCATGGTGGGCGACAAGGGCCAGCGCCTCACCTCCGCCGGCCCCAGCGTGCCTGTGGAGATCACCGGCCTCAGCGAGGCTCCCTCCGCCGGCGCCACCTTCAACGCCGTGGCCGACGAGAAGCTGGCCCGTGAGCTGGTGGAGCAGCGCAAAGAGGAGGCCAAGGCCAAGGCCAACGCCCCCGTCACCAAGGTGTCTCTGGAGGATCTGTTCAGCCAGATCCAGGCCGGCGAGATGAAGAATCTGAACCTGATCGTCAAGGCCGACGTGCAGGGCAGCGTGGAGGCGGTGAAGGCCTCCCTGGAGAAGCTGAGCAACGAGGAAGTCCGCGTCCGCGTCATCCACGGCGGCGTGGGCGCCATCAACGAGTCCGACGTGATGCTGGCGGCTACCTCCCAGGCCATCATCGTGGGCTTCAACGTGCGGCCCGACAGCGCCGCCCGGGACAGCGCCGCCCGTGCCAACGTGGACATGCGGATGTACCGCGTGATCTACGACGCCATCGACGAAATCGAGGCCGCCATGAAGGGCATGCTGGCCCCCAAGTACCGGGAGGTGCTGCTGGGCCACGCCGAGGTGCGGCAGATTTACAAGGTGTCCGGCGTGGGCACCGTGGCAGGCTGCTACGTCACCGACGGCAAGCTGCAGCGCAAGGACTGCCAGGTGCGCCTGGTGCGGGACGGCATCGTGGTGCACGAGGGCGTGCTGGCCAGCTTGCAGCGGTTCAAGGACCAGGCCAAGGAGGTCGTGTCCGGCTACGAGTGCGGCCTGACGCTGGAGAAGTACAACGACATCAAGGAAGGCGACGTGGTGGAGGCATTCACCATGGAGGAAATCGCCCAATAAAACCTGTCAAATCAGATTTACTGCTTTTCCACACGTTAAGGGGCGGGCGTATACGCCCGCCCCTGTTATCATTTTTCCTTTCTGAAAGGAGCGATATTATGGCATCCAATCGTATCGGACGCATCAACGAAGAGATTCGCAAGGAGCTCTCCTCCCTGCTGCGCAGCGTGAAGGACCCCCGGGTGAGCGGCGCCATGCTGACCATCACCCATGTGGACACCACCTCCGACCTGCGCTATGCCCGGGTCTACGTCAGCGCCCTGCAATGCGACGATGAAAAGGGCCTGCTGCGGGGCCTGAAGTCCGCCGCCGGCTGGCTGCGCCATGAGCTGGGCGGCCGCATCGACCTGCGCTACACCCCGGAGCTGCAATTTTTTATCGACGACTCCATCGCCCACGGCGCCCACATTCTGGATATGCTGCACCACGTGAAGCCCGCCAACCCCGCCAACGCGGACATCGTGCTGCCCGAGGATGAATAAACCGACATGACGAAGCTGACGATTACCGAGACCGCCGCGCTGCTGCGGCAGATGGACAACATTCTCCTCCTCACCCACGTGCGGCCCGACGGCGACACCGTCGGCAGTGCCGCCGCCCTTTGCCGCGCCCTGCGGGACGTGGGCAAGGCGGCGTATCTGCTGCCCAACAGCGAAATCACCGCCACCTACGCCCCCTACGCCGCCCCCTACTGGGCGGAGGAGGGTTTTGTCCCTGACAACGTGGTGGCGGTGGACATCGCCACGGTGGGCCTTTTCCCGGGAAATGCCCTGCCCTACGCGGAGCGGGTGGACTTGTGCATTGACCACCACCCCAGCAACACCGGCTACGCCAAGGCCCTGTGTCTGGACGATACCAGCGCCGCCGCGGCGGAGATTGTATACGCCGTTATCCGGGAATTGACACCCCTGACGGCGGACATCGCCCTGCCCCTCTACGTGGGCATCGCCACCGACTGCGGCTGCTTCCAGTACGCCAACACCACTCCCCGCTCCCACCGCATCGCCGCGAAGCTGATGGAACTGGTGGACGTGGCGGAGGTAAACCGGCAGCTCTTCCGGGTGAAGAGCCGGGTGCGGCTGGCCATGGAGAGCCGGATGGTGGCGGAAATGGAGCTGTATGACGACGGCCGCGTGGTGGTGATGCAGATTCCCCTGGCGCTGCGCCGGGAATACCACGCCACCGACGCCGACATTGAGGAGCTGTCCTCCCTGGCGGCCCAGGTGGAGGGCACCGACTGCGGCATCACGCTGCGGGAGCTGCAGCCGGGGAAAATCAAAATCTCCCTGCGGACAGGCCCCCGGGTGGACGCCTGCGCCGCCTGCGCCATTCTGGGCGGCGGCGGACACCGGGCCGCCGCCGGGGCCACCGTGGAGGGCACCATGGAGGAGGTAAAGGCCAGGGTGCTGGCGGCGGTGGCGGAGGTGACAAGCCGTGGCTGACGGTATCGTCATCATCGACAAGCCCCAGGGCTGGACGTCCATGGACGTGTGCGCCAAGCTGCGGGGCATCCTCCACACCCGTAAGGTGGGCCACGCCGGAACGCTGGACCCCATGGCCACCGGCGTGCTGCCGGTGTTCGTGGGCCGGGCCACCCGTGGCGTCGCCTTTGCAGAAAATGGCGACAAGGAATACGTGGCCACGCTGCGCTTGGGACTGGTCACCGACACCCAGGACGTCACCGGCACGGTGCTGGCCCAAAACGAGGTAAAGGTAACAGCGGATGACCTCCGCAACCTGCTGCCCCGGTTCACCGGGGAGATTGCCCAGGTGCCGCCCATGTACAGCGCCATCAAGATTGAGGGGCAAAAGCTGTATGATTTGGCCCGAAACGGCGTGGAAGTGGAGCGCAAAGCTCGGAATATCACCGTTTTTTCCATTGAAGTGGAGAATTGCCTCTCCCCCACCGATTATGTGCTGCGGATACGGTGCAGCAAGGGCACCTACGTCCGCACCCTGTGCCACGACATCGGCGCCGCCCTGGGCTGCGGCGGCTGCCTAGCGGCGCTGCGGCGCACCATGGCAGCGGGGTACACCCTCGCCGACGCGGTGGCGCTGGCGGACGTGCAGGAAAAGGGTGAGGCGCTGCTGCGGCCCCTGGACAGCCTGTTCCGGGATAGACCGGCCTACACCCTGGCCACAACCCGGCAGGAGGCCCTGTGCCGCAACGGCAACCCCTTTACGGTGGCGCAGCCGCTGCCGGAGGGGGAATACCGGGTCTATGACCGGGAGGGGCAGTTCCTGTGCCTCAGCCGCTTACAGGGCGGCGTGATGACCGCGGTGAAGAACTTTTTTGGAGCGTGAAACCATTGAAAACAGTGATTGCCCTGGGCTTTTTTGACGGCGTGCATCTGGGCCACGGCGCCCTGCTGCGCCGCACGGCGGAGCGGGCCCGGGCCCTGGGGGCGGACAGCGCCGTGTTCACCTTTGACCGGCCGCCCAAAGAGGTGGTGACCGGGGTGCCGGTGCCCCTCATCAACTCCGCCGCCGAGCGGCAGGACATCATCCGCCGGCTCTACGGCATCGAAAACGTGATACTGGCCTCTTTTGACCGTCAGATGATGACCATGCCCTGGCGGGATTTCGTGACGGACGTGCTGGTAAAGCAGCACGGCGCGGTACATCTGGTGGCGGGGCACGATTACCGTTTTGGGTACAAAAACGAGGGCGATATCACCAAATTGCAGGCGATTTGCGCCGAATTGGGTATCGGCTGCGACATTATCCCCAAGGTGGAAGTGGACGGCATCACCGTCAGCTCCACCTACATCCGCACCCTGGTGCAGCAGGGGGACGTGGCGCGGGCGGAGCGCTTTCTGGGCCACCGCCACTGCATGAGCCAGACGGTGGGCCACGGCTTCCGTATCGGCCGCACCATCGGCATCCCCACCATCAACCTGACCGTGCCCGACCACGTGCTGACGCCGGGCCGGGGCGTGTACGTGACGGAGGTGTTTTTGCCCGACGGGCGGCGGTTCCCCGGCGTGACCAACGTGGGCGTGCGGCCCACGGTGGGCGAGGGCGGCGCGGTGACGGTGGAGACGTTTTTGCTGGATTTTACCGGGGATTTGTACGGCCAACAGGTGCGGCTGGAATTCTGCCGGAGATTACGGGATGAGGCGAAATTCCCCTCCCTCTCCGCCCTGCAACGGCAAATCCAGCTGGACATCGGCGCAGCGCGGCGGTATTTTGCTGAATAATGGTCCTCTTTTTTTAGATTTGTCCGGGACGCATTGGCGTCCCGGGCTTTTCTATTTCCCGACAGATTCCCCCACTCCCCCGGTGCTACAATGGCCGGGAAAAGGAGGGGACAAGCCTTGAAGGTACTGACACGAACGGTGGCCTGGCGGCGCTGGGCAGTGCTGCTGGCCCAGGCGGCCATCACCTGCGGCCTGAGCGCGGCCCGGCTGGACGGGCAATACGCGCCCTGGGCGCTGGCGGCGGTAGCCCTGGGCGGCAGCGGCATCCACGGCGCGGCGGCGCTGCTGGGGGCGGGCATCGGCGGATGGCTGTTTTTCCCCTTCCAGGCCGGGCTGCGGCACATTGCGGCGGCCACGCTGGTATACAGCGCGGCGGTGTGCTTCAGCGGCAGCCGGGTGTGCCGCCGGCCCTGGTTTCGCCCGGCAAGCTGCGCGGTGATGCCGCTGGCGGTGCATTTCCCGGCCCTCATCGGCCGGGGCTTTACGGCCTGGGCTCTCTGTCTCGCGGCGGGGGCGGTGGCGGCGCTGTGCGTCCGTCTGGCGGAGGACAGGGAGCGGCTGCCCTGGCTGCTGGTGTGGGGCTTCGCCGTGGCTATGGCGCCGCTGACGGTGGACGGCCTCTCCCCGGGCCGCATGGCAGGGGCATGGCTGACGCTGCTGCTGGCCACGCTGTGGTGTGCGGAGGAATCCGTCGCCGCAGGGCTGGCGGTGGGGGCCACGCTGGGGCTCACCGGAGGCCGGCCGGAGCTGGTGACGGCGGTGGCCCTGGGCATCGGCGGCTGGGCGGCGGCCATGGGCATGCGCCGATCCCGGCGATGGGCGGCAGGGCTGTTTTTCCTGGCGGCGGGGCTGACGCCGCCCCTCTTTGATGCCGACAACTGGGACATTACACTGTTTGAAACGGCGGTGGCCGCCATCGCCTATCTCTGCATCCCCGGGCGGATGCTGGCGGTGGCCCCCCGGGAGGACGGCCAGCGGCTCTCCCCTGCCCCGGAGCAGAACAGACGGCTGGGAGCGGCGTTCCGGGCGCTGTACGAGAGCTTTCTCCCCCAGCCGGAGACGGAGGAAAGCCCCTCGGTGGTGTTTGACCGGGCGGCGGAGACGGTGTGCCGGGAGTGCGAAAGGCGGCAGTGGTGCTGGCAGCAGCACCGGGAGGACACCTGCGCCGCTTTCAGCGCCGCCTGCCCATCCCTGCTGCGGCGGGGCCGGGGGCTGGCAGAGGATTTCCCGGCGGCATTTGTCGAGCAATGTGTCCATTTCCCGGCGCTGCTGCAAGCCATTGACCGGGAGGCCTACGGCTTTCTGCTGCGGCGGCAGTACCGGGTGAGGATGGGCGCGGTGCGGGATCTGGCGGCGGAACAGTACGCCCGGATGGAGGAGGTGCTGCTGTCGGAGGCGGTGCCGGCCCACGCGGAGGCCGGCGGCAACTGCCACACCGACATGGCCCTGCGGCCCAAGGAGGGACAGACGCTGTGCGGCGACCAGGCGGAGATACTCACCGTGGGCGGCACGGTGTATCTGCTGCTGTGCGACGGCATGGGCAGCGGCGAGGCGGCCCACGCCGAAAGCGCCCTGGCGGTGCGGCTGCTGCGGCAGTTTCTCACGGCGGGCATCGCCCCCCTCCCCGCCCTGAAAACCCTGGGCAGCGCCATGCGGCTGCGGTTTCAGGAGAGCGGCAGCTTCACCACTGTGGATCTGCTGGCGGTGCAGGACGCCACCGGGCAAGCCACCCTGTATAAGTACGGCGCCGCCGCCAGCTATGTGAAGCGGGGCGGCAGCGTGAAGCGCATCGCCGCCGCCGGGCTGCCCGCCGCGTTGGCGGAGCCACGGGAGGACCCGGAGATCACCGCCCTCACCCTGGGGGAGGGCAGCGTGGCGGTGATGGTGTCCGACGGCGTCATCGCACAGGGGGACGAGTGGCTGCAAAACCTGCTGGCGGGCTGGGACGGCGGCCCGGTACACCGGCTGACGGCCCGGATTTTGGCAGAGGCGGACCGCCACGGCGGGCGGGAGGACGACTGCGCCGTACTGGTGGTGGAGCGGAAAAAATCCGGCGCGGGCCGTGTGCGGCGGGTATAATTTCCCATGGCGGCGGGCATACTGTCCATAGCATCTTCCGCCCCAGGGCGGCACAAGGAGGCGGGCTGATGGTAAAAGGTACTTCCCACCGGGTCATCGTGGTGCAGAGCCCCGACCCACAGGTCTTTGAGCAGGCCATCTTCATCCTCCACGGCGACGGCGGCGGCGTCACCAGCCGCCAGGCGGTGGAGCAGGCGGAGCGCATCGCCCGCAGCTACGCCCGCAGCCATCAGCTCCCCCGACCCCGGCGCCGGCTGCCGGGAGCGGTGTGGGCCCTGGCGGGGGCGGCGATGTGCGGCGCGGTGTGGCTGTTGCTCACGTTGCTGTAACCATTTTCATAGTGCCATACGATTCTCTTCTCCCTCATTTGGGGCAGACGGCGTTGCCGTCTGCCCCACCTTTTTCGGCATTTTGCCGGAAAAGGTGGGGCAAATGCAGGAGCATACAAGATGCTCCTGCATCTGTGTGGATTTCACGCAGAAGAAAACCCTGATGGTTTTCTTTCACCCTATCTTTCCTTCCGAAACCTGTGGCCCGCCTGTTCTTTGCGGGTCCGTGGGGCAGATGGCGTTGCCGTCTGCCCTTTTTTGCCCTTTGGGGCCATTGTCACCGTTTCCTTTTTCTGCTATAATATTTAATTGACATTTTATGAAAGGGGTTGCGGCGGATGAAAATCGGCAACGTAGAGGTGGCCTCCCGGCTGGCGCTGGCCCCTATGGCGGGCGTCACCGACCTGGCGTTCCGCCGGCTGTGCCGCGACATGGGCGCGGGGTACTCCTGCACGGAGCTGGTCAGCGCCAAGGCGCTGTGCTATCAGGATAAAAAGAGTCGGACGCTGCTGAAAATGGCGCCCAATGAGCATCCCGCCGCGGCCCAGATTTTCGGCAGCGACATCACCTGCATGGCGGAGGCGGCCCAGATTGCCGCGGAGGTCAGCGGGGCGGAGATCATCGACATCAACATGGGCTGCCCGGTGGGCAAGGTGGTGGCAAACGGCGACGGCTCGGCGCTGATGAAGGACCCGGAGAAGGCGGCCCGCATCGCCGAGGCGGTGGTGAAGGCATCCCCCGTGCCGGTGACGGTGAAAATGCGCCGGGGCTGGGACAAGGGCAGCATCAACGCCGTGCCCCTGGCAAAAATGCTGGAGCAGGCGGGCGTGGCCGCCCTCTGCATCCACGGCCGGACCCGGGCCCAGATGTATGCCGGTCAGGCGGACTGGACCACCATCCGGGAAGTGAAGGAGGCGGTGTCCATCCCGGTGATGGCAAACGGCGACGTGTTCACCGCCCAGGACGCCCTGCGGATTCTCCAATTCACCGGGGCGGACATGGCGGTCATCGGCCGGGGCGCCTTCGGCAATCCCTGGATTTTCACCCAGGCGGAGGCGGCGCTGAACGGCGAGGACATCCCGCCTCTGCCGCCTCTGGCGGAGCGCATTGACACCGCCATGCGGCAGATGGCCTGGGCCGTGGAGGACAAGGGCGAGCACATCGCCATGCTGGAGGCCCGGAAACAGTTTTGCTGGTACCTCAAGGGCGTGAGCCACGCCAATTACTATAAGGAACAGATTGTACAGGTGGAGCGCTGGGAGCAGTTGCAGGAGATTGCCCGGGGCATCCAGAGGGATTTGCAATGAAGTACGACGAGAAAACCGCCCTACACAGGGCCCAAAAGGGGGACCAGGCGGCCTTTGGATGGCTGGTGGAAGCATACCAGGGGCCGGTGTACCGGCTGGCGCTGCGGATGGGCCTGCGCCCGGAGGACGCGGAGGAGGCGGCCCAGAACGCCTTCCTCTCCGCCTGGCGGGGGCTGCCCTCCTTCCGGGGAGAGGCCAAGTTCTCCACCTGGCTGTACCGCCTGGCCAGCAACGCCGCCGTGGACATCCTGCGGCGGGAGAAAAAGTATGAAAATCAATCGGATATCCAGGATTTGCAGCAGTCCGACGACGCCCCCTCGCCCCAGGAGCAGCTGGAGCGGCAGGACACCCAACAGGCGGTGCGGCAGGCCATGGCATCGCTGCCCCCCGAGTTCCGTCAGGTGCTGGTGCTGCGGTATTTGCAGGAAATGAGCTACCAGGAGATCGCCCAGACGTTGGCGCTGCCGGAGGGCACGGTGAAGTCCCGCATCAACCGGGCCAAGGGGCAATTAAAAGCCCTGCTGGCGGAAAGCGGGAACCTTTTCGGCGGTGAAGCCGTCCAAGAAGCAGGAAAGGAGGAGCGGCAATGAAGGATTTTGACAAGTTTGACGAAATGATGCGCGATGCCCTTGTCTGCGACGAGACGCCCTCCTCCGACTTTACCCGGCGGGTGATGGCCAAGGTGGCGGCCACGCCCCAGGAGCGGCTGCGGCGGCAGGCCTTCCCCTATCTGAAGGTGGCGGCGGCTGCGGCGGCCTGCCTGGTGCTGGTATACGTGGGCACCCTCCCCCTGCGGATGCGGATGGGCAGCGCCGCGCCCAAAAACCAGGCCTATTCCACTGCTACCACCGACAGCGCCACCATGGAGGCGGCCCCCGAGGCGGGGGAAATGCCGGATGAGACGGCGGGCAGCGCCGAGGATTACTACGGCTTTGCCGCCGATAATAGCCTGGAGGCCAGCCTCCGGGAGGAATCCGGCACCAACGATGCCCTGATCACCGCCAGCCAAAAGGCGGCGGCCATCGGCTACCGGGTGGAGGTCTCGACCCGGGAGGACGGCGTGACGGTGTGTAAGCTCACCACCCCCGCCGGGTGCGCGGCGGCGGAGCTGTGGCTGGCGGAGCAGGGCTTTGCCGACGACGGCGGCTATGTGCTCCACGCGGTGGACGTGGCGGCCATGAACGAGGCGCTGCCGGGCCTCTCCCTCCCGGAGGGGGACTGCGTGCTGATTTTGGCGCCGGAGGCGTAAAAACACGAAAATTTCCCCGGATTTGCGGCGGTTTTTTGCAAAAAGCCGTTGACAATCCGGGGAATTCTGTTAAAATAATAAGGCTCGCGTGCTGCGGGCAAAATCCTTGCTCCCGCCCAAGAGCGGGGGCCATCAGACCAGAAGGAGGTGCAAAAGTATGGCTAAGATTTCCGCCAACTATGAGGTCGTGTACATCATCGACCCTGCACAGGGTGAGGAGGCTATTGCCGCTACCGTGGCTAAGTTCCAGACCCTGGCTGAGCAGAATGGTTCCAACGTTGTGGTGGACGAGTGGGGCAAGCGTCGTCTTGCGTACGCCATCGACTACAAGACCGAGGGCTACTACGTGCTGATGAGCTTCACCAGCGCTCCCGAGTTCCCCAAGGAGCTGGATCGTATCCTGGGCATTACCGAGGGCATTATGCGTTCCATGATCGTCTGCAAGGGCGAGTAAGGGAGGCACAGTATGCTGAATAAGGTGATCATCATGGGCCGTCTGGCCCGCGATCCCGAGCTGCGCAGAACCCAAAGCGGCGTATCCGTCACGTCCTTCCGCATCGCCTGTGACCGGGACTTCAAGTCCCAGAGCGGCGAGAAGGAGACCGACTGGATCGACATTGTGGCCTGGCGCAACACTGCAGAGTTCGTCAGCAAGTACTTCACCAAGGGCCGCATGGCCATTGTGGAGGGCCGGCTGCAGACTCGTGACTGGACCGACAAGGACGGAAACAAGCGTACTGCTGTGGAAGTCGTTGCCGACAACGTCTATTTCGGCGACAGCAAGCGTGACGGCCAGGGCGGCGGCTATGACGCCCCCAGCTACGCGCCCCCCGTATCCGGCGGCTATGCCCCCGCTGCGGGCGGCAACCAGTTTGCCGAGATCGACGAAGAGGACGGCGACCTGCCGTTCTGAGGCGAATGCCTACATTAAAATAAGGAGGATACTTCCATGGCTATGGAACGCGAAAACAGAGCGCCCCGCGGCGTCAGCCGCAAGCGCAAGAAGGTTTGCCAGTTCTGCGTGGATAAGTGCGAGTATATCGACTATAAGGATGCTGCCAAGCTGCGTCGCTTCATCAGCGAGCGCTCCAAGATCCTGCCCCGCCGTACCACCGGTACCTGCGCGATGCATCAGCGTCAGCTGACGGAGGCCATCAAGCGCGCCCGTCAGATCGCCCTGCTGCCCTTCGTGACCGAGTAAGAGCAGTTCTGCACAACAAATACCCCGCCGCTTCTCGCGGCGGGGTATCTTTTTATCTCTCTTATTGCAGGGCGGGCACGTCGTCCTCGGCGCCGATCCAGTCGGCCACGTCCACCGTCTGGAACTCGGTGGCGGTGCGGCGGATGACCACCTTGGCGATGCCGGCGTTGATGACCTGGCGGCGGCACATGGCGCAGGAGGTGGCGTCCCCCAGCAGCTCGCCGGTGCGGGCGTCCTTGCCCACCAGGTACAGCGTGGCCCCCACCATGTCACGGCGGGAGGCGGAGATAATGGCGTTGGCCTCGGCGTGGACGCTGCGGCAAAGCTCATACCGCTCGCCCCGGGGCACCTGCATGGCCTCCCGGGTGCAAAAGCCCATGTCCACGCAGTTCTTCCGGCCCCGGGGGGCGCCGTTGTAGCCGGTGGAAATGATCTCGTCGTTCTTCACGATGATGGCGCCGTAGACCCGGCGCAGGCAGGTGGCCCGTTCCAGCACCGTCTGGGCGATGTCCAGATAGTAATTTTCCTTGCTGATGCGATCCATGGGCGGCTCTCCTTTACACGTTTTTCCCATTATACCCCAGCACAGGGTAGGCGGCAATGGCGTTTGCCCTCGCACAATGTACAAAATTTGAACACTAATTTTCACAAATAATCGAGTAGGAGGGGCTGAATAAGCCCCGACCTCTCACACCACCGTGCGTACCGTTCGGTACACGGCGGTTCAATCGCATAAGTGCAGAGACTCGTA
>CACWYC010000014.1 GCA_902765025.1 Oscillospiraceae bacterium
GTTCCTGCGTGGTTTTTGTTTTCACAACCAAATTCTAACGCAAACGAAAGCACCAGCCAAGTCCTTTTTGGACCTAACTGGTGCTTTTGTTTTGCGGCGTTATTTTGCAACGCGCCCTTTGAAATTTGTGGGATATTCACAAAATAGCAAAACTTATCGCAGTTTTGTCCTGTGGTGTTTTCCTCCTGCCTTAGGTAAAATAGAACAAGAGAGGACGGTACCCATCCCGTCATTTCGGTCATAAACACCAAATCATAAGGAGGAAACGGAAAATGAAAAAACGTGTTCTTGCATTGATCCTGGTGGCGGCCATGTGCATGAGCCTGCTGGCCGGCTGCGGCGGCGCGCCTGCTGCGTCCGGCGGCGAAGAGCCCGCCGGGAATGAGCCTGCCGCTGAGTTGTCTCCCGTCCAGGCCATCATCAAGGAGGCCCAGGGCATGACCATGGAGGAGCTGGCCCGGAAGGCCATTGAGGAGAGCAACGGCAAGACCCTCTATGGCGTGGGCAACTCCAGCCGCGGCAAGTCCGCCCTGCCCAAGTTCATCGAGTATCTCCAGACCATCGACTCCAGCTACAGCATGGAGTATGAGTGGCAGCAGCCGAAGAACAACAAGATCTTCGATCAGCTGACCTCCGACTCCAAGAAGAGCGAGGGCACCTTCGCCCTGACCCTGATCCAGGACGGCAACCAGATCGAGAGCAAGATGGTGCAGACCGGCGTGCTGGACACCTTCATCCCCAAGGAATGGGCCGAGGCCAACGGCATTGACGCCGAGACCTACACCGGCTATCTGCCCCTGCAGACCCTGAACAAGGTCTTTATGTACAACAACACCGGCTCCTTCAAGCCCACCAACGTCTGGGATTACGTGGGCGAGGGCCAGCACGGCCAGTTCATGGACATCGACAGCGAGATCGTGGGCAAGAACTTCCTGTATATGCTCACCGCTCCCCAGTATGCCCAGTGGCTCAAGGAGTCCTTCGACAAGCTGAGCGACGAGCAGAAGGCTTACTTCAAGCCCGTCATCGACGAGGTGGCCCAGGACGCCAAGGATCTGGAGCTGGATGAGAACGGCGCCTATGCCCTGGCCTGGATCAAGCTGTGGGTGGGCTCCTACAATGCCGTTACCGACGACGGCCCCATCTGCAACAACCTGGTGCAGAAATCCGCCACCGATCAATTCGGCCTGCTGGTGTACTCCAAGCTCCGCTCCGTGGAGGAGAGCGCCGAGGTCTCCGTCAACAACGTGAACGTGGCGGCCTACGACGAGGGCTATGAGGGCATCGGCGGCTACGGCTACTGCCACTACATGTTCGTCACCGACAACTCCCCCCTGCCCTGGACGGCCTGCGCCTTCATCGCCTACATCACCTGCACCGTGGACGGCTTCTCCGCCTGGGGCAAGGATATGGGCGGCTACTCCTCCAACCCCGTGGTGGCTGCGGGCGTTGAGGAGACCTATCACCACTCCACCGGCGGCTATGTGGACGGTGTGAACACCTATCCCAACAAGAACGACCGCGGCTATGACTGGTGGACTACCGACGGCAAGCTGGTCCTGGAGGATCCCGCTTACTGCGCCAAGGTGGCCTTCACCGTAGGCAGCTGGATCGAGATCCTGGATAAGTACGCCGGCTGATTGCCGCATTGCTGAAAACCGATTCACACTGGCAAGAGCGAGGCGCCCTTGGAGCGGTGCTCCAGGGGCGCCTTTCCACAGGCAGATGAAGGAACGTCTGCCATCCTGCTCCCAGAAAGGAGAGAAGGCTTATGCATGAAACTCTGCGGCCCAGCGGCACAGAGATCTGGCTCAACAAGCTGCGCACATTCTTTTCAAAGCCCTATAACGTGATCCTGCTGCTGCTCGGCATCGTGCTCACCGTCACCACCGTGGCGCCCATCATCGCCATTTTGCAGGACACCGTGGCCATCCACCCCGGCACGGTGGATTCCAAGCTCACCGGGCAGACCAGCGGCTATTCCTTTGCCAACTTCGTAGACCTCTTCACCAATAAGATCGTCTTCCGGAAGTTCCTGCTGTCCCCGCTGCTGAACACCCTGTACATCTCTGTCGGCACCTGCGTGGTGTCCATTCTTTTCGGCGGACTGGTGGCCTTCCTGGTGACCCGCACCAACCTGGCCTGGAAGAAGTACATCAGCTCCATCTTCATCTTCCCCTACATCATGCCCCAGTGGACCCTGGCCGTGGTGTGGCAGAACCTGTTCTGGTCCACCAGGGTCACCGGCACGTCCGACGGCCTCATCGCCTCTCTGTTTCAGGTCTATATGCCCAAGTGGTGGTGCCAGGGGCTGTTCCCCAGCCTGATGGTGCTGGGCCTGCACTACGCCCCCTTCGCCTACATCCTCATCGGCGGTATCTTCCGCAATATGGACGCCAACCTGGAGGAGGCCGCCACCATTCTGGACACCCCCAAGTGGAAAATCATGTTCCGGGTCACCCTGCCTATGGTGAAGCCCGCCATCCTCTCCACGGTGCTGCTGGTGTTCGGCTCGGCCATGGGCTCCTACCCGGTGCCCCATTATCTGGGCCTGAGCACCCTGTCCACCCAGTATATCTCCATGAACTCCAGCCGCACGGGCGAGGCGTCCATCCTGGCGGTGATCATGATGATCTTCGGCGTGACCATCATGCTGCTCAACCAGATCAGCCTCACCAGCCGCAAGAGCTACACCACCGTCACCGGCAAGTCCGGCCAGATCTCCAAGATCAACCTGGGCAAGACCGGGCGCTACGTGATCGCGCTGATCTTGGTCATCGTCACCTTCTTCACCAGCATCTTCCCCATCGTGTCCTTCGCCTTTGAGACCTTCCTGCCCAACCCCGGCGACTACTCCTTCCTCTACACCGGCAATGCCGAGAACCTCACCACCAAGTGGTGGATCACCAACGAGAACGTGACGGAAAACGGCATGTACGGCCAGAAGGGCATCCTGTATAACGAAACCATCTGGAAAGCCTTCGGCGGCACCATCCTGGTCAGCGTGGCCTGCGCCCTCATCGCCGGCACCATCGGCACGCTGGTGGGCTATGCGGTGGCCAAGCAGCGGCGCAGCAAGTGGGCCAACTACGTCAACTCCGTGGCCTTCCTGCCCTACCTGATGCCGTCCATCGCCGTGGGCGCCGCCTTCTTCGTGCTGCTCTCCAGCGAGAAGATCAACCTGTTCAATACCTACTGGATCCTGATCATCGCCGGCACGGTGAAGTACATCCCCTTCGCCAGCCGCTCCTCGCTGAACTCCATGCTCCAGCTCTCCGGCGAGATCGAGGAGGCCGCCATCATCCAGGACATCCCCTGGAGCAAGCGGATGCTGCGCATCATCATCCCCATCCAGAAATCCTCCATCATCAGCGGCTATCTGCTGCCCTTTATGACGTGCCTGCGTGAGCTGAGCCTGTTCATGCTGCTGTGCGTGCAGGGCTTCATCCTCTCCACCACGCTGGACTATTTCGACGAGATGGGCCTGTACGCCTTCTCCAGCGGCATCAATCTGCTGCTCATCATCACCATCCTTGTGTTCAATACCATCGTCAACAAGCTGACCGGCGCCAGCCTGGACGAGGGAATAGGAGGTTAAACCATGCCTGAAATCGTACTCACCCACGTGACCAAACGCTGGGATAAGTTTTACGCCGTAGACGACCTGAACCTGGTCATCGAGGACAACGCCTTTGTCACGCTGCTGGGCCCCTCCGGCTGCGGCAAGACCACCACCCTGCGCATGATCGCCGGATTGGAGACGCCCACCTCCGGGCGCATCACCATCGGCGACAGAACGGTGTTCGACAGCGAGGCCGGCATCAACATCCCGCCCAACAAGCGGAAGGTGGGCTTCCTGTTCCAGAACTACGCCCTCTGGCCCAACATGACCGTGTACCAGAACATCGCCTTCGGCCTTTCCAACATCAAGGAGGAATTGCCCAAGTACGACATGGAGGCCAGGAAGACGGCGGCGCTGCTCTCCGCCCTGGAAAAGCCTGACGATGTGGTCAAGACCATCCGGGAGTGCGTGGACAAGAAGGGCAAGCTGGACGAGAACAAGGCCCGCATCAAGCTCATCGACCGCTACACCATCTCCCTGTTCGGCGCCAGGGAGCTGATGGACTTCGGCCTCCACACCGCCTCCGACGTGGCCTCCGCCGCCGAGGCAAAGCGGAAGGAGCTGCGTGCCAGGCTGGAGGCCGCACAGGCCAAGTGCAAGGCCGCCGGCTACACCTTCGACGCCGACTACGCCTATGTGAAGGACGGCAAGCCGGTCACCGAGGTCCGCAAGCTCAGCAAGGAGGAGATCGACCTGAGCGTGCGCCGGGTGGCCCGCATCGTCAAGATCGGCATGTTCATGGACCGCTATCCTGCGGAGCTCTCCGGCGGCCAGCAGCAGCGCGTGGCCATCGCCCGCACCCTGGCCCCGGAGCCCAGCGTGCTGTTCATGGACGAGCCCCTGTCCAACCTGGACGCCAAGCTGCGTCTGGAGATGCGCTCCGAGCTCCAGCGCCTCCATCTGGAGACCGGCTCCACCTTCGTCTACGTCACCCATGACCAGATGGAGGCCATGACCCTGGCCACCCGCATCTGCCTCATCGACAACGGCCTGCTGCAGCAGTACGACGCGCCCCTCACCGTGTACGGCCGGCCCAACAACACCTTCGTGGCGGACTTCGTGGGCAACCCGGCCATCAACTTCATCGAGGGCAAGGGCAAGCAGGCCCCCGACGGCACCATCACCATGGACATCCTGGGAGGCCAAAAGGCGGTGTTCCGCCCCAAGGATCCCGTCCAAATCGCCCAGTGGTACGCCGCCCAGGAGGCGGCCGACGAGGCCCGGCGTCAGGCCGAGGCGGAGAAGGCCAAGCAGAAGGGCTATGTGGAGAAGGGCAATAAGGACATCCTCTTCCGCCACCATATCGCCATGGTGGACGAGCTGGAGGACTTCGGCGACGAGATCGTGGCCACGGAGGAGGACTTCGTCATCGGCGTGCGGCCCGAGTTCCTGGACCTCCGGGACGACGGCGCCCTCCGGGGCGAGATCTACTCCGCCATGCCCACCGGTATGGAGACCACCGTCAAGGTCCAGGTGGGCGAGTATCTGCTCACCGGCGTGGTCTTCGGCGGCGTGCTCTATGAGCTGGGCCAGCAGGTCCGCTGCGGCTTCCGTGGAGATGACATCGTGCTGTTCAGCAAAAAGAACGGTCGCTTCATTGCCCAGGGCAGTTTGACCTTGGCGTAACAACGTGATACAATAAGGGCGCCGGATCTCCGGCGCCCTTATCCTTGTTTGTGCGGGAGTATTGGCCATGAATGTGCTTCCCAGGCTGATCGCCTGTGACATCGACGGAACACTGCTGACAGGCGGCGCCACCGCCGTTTCCCTCCGGCTGTTCCCCCTCATTCACCGTCTGCAGAAGAGGGGCGTTTTGTTTTGCCCCGCCTCCGGCCGGCAGTACCACTCCCTGCGGGGTCTGTTCGCCCCGGTGGCGGACGAGCTGTACTACCTCTGCGAAAACGGCGGCATCCTCTTCGGCCCCGGGCCGGAGGACGCCCCACCGGTGCTGTCCAAAACCGTGATCCCCCGGACCGACGCCATGGCGCTGGCTCATGGGATGCTGGCGCTGCCCGGCTGCGAGCCCATGCTCTCCGGACAGAACACCGTCTACATCCCCGCCGCCTCCGCCGCCCTGGCCCGGGTGCTCCGGCAGCAGGTGGGGAACCGGGTGGCGTTTTTTGCCGCGCCGGAGGACGTGGCCGAGGAGATCGTCAAGATCTCCGCCTACTGCCCCAACGCCATCCGCCGGATAGAAGAAACGCTGCGGCCCGGCTGGGAGGCCCGGCTGAACGTGGCGGTGGCCGGGGCGGAATGGCTGGATTTCACGCCGGCCAACAAGGGCACCGGCCTTCGCCGGCTGTGCCGCCTGCTGGGCGTCGAAACGGCGGAGACCCTGGCCATCGGCGACAACTGGAACGACGTGCCCATGCTTGACGCGGTGGGCCGGCCCTTTATCATGTCCGGCGCGGCGCCGGCGCTGCTGGCGCGCTACCCCATGCACTGTGACGACGTGGCGGCGCTGCTGGCGCGTCTTATGGAGGAGGCGGGAGCATGAAGAGAAAGCAAATGCGCCGTGTGGCGGCGCTTTTGGCGGCCCTTGCGCTGCTGCCTGGCTGCGGCGGCCGGGGCAGCCTGCCCCTGAAGGAGTTCGCCCCGGCGCCGGAGCAGCGGCTGACCGTATGCACCTCCCATAAAGAGGCGGTTTACGGCCCCATCATCACCGAGTTTCAGGAGCGCACCGGCATCTGGGTGGAGGTGGTCGCCGGCGGCACGGAGGAGCTGCTGGAGCGCATCTCCGACCAGCGGGACACGCCCCTGTATGACGTGATGTTCGGCGGCGGCGTGGAGAGTCTGCGCTCCTATGCCGACTGCTTTGAGCCCTGGGCGGGCTCGGAGACGGAGCAGATCCGGCCCGGTCTGCGACAGGCGGACGACGTGTGCACGCCCTTTTCCGCCCTGCCCATCGTACTCATCTATAATACCCGCCTGGTGCAGCCCGGTGAGCTCACCGGCTGGGCCGATCTGCTGCTGCCCCGCTGGAAGGGGAGCATCGCTTTTGCCGATCCCGCCGTTTCCGGCTCCAGCTATACCGCCGTCATGACCATGATGACGGCCCTGGGGGGAGAGGAAACGGAGCTGCTGCGCCGCTTTTATCAGAATCTGGATGGCACCGTTTTGCCCGGCTCCGGCGACGTGCCCTCGGCCGTCAGCGCCGGCACCATGGCCGTGGGCATTACTCTGGAGGAGACGGCGGTGAAATGCATCGCCCAAGGCTACCACATCGGCATCGTCTATCCGGAGGAGGGCACCAGCAACCTGCCGGACGGCACGGCCCTCATTGCCGGCGCGCCCCACAGGGACAATGCCATCGCCTTTCTGGAGTTCGTGCAGAGCGCGGACGTGCAGCAGCGGGTGGTCAGTGATTTTGCCCGCCGCAGCGTGCGGCTGGACATCGACGACCGCCGGGAGCTTCCCCCGGTGGAGGCGCTGCACACCCTGGACTATGACGTGGCGGCTGCGTCTGCGCATAAAACGGAGTTTCTCCGTCTTTGGGCAGCGCTGCGGGAGGGGGCATGACCATGAGGGAACGATCTTACCGCCGCTGGCTGCTGGACAGCTTTCTTTTGGCCGGCGTCGTCCCCATGCTGTTGTGCGTGGGATTGATTCTGGCCGTGTTTCAGACCTCAGTGGAGCGCTACGCGCTGGACGTGGGCCAGCGCCGGGTGGATACCATACGCAGCGAGCTGGGCAATTTCGCCCGGCGATGTGAGGAGACCCTCCTTCACATTTCAGAGGATGCCCTGATAGAGGAGGCCGTGGCGGGGAGCGTACAGGGCGACACGGCGGTCTATGCCCTGCTGTATCAGGCGGCAAGCGCCCTGACGCCGGAGGCGGGGCTCTCCCTGTACGATGCCCGCGGGCAGCTGCTGTACACCACCGCCGACGGACGCCTTGACGAGACCGTCAGTGTCCGATGGGGGCTGCTGGCCGCCGCCGGGCAGAGCGACACCGCCGTGTTCCGCCGGGTATCCCCTTATGACGGCGACGAAGCGGCGAAGCGCTCCTGTGTGCAGATCGCCCGCCCCATCCGTTCCCGCGGGGAGATCCTGGGCTACGCCGTGGCGGACGTGACGGCGCGGCAGCTCTCCACCCTTCTTGACGACTGGGACGAAGAGGGAGACTACCTGCTGCTGGATCGCTTCTGGAACGAAATCGTCTACTCTCCCGCCCTGCAGGGGCAGGAGACCGCCGCCGCGCTGCGTGCCTCGCTGCTGGCCTCCGGCGCCGCCACAACGGATAACGACTCTCTCCTCCTGCTGGCGGAGGAGCAGCGCAGCGGCTTCACCGTGGTGCTGCTGCAGAAGCGGCCTCTGGTGGGGCGGCCCCAGCAGCTGCTGTTCGGCGTAGCCCTGGGTTCCATTGTGCTCAGCGCGCTGCTGTGCGTCCTGTTTGCCATGCGCCTGAGCCGCCGGGTCTCCGAGCCGGTGCAGGCCCTCAACGCCGCCATGGGGCGGGTGGAGGAGGGCGACCTGGACGTGCGGGCCCCGGTGGGCGGCAGCGACGAGCTGGCACAGCTCTCCGGACGCTTCAACCGCATGACCCAGCGCTTGAAGCAGAACCTCAGCGATTCCCTCCGCCAGCAGCGGGAGCTGGGGGAGACGCGGATGCAGATGCTGCAGGCCCAGCTGAACCCCCATTTTCTCTACAACACGCTGGACACGCTGAAATGGTTGGGAAAGATACACAGCATCCCGGAGGTATCCGTCATCTCGGCTGATCTGGCGGACATCCTGCGCCGCAGCATCTCCGCAGAGCCCTTCGTGCCCCTTCGCAGTGCTCTGGCGACCCTGGAGCGCTATATCGAGATTCAGACCATCCGCTTTCCCGGCAAGTTCACCTATCGCGCCCAGGCGGAGCCGGAGACACTGGATCGGCTGATCCCCAAGCTGATGCTCCAGCCGCTGGTGGAAAACGCGGTGGTCCACGGCTTTGAGGACGGCAGCCGGGGGGAGATCATCGTCGCTGCCCGGCAGGAGGGAGGGGAGCTGATCCTCGACGTGATGGACAGCGGCTGCGGCATGTCGGAGGAGAGCCGGCGGCGGTTTCTGGCCGCCAAGGCGCCGGGGGCCGGGCCGGAGCAGGGCCACCTGGGGCTTTACAACGTAGACGCCATGCTGCGGCTCATTTACGGCCAGGAGCACGGCCTCACGCTTATTGACGATATGCCCCGGGGCACCCACCTGCGGGCGGTCATTCCGGCCGGGCCGGAGGGAGGAGAGACATGAAAAAGGTAGTTGTGGTGGAGGACGAGGCGCTGGTGCGCCGGGGCATCGTGCTGACGGTGGACTGGGCCTCGGTGGACTGTGTGGTGGTGGGCGAGGCGGAAAACGGCCAGCAGGGCCTGGCCCTCATCCGGGAGAAGCAGCCGGAGCTCATCGTCACGGACATACGGATGCCCGTCATCGACGGGCTGGAGATGCTGCGTCTCCTCCGCGCCGAGGGCAGCACGGCCCGTGTGATCTTCCTCACGGCCTATTCCGACTTTGCCTACGCCCAATCCGCCCTGAAGCTGGGGGCGGCGGACTATCTGCTCAAGCCCTTCCGGGACGGCGAGCTGGAGAGCGCGGTGGAGAGGCTCTATCGGCGCGACGCCACGCCTGTCCCCGCCGCCTCGGTGCCGGCCGACGGCAAGCGCAGCAAATACGTGGCCCAGGCCATCCGCTACCTGGAGGCTCACTACGGCGATGCGGACGTCGGCGTAGGCTCCGTGGCGGAGCATGTGGGGGTCAGCGAGGGCCATCTGAGCCATCTCTTCAAGGAGGAGACCGGCCAGACCATCGGCGCTTTCCTCACCCAGACCCGGATCCGCAGGGCTATGGCCCTGCTGCGGGACTGCCGCAGCAAGGTCTATCTGGTGGCGGAGCAGGTGGGCTACCGGGACATCACCTATTTCAGCGCCACATTTAAGAAGATCGTGGGCATGAGCCCCTCGGACTATCAAAAAAGCGCGGAGGAGCCCCGCTGAGAGAGGCGTGCCGCCCCATGCGGGCCTGCCGCGGCACACAACGGAAACGGGAGAGGAGAATTCTATGCACATTTTGGAGAATGAGGCGATCCGCCTGGAGATCGCCGACAAGGGGGCGGAGCTGAGCCGGGTCTGGGACAAGGAGAACCATTGCCAGCGCCTGTGGAGCGCCGACCCCGCCGTGTGGAACCGCCATGCGCCCATCCTCTTCCCCTTCGTGGGCAAGGTGGTGAACGGGAAATACCGCTTTGCGGGCCGGGAGTATGAGACGAAAACCCAGCATGGCTTTGCCCGGGACCTGGACTTTTGTGCCGTATGCAATCATGAACGCTTTTGAGATGATCCGGCTGTTCTCTCGCACTTTGAAATATGTAGCATCTACCGTGAGAAAGGGATATTCCTCTTCAAGAGGCCGGGTGCGGAACTCGGATACCGACTTGTCCAGATCCTTGCAGACCTCAGATACCGCCGACTTGGAGAACGACGTGCCACAGAGCGTTTCCATGACCTTGGAGACCTTGCGGGTGGATACTCCGTTGACAACCATCTCCGCCATGCTGGTAATTAGCGCCGCTTCGCTACGCGAGTAGTTGTCAAACACCAGCGTCTTGAACGGTACATTCCTGTGTCGGGGAACATTCAGTATGAACCTCCCAATCCTGGTGGTTAAGCCACGTTCCCGCGTTCCGTTCCTGCTGTCTGTGCGCTCCTCTGAACGCTCATACGGCTCCGCCTTGAGCTGCTCCGAAGATTCAACCTGCAGGATGATTTTGGCTACGGATTCTATACGACGACGAACAAGACGCAGGCAATCAGCTTCGCGGATAAAGTAACCAAACGCAGGAGGGAAGGCCAAAAGATCGTCAGCATTTATGAACTTGACGCGGAAAAAGCCTTCGCAGAAGGAAAACTGTTAAAATTTGACTTTGCCAGCGAAGCGTGGCTGGATTTTGTGTCAGAGAATCGTTCCGGGAATTACAAAGGGGAAAGCTATGATTTTATTCTCGGACCGGTTGCCAACGATGACGTCTACAGAACCTTCACTCTCTATACGGCCGGTCTTCTTACAAAGGAGCAGACGCTGGAGGCCCTGAAAGTCAAGAAGCTGTATGATCAGTTGGTGTTTTCTACGGAGACAGCGCTTTCTTATCTGAGGTTTATCGGCACCGTGCCGGAGGAGGAAATGTGATGCGTGACAAGAAATTTGAGGCTGTCATGACCATTTTGGTACCACAGGTGCTTCAGGTCATCGTGGAAAACGATAATACGGATGAAATCACGGCTGCAAAGTTATTTTACGAATCCGGGGTATATTCGTTGCTGGAGCAGGAAGACACCAAGCTCTGGCATTTGAGCCCGCTGACCATATACAATATGTTTGACGAAGAGCGGAGATCCGGCGTTTTTGATGTACCCGAGGAGGTGTGACCATGAGCCAACAGGGAGATTTCATGGTGTATTGCGCAGAGCAGTATAAAGCGGTAAAGAAGCTGACGGGCAGACAGGTCGCCGCGCTGTTCAGCCGGTATAGAGTTTGGGAATACCTATACTCCTGCTTCGAGGCGCTGCATACCACCGGCGCAAACTATATTGTGGAGGATATAGATTTATATATCCAGGCAAGACAGCCCGCGTAAACCACGCAGTACGAGGGGAGTGGGTTACCATGGAAGCACGGGCAAGATTTGCCAGGCGATAAAGTGCCGACTCGAGGATATCGTAGAGTATATTCCTGAACAACATGCGTGCGGTTGCGCAAAGCGGCTGCTGCTTTTGAAAAAAGGAGGTAGCGCAATGGCGCATCAAGTAGCGTTTCTATATAACAAAGAAAAGGGCACCTTAACGAAAGTGCAGGCCAATAACCTCGAGGATCGTGACCGGTACAACGATTTTCGATGCGTAAGCTGTGGACGCCGTGTCTATTTAAACATTTGTAAAAACAAGGCCAACTATTTTTCCTCTACGGAGCATACTAAGGACTGCGATATCGCCAAGGGCCACCGGGTTTATGTGAACAACAGTAACGCGATTATCCACATTGATGCTATGCTGATGCATGAGGACCCGCCGCCAAAAGAAAAAAGCGGGTCAGAAATGACGGGAGACAACAAACAGATCGGAAATGGCCCGCAGGAAGAAACGGAAGAAATTGACACCTATTTAGACGAACGGGATCGGGATATACGGAGCCTTAGAGCGCTGTATGATCTTACCACGCAAGAACGGTCTGACTATGTGCTCGATGAGGAAACGAAGCTGAAAGTAGAGGATCTGACACTCTGCGATGCCGCATCCGTAGAGGCAGCTGTACGCAATGGTATGGAGGGGCTGAAGCTGGTCAAGGCAAAACGCTGTATGCCGAACAAACTGAATCCGCCGATCAAAGTGGATTATGGGAAAATCGTGTTGCGGGATGCGTATAGTAACTGGACACAAAGCGATGGTCGCAAGCCTCTTTTCTTTATAGTGCAGGGAAACACCGCATGGTATAATGAAAAACTCAAAGAGATGATTATAGGGAAAAAGGGATCGGATGGCATCTTTCATTCGGCTCCCAACAAGAATGTTATCATGCTGGCCAATTGGAAAAAGGTGAACAATCCGAATTACCAGATTTATGAAGGCGAACTGAACTCGAGGACAGTTTTTCTGGAAACCCCGGAGAAGTAAACAAGACCAATCATAAAAAGTGCCTGATTGACAAAATCAGACACTTTTTATGATGTTATCGGTCAATAGTAACGCATTTCAAGCAGCACGGTTACCGTTTGCTATCATATGATGCGTGGATGGCCTTAGTCACGTTGATCTCCGTGCCGGGGCGTTTGTCATATTGGTCAATATGCAGTACCACATTGCATGATGCAGTTCCGTCCAGATGCAGTGTAACAGGATCGTTCCATTCCCGCCCGTCGATACGCATACGGTAAGAGTCGCCGGCAGCGCTAAAGGGCACAGAAATGGACACATGGTATCGGTTCTCCATAGTGGCTCTGCTGCCGGTGAGGACGACCTTGTCCGTCTGCCTGCGGTTCAGCGGATGTGCCTGCAGCAGACACCACATCTCATAGAGCAGCGCTTCGTCCACAAAGTCTCTCCGTTCCAGCGGCGTAGCCTCCAGCATATGGCCCATATAATACTGGATCTGTGTCAGTTGAAATCCCAGCGTATACAGATGAGTGGCCATGTTGCGGCGAAACAGGTAGGTGGTAGGCTCCCGCTCTCCCAGATCCTCTTCTGTCCCGACTTCCTGCTCAATCAGATAGTTGATGCCCCCCATATCTGCCTGTGACATTTTGATATCCTCGCGCAGCAGCTTTCTTCCGGCGGCAGAGAGATCCGATATGTCACTTCTGTCCCAGAATTTGTTCGCCCTGCAAGCAATGGGAAGGTCATCTACGCAGGTAAATGTTTCACCGTTTTCGGCCTGAAAAGGGAAGGAGACCCGGGACTCTATATATGCCTTCCTGAGAAGCAGAAAATCACTCAGCACTGCAGGAATAGGGATGTTTCTGGATGCGTTCGACGTTTTGCCCCCGACCTTCAGATCGTTGCGCTCTTTGACGGTGGTTTTGTACATGCGCAGGAAATAGCTGCCGGGATGCTCCCGCATCTCTACAAGATCCCTGAAATTATAGCCGCAGGTCTCGGCATTTCGGGAACCGGAAAGAAACATGACAGCCAGCCCCACAAGGGCACCGTTTTCAGTCTGAGGATCGCAGAGCAGGGCCTTGGCAACTGCCAATTCCTCCGCGATGGAAAACGACTTCTTCCGCCCTGCTGCGGAAGCACGACTTGCCCCACATCCGGTTCCATGAGCTGCGACACAGCTGCGCCAGCTTGCTCCTCAACAACGGATTTGGCTTGAAGGATGTCCAGGAATGGCTGGGCCACTCCGACATCAAGATGACCGCCAACATCTACGGACACCTTGACGTAGCGAGGAAGCAGAACATCGCCGACCGTCTCTCCTGCAGCCTTGCGGAGAAGTGGTAGAAAAATGGTAGAAAAATGAGCGGTTTTTGCCACGCCAGGAAAAATGAAAAAGTCCCGAAACCCTCATGGTTTCAGGACTTTCTCCTGGTCCGAGTGTCGAGATTCGAACTCGAGGCCTCTTGAACCCCATTCAAGCGCGATACCAAACTTCGCCACACCCGGATATGCAGTTATGCCGCGCTCATCGCGTCAGCTTGATTACAATACCACAGTTTCAAACGAATTGCAAGAGGTAATTTCAAAAAATAATGTAATTTTCGTTTTCTTTTTGTTGACAAACCGTGCCCCCTCATGGTACACTATGCTCTGCGATTGAGGGAGTGGCCCCGCCGCTTTTATATCCGGAGAGATGGCTGAGTGGTCGAAAGCACCGGTCTTGAAAACCGGCGATGTGAAAGCATCCGTGGGTTCGAATCCCACTCTCTCCGCCAATTTGATACCAACCGGCTATGTGCAGAAGTACCCAAGTGGCCGAAGGGGCTCCCCTGCTAAGGGAGTAGGGTGTGTAAAAAGCGCCGCGAGGGTTCAAATCCCTCCTTCTGCGCCAACAAAATACCCCCACCGTCAGGTGGGGGTATTTTGCTGGCATTTGGAGGGATTTGAAGACGAACTCCAATGGCCGGCCCGTTGCATTATTTACCGCCGGAGGGCAAGCGGCGCTTTCCCCTCGACCCCTCAAAGTTTCCTGTGAGTAAAAATGCACAACCGCCATTTCATATGCCCTGGTGGTGCACATGTTTCTCCATAAGAAAAAATGCAAACAAAATTGTGCATTTTGCGCTATGAACGCGCCATAGGCGGCGGCAGTTTTATAAAATTGTGCATTGTCACCGCCGCCGTCTTAGTAGTATAATGTATCCACCTTTTTGAATAACTACCCAAAAGGAAAGAGAGGATATTCAACGTTATGAGTCAACAAAGAGAACGTCTGGGCAGCCGTTTGGGCTTCATCATGCTCAGTGCCGGCTGCGCCATCGGCTGCGGCAACGTGTGGAAGTTCCCCTGGATGACCGGCCAGTTTGGCGGCGGCGGCTTCGTGCTGGTGTACATTCTGTGCCTGATCATTCTGGGTCTGCCTGTTATGACCATGGAGTTTGCCATGGGCCGCGCCTCCCAGGCCAGCCCCGTGGGCATGTATCAGAAGCTGGAGAAGCCCGGCCAGAAGTGGCACATTCACGGCTATTTCGCCCTGCTGGGCAACATCGCCCTTATGGCCTTCTACACCGTGGTCACCGGCTGGATGATTTACTACTTCGTCATGTTCCTGCTGGGCCGCACTGCGAACCTGGGCTTCGTGGGCATGATCACCAACCCCACCGTCAACGTGGCCTACCTGGCCATCGCCGTGGTCGTGGGCTTCCTGGTGCTGAGCTTTAACCTCCAGGGCGGTCTGGAGCGCGTCACCAAGTACATGATGACCGCCCTCCTGGTGCTGATGATTGTCCTGCTGGTCCACAGCGCCACCCTGCCCGGCGCCAAGGCCGGCCTCAACTTCTACCTGGTGCCCGATTTCAGCAAAATCAATCTGTCCGTCATCGTGGGCGCCATGAACCAGGCCTTCTTCACCCTCAGCGTGGGCATCGGCTCCATGGCCATCTTCGGCAGCTACATCGGCAAGGACCGCGCCCTCATGGGCGAGTCCGTCAACGTCATCGCCCTGGATACCCTGGTGGCCATCATGGCCGGCTTCATTATCTTCCCCGCCTGCATGACCTACAATATCGAGGTGGGCGCCGGCCCCGCCCTGCTGTTCGACACCATGGCCACCGTGTTCAACAACATGGCCGGCGGCCGCATCTGGGGCACGTTGTTCTTCCTGTTCATGGTGTTCGCCGCCCTGTCCACGGAGCTGGCCGTGTTTGAGAACATTCTGGCCTGTGTCCGCGAACTCACCGGCTGGAGCCGCCCCAAGGGCAGCATCGTCTGCGGCGTGGGCATCTTCCTGCTGGCCCTCACCACCGCCCTGGGTTACAGCGTCTTTACCTTCCAGCCCTTCGCCGACGGCACTGCCTGGCTGGATTTCTGGGATTTCATCGTCAGCACCAACCTGCTGCCCATCGGTTCCTTCATCTTCGCCCTGTTCTGCTGCTGGAACTTCGGCTGGGGCTGGGATAAGTTCGTCCTGGAGGCCAACACCGGCAAGGGTATGAAGGTGCAGGCCTGGATGAAGCCCATCTTCAAGTTCGTGGTGCCCATCATCGTCATCGCCCTGTATATCTACGGTCTGGTCACCTTCGGCTGGAAATAATCCTTTCATGGCAATACTATAAAATGGCTCCGCCTTTCGGCGGAGCCATTTTGCTGTTTTTTCACCGCAGCCGGTCGCTGACGTCGTCAATGGCCGTGTCCACGGCGTTGCCCACCTTCTGCATGGCCTTGCCCACGGTGGTTTTCCGCCTGCCCATGGCAGGTGCCACCATGTCCAGCGCCACGCCGGCCACCATGCCAATGGCCATGCCTCTGATAAAGGCTGTCGCTTTCATCGCTCTCACGCTCCTTTTCTTGCCACGCTGTCAGTTTGTCCCGCGACGCCGAAAAAACACGGTGTAATCATTGCCAAATGCGCCGAAACACGGTATAATGCTATTTGTAAAATTATGACCATTTGATTTGCCAAAGGAGTCCGTTATGTCCATCAAAGCGTTGCAGGAAGCCATCCGCGTCAAAAAGACCCCCATCGCCCTGGGCTTGCGCCCGGAGCCGGATAAAATAGCAACCCAAATACTGAAACAATTCACCGAAATGTACGGCCCCGGCGCCATGGCGGAGGCGGAGACGCTGCGCTATCACGGCACCCAGGCCATCGCCGCCGCGGCGGAAAAGCTGGCCGCCGTCATGGTCTGCGCCGACAGCTATCTCCGTCTGGGCCCCATGGGCATGGACGTGCTGTATAATCTGATTTCCGCCGCCAAGGGCCAGGGCCTTTACGTCATTCTGGACGTGGCCGCCCGCTGCCCCGATACCTGGTGGCCCACCGGCTGCGACGCCGTCACCGTCAACCCCTACGTGGGGGCCGAGGTCTGCGCCGTGCCGGCGGATAAGGCGGCTTTCGCCCTGTGCCGCACCGGTGCCGCCGGGTCCCACGACGTCCAGAAGCTGATTGCCGGCGACCGCCACCTCTACCTGGCCCTGGCCCAGCAGATGGCCCGCCGGGGCGCGGGCATCGTGTTGGAGACGGGCTACTCCCTGGACGTGAAGGAGCTGCGCCGCCGCTGCCCCGACGCCTTTTTGCTGCTGCCCGGCTGCGACGGCGACAACGCCCTCCCCGGCTTCGATACCTACGGCCACGGCGCCATGACCGTGGATTATGATTTGCAGTATACCGGTGACTACGACGCCGCCATCCGCACCATGAAGTCCGCGGTGCAGGTGCTGTGACCCACCCCCACCAGTAAAGGAGACACCATGCGAGGAACGGAATTTTTGCCTGTCAGCCGGGAGGATATGGCCCGGCGGGACTGGTATTATTATGATTTTTTGGTGGTCACTGCCGACGCCTACATCGACCACCCCAGCTTCGGCACCACCCTCATCGCCCGTACCCTGGAGGCGGAGGGCTACCGCGTGGCTATCCTGGCCCAGCCCGACTGGCACGACTGCGAAGCCTTCCGGGCCATGGGCAAGCCCCGGTACGGTGTGCTCATCGGCGGCGGCAACCTGGACTCCATGGTGGCCCACTACACCGTGGCCAAGCGCCGCCGCACCACGGATTTGTACAGCCCCGGCGGCAAAATGGGCCTTCGCCCCGACCGGGCCACCATCGTCTATGCCAACCGGGCCCGTGAGGCCTTCCCCGACACCCCCATCATCATCGGCGGCCTGGAGGCCAGCCTCCGCCGCTTCGCCCATTACGACTACTGGGACGACAAGGTGCGCCGCAGCATCCTGTTCGACGCCCCGGCGGATTTGCTGGTGTACGGCATGGGGGAGAGCGCCACAAGGGAGATCGCCCGCCGCCTGGCGAAAAAGACCCCGGTGAACACCATCACCGACGTCCCCGGCACGGCCTACGTGGCCCAGGACGACAACGGCTGTATCTTCCACCGGGTGGAATGTCCCTCCTATGAGGCGGTGTGCCAGGATAAGGAAGCCTACGCCCGGGCCACCAGAATCCAGTATGACGAGCACGACCCCGTCCGGGGCAAGGCCATTTTGCAGCCCTGCCAGGGGAGATTGCTGGTGGTGAATCCCCCGGCCCGCCCCCTGAGCCGTGAGGCACTGGACGCCCTCTACGACCTGCCCTACGTCCGGGAGGTCCACCCCATGTACACCGACCCCGTCCCCGCCATCGAGGAGGTCCGCTTCTCCATCACCCACAACCGGGGCTGCTTCGGCGGCTGCAACTTCTGCGCCCTGGCCTTCCACCAGGGCCGTATGGTCACCTCCCGGTCCATCGAGTCCGTCCTCCGGGAGGCGGAGGAGCTGACCCGTGACCCCCAGTTCAAGGGCTATATCCACGATGTGGGCGGCCCCAGCGCCAACTTCCGCCACCCCTCCTGCGCCAAGCAGAAGAAGTGCGGCATGTGCGCCCACCGCTCCTGCCTGGCCCCGGAGCCCTGCCCCAACCTGGACGCCGACCACAGCGAGTACACGGAGCTGCTGCGGCGCATGCGGGCCCTCCCCGGCGTGAAAAAGGTGTTCGTCCGCAGCGGCGTGCGGTATGATTACATGCTCCAGGATAAAAATAAAGAATTTTTCTCCGAATTGGTGAAATACCACATCTCCGGCCAGCTGAAGGTGGCCCCGGAGCACTGTGTCTCCTCGGTGCTGGACTACATGGGCAAGCCCCATTTCGACGTTTTTCTGAAGTTCTGGCGCCAGTACCAGAAGATGAACGAGTCGGACGCCAAAGAGCAGTACCTGGTGCCCTACCTCATGTCCTCCCACCCCGGCTGCACCTTGCAGGACGCCGTGGAGCTGGCGGTGTTCTTAAAGCGCACCGGCCATATCCCCGAGCAGGTCCAGGATTTCTACCCCACCCCCGGCACGGTCTCTACCTGCATGTACTATACCGGCCTTGACCCCCGCACCATGCAGCCGGTCTACGTGGCCCGTGACCCTCACCAGAAGGCGTTGCAGCGGGCCCTCCTCCAGTGGGGCCGCAAGGAGAAGCGGGCCCTGGTCATCGAGGCCTTGGAGCAGGCGGAGCGCACGGACCTTATTGGCTTCGGCCCGGAGTGCCTTGTCCGCCCGGTGAAAGGGGAGAAGTACTTCCCGGAAAAAGGCGCTGTCAAGGCTGCCGCCAAGGCCCCCAAAAAGGACGGCCGGGGCCCCAAGCCGGAGGGCACCGTCCACCGTGGCCGCCCCAAAAACGGCGCCAAGGGCAAAATGTCCCCCAAGAAAAAGGCGGATTTCGCCCGCCAGCGGGCCAAAAAGGCCGCCAAATAGCGTGTCATTTCGCCGCCGCTCTCCGAAATACGGAGGGCGGCGCCATTTTTTCGCCTGCGCGGTTGCTTTTGGCGAACTTATCTGGTAAAATACTATGCTTGACGAGAATTGTTGCAAATGCAACCGATATTTTCTGGCCAAAAGTGGTATACTTTAGCCGAAAAAACCGCAAAGGAGGCGGCGCCCCATGCTGGAGCTGCAAAACATTTCCTACCGCGTCTCCACCCCCGAAGGGGAGACGGATATTTTGAAAGACGTGAGCCTTACCGTGCCCGACGGCAAGCTGGTGGTGTTCACCGGCCCCAACGGCGGCGGCAAGACCACCCTGGCCAAGATCATCATGGGTCTGGCCACCCCCACCGCCGGCCGGGTCATCTGGAACGGCGAGGACGTCACCGACCTGGACATTACCCAGCGTGCCCGCCGGGGCATCAGCTACGGCTTCCAGCAGCCGCCCCGGTTCAAGGGCATCACCGTCCATGACCTGCTGCTGCTTGCGGCAGGGGAGGAGAAGCTCAGCAAGGACCGCTGCTGCCAGTACCTGACCCGTGTGGGCCTGTGCGCCAACGACTATCTGGACCGGGAGGTGGACGCCTCTCTCTCCGGCGGCGAGGTGAAGCGCATCGAGATTGCCACCATCCTGGCCCGCAACGCCCAGCTGATGATTTTCGACGAGCCCGAGGCCGGCATCGACCTGTGGAGCTTCGCCCGGCTCACCGAGACCTTTGAGCAGATTCACGCCAAGCATGCGTCCACTATGATTATCATTTCCCACCAGGAGCGCATCATCCGCCTGGCGGACGAGATTGCCGTGGTAGCCGGCGGGCAGATTGCCCACCGTGGCACCACCGATGAGGTGTTCCCCATGATTCTGGCGGACACCCTGGGCGGCTGCCCCGTCATTGAGCGAAAGGAGGTCACATTATGATTACCGAAATCGACCGCGACCTTCTGGAGAAGATCGCCGACCTGACGGGAAAGCCCGTGGGCGCCATCAACATCCGCAAGGACGGTGGCTGCGAGGTGCGCCAGTCCACGGAGCATATCAAGATCGAGCCCCAGACGGAGGAGGGCCGCCAGGGCATCGTCATCCGCATCCTCCCCGGCACCCGGGGCGAGACGTGCCACATCCCCGTCATCATCAGCAAGTCCGGCCACAGCGAGCTGGTGTATAACGATTTCTACGTGGGCGACGACTGCGATGTGGAGATTGTGGCCGGCTGCGGCATCCACAACTCCGGCTGCAACGAGAGCCGCCACGACGGCGTCCATACCTTCTACATCGGCAAAAACAGCCGTGTCCGCTACGCCGAAAAGCACTACGGCGAGAACGACCCCGGCCAGACCGGCACCAATATCATGAACCCCAAAACCGTGGTCTATCTGGGCCAGGGCAGCACCATGCAGATGGACACCGTCCAGATTCGGGGCATCGACTCCACCCACCGCACCACCCAGTTCGTCTGCGAATCGGGCAGTGAGGTGGTGGTCACCGAGCGCCTGCTGACCCACGGCAGGCAGCTTGCCGAGAGCGACATGGAGATTCAGCTCAACGGCGACGACGCCAAGGGCCGGGTCATCTCCCGCTCCGTGGCCCAGGACGACAGCCACCAGATTTTCCGCCCCGTGGTGGTGGGCAACGCCGCCTGCTTCGGCCACGTCCAGTGCGACAGCATCATCATGGGCCGCGCCTGCGTGGAGTCCGTCCCCGCCATCATCGCCAACTCCACCGAGGCCCAGCTCATCCACGAGGCCGCCATCGGCAAAATCGCCGGCGACCAGCTTCTCAAGCTGGAAACCCTGGGCCTCACCGCCGAGGAGGCGGAGGACACCATCCTGAGGGGCTTCCTCGCCTGATCTGCCCAGCCAAAAGGCCGCCGTTCCCGGCGGCTTTTTTTCCCTCTCTCCGCTCCGCCCCTTGCCATCCGCTCCCCGCCGCGCTATACTATTGTAAAATCGACCACCAAAGGAGGCGCCGCCATGGCAGAGAAAAAAACCATCCCCCGGGACTGGCTGCTGGGAGCCGCCATTTTGCTGGTGGCGGTGGCCTTTGCGGCTGCCCTGACGCCCATTGTCCTCTCCGTCCACCTGAACCGCCGCTACGAGGTGTTTGCCCGGGATCTGGCGGAGAGCGTGGCCTACGGGCAGGATCACCAGTCCACCTTCGCGCTGGGCCGGGGGCTGGATCGGCCGGTGACCACGGAGCAGTCGGGCGTAATGCTGTTCTATGTCCTACGGGCGGGGGTGGGCCAGCCCAAGCGCCACGCCCCCGACGAGGAGGGAGTGCTGGTCACCTTCGGCGACGGCAGCTCTCTGTGGATGTGCCCCACCGCCATCACCCGCCATAACCGCCTCAGCGACGTGGGCACTTACTTCCGCTACACCGGCTCCGACGGCCGGGTCTACGCCTACGAAACCGACCAGCTCTGGCTGCGCACGGTGCTGTGGGGTCTGGGGGAGCCCTTCACCGACGATCCCTCCGGTAACAATCCATAACAAAAAGATCACCCGATTCGCAAAAACTGCGGATCGGGTGATCTTTTTTTCACGGGTTTTTCGCTTTTTTCGCGGCGATTACAGCTCCACCTTGCCGGTGAACTCATCGTTGACCACGTAGTAGGCGGCGTGATCCTCGGGCTTCACATACACCGTCATGGACTTGACGGCGGCGCCATTGTGCTGGGCCTTGAAGGCTTCCAGCGCCTTGGCCTCCACGTCGGCCACGCTGCACTCCATGCCGGCGAACTGCACGAAGGTGTTCACCTTGGCCACCTTGACCTCAGCGGCCTTCGCGGCCTTCTTGGCCTTGGTCTCCACGGCCTTCGCGTCCTTCTTCACCTTGGTCTCGGCGGCCTTCACAGCCTTCTTGGCCTTGGTCTCGGCGGCCTTGGCCTCCTTCTTCACCTTCTCGCCGGCGGCCTTCACGTCCTTCTTCACGTCGGCCTTTACCGTGGCCTCGGCGGTCTTCACGGCGTCGGCGGCCTTGGCCACCTCTTCCTTGGTCTCCAGCACGGCTACCTGGGCAGCCACCTTGGCCTCCTGGGCCACCTTGGCGGCCTCGGCCTTCTTATCCTTGCTCATTGTGTATTACCTCCAATAGGATGATTTTTTACTTGCCTGCGTCGCTATGGTGGCGCAACAAGGCTTATTATACCCCTTTTTTCCGTAAATGCAAGTTTTTCCCATGGGACGGCAAAAAGTCCTCTTTTTCGCGCCCTTTCCACCACTTGCGCGGCGGGCCAAATCATGGTACAATATCCGCTCAGAGAAAATAAAAGGAGGCCATTCCTTATGAAATTAGGTATCGTCGGCCTGCCCAACGTGGGCAAGTCCACCCTGTTCAATGCCATCACCTCTGCCGGCGCCGAGAGCGCCAACTATCCCTTCTGCACCATCGAGCCCAACGTGGGCGTGGTGGCGGTGCCGGATGCGCGGCTGGACAAGCTGGCGGAGATGTATGAGCCGGACAAAAAGACCCCTGCCGTCATCGAGTTCGTGGACATCGCTGGTCTGGTAAAGGGCGCCAGCCAGGGCGCCGGCCTGGGCAACAAGTTCCTGGAGAACATCCGCCGCACCGACGCCATCGTCCACGTGGTCCGCTGCTTCGACGATGAGAATATCATGCACGTGGTGGCCGACGCCTCCCAGAACGTGCCCGTGGACCCCCTGGGGGACATCGAGACCATCGACCTGGAGCTGGTGATGGCCGACCTGGAGCTGGTGAACCGCCGCGTGGACAAGGCCGCCAAGGCCGCCAAGGGCGACAAGAAGTTCCTCCACGAGGCGGAGCTGTTCAAGGCCCTGGCGGCCCATCTGGACAGCGGCAAGTCCGCCCGCACCTTCGAATGCGACAAGGACGACGCCGCCCTGCTGGCCACCGCCGACCTTTTGAGCCTGAAGCCCATCATCTTCGCCGCCAACATGGATGAGGACGGCTTCGCCCACTATGAGGATAACCCCTATTTCCAACAGGTCAAAACCCTGGCACAGCAGGAGGGCGCCCAGGTGCTGCCCATCTGCGCCAAGCTGGAGCAGGATATCGCCGAGCTGGACGACCCCGAGGAACGTGCCATGTTCCTGGCAGATATGGGCATTGAAGCCTCCGGCCTTGACCGGCTTATCCAGTGCTCCTATGAGCTGCTGGGCCTTATCTCCTTCCTGACCTACGGCAAGGACGAGTGCCGTGCCTGGACCATCCGCAAGGGCACCAAGGCCCCCCAGGCCGCCGGCAAGATTCACAGCGACATCGAGCGTGGCTTCATCCGGGCCGAGACCATCAACTTCGATGAGATGATTGCCTGCGGCAGCGTGGCCGCCGCCAAGGAAAAGGGCCTCCTGCGCTCCGAGGGCAAGGACTACGTGGTGAAGGACGGCGACATGATTTACTTCCGCTTCAACGTGTAAGCCCATGTACCAGACGTACTTATTTGACATGGACGGCACCGTGCTGGACACCGCCGGCGACCTGTGCGACGCGGTGAACCACACCCTCCGGGCCTACGGCTATCCGCCCCGGACGCAGCAGCAGATTATCGACGCCACCGGCAACGGCGCCGCCCAGCTCATGGCCGCCAGCCTGCCGGAAGGGGAGGCCACGGCGGATTTTGCGCAAATCCTCTCCGATTATAAGGCCTACTACCAGGCCCATAACTGCGTCCGCACCGCCCCCTATCCCGGCATCCCGGAATTGCTCTCGGCGCTGCAAAGCCGTGGGATCAAGGTGGCCATCGTCAGCAATAAGCCCCACGGCGCCGCCGCGGCGCTGGGGCAGCGGTTCTTCCCCGGCGTCCCCGTGTGGGGCGAGTCGGCGGAGCGAGCCCGCAAGCCCGCCCCCGACATGGTGCGCCACGCCCTGGCCGCCCTGGACGCCGACCCTGCCACCGCCGTCTACGTAGGCGACAGCGAGGTGGACGTGGCCACCGCCCGCAACGCCGGCCTGCCTCTCATCGCCGTGGCCTGGGGCTTCCGCTCCGCCGACACCCTGCGCCGGCGCGGCGCCACCCAAATCGCCGCCACGGCAGAGGATATTTTGACCTTTTAAGGGCAAAATTGGCCCCGTATCCCCATTTTCCGCCTTGACAAACGGCAAATGGGCGATATAATAAGACGTGATTTGAAAATGCGATGACGGAGAAGAGATCCGGCAGACCCCACCATGCAGAGAGAGGCGCCCTTTGGCTGCAAGCGCCTCGCGGTGGCGGCGCCGGGTTGGTACCACTCCACCAGCGGCCCGCGACGAGCGGGACGGGCGCTCCCGTTACAGGGCTCACGAGCGATGGCGTCAACCGCCATAAGCAGGGTGGAACCGTGGAATACATTCGTATCCCACCCCTGACACATCATCAGGGGTGGGATTTTTTATGCCCATCCCAATCTGAAAGGAGATACCCCCATGTCTGAAGAAAACCTGTATAGCTTTGACAATCCCGAATACCGCCGCACCTATTGGCACACCTGCTCCCACGTGCTGGCCCAGGCCGTCAAGCGCCTGTACCCCGAGGTGAAGCTGGCCATCGGCCCCAGCATCGAAAACGGCTTCTACTACGACCTGGATTCCCCCTTCGCCTTCACCCAGGAGCACATGGACGCCATCGAGGCCGAAATGCGCAAGATCTGCAAGGAGAAGCTGAAGCTGGAGCGCTTCGAGCTGCCCCGTGAGGAGGCCGTGGCCTACATGGAAAGCCGGGAGGAGCCCTACAAGGTGGAGCTCATCCACGACCTGCCGGAGGACGCCGTCATCAGCTTCTACCGCCAGGGCGAGTTTGTGGACCTGTGCGCCGGCCCCCATATCGACTCCACCGGCCGCATCAAGGGCAACGCCATCAAGCTGACGGCCTGCAACGCCGCCTATTGGCGTGGCGACGCCAAGCGCCAGACCCTCCAGCGCATCTACGGCATCGCCTTCCCCAAGAAGGAGCAGCTGGACGAGTACCTCCAGAAGCTGGAGGAGGCCAAGATGCGTGACCACCGCAAGCTGGGCCGTGAGCTGGGCCTGTTTATGACCGACGAGCTGGTGGGCCGGGGCATGCCCATGTTCCTTCCCAAGGGCTACACCGTCTGGCGCATCCTGGAGAACTACATCCGGGATAAGGAGCTGAAGCTGGGCTATCAGCACGTGCTGACCCCCTGCGTGGGCACCATCGACCTGTACAAGACCTCCGGCCACTGGGATCACTACCAGAAGAACATGTTCCCCGCCATGGAGGTGGAGGATGAGATGTACGTCCTCCGTCCCATGAATTGCCCCCACCACATGCGCATCTACGCCAACCAGCCCCACTCCTACCGCAACCTGCCCGTCCGCATCGGCGAGATTGCCCACGACTTCCGCTATGAGGCCTCCGGCACGTTGAAGGGCATCGAGCGTGGCCGCCACTTCTGCCAGAACGACGCCCACCTGTTCGTCACCCCCGAGCAGATCAAAGAAGAGGTGGCCAAGGTCTGCGACCTGATTTTCGAGACCTATAAGGACTTCGGCATCACCGATTACCGCTGCGTCCTGTCCCTCCGCGACCCCGCCGACAAGGAGAAGTATCACGACGACGACCAGATGTGGAACACCGCCGAGACCGCCCTCCGTGACGTGCTGGTGGACCTGGGCCTGGAGTTCACCGAGGAGATCGGCGAGGCCGCCTTCTACGGCCCCAAGCTGGACGTGAACGTAAAGCCCGCCGTGGGCGCCGAGTACACCCTGTCCACCTGCCAGCTGGACTTCTGCCTGCCCGCCAAGTTCCAGCTCACCTACGTGGACCGTGACGGCGTGGAGCGCACCCCCGTGGTGATTCACCGGGCCATTCTCGGCTCCCTGGACCGCTTCATGGCCTACCTCATCGAGGAGACCATGGGCGCCTTCCCCACGTGGCTGGCCCCCGTGCAGGTGAAGTTCCTGCCCGTCACCGACCGTGCCAACGACTACTGCTGCCGCTTTGCCGACAGGCTCAACGATATGGGCTTCCGCACCGAGGTGGACGACCGCAACGAGAAGATCAGCCGCAAGATCCGTGACGCCCAGATGGAGAAGATCCCCTACATGGTGGTGGTGGGCGACCGGGATATGGAGAACGGCACCGTCTCTCCCCGCCACCGCACCGACGGCGACCTGGGCGCCATGTCCATGGACGATTTCACCAAGCTGCTCCGTGAAGTGGTGGACACCAAGGCCCAGAAATAACCCTTTTTCGCAATTTTGTAGACTTGCACCAAAAGCGCCTCCCCGCCGGGAGGCGCTTTTTCTATTTTGCATAACCATGCACCCCGGGTTCACTGAAACACCGCCGCCACCCCTGCAAAAACCCTGCGAAAAACCGTCCGTTTTGCAAGATTTGATTTACAGTTATTCAAATTTTGCAAGATGACCGCCGAAAAATGACGGAGAATCCCGGTTCTTTGCCCTGTTAAAACGGTACATTTTGCATTTTTGAAAATTTGTACTTGCAAAATGAATCGGTCTGTGCTATGATGACCACGTTGTCGGCGGAGAGGAATACGCCCGGCATTTCTAACGGATATTCATTGATGAAAAGGAGAATATAGGATGAAAAAGTTTCTTGCTCTCGTGCTGGCGCTGGTCATGGCGCTGAGCCTGGTGGCCTGCGGCGGCAGCGCCACCAATACCGACACCAACGATAACGCCGCCCCCGGCGACAATACCACCACCGTCAGCGACAACCTGCGTCTGGTCACCGGCGGCGAGTCCGGCACCTATTATGCCTTCGGCTCCGTCATCGCCCAGCACGCCACCAACAACGCCGGCGTCAACATCGTGGGCCTGGTGGGCAACGGCTCCCAGTCCAACATCTTCGAGCTGGACGACGGCAACGCCGAGCTGGCCTTCTGCCAGAGCGACGTGATGGCCTACGCCTACAACGGCACCAACCTCTTTGCCGACACCGGCGCTGTCAACTGCTTCTCCACCGTGGCCGCCCTCTACACCGAGCAGGTGCAGATCGTCACCCTGGACGAGACCATCAAGACCGTGGCTGACCTGAAGGGCAAGAACGTGTCCATCGGTGCCGCCGGCTCCGGCGTGTACTTCAACGCCATCGACATCCTGGGTGCCTACGACCTGACCGAGGCCGACATCAAGCCCACCTACCAGTCCTTCGGCGACAGCGCTGACGCCCTGAAGAACGGCCAGATCGACGCCGCCTTCATCGTGGCCGGCGCCCCCACCAACGCCGTCACGGACCTCGCCACCACCAAGGCCGTCCACCTGGTGAGCCTGGACGACGAGCACGTTGCCAAGCTGCTGGCCTCCTCCCCCTACTACACCGCCTGCACCATCTCTGCCGACACCTACGGCACCGACGGTGACGTGACCACCGTGGGCGTGGGCGCTGTGCTGCTGGCCCGCAACGACGTGTCCGAGGATGCCGTGTACGCCCTGGTGGCCGACATCTTCGACAACGCCGCCAACCTGACCTCCAGCCACGCCAAGTACGGTGAGGTCAGCCTGGACTACGGCGCCTCCATCACCTCCGTGCCCTACCATCCCGGCGCCGCCAAGTACTTCGCCGAGAAGGGCCTGACCGTGGCGGGCTAAACCTTATCCTTTACCGGCGGGGGACTGCGGCGCTGCCGTGGTCCCCTTTCCGCACTCCATTCATTTTGACCGTTGGGAGGACTCCTTATGAGCCTGTTGAAGAAAAAGAACACCGCCGCCCCCCAGGTGGACGCTTCCGATCTGGACGCGGTGATGCGTAAATACGACCGGGAGTCCAATACCCGCGTCTGGGAGGGCACCCCCGCCATCGTCATCAAGGTGATTATGGCCCTCTTCGCCCTCTACTGCATCGGCATGACCCTGTTCTCCACCGCCATGCCGGAGATTCGCCTGCCCCTGTTCCTGGGCTTTATCATCATCATGGGTTTTTTGACCTACCCCGCCAAAAAGGGCCATGTCCGGGTGAATTTTATCCCCTGGTATGACGTCGTGCTGATGGTGCTGGGCGCCGGCGCGTTCTTCTACTTTGCCATGAACGCCATGACCATGATCCGCCTGGCCACCCGCATCCACACCATCCATATCGTCATCGGCTGCGTGGGCATTGCGGTGCTGGTGGAGCTGTGCCGCCGCTGTGTGGGCCTGCCCATCCTGTGCGTGGCCGGGGCCCTGGTGGCCTACGCCTTCTATAACCAGCTCAGCTATAACCCCAGCGTGTACCTGGCCCTGCGGAACATCATCTATAAGCTGTTCTACACCACCTCCGGCGTCATCGGCACCCCCATCAGCGTGTGCTACACCTACATCGTGCTGTTCATCATCTTCGGCGCGTTCTTGGAGCGCACCGGCATCGCCAATTTCTTCATCAGCTTCGCCAACCGTCTGGCGGGCTGGTCCAGCGGCGGCCCCGCCAAGGTGGCGGTCATCTCCTCGGCGCTGTGCGGTATGGTGTCCGGCTCCTCCGTGGGCAACACCGTTACCACCGGCTCCGTCACCATCCCCATGATGAAGAAAACCGGCTATAAGCCGGAGTTCGCCGGAGCGGTGGAAGCCGCCGCCTCCACCGGCGGCCAGATTATGCCCCCCATCATGGGCGCCGCCGCCTTCTTAATGGCGGAGTATATGGGCCTGCCTTACGCCCAGGTGGCGGTGAAGGCCATATTGCCCGCCGTCCTCTACTTCGCCGGCATCTTCATCGCCGTCCATCTGGAGGCCAAAAAGCTGGGTCTCCAGGGCATCCCTCGTGACCAGCTCCCCAAGTGGAAGCTGCTGGCCAGGGATTGCTACCTGATTCTCCCCCTGGTGCTGCTGGTGTACCTGGTGGCCTCCGGCAGCAAGACCATGTCCCACTCCGCCGCCTATTCCATCCTGGCAGCGGTGGCGGTGGGCGGCGTCAACTTCTTCCTCACCCGCCTCCGTGGCAGCGCCGACCGCCCCGCCCAACAGCCGGGCCCGGCCCTGGCCGGGGCAGGGAAGGACACCTTCTTCTCCGCCGTGGACGCCCTGGAGGCCGGCTCCAAGGGCGCCATCACCGTGGCGGTGGCCTGCGCCATGGCGGGCATCATCGCCGGCTGCATCACCGTGACGGGCCTTGCCTCCATCCTCATCAACGCCATCGTCCGCGTGGCGGGCAACGCCACCATCGTGGGCCTGGTGCTCACCATGCTGTGCTGCATCGTTCTGGGCATGGGCGTGCCCACCACCGCCAACTACTGCATCATGGCCTCCACCTGCGCCCCCATTCTGGTGCAGCTGGGCTTCCCCATGGTGGCGGCCCACTTCTTCGTGTTCTACTTCGGCATCGTGGCGGACATCACGCCCCCCGTGGCCCTGGCCGCCTACGCCGGCTCCGCCATCGCCAAGGCCAATCCCATGAAGACCGGCCTCAACGCCACCAAGCTGGCCATCGCCGCCTTCATCGTGCCCTACATCTTCGCCTACAGCCCCGCCATGCTGTTCGACGGCGTCTCCGGCGTGCTGACCGTGGCCCAGATCGCCGTCAGCTCGCTGGTGGGCCTGTTCGGCGTGGCCGCCGCCCTCAACGGCCACCTGGGGGCCAAAATCAACGTGGTCTTCCGCCTTGCCCTGGCCGCCGGCGGCCTGTGCATGATGATTCCCGGCACGGTGTCCGACCTCATCGGTCTGGCCGTCATCGCCGCCATCACCGTCTTCCAGCTCTCCCTGGGCAAAAAGCAGAAGGCAGCGGCATAACCAGTAAAAACGCCCCGCGCACCGCCCGGTTTTCCCGGACGGTGCGCTTTTTATATACAAATTTCAAAAAACGTGTTATAATGCTGTAAATCACACTGGGAAAGGAGGCGGCGTCATGCAGCATACCCACATCAGCGCCCATCATCGCCTGCTGGACCTGCGCCTGGGCGAGGTCTGGCAATACCGGGAGCTGATCTGGCTCTTCACCCGCCGCTCCTTTGCCGTCAGCTACAAGCAGACGGTGCTGGGCCCGGCCTGGCTGGTCATCAACCCTCTGCTCACCTCCCTGGTCTACGTGGTGCTCTTCGGCAACATCGCCCGTCTGGGCACCGACGGCGTCCCCCAGCTTCTGTTCTATCTGGCGGGCCACGCGGTGTGGAGCTATTTCTCCGCCTGCGTCAACAATAACGCCTCCACCTTCACCGGCAATGCCCGCCTCTTCGGCAAGGTCTACTTCCCCCGCCTGGTGGTGCCCATCTCGTCGGTGCTGGGCGCTGTGCTCCGCTTTGCCATCCAGCTGCTGCCCGCCCTGGCTCTGCTGGTCTACTACGTGGCGGTGGGCCGCGTCCGCCCCTGCTGGGCCCTGTGGCCGCTGCTGCCGCTGCTGCTGGTGGCGCTGGGCGTCATGGGTATGTCCGTGGGTATCATCATCTCCAGCCTCACCACCAAGTATCGGGACCTCCAGGTGCTGGTCAGCTTCGGCCTGTCGCTGTGGATGTACGCCACCCCTGTGGTCTATCCGCTCAGCACCGTGTCCGGCCCTCTGCGCACCCTGCTGCTGTGGAACCCGGTCACCGCCCCGTCGGAGCTGCTGCGGCGCTGCCTGCTGGGCGTGGGCGGCGTGCCCGGGTGGAGCCTGGTGTGGAGCGGCTGCTTCACCCTGGCCGCCGCCCTCATCGGCATCATGATTTTCAACAAGGTGGAGCGCACCTTTATGGACACGGTGTAACCCTGTTTTTCTGAAAAAAACCCCGAAGGAGGTGTCCGCCTGTGGCATCCATCCCCTATGCCATCCGCATGGAGGGCGTGAAAAAGGAATACCGCCTGGGCGCCATCGGCGGCCGCACCCTCCAGGCCGATCTCCAATCCTGGTGGGCCCAAAAGCGGGGCAGGGAGGACCCCAATCAGCGTATCGGCCAGCGTGCGCTGTCCGGCGACGCTTTCTATGCCCTGGACGGCATCGACCTGACGGTGCAGCCCGGTGAGCGCCTGGGCATCATCGGCCCCAACGGCGCGGGCAAATCCACCCTTCTCAAGCTGCTGTGCCGCATCACCGCCCCCACGGAGGGCAATATCGACATCTACGGCCGGGTGGCCTCCATGCTGGAGGTGGGCACCGGCTTCCACGGCGAGCTGACCGGCCGTGAGAACATCTATATGAACGGCGCCATCCTGGGCATGACCCGGGCCGAGATTGACCGCCGCATGGAGGAGATTATCGACTTCTCCGAGGTCCGGGAGTTCATCGACACCCCCGTCAAGCGCTATTCCTCCGGCATGTACGTCAAGCTGGCCTTCTCCGTAGCCGCCCATCTCACCAGCGAGATTATGATTATGGATGAGGTGCTGGCGGTGGGGGACATGGCCTTCCAGCACAAGTGCCTGGACCGTATGCGTGCCGCCGCCGACGAGGAGGGCCGCACGGTGCTGTACGTCAGCCATAATATGAGCACCATCCGCCGCCTGTGCGACCGCTGCATCGTGCTGCAAAAGGGCAAGATCATCTTCGACGGCGCGCCGGAAAAGGCCATCGCCGCCTATATGGACAGCGGCATGGGGGAGGGCACCGTGGACATGGATCTGTCCGCCCTGCCCCGCCCCAACGTGCCCCACATCGTCGCCCCCCGGATGACCCATCTCCTCCTCCCCGGCAAGGACACCCCCACCTACGCCCCCGGCGAGCCGCTGCGCCTTGCCCTGACGGTGAACGCACCTGCGCCCATCCCCGGCGTGTCCGTCCGCCTCACGCTCCGCAACGGCGAGGACATCGGCCTTGCCACCGCCTGGTCGGAGCCCCGGGATTTGGCGCCCGGACTATCCACGCTGCACCTGACAGTGCCCCTGGACACCGTGGCCAAGGGGGAGTTCTACGTCAGCCTGGGTCTTTACCAGACCGACGAGCTGGGCCGCCCCCGAACGCTGGACCACCTGACCCGGGCCTGCCGCATCGACTGCCAGGGCCTGCCCACCTGGGCCGTCCCCGCCCACGGCTATTTCCGCCTGCCGCCTCTGCAATGGCTGTGACCGGCCCTTGACCGGGCCGCCCCTTTGGGCTATACTATATAGGTAATATCAGCGGCTTGCCGCTTTTGTGTATCGGACAAAAGAGAGGAGCATTGTGATGACTGACAACATGACCCCCGAGCTGACCCTCACCCCCAATGAGGACGCCGCCACCGCCACTGCCGCCGCCGTCCCCCAGCTGACCCTGGAGCCCCAGGCTCCCGTCACCCCCGCCACCCCCGCCGAGGCCAAGCCCATCGAGCCCGTGGTGCTGGATGACAGCATGCTCACCGCCGAGGAAAAGGCCGCCGTGGACAACTTCGCCAAGAAGATTGACATCCGCGACACCAACCAGGTGCTGCAGTACGGCGCCGCCGCCCAGAAGAGCGTGGCCACCTTCTCCGAGAACGCTTTGAGCAATGTCCGCAATAAGGACATGGGCGAAATCGGCGAGGATTTGAGCCGCCTGGTGACGGAGCTGAAGGGCTTCGGTGCCCTGGAGCAGGCCAAGGGCCTCAAGGGCCTGTTCCACAAGGCCGCCAACCCCCTGGCCGTCATGAAGGCCCAGTACAGCAAGGTGGAGACCAACGTGGAGAAAATCGCCCAGAATCTGGAGCAGCATCAGCTTACCCTGCTGAAAGACGTGGCTATGTTCGACCAGATGTATGAGCTGAATCTCAAGTATTATAAAGAGCTGACCATGTATATCCTGGCGGGCAAGAAGCGGCTCAACGAAGTCCGCACCACCGAGCTGGAGGCCCTGCGCAAAAAGGCCGCCGAGTCCGGCACCTCCGAGGACGCCCAGGCGTACAACGACCTGGCCAACCTGTGCAACCGGTTTGAAAAGAAGCTCCACGACCTGGAGCTGACCCGCATGGTGTCGGTGCAGATGGGCCCCCAGACCCGCCTGTTGCAGAATAACGACACTCTTATGATTGAGAAGATTCAGTCCTCCCTGGTCAACACCATTCCTCTCTGGAAGAGCCAGATGGTGCTGGCCCTGGGTCTGGAGCACGGCCGCCAGGCCACCGCCGCCCAGAACCAGGTGACGGAGATGACCAACCAGCTTCTCAAGAAGAACGCCGATGCCCTGAAGATGGGCACCATCGCCACCGCCAAGGAGGCGGAGCGCTCCATCGTGGACATCGAGACGCTGCAGCACACCAACCAGCAGCTCATCTCCACCCTGGACGAGGTGGCCCGCATCCAGACCGAGGGCGCTGCCAAGCGCAAGGCCGCCGAGGCGGAGCTGGGCCGCATCGAGGGCGAGCTGAAGCAGAAGCTGATGGAGCTGCGCAGCTGACACAACAATACCCACACTCTACAACTGTAAACAAAGGTTATTTGTGGACAGCTTTTCGACACGCATGGGGGATTGTGAAGGGGGACGGGAGTCCCCCTTCACGTGAAATCCATGCAAATGCAGAAGCATGTTTCCATGCTTCCGCATTTGCGCTTCATGCTGCCGACAGCGTGTCGGCAGCATGAAGCGGGCGGCGCCGCCGCCCGCTTTTTCACGTTAACAACAGGAGGTACTACCATGGCCGGTAAATTGATTGTCATCGAAGGGCTGGATGGCAGCGGCAAGGCCACCCAGGCGGCGCTGCTTGCGGAAAACCTGCGTAAAAAGGGCTATTCCGTCCGCCAGATTACGTTTCCCAATTATGAGAGCGACTCCTCTGCCCTGATTAAAATGTACCTGCGGGGCGACTTCGGCCAGCATCCCGGCGATGTCAACGCCTACGCCGCCTCCAGCTTCTACGCCGTGGACCGCTACGCCGGCTTCAAAAGCGACTGGGGCCAGTTCTACCGTGACGGCGGCGTCATCGTGGCTGACCGCTACACCACCTCCAACGCCGTCCACCAGTGCGCCAAGCTGCCCCAAGAGCAGTGGAGCCACTTTCTCCAGTGGCTGTTCGACTATGAATACGGCCTGCTGGGCATCCCCGCCCCGGACCGTGTCATCTATCTCCAGGTGGACCCCACCCTCAGCCAGAAGCTGATGTCGCAGCGCTACCACGGCGACGAGACCAAGAAGGACATCCACGAGCGTGACCTGGCCTACCTGGCCTCCGCCCGGGCGGCGGCGGAGTACTGCGCCGGCCTGCTGGGCTGGGACACCGTGGCCTGCGCCAGCGGCGGCGCCATGCGAAGCGTGGAGGATATTGCCGCCGACGTGCTGGGCCGGGTGCTTTCCTGAGGTAAAAACCTCCATAGCCAGTCCTTCCCTGTTGCTTTTTGCCGAATAGTTTGTTATATTTACGATGCGCCGGTTTTCCCCGGGGCGATTCTTTTGTGCAAGGAGAGGTTCACCATGGAGCTTACAAAGACATATAACTTCATGCGTATTGCCCTCATCGCGTTTTTGGATATGGTCATCGTGGCCGCCGGCGGGCTGCTTGCCCTGCTGGTGCGGTTCGACTTTCGGTATTCCAGTGTGCCCGCCGAGTATCTGGGCGACATGCTTCGTTTCGCGCCCATGGCCTGCGTCATCACGGTGGCGGTCTTCCTCTTCACCCGTATGTACCGCTACGTCTGGCGCACGGTGGGACTCCACGATGTGATTCGCATGGTGCTGTCCGTGATGGTCAACTTCGCCTTTTGCGCGGTGGCGGCGCTGGTGTGCGCCATCCGCCTGCCCATCAGCGTGTGGTTTTCCATGGCGTTTTTCTGCGCCGTGGGCTTTGTGGGTATGCGCTGCGCCCCCCGGTTTTATATTGATTTCATTCGCTATGCCTCCCGCAGCCGCCGCAGCAGCGGCCAGCGTATCCTGCTGGTAGGCGGCGGTGCCGCCGGCCGCGCCCTGGTGCAGGAGAGCCTCTCCGGCAACACCTCCACCGGCACCATCTGCTGCATTGTGGACGATAACCCTGCCAAGGAGGGTAAGTACATCGAGGGCGTCAAGATCATCGGCGGCCGGGAGCGTATCCCCCTGGCGGTGGAGCAGTATGACATCGACCAGATCATTCTGGCCATCCCCTCCGCCCCGGCGGAGCAGCAGCGCAGCCTGCTGCAAATCTGCCAGAACACGGGCTGTAAGGTCCGCACTGTGCCGGGTATGTCCCAGCTGATGAACGGCGAGGTCACCATGCGCATGGTCCGTGACGTGGAGATTGAGGACCTGCTGGGCCGTGACAGCGTCCACCTGGACGAGAGCGCCCTCCATAGCTTCCTGGGCGGCAAGGTGGTGCTGGTCACCGGCGGCGGCGGCTCCATCGGCAGCGAGCTGTGCCGCCAGATTGCCAAGTACCGCCCCCGCCTCCTCATTGTGCTGGATATCTATGAGAATAACGCCTACGATTTGCAGCAGGAACTGCGGCAGACCTACGGCGACACGCTGCCCCTCCGGGTGGAGATTGCCTCCGTCCGTGACAAGGCCCGTATCTACCAGATTTTTGAGCAGTATCACCCCCAGCTGGTGTTCCACGCCGCCGCCCACAAGCACGTCCCCCTGATGGAGAACTGCTGCGCCGAGGCGGTGAAGAACAACGTCTTCGGCACCTATCACGTGGTCCGGGCGGCGGAGAAGTTCGGCGCCGAGAAGTTCGTCATGATTTCCACCGACAAGGCCGTCAACCCCACCAACATCATGGGCGCCACCAAGCGCTTCTGCGAGATGGTGCTCCAGAGCCGGTTTGACAGCCCCACCGAGTATTGCGCCGTCCGCTTCGGCAACGTGCTGGGCTCCAACGGCAGCGTGGTGCCCCTGTTCAAGCGGCAGATTGCCGCCGGCGGCCCCGTTACCGTCACCGATAAGCGCATCATTCGCTATTTCATGACCATCCCCGAGGCCGCCTCCCTGGTGCTCCAGGCCGGCGCCATGGCCCGCCAGGGCCAGGTGTTCGTGCTGGACATGGGGGAGCCTGTGAAGATTCTGGACCTGGCGGAGAATCTCATCCGCCTCAGCGGCTACCAGCCCTACCGGGATATCGACATTGTGGAAATCGGCCTCCGCCCCGGCGAAAAGCTGTATGAGGAGCTGCTCGTGGCCAGCAACGACCTGCTGCCCACCGACAATAAGAAGATTTTCGTGGAGCAGCAGCCGGAGATTGACCGCAAGGCCATCATGGCGGGCCTGGAGCAGCTGGACGCCGCCGTCACCACCGAGCCGCCCCTGGGCAACGAGCAGATTATCACCCTCATGCGCCGCCTGGTGCCCACGTACCACAGCCCCCAGGAGGTGAACCGCACGGCGGAATCCGCCCCGGAGATGCGCTCCGCTCAAAAGGAGGGCGACAAAGAGCCGACCGCCGTGTGATGCAAATACAATCAAAAAACCGGCCCAACGGGCCGGTTTTTTGCACTTTTAATAAAGAAAAACGCTGTTTTAGGCCGTCACGTCTCCATGTGCTTCCCCAAAAAGGACGCCACCGCCTGCCCCAGCTTGTATTCCGCATCGCCGGGCCGCTTGTCGCCCTCGGCGGCGAACAGCACCAGCCCCAGCACGTCCCCCTGGCACAGGATGGGGGCCGCCAGGGCGGCGCAGTAGCCGGTGTCGCCCTCGCAGGCGGCCACGGCCTCGTCGCCCCGCTGCCAGATGCCCCGCTGCTCCATGATGTCCCCCAGGGCGGGGGTCAGGGTTTTGCCCAGCAGGCTCCGCCGCCCCGGCCCTGCCGCGGCGATCACCGCGTCCCGGTCCGTCACTGCCACGGTGAAGTCGGTGGTGCGGCTCAGCGTGTCGCAAAACTGCTCCGCAAAGTCCTCCAGCCCGCCCAGCAGCGAGTATTTTTTGAAGATGACCTCCCCGTCCTTGCTGGTGTAAATTTCCAGCGGGTCGCCCACCCGAATGTGAAACGTCCGGCGGATTTCCTTGGGGATGACCACCCGGCCCAAGTCGTCAATCCGCCGCACGATACCTGTTGCTTTCATGCCCTTCTATCCTTTCCGATGGTGAAAATTTGCGCCGCCGCGCCATGCCATCCCATTCACTTTCGCCCTTATTATCCGCAGTTTCCGCTGGGTTATTCTGTTCAAATTCCGTTTTTTTTCGTCAAAAAAGGAGATGCCAAACGGCATCTCTTTTTGAGCCTGTCAAAAAACGGCATGGCCGTTTTTTGACAATGGGATTGCAGTCTACTGCGCGCGCGAATAGCACGCCTCCGGCGCACTATTCGCACACTTCGTAGCCTGAGAAGTGAAAAAAGTGACGCGCGCCAGCGACACCCCGCGAAGAATGAGCGGTTGGTGGAGCCAGTGCCCTTGGGGTACATGTCGTCACTTTTTTCGGATTTCAATGGTTCGCGCCTGCGGGCGCGAAATCTGCGATGCTTTTTTGACAATCTGAAAAGGAGATGCCCTTGGGCATCTCCTTTTCTCGCGGTATCAGATTTTGACCGAAATGAGGCCCTTCGCCCCTTATTGCAGCGGCGCGCCGCACTTGGCGCAGAACTTGCCCCGGCTCATCTCGTGGCACACCGGGCACTCCACCTCCGGCTCCTCGGCCGCGGCTTCCGCTCCGCTCTCCGCCAGGTCCACCGCCTCCACGCAGCCGCGGTTTTCTTTGGCGGCCTTCAGCTTTTCAATGCGGCGGCGGTTTGCCTCCACGGCGGAGAGCACGTCCCGCAGGGCCTCGGGGATCTCCCCCTTGTACTCCTGGTAGAACCACTGGCCGATGGCCTGGTAGTTGCGCTCCAGCTCCCGCTGCTCCTGGGCCAGGGCCACGGTGAGCTTGGCGGAGTCGGCCACGTCCCGGGCCTTGTCTCCCGCCACCTCTGCCACGTCCCGTACCTTCTCGGTGGCCAGCTCGGCCATGCCCTTTGCCTTATCCTTCAGTCCGTCCAGATTGATGAATGCCATAGTGATAATCTCCTTTCTCTATGATGGTTTTTATATGCCGATACGGTACAATCAATGCTCAATCCAGTCGGCGGCCCGGCCCACGGCCCGCTTCCACAGGCGGTATTCCGCGTCGGTGTCCGCCTGTACCCGCCGGGGCTGGAACACGGCGTCGCTGCGCCGCAGCGTGGCGATTTCATCCAGATCCTTCCACAGCCCGCAGCTCAATCCCGCCAGCGCCGCCGCGCCGAAGGCGGTGGTCTCCACCATGGCGGGCCGGTCCACGTTGATGCGCAGCAAATCCGCCTGCATTTGCAGCAGAATGTCGCTGACGGAGGCGCCGCCGTCCACCTTCAAGGTGGAGATGTCGCAGCCCGCGTCCATCCGCATGGCCATCATCAAATCGGTGACCTGGAAGGCGATGCATTGCAGCACCGCCCGGGCCAGATGGTTGCGGTTGGTGCCCCGGGTGATGCCCAGCACGGCGCCCCGGGCGTACATATCCCAGTAGGGGGCGCCCAGGCCCGTAAAGGCCGGCACCACCACCACGCCGTTGGTGTCGCTGACCTTGGCGGCCAGCTCGTTGATCTGGGGGGCGGAGTCGATGATGCCCATCTCGTCCCGCAGCCACTGGATGGTGCTGCCGCCGTTAAAGACGCTGCCCTCCAGGGCGTAAGTGGTGCTGCCGCCCACCTGCCAGCCCACGGAGCACACCAGCCCCGCCCGGGACCGGACGGGGGCGGCGCCCACGTTCATCAGCGTGAAGCAGCCGGTGCCGTAGGTGTTCTTGGCCTGGCCGGCGGTGAAGCAGGCCTGACCGAACAGGGCCGACTGCTGGTCGCCCGCCGCGCCGCACACCGGCACACCCGCCAGGCTCTCCAGCCCGGGGATGCCCTCCTTCACGTAGCCGTAAATCTCCGAGTTGCTGACAGGGCGGGGGAGGATGGAATGGGGAATCCGCAGCATGCCGCACAGCTCATCGTCCCAGCACAGGCGGTGGATGTCAAAGAGCATGGTGCGGCTGGCGTTGGACACGTCAGTGACGTGGGCGCCGGTGAGCTGCCAGATGAGCCAGGTCTCCACCGTGCCGAAGAGGATCTCTCCCTTTTCCGCCCGCTGGCGCACGCCGGGCACGTTGTCCAGAATCCAGCGGATTTTGGTGGCGGAGAAATAGGCGTCAATCAGCAGGCCGGTGGTGGACTGGATCCGCTCGTCCAGCCCCTCCTTTTTCAGCTCCTCGCACAGCTCCGCCGTCCGGCGGCACTGCCACACAATGGCGTTATACACCGGCTCGCCGGTGTTTTTGTCCCACAGAATGGTGGTCTCCCGCTGGTTGGTGACGCCGATGCCGGCGATGGCCCCGGGGGCCATGCCCGCAATGGCCTCGGCAGCGGCGGTGCGCTCGCTGTTCCAGATGTCGTAGGGGTCGTGCTCCACCCAGCCGGGCCGGGGATAGTGCTGGGGGAAGTCGTGCTGTGCCATGGAGGCGATGTTGCCGCCCTTGTCGAACACGATGGCCCGGGAGCTGGTGGTACCCTGATCCAATGCCAAGATGAACTGATCCATAGTGCAAATCCTCTTTTCAATAGCGATGGAGTGTGGTATACTGTATATGAAGATTCTGGCAGGAAAGGGAATTGCCGCCGCGCAAGCTGCCGCGCCATTCCTTTTCTCTCAACAGTATATCACAGAAAGGACGGTTTGACCATGACAAAGTTGACGGAATTCACCTTTCTCTCCACCGACGGCAAAACCAGGCTCCACGCCATGGAGTGGCGCCCGGAGGGCGACGTCCGGGCCGTGGTGCAGATTCTCCACGGCGTCAGCGAGCATATCTCCCGCTACGACCGGTTTGCCCGCTTCCTGTGTGACCATGGCTTCGCCGTGGTGGGCCATGACCACCTGGGCCACGGCGACAGCGTAGGGGAGGGGGACACCCCCATCTATTTCGGCAAGGGAAACACCTGGAACACGGTGGTGGACGACGCCTATGCCCTCCACTGCCGCATCAAGGAGTCCTTCCCCGGCACCAAGCTGGTGCTGATGGGTCACTCCATGGGCTCCTTCCTGTGCCGCACCTACCTCATCCGCTACGCCGGCACGGTGGACGCCGCCATCGTCATGGGCACGGGCTGGCAATCGTCCGCCAAGCTCAACGGCGGCTTGACCATCGCCGGACTGATGGCGAAAAAGGATCCCGCCAACGCCAGCGCCTTTGTGAATAACCTGGCCTTCGGCAGTTACAACACCCCCTTCAAGCCCCAGCGCACGGCGTTCGACTGGCTCAGCGCCGACACCGACAACGTGGACGCCTACATCGCCGACCCCAAGTGCGGCGAGAGCGCCACCGTGGGCCTGTTCCACGAGATGCTGTGGGGCATCCGGTTCAACCAGCGCTTTTCCAGCCTGGATAAGATGGACCGCCATACCCCCGTGCTGCTGATCTCCGGCGGCGACGACCCGGTGGGCGACATGGGCAAGGGCGTGCGCCAGACCTACACCGAGTTCAAGCGGGCCGGGGTGGCCGACTGCACCATCATTCTCTACCCGGGCCTGCGCCATGAGATTCTCAACGAGAAGTCCCAGCAGGAGAAGGTCTATGGTGACATCCTCTCCTGGCTGGAGGACAAGGTGGGATGAGCGGCTGGGACACGCTGCGGCAGGAGTGCCTGGCCTGCCGCCGCTGCGGCCTGGCCGATACCCGCACCCAGGTGGTGTTCGGCGTAGGCGACCCCCAGGCGGAGGTGCTGTTCATCGGCGAGGCCCCCGGCGCCCGGGAGGACGAGCAGGGCCAGCCCTTTGTGGGCCGGGCCGGTAAGCTGCTGGATGACATGCTGGCTATGATCGGCCTCAGCCGGGAGCATATCTATATCACCAACTCCGTCAAATGCCGCCCCCCGGAGAACCGGGACCCCCTGCCGGAGGAAAAGACCGCCTGCGCCCCCTGGCTGCAACAGCAGCTGGCCCAGATGCAGCCTAAAATCATGGTGTGCCTGGGCCGCATCAGCGCCAACGAGCTGATTCACGAGGACTTCAAAATCAGCCAGGAGCACGGGCAGTTCTTCCACAAGGACGGCGTGGAGATGATGGCCCTCTATCACCCTGCCGCGCTGCTGCGCTCCCCCGGCAAGAAGCCGGAGACCTTTGAGGACTTAAAGGCCCTTCGGGCCAAGATAGAAGAACTCTGCACCCGTACCCCGCTGGCGTTCTGACGCCCTATTTTACAACGAGGAGGACAATCGCGTGCAGACCTATGACGTTTTAATCATCGGCGGCGGCCCCGCCGCCACCAGCGCCGCCATGACGCTGAAAAACCGCAACAAGACCATGGCCGTGGTGACCAACAAGGCCGAGACCGGCAACCTCTACAAGGCGGAGAAAATCACCAATTACCCCGGCCTGCCCCCTATGTCCGGGGCGGAGATGGCGGAGCTGTTCCGCCGCCAGCTCATCGACACCGGGGCGGACATCATCGAGGGCCGGGCCCTGTCCGCTATGTCCATGGGCGACACCTTCGGCGTGTCGGTGGGCAGCCAGTTCTACATGGCCCGCTGCCTCATCATCACCGCCGGCACCACCCGTGAGAAGCTCTATCCCGGCGAGGGCGAGTTTTTGGGCCGGGGCGTCAGCTACTGCGCCACCTGCGACGGCATGCTCTACCGGGGCAAGACGGTGGCGGTGGTAGGCGGCGGCGAGGAGGCCGCCCAGGATGCCGACTTCCTGGAGGGCATCGGCTGCACCGTGCTGCGCTTCCCCCAGAACGGCCGCTATGAGATCTCCGGCGAGGCCAAGGCCAGCACCCTCACCTTCAACGGTGAGAGCCACAGCGTGGACGGCGTGTTCATCATCAAGGACACCGTGTCCGTCACCCGCCTGGTGCCGGGGCTGACCTATGAGGCCGGCGGCATCGTGGTGGACCGCCGCATGGCCACCGCCGTGCCCGGCGTGTTCGCCGCCGGTGACTGCACCGGCAAGCCTTTGCAGCTGGCAAAGGCGGTGGGGGAGGGCAACGTCGCCGCCCTGTCCGCCTGCGACTATCTGGACAAAAAGTGATTCCAAATAGTATTATCTTCGACAGATAATACTAAATATCATCAAAAAAGCATCGGCTGTGGCAGCCGATGCTTTTTTTGCGGTGCGCCCGGCGAGCGCACGTTCTAACGGGTGAAAGTCCCGAGACCGCCCGGCAGCGGGAAGGTCATAGCCAAAGCCAAGGGTGTCCGTC
>CACWYC010000015.1 GCA_902765025.1 Oscillospiraceae bacterium
AAACCGATTTCCAGACCCTTCGGGCCGTGAAAATCGGGCCGCTGCCTTGCGGCGGGCACGCTTCATCCGCCACAGGCGGCGCTGTGCCCGCACGCCCCCTCATCCGTCACGGCCCGATGGGCCGTGCCACCTTCCCCCCAGGGGGAAGGCGATATCGTATTGCAATTCTCAATCCGTCCGCGGAGCGGACACTTTTTCTCTTCTCTCTTCACCGAAAAAAGCCCCTGTTTGTGCCGATTCCGACACAAACAGGGGCTTTTTATGCTTTAATTATTCAATGGTCTCGCCGGCGGCTTCCTTGGCGGCGATATCCTTCATGGCGTCCTTGTGAGACAGGTTCCAGCGGCCCTTCTCGTCGATCTCCATGAATTTGACCCACATCATGTCGCCCACCTTGCAGGCGTCTTCCACCTTCTCGATGCGCTTGTCGGACAGCTTGGAGATATGCACCAGGCCGTCCTTGCCGGGGGCGATCTCCACGAAGGCGCCGAAGGTCATCAGGCGCACGACGCGGCCGTAGTACAGCTTGCCCACCTCGGGCACGAACACGATGTCGTCGATGAACTTCTTGGCCAGCTCGCAGCTCTCGGCGTTGGGGGAGGCGATGTGGATGGTGCCGTCGTCGTCGATGTCCACCTTGGCGCCGGACTCGGCCACGATCTTCTGGATCACGCTGCCGCCCTTGCCGATGACCTCGCGGATGCGGTCGGGGTCGATGTGCAGGGTGATCATCTTGGGGGCGTAGGGGCTGACCTCGGGCCGGGGCTCCGCGATAACGGGCAGCATAATCTGGTCCAGAATCTGCACCCGGGCGTCATAGGTGATGTCCAGGGCGTTGCGGATGATCTCCATGGTGAGGCCGTCGTTCTTCAGGTCCATCTGGATGGCGGTGATGCCCTTCTTGGTGCCGGCCACCTTGAAGTCCATCTCGCCGTGGAAGTCCTCCACGCCCTGGATGTCGATGAAGGTGGTGAAGCCGCCGTCATCGTCCTGGATGAGGCCGCAGGAGATGCCGGCCACAGGGGCGGAGATGGGCACACCGGCGTCCATCAGAGCCAGGGTGGAGCCGCAGATGGAGCCCTGGGAGGTGGAGCCGTTGGAGGACACCACTTCGCTCACCACGCGGATGGCGTAGGGGAACTCCTCCACGGGGGGGATGACGGGCAGCAGGGCGCGCTCGGCCAGGGCGCCGTGACCGATCTCGCGGCGGCCGGGGCTGCGGGCAGCCTTGGCCTCGCCCACGCTGTAACCGGGGAAGTTGTAGTGGTGCATATAGCGCTTCTCGGTCTCCTCCCAGATGGTGTCCAGCTTCTGGTTGGCGGAGAGGGTGTCCAGGGTGCAGACGGACAGCACCTGGGTCTGGCCGCGGGTGAAGAGGCCGGAGCCGTGGACACGGGGCAGCACACCCACCTCGGCGTCCAGGGGACGGATCTCGTTGCGCTGGCGGCCGTCCACACGGTGGCCCTCCAGCAGCCAGGCCTTGACGATCTTCTTCTGGAACTTGTAGGTGATCTCCTCCAGGTACTGGTCCATGTTGGGGAACTCGTCCAGATACTTCTCGTGCCAGTGCTCGATCATCTCGTTCCAGCGGGCCTCGCGGACGTTCTTATCGTCGGTGTCCATGGCGGCCTTGGCCTCGTCCATGAAATCGGCCACGATGCGGTCAAACAGCACCTGGTCGAAGTCGGCGTGGGGATAGTCGAACTTGGGCTTGCCCAGCTCCGCCACCATCTGGTTGATGAGGGCGATCTGGCGCTGGTTCTCCTCATGGGCAGTCTGAATGGCCTTGAACATGGTGTCGTTGTCCACCTGGTTGGCGCCGGCCTCGATCATGACCACCTTCTTGCCGGTGGAGACCACGGTCACGTCCAGGTCGGAGACCTTGCGCTGCTGGGCGTCGGGGTTGATGACCAGCTGGCCGTCCACCAGGCCCATCTTCACAGCGCCCACAGGGCCGTTCCAGGGGATGTCGGAGATGGCCAGGGCGGCGGACACGCCGATGAGGGCGGCCACCTCGGGGGAGCAGTCGTGATCCACGGCCATGACGGTACACATCACCGCCACGTCGTTGCGGAAGTCGTAGGGGAACAGGGGGCGGATGGGGCGGTCGATGACACGGGAGGTCAGGATGCCCTTCTCGCCGGGGCGGCCCTCGCGGCGGTTGAAGCTGCCGGGGATGCGGCCCACGGCGTACATCTTCTCCTCAAAGTCCACGCTCAGGGGGAAGAAGTCGATGCCGTCACGGGGACGGGGGGCGGCGGTGACGGTGCACAGCACCCGGGTGTCGCCGTAGCCCACCATCACGGCGGCGTTGGCAAGCTCCGCCAGCTTGCCCACTTCCAGCGTCAGGGGGCGGCCGGCCAGGTCCATGGTGTACTTGTGGTAGTGGGGGAACTGGCGATGGGTAATAATGGTTGACATGGTAAATCTCCTTTTTTGTAGCGTCGAGCCAGCCGAACCATTAGCACTTGCATACGGGCCCGAAATTCGGGCGCATATTCAAGTTCTAAGGGCTTTCCGACTGACTCGCAATATTGAAAATAGGGTGATGCGCCTGCGGCACATCACCCTGATTTCACTTACTTACGCAGACCCAGCTTGGCGATCAGGGCACGATAACGCTCAATGTCCTTCTTGGCCAGGTAGTCCAGCAGGCGACGGCGCTTACCGATCATCATCTGCATGCCGCGACGGCTGTGGAAGTCGTGGGGATGCACCTTCAGGTGCTCGGTGAGCTGGCTGATGCGCTCGGTGAGGATGGCCACCTGCACCTCGGGGGAGCCGGTGTCGGTCTCATGGGTACGGTTGTTCTCGATAATCGCGGTCTTCTGGTCTTTCAGCATCATAGTGAAGTTCCACCTTTCTTAATAAGTACCCGCACACTGCGTATCGGGGCAGGTGAACGGCCCGGGAACGAAGTTGTGGGGCGAAATCTGCACACACGTGCTCAAATAACATAACACACGAAAGCCGCCTTGTAAAGGGCTTTTTGCAAATTTTTATAGGGAAATGGGGAGGTTTTTGCGGTGGAGGGGAGAAATCGCCTGCCCCTTGGGGGAAGGCCGGTTGGCTGCGGGTGGGTGTCGGTTTTATCCGTAGGGGAGGACGACCCTGTCCTCCCCAGCCCAAGTTCGGTGACGCACAGGGGCGGACAGAGTCGTCCGCCCCTACACACGATTTGCCGTTACCGTATTCCATTCACCTGGCCCTGGCGGTATTCGTTACCGGGTCACGGGCCGCCGGGGTCGTCGGCCCCTACGGTGATAGACGATGCCCCTTGCCATTCAATCGGGCGGGGCGGTGTTTGTTACCGGGTTGCGGGCGCTTCGTGAAGCGCCCCTACGGTGGTAATTGCCGCCGATTGCTATTCATTCGCCCCGGCGGTCACGGTCATCCCCCCTGCCGCGCGAATTGGCGCGGCCATGCATTTTATTTCACGTCAATCCCCTGCCGGGTGAAGCAGGGAATGAGGCCCTCCCAGGGGTGGGGGGCGTCCTTGTCGGGCATCTGGGCCAGGTCGTAGCCGGGGTAGTCGTTGCCCTCCACCAGCACGGGGCCGGCGGGGGTGACGCAGATGTCCCAGCCCACGTAGCGGAAACCGGGGTAGACACGGGCCGCCGTCAGCGCCAGGGCCTTGCACTCCGCCGCCATGGGGATTTCGTACCCCTTGAAGGTGATGCCCGTGTCGGGGTGGGCGGTGAACTCCTCCAGCTCCTCGCTGTGGCCGTTGGAGATGATGCGGCCGGTGTCGATGTCCAGGCGGCAGGTGATGCCGCCCCGGCCGGTGTTGTCGCACTCGGCGTCGCCGGTGCCGGCCTTGCAGGCGGCGTAGATGACGGTGGGCTGGCCGTCGTCCTTGACAAAGGTGGCCACCCGGACGCAGTTGATGCTCTGGGGGTGGAGGGCCGCCATGCCGGGATGCTGGGTCAAAACCTCCTCGGCAATGCCGAAGGGCTTGTCCGGCTGTTTGAGATAGGCCCACAGGCCGTCGGCGCCGTCAAAATCTTTGAAGTACAATTTCTCGATGCCCCGGCCGCAGTCGGCGTCCACGGGCTTTGCCATAATGGCCTCCTTGCCCTGCAAAAAGGCGGCAAAGCCGGCGGCGTCGCCGGTGCGGAGGTCGTAGGTCTGGCGGCCCATGTAGGGGGCGAATTTGGCGGCGAAGGTGTTTTTATCGTTGAAAATGGGGGCGTAGGCCCGGTCGTTGACCCGCTTGACGAAGGCGGCGGAGCTGAGGCGGGTGAAGAAGGTGGCGCGCTCGGCGTCGGTGGTCTCATAGAAGCGGAACATCATGTAGTCGGTGGGGCCGGCGCCGTACACCCGGGCGCAGCGCAGCATATCGAAGAAGATGGCGGTGCTGCTCTTGCCGCATTCCGCGGCGGCCTTGCGGGCCATTTGGGCGGTGCGGCGGAGAATATCGCCGCTGCCGGCGGCGGTGCGAAGAACGGATGAAAGCTTCATAGGGGGTTCTCCTTTTGACGAAAACTTCGGTATGTATTATAGCCAAAAAAGGGAAAAAGAAAAGACCTTTTGCAATATTTTTCCGTAATGGGAAATATCAGCGGGCGCGGCAACGGAGTGGTGCGGGGCGACGGGAAACGGCAACGACACCACTGCGTAGGGGCGGGGCTCTGCTCCGCCCTCTCTGCGCCGCAAAACCCGGGTTGGGGCGGACAGAGTCGTCCGCCCCTACGGAAATACGATATCGGGTTCCATTCACCTTACGTTGGTGGTCATCGCCCCCTCATCCGTCACGGCCTGCGGCCGTGCCACCTCTTGCCCACGTTGCGGCATCCGGTTCCCAGGCCCGTTGGGCCATGGCAACCGGGCGGCGGCGCTTCGGGCACAGCCCCCCAAGGGGAAGGCGGGGCGGTTATTTGTTTCCGTTTGCCATCCCCCTCCATTTTTCTCCCCCCTCCCCTTTTTCTTTTTCCAAAAAATATGCTTGACATTTTGCCGCCGATAGTGTATAAGTGTACTAACACGATTAATACACTATACCGTGGTACCAAAAACCAACCGAAAAAGGAGGCAGAGCGATGATACATTTAGATTATCGTGACAGCCGCCCCATCTACGAGCAGGTCAAGGACGGGCTGCGCCACCTGATGGTGACGGGGGCCCTGGGCGCGGGGGACAAACTGCCCTCCGTCCGGGCGCTGGCCGGAGAGCTGGCCATCAACCCCAACACCATTCAGCGGGCCTACGGCGAGCTGGAGCAGGAGGGGTACGTGGTGTCCGTCACAGGCAAGGGCAGCTTCGTGGCCGAGTCCGGCGGGCAGCACGACGCGCGCAAGACGGAGCTGCTGCAAAAGGCCCGGCCCATTTTGGCGGAGCTGAAAAGCCTGGGCGCCACCGAGACGGAGCTGCTGCAGCTATGGAGAGGAGACGAGAAACATGCTTGAAGCCAAGAGCGTAGTCAAGACCTTTGAGGGCTTCCGGGCCCTGGACGAGGCCACCATGACGGTGCCCAAGGGGGCCGTGTACGGCCTGGTGGGCCCCAACGGCGCCGGTAAATCCACCATCATCCGCCATTTCACCGGCGTGTACCGCCCCGACAGCGGCCAGCTGCTGCTGGAGGGCCAGCCCATTTACGAAAACCCGGACGTGAAGCGGCGCATCGCCGTCATCCCCGACGACTGGTTCTATTTCCCCCAGGCCAACATCGCGGAGATGTCCCGGTTTTACGCCGGGATGTACCCCACCTTTGACCGGGAGCGGTACCAGAAGATGAAGCAGGTGTTCCCCATCAGCGACGTGCAGCCCATCCGCCGGATGAGCAAGGGCCAGCAGAAGCAGGCCGCTTTCTGGCTGGCCATGTGCTGCCGCCCGGATTACCTGATTTTAGATGAGCCCGTGGACGGCCTGGACCCCGTCATGCGCCGCCAGGTGTGGAGCCTGCTGCTGGGCGACGTGGCGGAGAACGGCACCACCGTGCTGGTCAGCTCCCACAACCTGCGGGAGCTGGAGGACGTGTGCGACCACGTGGGCATCATGAACAAGGGCAAGGTGCTGCTGCAGCACAGCCTCAGCGAGCTGCAGGACAACACCGTGAAGCTGCAGGTGGCCTACCCCGGCGTGGAGCCGGAGCTGCCCGCGGGCCTCAACGTGGTACACCGCTCCAGCGTGGGCCGGGTACACACCTACATCCTCCGGGGCAACCGGGAGGAGATCCTGGCCACCATGGCCACCACCAATCCTCTGCTGCTGGAGGCCATCCCGCTGACGCTGGAGGAGATTTTCATCTATGAGTTAGGAGGTGCCGACTATGCGGTTCGGGACATCGTCCTTTAAGACGCTGCTGCTGAGCAACTGGAAGCGGAGCTGGCCCCTGGGCTTCGGCTACTGCTTCGTCCTGTTCTTCTCCGTGGCCATCCCCACCTGGTCCGTGGGCCGGTGGAGCGACAGGGCCCTGCTGGACATGAGCGACCAGCTCTATAACACCATCACCGTCATGCCCGTGGTGGCCATGATCGCCGCCCTGGCGGTGGCCATGGTGATGTTCGACTATCTGATGAAGCCCAGCGCCGTGGGCATGATGCACGCCCTGCCCATGCGGCGCAGCGGCGTGTTCGCGGCGCAAATGGTGTCCGGCTTCTCCCTGCTGACGGCGGGCAATCTGTTCATCGCCCTCTGCACCGCCCTGCTGGCCTCCACCAACGGCGGCGTGCCGCTGAAGGCCCTGTGGCTGTGGCTGCTGTGCATCGAGCTGGAGGAGTTCTTCTTCTTCGCTCTGGCGGCCTGCTGCGCCGCCGTCACCGGCTGGCTGCTGGGGCTGCCCGTCATCTATGTGGGCGTCAACTTCATGGTGTTGGCCTACCGGCTGCTGCTGAACATGATGGCCGGGGCCTTTTACAAGGGCTTCTCCGGCATGGACCAGGACCAGATCACCAAATTCACCTACTGGTGTACCCCGGTGGTGAAAATGGTGCAGTCCACTGAGGCGGAGACCACCGCCGACGGCTACATGAACTTCGTCCGCGTGCTGCCCCGCAGCGGGCTGAACACCGTGTGGATTTACGCCGCGGCAGGCGTTGCCCTGCTGGCCCTGGCCTGGCTGCTCTATCGCCTCCGCCACAGCGAGACGGCGGGCAGCGCCATCGTGTTCCCCTGGCTGCGGCCCATCGTGTGCTACGTCATCTCCGTGGCCGGCGGCCTGGCCATCGGCACGCTGGTGTTCACCCTCATCAGCCGTGACGGCACCGACCGCATCGGCCTGGTGCTGTGGCAGATCGTCATGGGCGCGGTGACCTACTGCGCGGTGCAGATGCTGCTGCAAAAGAGCTATAAGATCTGGCATCGCAGGACCTGGATCGGCCTGGCCATCCTGGCGGCCATCCTCATCCTCATCCCCACCGTCATCCGTCTGGACCCCACCGGCTACCAGCGGCGGCTGCCGGAGGCGGAGGACGTGCATGACGTGTGGATCTCCGGCGGCATCATCGACGGCCTCGACTCCAAGGACCCCCAGACCATTGCCGACACCATCGCCCTCCACGCCCTGCTCATCGACGGCGCCTATGACGACGATCGGTACGACAGCCGGGAGACCCAGTATTTCCACGTCACCTACACCCTGAAGAGCGGCGAGACCTTCTCCCGCAGCTATAGCTACAGCATCGAGGACAACGCCCTGAAAACCGCCCTGGGCAAGCTGGTGAACAACCCGGAGCTGCGGCTGCGCAGCATCATGGAGGGCCGGGAGGACTACGGCACCGACTTCACCGGCGGCATGGTGTACTGCTGGATGAGCAGCGCCGACGAGATGCTGCTGACGGCGGAGCAGGCCCGGGCCCTCTACGACGCCGCCCTGGCCGACGCCGCCACCCCCGTGGACGTGGACACCCTGCTGGAGGAATACAGCAGCTACCATCCCGCGGCCTATCTGGACATCGAGCTGACCACCCCCAAGGGCACCTACACCCTCCGGAACGTGACCCCCGCCAGCACCCACATCCTGGCCCTGCTGGAGGAGTACGGCATCACCCGGGCCATGCCTGAGGCCTTCGAGGAGTGGAACGTCTTGGGCGTGCCCTACGGCGACGACGTGGTGAACTCCGCCCCCGCCATTGAGGACTTGGTGCCCTCGTCCGCCTCCATGGGCTAAACCATTACGCCAATAACGGAAAAAGGAACGGCCTGCGGGCCGTTCCTTTTTCATGCGTATGATAGTTCTGCGTCTTCCCGCCATGTGGGCGGGCGCTTCATGAAGCGCCCCTACGCCTTTACCGATATGGCTTTGCCGTTCTGGGGGATGGATTATTCGTTGGTATAGTTGTCGAAATACCCCTGGATGTAGACGATGGGGGTGCCCTTGTCGCCGCTGCCGGAGGTCAGGTCGCAGAGGGAGCCGATGAGGTCGGTGAGGTTACGGGGGGTGGTGCCCTCGGACACCATCTTGCCCACCAGGGACACCTTGGCGTCCTTGGCCTTGATCTTCGCCTCGATGGCCCGGCGCAGGTCGTCGCCGGTCAGGTCGGCAAACTCCTCGTCCGCCAGGTATTTCAGCTTCAGCTCGTTGGGGGTGCCGATGAGGCCGTCGGTGTAGCCGGGGCTCACCACGGGGTCCGCCAGCTCCCAGATCTTCCCGGCGGGGTCCTTGAAGGCGCCGTCGCCGTAGACCATGGCCTCCACATGGCATCCGGTGGCCTCGGACATCCGGCGGCCGATGGCCTCGGCCACGTGCATGGTGTCACGGGGGAAGAGCTTGATGCGCTCCTCGTCGGCCTTGTTGCTGCCCAGCAGGCCGTAGGTCTCGTTGTAGCCGCTGCCGTTCACGGGGGCGTTCAGCAGGTCGTCCAGGCCCAGCACCACACGGGCCCCGGCGGCCTTCAAAAGGCGCTTGGAGCGGGCCCGGGTGTGGATGTCGCAGCAGATGACGGTGTCGGTGTAATCCAGCACGGACTGGACGCGGTTGCCGAACACGATTTCCGCCTGGGCGCCCATGCTCTCGATGAGCTCCTGGTAGAAGCTGACGTAATCCACGCCGGTGAAGGGGTGCACCACGCTGCCGAAGGCGGCCCGGAACTGGGCCAAGCTCAGCACGTCGTGCCAGGGGTCGATGCCCTTCTCGTCCAGCTGGTCCATGGTCACCAGATGGTTGCCCACCTCGTCGGAGGGGTAGCTCAGCAGCAGCACCACCTTCTCGCAGCCGCCGGCGATGCCCTTTAAGAGCAGGGAGAACCGGTTGCGGCTGAGGATGGGGAACGTGACGCCCACCGTCTTGCCGCCGGTCTTGGCCCGCACGTCGGCGCTGATGTCGGCAATGGTGGCGTAGTTGCCCTGGCAGCGGGCCACCACCGACTCGGTGACGGCCACGATGTCGCGGTCGTGGGGGGTGATGCCGTTTTCGCGGATGGCGTTCATCACCGTGTCCACGGTGACGGCCACAATGTCGTCGCCCTCCCGGAAAATGGGCGCCCGCACGCCCCGCACCACGGTGCCAATGGTTCTGTTCATCATTATCGTCTCCCTTTCACAGGTTTTTTCACCAACGGTGCATTATACCACAGTGTTTTGATAAATGAAATAGATATTTTGTATGGCGGGGATAAGAGGGACTAATGATATGGTGAATCGGATGAGGGGCGGGCAGGATGTGAACGGTTCCGTTTATGTCCGTAGGGGCGGGGCTCTGCTCCGCCCTTTAATCGTCAATCGCCCGGCCTCGGGCGGAGCAGCGCCAGCCCGGCAATGCGCTCCGGCAATGCGCTCCGGCAATGCCGGTTGAATGGTACACGGAAGCAAAAAACGCCTTGCCTTCCCCTTGGGGGGAAGGCTGGGCGGTAGGTTGATATGTATTACCATCCATCCCGCCCCGGCGGTATTCGCCACCCCGGTCGCGGGCGATTCATGAATCGCCCCTACGGCAAAAACGCAGGCGCCGATTTTTTGTAGGGGCCGACGACTACCCCAAGGGCACTGGTTCCGGCAGCCGCTCGTACCTCGCGGGCCGTCACTGGCGCCCGGCGGCCCGTTGCCACGCAGTGGTTTTATATAAGGCGGGTTGGTTGCGGGCGGTTTCGTTTATGTCCGTAGGGGCGGACGCCTCTGTCCGCCCCAGCCCGGGTGCGTCATTGCAGGGGGGAGGACAGGGTCGTCCTCCCCTACGAACGGTTGTCGTTGCCGTTTACCATCCATCCCGCCTTGGCGGTATTCACCACCCCGATTGCGGGCGATTATCGCCGCTCCATTTTTGCCTCCGATTACCTGACAACGTTCAGGGTAAAAAAGCCTTGCAATTCCCAAAAACTTGTGTATAATAGAGTGGTCGAGGCGGAAAGAGCCTTGGTATAATCGAATATGGGCTTGTAGCTCAGCTGGGAGAGCGTTCGGTTCGCATCCGAGAGGTCGAGGGTTCGAATCCCTTCAGGTCCACCAAGACAAAAGTCACCCATTCGGGTGGCTTTTTGTTTTGCCTGCGGGTGGGCGGTGTATTCCTTTTGGCGGACGCCCCTTCCCCTCTGTCCCCTTTTTCGTCATTGCGCTTTGGCGCATCCTGTGGTACTATGGCGTTTGGCGGTGCCTGTCCGGGGGGATTTCCGGGCAAATTGGGGCACCTTTGAGGCTTTTTTATGACGAAACAGACCATTCGCGCCGCGTTTATCACCTCCGTGCCGGTGCTGGCGGGGTACATCGTGCTGGGCATCGGCTTCGGCATTTTGCTGCGGGGCGCGGGGTACGGCGTGGGCTGGGCGGCGGCCATGAGCGCCCTGATTTACGGCGGCTCCATGCAATACGTGGGGGTGGGGCTTCTGGCCTCCGGCGCCTCCATCATCACCACGGCCCTCACCTCCTTTATGGTCAACGCCCGCCATCTTTTTTACAGCATCTCCATGATCGGCGTGTACAAGGGCGCGGGCCGGGCCAAGCCCTACATGATTTTCGCCCTGACGGATGAGACCTACTCCCTGCTGTGCGACGGCAAGGTGCCGGAGGGGGCCGACCCCACGATGTACCGCTTTTTCGTGTCGCTTTTTAACCAGTGCTACTGGATCGTCGGCGGCGTGCTGGGCAACCTGCTGGGGGCCGTGCTGCCCTCCACGGCGGGGGTGGAGTTCTCCATGACGGCGCTGTTCGTGGCGGCGTTTACGGAGCAGTGGCGCACCAGCCGCGACCACCTCCCCGCCCTCACCGGGGCGGGCTGCACCCTGCTGTGTCTGCTGCTCTTCGGGCCGGAGAACTTCCTCATCCCCGCTATGGCGCTCATCACGGTGGTGCTGACGCTGCTGCGGGGCCGAGAGGAGGCGACGGCATGAAATCAGCCATTATCGTGGGCGTGATGGCGGCGGTGTCGGCGCTGCTGCGGTTTCTGCCCTTTGTGGTGTTCCGCAAGCGGACGCCGCCCTACATCGCCTATCTGGGCCGGGTGCTGCCCCCGGCCATCATCGGCATGCTGGTGGTGTACTGCCTGAAAGACGTGACGCTGACGGCGGCGCCCTACGGCCTGCCCGAGCTCATCGCCTGCCTGACCGTGGCGGCGGTGCAGCTATGGCGGCGCAGCAGCCTGTGGAGCATCCTGGCGGGCACGGCGGTGTACCTGGTGCTGGTAAACGCGGTGTTTTGAGCCGCCATACACCATATTATAATATAGAAAAGGCGCCCTCGCGGGCGTCTTTTTGGTGATGATTGTGATTAAGAAACGCGAAAACCGCCACTCTGCCAAGTGACGGCTTTCGTGGGTTTAACCCAATAAGTCTGATTCACTAACAGGGCCAACCGCCTGTTGCGGCATCCCTTTCACCACTATCTTACCACACCTGGCGGCAATGCCAAGTGTGGTTTTTTCGCGCCCCGCGCTGCGGCTCAGGCGGTTATCGCGCCGCCTTTTGGAGCCTTATGTCCTCCCCGAAGAAGGGCAGCACACGGTACTCCCCCTCCAGCCGGGACTGCACCTGGCGGCCGTATTTGGCCCCCAGCTCGTCCAGGGTCAGGTTGGTGGAGATGACGGTGCTCCTGCCCGCCATGAGGCGGCCGTTCACCAGCTGGTACAGGGCGCTCTGGACGAAGGCGGTGGTCATCTCCGTGCCCAGATCGTCCAGAATCAGCAGGTCACAGTCGTCATACCGCCGGGCCTCGTCCTCCTCCTCCCTGCCGAACTTCACCGACTCCATCACGGAGAACACATGGCCCGCCGTGTCGTACACCACGCTGTGGCCCCCCTCGCTGACCACCCGGGCGATGCAGGCGGAGAGGAAGGTCTTGCCCAGGCCCGGCTCGCCGGTGAGCAGCAGGTTGCCGCTGCGGCGGGAGAACTGGTTGGCAAAGTCCCGGCACAGGTCGTAGTTATCCTCCATCTGCCGCCGGGGGGAGATGCCCAGCTCCGGGTCGGGCAGGGGGCTGTACCAGTCGAAGGAAAACGTCTCAAAGCTCTGATGCCCCAAATCCAGCAGCTGGGACAGCTGGGCGATCTGGGCGTCGTGGTAGTATTTTTGCAGACACCGGCACATGCCGCCCCGGACGTAGCCGCTGTCGCCGCACAGGGGGCAGGCGGGGGCGTCGTCCAGCGCGTCGGGAGCGTAGCCGTAGCGCTGCAACAGGGTCTGGCGCTCCTGCTGCAAGGCCAGATTTTTATCCCGGATTACCCGGATGGCGGGCAGGGGGTCGGTGCCCCGCTGCAGGGCCCCGGAGATAATCTGGGACATGGTGGCGCGAAGCTCCCCCTCGATCTCCCGGATGCGGGGCACGTCACGGTAAATCTGCTGCCGGCGGCGCTCCGCCCTGGCGGCCCGGGCGGCCTTATCCCGCTCGAAGCGCTCCGTGGCGACGCGCAAAACCTTTCCGTCTACTGCCATGGGTCATTCCCTCCCCACATATTTCTTCATCCAGCTCTTGTCCCGGCCCGCGGGCGCCTTGCCCCGGCCGGGGGCGGCGGTGTCCCGGCGCTGCTCCCCCGCCTCCACCTGGGCGGTGGTGTGCCAGCCGCTTTCGTGCCAGCGGCGGAGGATGCCGTTTAAGTAACGCCAGTCCATCTTCTGCTTGCGCATGATGGTGATTTCATAGGCCAGGGCCACCGTGTCCGGCGGGAAGCCCTTGTCCATCCAGTCCAAAATGTATTTTTGTTCGCTGTCCACCGCCGGGCGGTCGCCCAGCTGGAGCACCCGCATATAGGCGCCGGTGCCCGCCACCTTGCGGTCGTAATCCCGCAGATAGGCCGCCACGGACTCCTGGTCAAAAAGGCCCTTTTGGGCCCAGTAGTAGCCCTCTTTTTCAATCTGCCGCAGCGTGGGGCGGCGGCCCTCGCCGTAGCGGCGGCGGGTGCGCTCGGTGCAGTGTACCACAAGCTGGTACAGCACGTCCGCCGGGAAGCCCAGGTCGTGGTAGAGCCCGGCCAGCACCTGGTCGTCGGCGGCGGCCAGACGGCGGCCCAAGGTCTGCTCCACCTGGGCGCGGAGCATGGCGTAGTCCTCCTGGCCCAGCAGCTCCGCCATCTCCTGGGGCGTGAACTCGGTGCGCTCCCGTGCCGGGGCCAGGGGCTTGCCCCCGCCCAAAAGGCCCATGTCACGCAGCGCCGACTCCGCCGCCCGGAGCCGCAGCTCCGTCATGCCCAAAGAGGCCGCCAGGGCGGCGGCGTCCTGGCCACCGGAGGAGCGCTGCAAGGCCAGGTACAGCAGGGCCGCGTCGCCGTTTTTGCCGCCGATGACGGCGTCCACCTCGGCGCAGCGCAGCACCAGATTCTTTTCCTCTCCGCCCAGGATATATCCCGCCACGGCCCTCACCTCCCACGGTAATCGTTTTCCTCATTCTACACGAAATCCGCCTTTTCGTAAAGTGGGCCCGGCCCTTTTTTACAAATTCACAAATAATTCTTTCCTCCCGGCGAAAATGTGCTATAATTATACTGTATCACTTTGTAAACCCATCAGACAGAACAGGAGGGCAACACCATGGCCAATCGCGTAACGATGACGATTTGCGGCGAGAGCTACACGCTGGTCGCCGACGAGACCCCCAGCTATATGGAAAAGGTGGGGGCGATGGTGAACGACAAGATGACGGAGCTGATGGCCTCCGCCCACGTCAGCCGCTATGACGCGGCGGTGCTGGCGGCGGTGAACATGGCCGATGAGCTGCTGAAAAACCAGGACGGCACCGAGAACCTGCGCCGTCAGCTGAAAGCCTATCTGGACGAGGCCAACGCCGCCAAGAACGAGGTCAGCGAATTGAAGCGCCAGATTTTCAAGCTGCAGCAGCAGCAAGGGAGACGGTAATGACCGAGCTGTTGGCACCCGCCGGGTCCCGGGAGGCGCTGGAGGCGGCGGTACAGTCCGGGGCGGACGCGGTGTATATGGGCTTTGGCGCCTTCAACGCCCGCCAGAGCGCCCGGAACTTTACCGATGAGGAATTTGCCGATGCCGTGACCTACTGCCACCTGCGGGGCGTGAAGGTATATCTCACGCTGAACACCCTGGTCACCGACCGGGAGCTGCCCCAGGCGGCGGAGGCCCTGCGAAAGGCCAGCGCCATGGGCGTGGACGCCGTGCTGATACAGGACTGGGGCGTGTGGCACCTGGCCCGGGAGGTGGCGCCGGACGTCACCCTCCACGCCAGCACCCAGATGAGCCTCCACACACTGGGCGGCGCACGGGTGGCGGCCTCTCTGGGCATCCGCCGGGTGGTGCTGGCCCGGGAGCTGTCCGGCGGCGAGATCGCCGAGATTTGCCGGGGCTGCGGCGCCGAGGTGGAGGCCTTCGTCCACGGGGCCCTGTGCATGTGCTACTCCGGCCAGTGCGCCATGAGCGCCCTCATCGGCCAGCGCAGCGGCAACCGGGGGCGCTGCGCCCAGCCCTGCCGCCTGCCCTACGGCGTGGACGGCCCCTGCCGGGGCGATCACCCTTTGAGCCTGAAAGACGCCAATCTGTCCCATCACCTCCGGGAATTGGAGGACATGGGGGTAGCCTGCCTGAAAATCGAGGGGCGGATGAAGCGGCCGGAATACGTGGCCGCTGTCACGTCCATTTACCGCCGGCTGCTGGACGAAAGGCGCGGCCCCACTGCGGAGGAAGAAAAGCAATTATTCGACGCCTTTAACCGGGACGGCTTCACCGACGGCTATTTTCGGGGCGAAAAGGGAGCGGATATGCTGGGCATGCGCAGCGAAAAGGCCCGGTGGCCCGAGGATTGGTTTGCCCAGGTGCGGCAGGAGGTCGAGAGCCGGGAGCACCGGCTCACCCCTGTGACCCTCACCTGCCACCTGACGGCAAACGCCCCCGCCGCGCTGACGGCGGAGGGGGGCGGACACACCGTCACCGTCACCGGAGCGGTGCCGGAGGCGGCTCGCAACCGCAGCCTGACGGCGGAGGAATTGCGCCAGCGGCTGGGCAAGACCGGCGGCACCGTGTTCACCGTGGCGGCCTTTGACCTGTCGGTGGAGGACGGGCTCATGCTGTCCGCCGGGGCCATCAACGGCCTGCGGCGGGATGCCCTCACCGCGTTGGCCGACGCCATGGCGGCCCCGCCCCCACGGCGCACCGCCGCGGAATCCCCCCTGCCCTCCTGCCCCGCTGTGACGGAGCCCCCCAAGCTGACGGTCTCCCTGTCGGACAGGGCCCAGCTGACGGAAGAATTGCTGTCCACGGCGCCGGAAATCGTGTATATTCCCGTGGACTGGCTGGATACAATGGACTTGACCGCCTGGCCGGGGCAGAAATTCTGCGCCGTGCTGCCCCGGATTTACCGCACGGCGGACGAGGGGCGCTTGCGCGCCCTGCTGCAAAACGCCCAGGGTCTCTACGGTGTGGCCATCGGCAACCTGGGCCATTTGCCCATCGCCCAGGGGCTGGATTTGCACCTTCTGGGTGACTTCGGCCTCAATGTGTTCAATTCCCGCGCTCTGCTCTTTTTGCAGGGCCTGGGGCTGGAGGGCGCCACGGTGTCCTTTGAGCTGCGGCACCAGCAGATGCGGGACATGGCCAAATACCTGCCCTGCGAGGCCATCGTCTACGGCCGCCTGCCGCTGATGATTACGGAGAACTGCGCCCTGCGCAACACGGTGGGCTGCGCCCACGGCAAGGGCGGCACCCTCACCGACCGCACCGGCGCCCGCTTCCCCGTCACCTGCGCCTACGGCTGCCGCAACGAGATACAAAACAGCGCCCCCCTGTTCCTGGCGGACAAGGAGGACTACCGCCGCTGCGGCCTGACCCGCGCCCGGCTTCGGTTCACCACCGAGACGGCGGAGGAATGCGCCGCCATCGCCCGCCGCTACCGGGGACAGGGCAACTGGATGCCGGACAGCTACACCCGGGGCCTTTTCTACCGGGGCGTGGAATAAGCGGCAAAAAACGGCGGTGAAAGCCGCATTTCTGATTGCAGATAGTATAATACCGTATCAATATTACAGAACGGAGTCAATATGGAGCTGAAAATCAAACCCCTTTCCCCGAAAATCGGCAAAGAAATCCCCCTGCCCCGGTTTGCCACGGACGGCGCGGCGGCTATGGACTTGTGCGCCTGCCTGGACGCGGCGGTGGTGATTCCCGCCGGGGGTCAGGCGGTGATTCCCACGGGTATCGCCATTGCCCTGCCCTCCCCCGACTATGTGGCGCTGCTGTTTTCCCGCAGCGGCATGGGCATTAAAAGCGGCATCAGCCTCAGCAACGGCGTGGGCGTCATCGACAGCGATTACCGGGGCGAGATCGGCGTGGGATTGCGGAACCATTCGGCGGTGGACTACACCGTGCAGCCCGGCGACCGCATCGCCCAGCTGATGGTGACGCCGGTGGTGCGGCCCACCCTCACCGTGACGGACACCCTGGACGACACAAGCCGGGGCGCCGGGGGCTTCGGCTCCACCGGGAGGTAACCATGGGCAAGTTGATTTTGGCCTCCGGCTCCCCCCGGCGGCAGGAGCTTCTGCGCCGCATGGGGCTGACGGATTTCGTCGTGGCTCCCGCCGACGTGGCGGAGTGGTACCCCGACGGCCTGACGCCGGAGGAGATTGTGGCCTACATCTCCCGGGAGAAGAACGACGCCGTGGACGCGGAGGAGGACGACGTGGTCATCACCGCCGACACCATGGTGTTTCTGGATAACCAGAAGCTGGGCAAGCCCCATTCGGAGGCCCACGCCCTGGAGATGCTCACCGCCCTCCAGGGGCGGCACCACACCGTCTGCACCGGCGTCACCGTGCGCCGGGGGGACAAGCGGGACACCCGGGCCGTCACCACGGAGGTGTATTTCCGCCCGGCGTCAGAGGAACGGCTGCGGCGGTACATCGCCACCGGCGAGCCCATGGACAAGGCCGGGGCCTATGGCATCCAGGGTCTGGGCGGGCTGCTGGTGGAGAAAATCCACGGCGATTTCTTCAACGTCATGGGTCTGCCCATCGCCACGCTGGCGGACATGCTGGCGCCGGTTGGGGTGGAAGTGCTTTAATGAATACGGAAGAATGATGGTGTCCGCCGCGGGGCGTAGAGATAACGCGCGATGGCGGCGGCGACCACCGTAGGGGCCGACGCCCCCGGCGGCCCGCTGCCCACGCGCCAACCACCGCCAACGCCCGGTTGCATGGGACACGACAACGGTAACCGTGTGTAGGGGCGGGGCTTACCCCAAGGGCACTGGCTCCACCAACTGCTCATTCTTCGCAGGGCCTACAGCCGAAGCGCCGCCAGCGGCGGAAGAAGCGAGGCTGTGGCAAGGCAGCGGCCCGCGTTTCATGGCCTGAAGGGTCTGAAACGCGGCTGCCGATTGTCGATAAAAGGGCGGAGCAGAGCCCCGCCCCTACGGATAAAACCGACACCTATTTGCAACCAACCGCCCTTCCATCAATCCCGCCCCGTGGACACGGGCCGCCGAGGCGGCGGCCCCTACGAATATAATCTCTACCGCTCGCAACCAACGGTGCCTTTCTTATTCCCGCGACCGGGTAACGGGCGCTTCTTGTAGGGCGCGACGACCCCGGCGCGCCGTGACACGGTGGCAATGACCGCCGAGGGCGGGTGAATGGTAAACAGAAACAAAAAACCGCCCCGCCTTCCCCTTGGGGGGAAGGTGGCGCGGCCTGAAAAGGCCGTGACGGATGAGGGGGCGTCGACCGGCAGCTTTCCGAAAAATCTCGTGCTCTCGTTGCGGCAAACCGATTTCCAGACCCTTCGGGCCGTGAAAATCGGGCCGCTGCCTTGCGGCGGGCACGCTTCATCCGCCCCCGGCGGCGCTGTGCCCGCACGCCCCCTCATCCCCCCCCAGTGTGCGCACTGGGGTACCTTCCCCCCAAGGGGAAGGCGAATCCTTTCTTCACCCCCTCTCAATTTTACAAATATTTCCATTTCATTTTCAGCAGGTTTGGCTATGAAACGATTCTTTACCAAAAACGGCATATGGATGCTCTCGGCCATCGCCATTGTGGCGGTGGTGCTGGTGATTATGGCGGCCTGGGGCGACGAGACCAGCTTCGTGCGCAACGCCGCCGGGGTCATCGCTTCCCCTTTCCGCTCGGCGGCGCGGACGGTGTCCGGCTGGGTGGAATCGGCGGCGGACCATTTCCAGTCCATTGAGGATCTCCAACAGGAGAACGAGGATTTGCGCCAGCAGGTGGCGGATTTGCAGGAGCAGGTGCGCAAGGGCCAGGCCGACAGCCGGGAGAACGCCAATCTGCGCCACCTTTTGCAGCTTCGGCAGCAGCACAGCGACTTCGCCCTGGAATCGGCCTGGATCGTCAGCCGCTCCGCCTCCAACTGGCAGAGCAGCTTCACCCTGGGCAAGGGCACCAATTTTGACATCGCCATCGGCGACTGCGTGGTGGACCCCTACGGCTATCTGGTGGGGGTGATTACCGACGCGGGCACCAACTGGAGCACCGTCACCACCATTCTGGACCCGGAGAGCGCCATCGGCGCCACCGTGTTCCGGGTGCAGTCGGCGGCGGTGGCCCAGGGTCAGCTCTCCCTGATGCACAAGGGCAAGCTTACGCTGACGTATCTGGCCGACGACGAGAGCCTCATCCACGGCGACCTGGCCGTCACCTCCGGCCTGGGGGGCTACTACCCCGCCGGGCTGCCCATCGGCACCGTGGACGACGTGCGCACCGACGACAGCGGCCTTATTCGCTACGGCGTGCTGACCCCCAAAACCGACATGGCGGCGCTGACGGAGGTGTTCGTCATCACCGACTTTACCATCGTGGAGTGACGCTATGGGACGAAAAAAACTGCTGACATGGGTGCTGTACAGCCTGTGCGCGCTGGCGGCGGCCGCCGTACAGACGCTGGTGCTGTCCCGGCTGCGGGTGTGGGGCGTGCATCCCTTTATCCTGCCGGTGGCGGCGGCGGTGATCGCCGTGTTCCCGGAGCGGCGGACGGCGGTGGCCTTCGGGGCCTTTCTGGGCTTCGTGTGCGACCTGGTGATGCCGGACATCATGCCCTGCTTCTACCTGGTGACCTTCGCCCTCTCGGCCCTCATCACCAATCTGCTGGCCCAGCGGGTCATCTCCACCCCCTTCCTGTGCGCCCTGGCGGGGGCGGGCATCGCCCTGGTGCTCAACGGCCTGGGCCACGGCGCGGTGCTGCTGCTGTTTTACGGCTCGGCCCACGGCGCGCTGCTGCTGCTGGCCCAGGAGACGGCGCTGTCCGTCCTGGGGGCGGTGCCGCTGTTCTTCCTGCTGCGGTGGGTGAACCGGTATCTTTCTACGGTATAACCCTGTATTTGGGACAAAAAAACAGCCGTCCCGGTTCGTCTACCCATGGGCATCTATGCGCCCATGGATATTCTCCTCCGACGGCTGTGAGGGCATGATATCCTTTGCCCCGTCAGGCGTCAATACATTATTATAATAGTATCTTTTGGGAGAATCTTCATGCAGGATACGTTTGACCGAAAATTTCTCAACCGGCGGACGCTGCTGATCCCCATTTTGCTGGGGATCATGGTGATCGTCTATGTGGCCGTGATGCACTCGGTGCAGATCGTCCACGGCAGCGAATACCGGGCCCGGTCCATCTCCTCCAACGCCACCACCGAGACGGTGGGGGCCAGCCGGGGGCTGATTACCGACCGCAACGGCAAGGTGCTGGTGTCCAACGCGTTGACCTACACCCTCACCTTCTCCCGCCAGGGCTTCGAGACCGACAGCGACCTCAACGACGCCATCTGGCGGCTTATCGACCTGTGCCGCCGCAACGACGCCGCCTGGAACGACTCTCTGCCCCTGACCCCCTCGGCCCCCTACCGGCTGACGGCGGGGGCCACCGGCGACAGCTTCGCCGCCTTCTGCAAAAAGGCCAAGCTGTCCGACAGTCTGGACGGCGCCGCCCTGTTAAAGGCCCTGCGGCAGCTCTTTGCCATCGACGAGCGCTACACCGACGACCAGGCCCGGGCCATTGCCGGGGTGCGGTATGAGCTGTATTCCCGCAGCAGCTACGTGTTCGCCGAGGACGTGAGCGTGGCCCTTTTGAGCCAGGTGGCGGACGCCCGGCTGGAGGGCGTAAAGACCGGCACCTCCTCCAAGCGGGTGTACAACACCACCTACGCCGCCCACATTCTGGGCCGCATCTCCCGGATTTACGCCGAGGATTGGCCGGAATACAAGGATTTGGGCTACTCCATGGACGCCCTGGTGGGCTCCAGCGGCGTGGAAAAGGCTTTTGAGCAGTATCTCCACGGCGTGGAGGGCAAGCGGCTCATCACCACCGACAGCCAGGGCCACGTCACCGGCGAGCTGTTCACCAAGCAGCCCCAGCCCGGCGGCACCGTTGCCCTCACCATCGATATCGACTTGCAGGCCGCCTGCGAGGAGGCGCTTGCCGCCACCATCGAGGGCATGATCGACAAGGATTCTTTCCAGCGGGGCGGCGCCATCGCCGTCACCCACGTGGGCACCGGCGAGGTGTTGGCCCTGGCCTCCTACCCCACCTTTGACCTGTCTGCCTTTAACGAGACGTATTCCCAGCTGCTGGCGGACGAGCGGCTGCCCATGTTCAACCGGGCGCTGAATGGAATCTACGCCCCCGGCTCCACTTTTAAGATGTGTACCGCCGTCGCGGCGCTGGAAAGCGGCGTCATCACCCCCTCCTCCACGGTGGTGGACCGGGGCCGGTACACCTTTTACTCCTGGCCCCAGCCCGCCTGCTGGGCCTGGGCCAGCGGCTACACCCACGGCAGCCAGAACGTGAGCCAGGCCATCACCAACTCCTGCAACTACTTTTTCTACGAGGTGGGCCGGCTCACGGGCATCGCCACCATTGACGACTACGCCACGGCGTTCGGCCTGGGCCGCTCCACCGGCATCGAGATCGGCGACAGCAGCGGCGCCCTGGCCTCCCCGGAGTACGCCGAGAGCCACGGCCTGGACTGGACCGACGGCCAGACCATCACCGCCGCCATCGGCCAGAGCTACAACCTGTTCACCCCCTTGCAGCTGAGCAACTACATCGCCACGCTGGTAGGCGGCGGCGAGCACTATGCCGCCCATCTGCTGAAAAGCGTGAAGAGCTTCGATAACTCCCGCCTGCTGTACGTGTACGACAAGGAGCCGGAGAACGTGGTGGACATCTCCCCCGCCACCCTCCAGGCTGTCACCACCGGCATGCACAACCTGACCACCGGCTCGCTGTACGGCTCGTTCAAGGATTGCGTGGTCAGCGCCGGAGCCAAGACCGGCTCGGCCCAGGTGGGCACCGACATCGCTAACGGCGTGTTCGTGGCCTACGCCCCCTATGAAAACCCGGAGATCTCCGTGGCCATCGTCATCGAAAAGGGCGGCGCCGGCGCGGCCCTGGCCTCCACGGCGGTGGAGGCCATCAACGCCTACTTCCGCGACCAGGGTGCCAGCGCCCACGGCGACAATGTGCTGCTTAAGTAGCTGGCGAAAAACGGCTGCGCCGTTTTCCTGCCAATAGGTTTGCAGCCCACTCCGCGCACTCGCTGCGCTCGCGCACTGCGTGGTCTGAGAAGTAAAATTTCTGACGCTCATGTCGTCAGAAATTTTGATCTGCATTGTTCGCGCCTGCGGGCGCGAAATCTGCGATGCTTTTTTGTCGCCTCTCCCCTCCCCCATGTTTCACGTGAAACATGGGGATTCTTTTATTCCCGCGGCGACTGTTTCACGTGAAACATTGGAGAAAGAATCCGCTAATTTTTGCCCATATGAGAATTTTCTATTGAAAGATAGGTCAATTCGCGGTATACTGAATCAGTTAATGATAATGGGTTACTATCGGAGGTTCGTACCGTGGCTAAAACTATCGCTATCGTCAATCAAAAGGGCGGCGTGGGCAAAACCACCACCTGTGTCAATCTGGCCGCCGCCGTAAAGGCTGCCGGGAAAAGGGTGCTGCTGTGCGACTTCGACCCCCAGGCCAACGCCACCTCCGGCATGGGGGTGGACAAGACCAACTCCGCTGGGGTGTATGACGCCCTCATCAACGGCGTGGCGGCGGAAAAGCTGATCGTCACCACCCCCTACGGCGACGTGCTGCCCAGCAGCAAGGCGCTGGCCGGCGCCGGCATCGAGATGATTGACCTGCCGGACCGCCAGTACCGGCTGAAACAGGCCCTGGCCCCCTTGCAGGAGCGGTATGACTTCATCTTCATCGACTGCCCGCCCTCCCTGGAGCTGCTGACCCTCAACGCCCTTTGCGCCGCCCAGTCGCTGCTGGTGCCTATGCAGGGGGAGTATTTCGCGCTGGAGGGCCTTTCCGACCTGATGAACACGGTGCGCATCGTCCGCCGCAGCATGAACCCGGAGCTGGCCATCGAGGGCGTGCTGCTGACCATGTTTGACGGCCGCACCAATCTGAGCCTGCAAGTGGCCCAGGAGGTCAAGCGGTTTTTCCCCGGCAAGGTGTATCACACCGTCATCCCCCGGAACGTGCGGCTCAGCGAGGCCCCCAGCCACGGCAAGCCCATTATGGCCTACGACAAGCTGTGCCGGGGCGCCACCGCCTATAACGCCCTGGCGGAGGAATTTTTAAGCAAAAACGCGTGAGGAACGAAAGGACGGATAACCGATGGCAAATCAGATGAAGGGCCTGGGCAAGGGCCTGGGCGCGCTGCTGGGCGACGACTTCCTGGACGACACCTCCACGCCCCGCTCCAGCTTACAGCTGCCCATCTCCCAGGTGGAGAGCTATTCCAGCCAGCCCCGGAAGCAGTTTGACCCCGAGGCCCTGGCCGACCTGGCGGACAGCATCCGCCGCCACGGCATCATTCAGCCCCTGACGGTGCGGAAGCTGTCCAGCGGCTATTATCAGATCATCGCCGGTGAGCGGCGGTGGCGGGCCGCCCGGATGGCGGGCCTGACCCAGGTGCCTGCCGTGGTCATCGAGGCTGACGACCGCAAGGCCATGGAGCTGGCCATGATCGAAAACCTCCAACGGGAGGATTTGAACCCCATGGAGGAGGCCGAGGGCTACAAGGTGCTGATGGACCAGTACGGCATGACCCAGGAGGAGGCCGCCCAAGCGGTGGGCAAGAGCCGCAGCGCCGTGGCCAACGCCGTGCGCCTGCTGGGCCTCAGCAACAGCGTGCGCAAGCTGGTGGAGGAGGGCGCCCTCTCCGCCGGTCACGCCCGGACGCTGCTCTCCCTCCCTGCCAAGCTGCAGGACAGCGCCGCCGCCACGGTGGTGAAAGGCGACCTGTCCGTGCGCCAGACGGAGCTTTTATGCAAGAAGCTGACCCAGGAGAAGAAGGTCGCGCCCGTCAAGGACGGCCTCACCGTCAACTACACCCAGGAGGCGGAGCGGGATTTGACCACCTCCCTGGGACGCCCGGTACACATCGTCAACGGCAAGAAGAAAGGCCGCATCGAACTGGAATACTACGGCGTGGACGATTTGAACGACCTGATTGACGCCCTGCGGGCCATGAAGCGCCGGGGCTGACACGAAAAAACCGCCGCCTGCGCGGCGTGCAGAGAAAGAGGAACGTAAACTATGCTGGATATCAAGTTTGTCCGGGAGAATCCGGACGCCGTCAAGGAGAACATCCGCAAGAAATTTCAAAACGCCAAGCTGCCCCTGGTGGACGAGGCCATTGCCCTGGACGCCGAGAAGCGGGCCTGCCAGCAGGAGGCCGAGCAGCTCAAAGCCGAGCGCAACCGCCTCTCCAAGGCCAACGGCCCCCTGTTCGGCCAGCTGAAAAAGTGTGATGACGAGGCAAAGCGGGCGGAAATCCAGGCCCAGATTGACGCCAACAACGAAGCCGTCAAGGCCGACGCCGACCGCATGGCCGCCCTGGACGCCCGGGCCGAGGCCGCCGCCCAGCAGCTGAACAAGATAATGCTGGTCATCCCCCAGATGATTGACGACGCCGTGCCCATCGGCCCCGACGACAGCGCCAACGTGGAGGTGCAGCGCTTCGGCGAGCCGGTGGTGCCCGATTTCGAGATTCCCTACCACACCGCCATTATGGAGCGGTTCGACGGCATCGACATGGACGCCGCCGGCCGGGTGTCCGGCAACGGCTTCTATTACCTGCTGGGTGACATCGCCCGGATGCACGAGGCCGTGCTGGCCTACGGCAGGGATTTCATGATTGACAAGGGCTTCACCTACTGCATCCCCCCCTTCATGATTCACGGCAACGTGGTGGAGGGCGTCATGAGCCAGACCGATATGGACGGCATGATGTATAAGATTGAGGGCGAGGATCTCTACCTCATCGGCACCAGCGAGCACTCCATGATCGGCCGCTTCATCGACCAGATTCTCCCCGCCGACAAGCTGCCCCAGACCCTTACCTCCTACTCCCCCTGCTTCCGCAAGGAGAAGGGCGCCCACGGCATCGAGGAGCGGGGCATCTACCGCATCCACCAGTTTGAAAAGCAGGAGATGATTGTGGTCTGCCGCCCCGAGGACTCCAAGGATTGGTACGACCGGCTGTGGCAGTTCAGCGTGGAGCTGTTCCGCTCCCTGGATATCCCCGTGCGGCAGTTGGAGTGCTGCTCCGGCGACCTGGCGGATTTGAAGTGCCGCAGCTGCGACATCGAGGCCTGGTCCCCCCGGCAGCAGAAGTACTTCGAGGTCTGCTCCTGCTCCAACCTGGGCGACGCCCAGGCCCGCCGCCTCCACATCCGCTACAAGGACGAGAGCGGTAAAATGCAGCTGTGCCACACGCTGAACAACACCTGCGTGGCCCCTCCCCGAATGCTCATCGCCCTGCTGGAGAACAACCTCCAGCCCGACGGCTCCGTGAAGATTCCCAAGGTCTTGCAGCCTTACATGGGCGGCAAGGAAGTGCTGGTGCCCCTGCACGACTGATTACATTCGGTATAATTTGAAATTAATTATACAATACGTTTTGAGGAGAGAAAGAAAATGAAAAAGTTTTTCAAGGAGTTTAAGGACTTCGCCATGCGCGGCAACGTGCTGGACATGGCCGTGGGCGTTGTCATTGGCGGTGCCTTCGGCAAGATCACCACCTCTCTGGTGAATGACATCATCATGCCCTTCGTGTCCATGCTCACCGGCGGCATCGATTTCAGCCAGTGGAAATGGGTGTTGAAGGCCGCCGACGAGGCCGCTGAGACCGCCGAGGTGGCGGTGAACTTCGGCAACCTGATCACCGTGATTCTGGACTTCATCATCATCGCCCTTGTGATTTTCAGCCTGATTAAGGCCATGAACAAGCTGAAGAAGAAGGAAGAGGAGAAGCCCGCTGAGCCCGAGGCACCCGCCGGCCCCACCACCGAGGAGCTGCTCACCGAGATCCGCGACCTGCTGAAAGAGCAGAAGTAATGGAAGCCCTGCTGAGGCAAGGTTTGGCCGCCATGGGGCTGCCGGAGACGGCGGCCCCGGGCCTGGCGGATTACGCCGGGCGGATGCTGCGGCAAAATGAGGTGATGAACCTGACGGCCATCACCGACCCCGCCGACGTGGCCCATCTCCACCTGCTGGACAGCGCCGCTGTGGCCCAACACATGGACCTGGCGGGCAAGCGGGTGGTGGACGTGGGCACCGGGGCGGGACTGCCCGGCATGGTGCTGCGGATTCTCAATTCCGACTTCGACCTGACGCTGCTGGACAGCCTGGGCAAGCGGGTGGAATGGCTGGCCACCGTGTGCCGGGACATGGATTTGCCCCGGGTGGAATGCGTCCACGCCCGGGCGGAGGAATTTGCCGCGGAGCGCCGGGAGGGTTACGACGTAGCCGTCAGCCGGGCGGTGGCCCAGCTGAATGTGCTGTGCGAGCTGATGCTGCCCCTGGTGAAGGTGGGCGGCGTGATGGTAGCCATGAAGTCCGTGGGCAGCGACCAGGAGATTGCCGCCGCCCGGGGCGCCATGGGCCAGTTGGGCGGCAAGCTGCGGAAGACGTTGGATTACACCATCCCCGGCACCGACGTGACACACCGCCTGGTGGTCATCGATAAGGTGCGCCCCACCCCGCCCCAATTCCCCCGGGCCTTCGCGAAAATCAAAAAACAGCCGCTGCAATAGACAGCCTCCCCCGAACAAACGCGTAGGGGCCGACGCCCTCGGCGGCCCGAAACCACGCGGCGACCACCGCCCACCTGCCGTAAGTCGCTGCAAAATCGTTCCGCGCAGCGGGCGCGACCTGAAGCGCCCCTACGGAGAAAAACGATGCCGTTATGATTACACCGTAGGGGCGATTCACGAATCGCCCGTGACCCACGCCGCGACCACCGCCAACGATGGTGGACGGCAAAATGATTTGCGCCAATGGCGCATGAATTCCCTTGCGGCATGAATGGTGCCTGACGGCACATGATTTGCGCTGCGGCGCATTAGAATAATGCCATTCCAATCCGTCCGCCCAGCGGACACCTTAACGATTCATTATTCCGTATTCACTATTTCTCCCGGAGGTGCTTCCTATGAGCCATATTATCGCCGTTGTCTCCGGCAAGGGAGGCACCGGCAAGACCTCCTTCTCCGCCAACGTGGGCCTGGCCCTGGCGGTGATGGGCTACCGCACGCTGTGCCTGGACTGCGACATCACCCTGCGCAATCTGGACCTGGCCCTGGGCCTCAGCGACAGAGCGCTGATGGACTTCACCGACGTGGTGGAGGGCCGCTGCACGCTGGGCGAGGCGGTGACGGTGATGGAAAAATACCCCAACCTGGCCCTGCTCTCCGCCCCCCTCACCCGGGGCGAGCTGCCCATCACCGAGCAGCAGATGCAGGACCTGGGCCGCCAGATTCGGGCGGAGTACGACTACTGCCTGGTGGACGCCCCCGCCGGCCTTGGCCAGGGCTTCCAGTTTGCCACCGCCATGGCCGACCGTGTGGTGGTGGTCACCACGCCGGAGGCCCCGGCGCTGCGTGACGCCCAGCGCACCGTCATGACCCTCCGCCGCTTCCCCACCGGCAAAATCCATCTGGTGGTAAACCGGGTGGACAAGAAGCTCTTAAAGGCCATGCGCACCAACATCGACGACGCCATTGACGCCGCCGGCGTGCCCCTCATCGGCGTGGTGCCGGAGGATGAGGACATCCCCTACGCCATCAACCGGGGCATCCCCCTGCGGGAGTGCAACTATTTCGCCCAGCGCTCCTATGAGAACATTGCCAAGCGCATTGTGGGCCGCCGGGTGCCCTTATTGAAAATTTGATTTACCGATACTATATTAAAACAGTCCATTCCACCGTCCGTAACCGAACGATGTGCTATATTATCCGAAGGAGGTACCACATGAACATCGCAATCCTGGCACACGACAACAAGAAGGATCTGATGGTGCAGTTCTGCACGGCGTACTGCGGCGTTCTGGCCCAGCACACCCTCTGCGCCACCGCCACCACCGCACAGCTGGTGTCCGACACCACCGGCCTCACCGTCCACCGCTTCATGAGCTTTGACCACGGCGGCGGGCAGCAGATCGCCGCCCGGGTCGCCTACAACGAGATCGACATGGTCATTTGTTTTGTGGACCCCATCGACAGAGTGCCCCACGAGGACATCACCGAGATTATGCGCCAGTGCGACAAAAACAGCGTCCCCTTTGCCAGCAACTCCGCCACCGCCGAGATGCTGGTGCTGGGCCTCAGCCGGGGCGACCTGGCATGGCGCGACATCGTAAACCCCAAAACCAAGCCCTTTACCGCTTGATTTCCCCCATTTTCGGAACAAAAAGGAGACCTTTCCCCATGGAAAAGCTGAAACCCCGGACCCTGTCCGGCTTTATGGAGCTGCTGCCCGCCCCCCAGCAGCAGATGGAGCGGATGATGGACATCCTCCGCCGCACCTACGCCCTCTACGGCTTCACCCCCCTGGACACCCCCCTCATCGAGGCCAGCGAGGTGCTGCTGGCCAAGGGCGGCGGCGACACCGAGAAGCAGATTTACCGCTTCACCAAGGGCGACGCCGATTTGAGCCTGCGGTTTGACCTGACGGTGCCCCTGGCCAAGTACGTGGCCCTCCACTACAACGACCTGGCCTTCCCCTTCCGCCGCTACCAGATCGGCAAGGTCTACCGGGGCGAGCGGGCCCAGCGGGGCCGGTTCCGGGAGTTCTACCAGGCCGACATCGACGTGATTGGCGACGGCAAGCTGGACATCGTCAACGAGGCGGAGATTCCCGCCATCATCTACCGCACCTTCACCGCCCTGGGGCTGCGCCGCTTCCAGATTCGGGTGAACAACCGGAAAATCCTCAACGGCTTTTACGCCATGATGGGCCTCACCGAGAAGTCCGGCGACATTATGCGCACCGTGGACAAGCTGGACAAAATCGGCCCGGAAAAGGTGGCCGCCTGCCTTCGGGATGACTGCGGCCTGACCGACGACCAGGCGGCGGAAATTCTCCGCTTCATCGCCATCACCGGCGACAACGATGCCGTCCTCGCCGCCCTCCGCAGCTACGCCGGGCGAAACGATGTCTTCGACCAGGGCCTTGCCGAGCTGGAGACCGTGGTGCGCCACCTGGGGGCCTTCGGCGTGCCGGAGGCGAATTTCGCCGTGGACCTCACCATCGCCCGGGGCCTGGACTACTACACCGGCACCGTCTACGAGACCACGCTGCTGGATCACCCGGAGATCGGCTCCGTCTGCTCCGGCGGCCGGTACGACAACCTGGCGGAGTATTACACCGACCGCCAGCTCCCCGGCGTGGGCATCTCCATCGGCCTGACCCGCCTTTTCTACGTGCTGGGCGAGCAGAACATGCTGAATGACCAGCTCCCCACCGCCCCGGCGGACGTGCTGGTGCTGCCCATGACCGACGACCTCTCCGCCGCCGTGGCCCTGGCCACCGCCCTGCGGGATGCCGGCATCCGCACCCAGCTCTACACCGAGGCCAAAAAGTTCAAGGCCAAAATGTCCTACGCCGACAAGCTGGCCATCCCCTACGTGGTCTTCCTGGGGGAGGACGAAATCGCCGCCGGCACCGTCACCTGCAAGGATATGACCTCCGGCGAGCAGACCACCCTGCCCTTTGACGAGACCCTTGCGCGCATCCGCTCCGGCCTCAAGGAGCGGGAAATGGGCACCGTGATCCGGGAAAATTAATTACGAATAGTAATAATTATTCTAAATAATACAAAACATAATCATTCTAAATCGTGAGGAGCGAGAGAACATGATGCAAATGCGTACACATAACTGCAACGAGCTGCGGCTTTCCGACGCGGGCCGCCAGGTGAAGCTGGTGGGCTGGATGGAGAACGTCCGCACCGTGGGCAGCAACTTTGCCTTCGTGGTGCTGCGTGACTTCTACGGCACCACCCAGGTGGTGGTGGAGGACGAGGCCATGATGGCCATTATCCGGGACCTGAACAAGGAGTCCACCATCTCCGTGGAGGGCGTGGTCCGGGAGCGGGCCAACAAGAACCCCAAGCAGGCCACCGGCGACATTGAGGTGGTGCCCCAGAAGATTGAGGTGCTGGGCCGCTGCCGCTACAACAGCCTGCCTTTTGAGATCAACCGCAGCCGGGAGGCCGACGAGACCCAGCGCTTGAAGTACCGCTATCTGGATCTGCGCAACCCCGCCGTGAAGAGCAATATCGTGCTGCGCTGCCAGGTGATTGCCGCCCTGCGCCAGGCCATGATGGCCCACGACTTCCTGGAGATCACCACCCCCATCCTCACCGCCTCCTCCCCCGAGGGCGCCCGGGACTACCTGGTGCCCGCCCGGAAGCACCCCGGCAAGTTCTATGCCCTGCCCCAGGCCCCCCAGCAGTTCAAGCAGCTGCTGATGACCTCCGGCTTCGACCGCTATTTCCAGATTGCCCCCTGCTTCCGTGACGAGGACGCCCGGGGCGACCGCAGCCCCGGCGAGTTCTATCAGCTGGATATGGAGATGGCCTTCGCCACCCAGGACGACGTGTTCGCCGTGCTGGAGGACGTGCTGCCCCCCATCTTTGCCAAGTACGGCAAGTATGACGTCGCCTCCCAGCCCCCCTTCCGCCGCATCCCCTACAACACCGCCCTGGCCACCTACGGCTCCGACAAGCCGGATTTGCGCATCGACCTGACCTGCAAGGACGTGACCGCCCTGTTTGAAAACAGCGAGTTTGAGGCTTTCCGTGGCCAGACCGTGAAGATGGTGGACATCACCGACTGCGCCCTGACCCGCAAGCAGGTGGAAAAGCTGCTCACCGACTGCGAGGTCCAGTCCGGCAGCAAGGGCTACTGGTTCAAGGTGGACGAGAACGGCGCCCTGGCCGGCGGCATCGCCAAGTTTGCCGCCCCGGTGGAGGATGAGCTGAAAAAGGTGCTGGATCTCCGGCCCGGCACGCTGGTGGTGGTGTCCGCCGGCGAGTACGCCACCAAGAGCGTGGGCGTGCAGATCAAGACCTTCGGCGCCGCCTGCGAGGGCCACATGGACAAAGAGCGTTACGAGTTCTGCTGGATTGTGGACTTCCCCATGTACGAGATCGGCGACGAGTCCGGCGAGCTGGAGTTCTGCCACAACCCCTTCTCCATGCCCAACGGCGGCATGGAAGTGCTGCTGAAGGCCGAGCGGGGCGAGATGGACCCCCTGGACATCTACGCCAACCAGTACGACCTGGTGTGCAACGGCGTGGAGCTCTCCTCCGGCGCCGTCCGTAACCACGACCCGGAGATCATGATCAAGGCCTTCGAGCTGGTGCGGCTGGGCGAGGAGGACGTGAAGAAGAAGTTCCCCGCCATGTACAACGCCTTCTGCTACGGCGCGCCTCCCCACGCCGGCATCGCCCCCGGCGTGGACCGCATGGTGATGCTGCTGGCGGGCGAGAGCTCCATCCGTGAGATTATCCCGTTCCCCATGAATAAAAACGCCCAGGACGTGATGATGGGCGCCCCCTCCGAAGTCACCCAGAAGCAGCTGGACGAGCTGCACATCCTGGTGACGGCGAAAGAGGAGGAATAAGCAAACCATTTACCTGTTGAAAAGGAGGACGACACCATGGACGAAAGCAATCGCGTCAACCCCGTTCGCAACGACTATGACGGGCCTGTGAAGCTGTATACCATCGAGTGTATCCCCGGCGCAGCGCCGGTGGAAGCCCTGGGGGTGGTGTCCGGCTCCACGGTGCAGGCCGTCCATTTCGGCAAGGACTTTATCGCCTCGCTGCAGCACATGGCCGGCGGCGAAATCACCGACTACGCCGACATGATGGCCCGGGCCCGGGCTGTGGCCACCCGCCGTATGGCGGAGCAGGCGGAGGCCCTGGGCGCCGACGCAGTGGTGGGCATCCGCTACACCACCAGCGAGGTCATGGAGGGCGCCTCCGAGGTGCTGGCCTACGGCACCGCCCTGCGCCTGCGGTAACGCGCAAACAGAAAAACGGGCGGCCCCGCGCCGCCCGTTTTTTGGTGTGCGTGGGGACGCAAAAGGCCGGGTGAATGGTGGGCGGTGTCGAAAGCCCTCCGTAGGGGCGATTCACGAATCGCCCGGGGCCAGGTAACGATAACCACCCAGGCCGGGTGGATGGAAAACAGTATCGTCCCCCCACCGTAGGGGCTGACGCCCTCGGCGGCCCGTGCTCAGGTAACGACGACCACCAAACGCCCGGTGAATAGCAATGCGGTATCGACGGCCCCTACGAAAAATATTGTACCCCTCCGCAACCAACCATACCTTCTCTCTTCCCTCTTCCCTCTTCACTAAACAATAGGAGGCCATCATGGACACCATCAAGCTCTATTACGACGACGTTTTGCTGCGCGAATTTGACGCCACGGTGCTGTCCTGCGAAAGCGGCAAAAACGGCTGGGCCGTGGTGCTGGACCGCACCGCCTTTTACCCCGAGGGCGGCGGCCAGCCCTGCGACCGGGGCACGTTGGGCACCGTGCGCGTCACCGACGTCCACGAAAAAGGCGGCGTCATCACCCACACCTGCGACGGCCCCCTGCCCGTGGGCGAGACCGTCCATGGCGCTATCGACTGGGCCCGCCGGTTCGACCACATGCAGCAGCACTCCGGCGAGCACATCGTCAGCGGTCTGCTGTGCGCGGCCTACCACTGCGACAACGTGGGCTTCCACCTGGGGGAGGACACCGTCATCATCGACTACAACGCCGACATCCCCTGGGAGGGCGTGGTGGAAATCGAGAAAAAGGCCCATCAATACATCTGGGAAAACCACCCCTTTGCGGTGCTGTGGCCCACGGCGGAGGAATTGGCCGCCCTGCCCTACCGCAGCAAAAAGGCCCTCACCGGCGCTGTGCGCATCACGTCCTTCCCCGGGGCGGATATGTGCGCCTGCTGCGGCACCCACGTGGTAAGCAGCGGCCAGGTGGGGCTGGTGAAATTCCTGTCCTGCCAGAAGTTCCGTGACGGCGTGCGGCTGGAGCTGCTGTGCGGCCAGCGGGCCATGGACTACCTGGCCATGACCTGGGAGCAGAACCGGGCGGTGGGCCAGGCCCTCAGCGTCAAGCCCCAGGCCACCGCTGCCGCCGTGGCCAAGCTGCAAACCGAGCTGTCCGCCCTGCGGCAGCGGGTGACGGCACTGGAGGAGGCCTCCTTCGCCGCCACGGCGGAGAGCTGCCGGGGCCAGGGCGACGTGCTGCTGGTGACGGAGGCCCTCCAGGGCGACGGCGTGCGGCGCCTCTGCGACGCGGTTTCCCAGGTCTGCGGCGGCCGGGCCGCCGTGTTCGCCGGGGCGGACGGCGCCTACCGCTACGCCCTCATCCACCCGGGCCACGACCTCTCCCCCCTGGTGAAGGCCCTCAACGCCGCCCTCCACGGCCGGGGCGGCGGACGGGACGGCTTTGCCCAGGGCAGCGTGGCCGCCACCGAGGCGGAGATTCGTGATTTCTTCCAAACCGTGTGAATTTTTCACCACTTTGCCAAAAAAGTACCATTCCGGGGGTTTTCTTTTTCCGCCGTCCATGCTATACTATTAAGCTGCAAACGATAAGTAGAGGGAATTATGGCAACGGAAAATAAACTGGGCGTTATGCCCATCGGTAAACTGATTTGGAATATGTCCCTGCCCATCATCGCCAGTATGCTGGTGCAGGCGCTGTACAACATTGTGGACAGCATGTTCGTCTCCCGCATCAGCCAGGATGCGCTGACGGCGGTATCCCTGGCCTTCCCCGCCCAGCAGCTAATGATCGGCCTGGCCACCGGCACCGCCGTGGGCGTCAACGCCATGATGGGCCGGGCCCTGGGGGCCATGGAGCAGCGCCGGGCCGACGACGTGGCGGTGAACGGCGTGTTCCTGGCCTTTGTGGGGGCGGTGGTGTCGGCGGTGCTGGGCCTGGGCTTCGGCCCCGCCCTGTTCGCCTACCAGACCGGCGTGCAGCACATCGCCCAGATGGGCAACGAGTATTTGCAGATCATCTGCGGCCTCAGCTTCTTCCTGTTCGGCCAGGTGATGTTCGAGCGGCTCTTGCAGGGCACCGGGCGGACGGTGTACTCCATGTACACCCAGGGCCTGGGCGCCATCATCAACATCATTTTGGACCCCATTTTCATCTTCACCCTGGGCCTGGGCGTCCGGGGCGCCGCCATCGCCACCGTCATCGGCCAGTGCTGCGGCATGGTGCTGGCGATTTACTTCAATCTCACGAAAAACCACGACATTCATCTGCGCTTCCGTGGCTTCCGGCCCAACTGGCGCATCATCGGCGGCATCTACGCCATCGGCCTGCCCAGCGTGATTATGATGGCCATCGGCTCGCTGATGACCTTCCTGATGAACAAGATTCTCATCACCTACCACGCCGCCCACGAGACCGCCGCCACCGCCTACGGCATCTTTTTCAAGATCAACAGCTTTGTGTTCATGCCGGTGTTCGGGCTGAATAACGGCGTGGTGCCCATCGTGGCCTACAACTACGGCGCCCAAAACCGCCGCCGCGTCACGGAGACCATCCGCCGCAGCGTCACCTACGCCTCGGTGATCATGCTCCTGGGCATGGCCATCTTCCTGGCGGTGCCCCAGCTGTTGCTGCAAATCTTCGCCGCAGGGCCGGAGCTGATGGCGGTGGGCGTGCCCTGCCTGCGCATCGTGTCCCTCAGCTTCTCCTTTGCCGGGGCGTGCATCGCCCTGGGCAGCGCCATGCAGGCCCTGGGCAAGTCCATCTACTCCATGATCACCTCCATCGTCCGCCAGCTTGTGGTGCTCATCCCCGCCGCCTACCTGCTGGCCCGTTACGGCGCCACGGTGGGCAACAGCGACCTGGTGTGGTGGAGCTACCCCATCGCGGAGGTCAGCTCCCTGGCGGTGACGGTGATCTTCTACGTCCACGTCTACCGCACCCTTATTTCCGGGATTTCCGACGGCAAAGCCGGCGAAACCATATAATTTAAGAAGGAAAACAACATTTTTAGGAGGAAAACGAAAAATGGAAAGAAAGATCCTGGTTGAAACATCCGCCCGTCACGTCCACGTCACCGAGGAGGCTCTGGAGATCCTGTTCGGCAAGGGCGCCGAGCTGACCTTCCGCAAGGCGCTGACCCAGCCCGGCCAGTTCGCCAGCAACGAGCGCGTCACCGTGGTGGGCCCCAAGCGCTCCATCGAGAATATGTCCATCCTTGGCCCCTGCCGCAGCGCCTGCCAGGTGGAGCTGAGCCTCAGCGACGCCCGCACCCTGGGCATCACCGCCCCCGTCCGTGAGAGCGGCGACCTGGCCGGCAGCGCCGGCTGCAAGATCATCGGGCCCAAGGGCGAGATCGAGATCCAGGAGGGCGTCATCATCGCCAAGCGTCACGCCCACATCCCCACCCCCATCGCCAAGGAGTGGGGCCTCACCGGCGGCCAGATCGTCAAGCTGGCCCTGGGCACCGACGACCGCAAGCTGATCTTTGACGACGTGGTGGTCCGCGTGGGCGACAACATGGGCCTGGCTGTCCATATCGACACCGACGAGGCCAACGCCGCCGGCGGCGACGTCCACGAGGGCGTCATCATCGCTGACTGAATCATGAGAGACGGACGAAAGTCCGTCTCTTTTTATATACCGAGAAGCATGACAAAAGGCCGTGGAGAATAACGGATAAGGAGGCGCTATTATGCTGTATCCCCTGTTGCTTGCGTGCGGCGCGGTGCTGCTGTTTGCGTATATCCGCGAAAAAATAAAGGGCTGCTCGGTAAAGGCGGCGCTGCTCAAGTCCCTTGTGTCGGCGCTGTTCCTGGCGGTGGGCGTGTATGGGACCTGGCTCTCCGCGTCAAGGGGGAATGTGAGCCCCCTTTGCCCCTTCGTGGTGCTTGGCCTGCTGTTCGGCCTGCTGGGCGATATCTGGCTGGACCTCAAATACGTTTTCCCGGAGAAGGATGAGCCTTTCACCTATGCGGGCTTTTGCGTATTCGGCGTGGGGCATATTCTGTACATCGTCGGTATGCTGCTGGCTTACTACCCGCCGCGCAGGCCCCTGACGGTGCTCCTTCCGGTCCTTCTCGCCGTTGCGCTGAGCGTGGGAAACGCCGTTCTGGAGAAGCCCATGAAGCTGCGCTACGGAAAGTTCAAGCCGATGGTGCTTGCCTACGGTGTGGTTCTCTTCGCCATGGTGGCGCTCTCCGGAAGCCTCGCGCTCTGTTACGGCTGGCAGGAAACGCCCCTGAACCTGCTCTTTATCGGCGGCGTGTCCTTCGCCATCTCCGATCTGATTCTCAGCGGCACCTACTTTGGCACGGGCAGAGATCGTCCTGTCCACCTTGCGCTGAACTACCTCACCTATTGCGCAGGGCAGTTTCTGATTGCCTCCGCGCCGGTGTTCCTGGGATAACGTATCCGCTGCGCGGGTAAATGTGAATATGCCGCCCAGCGGCGGGTGAGTGGCGAGCGGTAACGATAACCACCGTAGGGCGGGACCTATGTGTCCCGCCAGCCCAGGCAGCAATGACCGCCCAGGCCGGTTGAATGGTGCGTGGCATCGGTAATCATTGTAGGGGCCGACGCCTCGGCGGCCCGAAACAGGTAACGAAAACCGCCAACGCCGGATGAATGGGAAAACAAAACAACAACCGCCCCACCTTCCCCCCAAGGGGAAGGCGAGACCGTGTGTAGGGGCGGGGTGAAGGGTAAAATGCTTTGCGCCGCGGCGCATTAAAATGGCCTTATTTGAAATTTTTCCCCCTACCCCAGCAGCCCCGTGATGTCCTCTATCCCCAGCCCGGGCTGGAGGGCCAGCGTGACGCCGTAGCCCACGATGCGACCCAGCTCCCGCACCCGGCTGTCGATGTCCCGGGGCGTCAGGAACAGCGGCTCCTCCCCCTCCCCCTGGGGGCACAGGTGGGCCGCGTCCATTACCGTGGGCACCCCTACCGCCGCCACCGGCACGCCAAGGGTGTCCTCCGTCAGGGCCAGGCGGTGGTTGCCCACGCCGCTGCCGGGGGCGAGCCCCGCGTCGCTGAGCTGCACCGTGGCGCACAGCCGCTGCCGGGAGGAGGCCGCCAACGCGTCGATGACCACCACCGCCCCGGGGCAGATTTCCCGCACCACCGCCCGCACCGTCTCCAGCGTCTCCATGCCGCTCTGGGCCAGCACGCCGGGGCACAGCGCCGCCACCGCCGTGAATTGGCCGAACTGCCGGGGGGCAGACCGCACCATATGCCGGGTCACCAGCAGGCTGCCCACCGCCGTGGGGCCGATGGCGTCCGCCGCCATGGTGCCGTTGCCCAGCCCCGCCACCAGCACGGGCCGGCGGCCGATGTCACCGGGCAAAAGGCTCCGCAGCTCCGCCGCCACGCACTCCGCCGCCCGGGGGAAGAATCCGGGCTCCCGGCGGAAATAGGGCCGCAGGTCGATGGTGACGTACCGGCCCATGGGCTTGTCCAGCGCCGCCGACGCCCGGGCCGACGACACCGTGATGGCGGTGACGCCGTAGCCCCGCCGATGGCTCTCCACCGCCGTCACCCCGGCCATCTCCCGCCATTTCGCCGTGCCAAACCCCAGATTTTCCGCCGCTTCCAGCGCCAAATCGCTGCGCCCAGCCTGCATTTTTGTGGTCATCTCCCCTCGCAAAACACTAAATATTGTGTGTCCTGGTTAGTCTTTCCCTGTGTCGCAAAAATATGCGAAAAAACACGGTGAAATCAGTAAAAAGTGCTTGCATTTTTCGGGCAACGATGCTAAAATATCATCCTGCATGGGAGTTTAATTCATTCCCGATGCAAAAATCCAGTTCGGGGAGGTGTTTGGTTTGCCGAATATCAAGTCTGCTAAGAAGCGTGTTCTGGTGGCAGAGGTTCGCAACGAGCGCAACAAGGCCCAAAAGTCCGCACTGAAGACTGCTATCAAGAAGTTCGAGGCTGCTGCCGTTGACGGCGATCGCACCAAGGCCGAGGGCACTTATAAAGTCGCAGTGAAGGCGATCGATAAGGCCGCCGCCAAGGGTCTGCTGCACAAGAATAACGCGGCCCACAAGAAGAGCGCTCTGACGCTGAAGCTCAACAAGGTTGGCGAATAAGGAAACCAAACCAACGGACACCTGAAAGGGTGTCCGTTTTATTTTTTTGCGGAAAGGCGGTTGAGCGGCAAACGGCGGCGAATCCCACCGTAGGGGCCGCCGCCTGCGTTTTCACCGTAGGAACCGCCACCTGCGTTTTCACCGTAGGGGCCGCCGCCCCCGGCGGCCCGCGCACGGCAGCGCCCACTGGAAAGGCCGGGTTGCATGGTACGCGGTGGCAACAACCATGCCCCGCCGCAACCAACGGCGCCTTTTATCAATGCCGCCCCGGGGTACGGCGCGCCGAGTCGTCGCGCCCTACGAAAAAACCGATGCCGCCACGATTACACCGTAGGGGCCGCCGCCCCCGGCGGCCCGAAACTCGGTAACGATTATCACCCGGGCCGGGTGGATGGTGAGCGGTAACAAAATCCGCCCCGCCTTCCCCTTGGGGGGAAGGTGTCAGCGAAGCTGACGAATGAGGGGGCGGTTTTACGAAAAGTTTCCGGTAGACGCCCCCTCATCCGTCACGGCCTTTACAGGCCGCGCCACCTTCCCCCCTCGGGGGAAGGCAACGGCGCGCCGCAGCACGGTAACGCTAATAATCCAGGCTGGGTGAATGGCAAACGGCATCGGCAACCATGCGTAGGGGCGGGGCTCTGCTCCGCCCTTTTCTCGTCCATCGCCCAGGCATCGGGCGGAGCAGAGCCCCGCCCCTACGGACAAAACCATGCCCCGCCGCAACCAACGACGCCTTTTGTCAATGCCGCCCCGTGTCACGGCGCGCCGAGTCGTCGCGCCCTACGAAATACCGTGACCGTTCGCAACCTATGATACCTTTCCGCAACCCCGCCGCCGGGCAAACGTGCGCTTCATGAAGCGCCCCTACAAGGGGAACCGCCACCTGCGTTTTCACCGTAGGGGCGCTTCAGGTCGCGCCCGTGGCACGATGGAGTTGCGGACGGGCAGGATGGTTGCGAGGGCGTGCAATTATTCCGTAGGGGCCGCCGCCCCCGGCGGCCCGAACACGCGGCGGACACCTCTTCTCTTTTCTCTCTTCTCTCAGGGAACCTTCCTCTCTCCCCCGCCGTCCAATGGATATACAAACCATTTCGGAGGTGCTGACCATGAAACGATTGCTTCCCCTGCTGCTTTGCGCCGCGGTGCTCACCGGCTGCGGCGGGGCCCGCGAAACCACGGACGAAATCAAAACCGCCGACCCCATCGAGACAACCACCCCCATTGAAATCGTGGAAACCGCCCCCGCCTACCCCGCCGGGGACACCGTGGACTACCGCTGGGGCGACGCCGTGTCCATCAACCTGACGCTGCCCCAGGGCTGGGCCTGGGAGGAGGCCCCCCAGAACGAGAGCGTGCCGCCCACCGCCGCCGGGGTGGTGTTCTACCCCAAGGGGCAGGATGTCGACTGCACCGTATCCTTCCAATGCTGGCTCCAGGGCTTCGGCATGTGCGGCACCGGCGTTACCTTCTCCGAGGTATCGTCCCAGACCACCGGTGAAATCGCCACCCTGGCCACCGAGGACAGCGGCGACCACATCATGGTCACCATCATCCGCAAGAACGTGCCCGGCGACTATGTGGCCACCGCCTACCTGCCCGCTGATTTCTGGGCGGAAAACCGGGACACCATTTTGGAATGTGTGCTGACGGCGGAGGTGGGGGCGGACTGCATGAGCCTGGACGAGGCCCGGACTCTCGCCGCCACCGCCTGGCCCGATGACGCCAGGGGTGAGGACGTGACCGTTTACGGCCGCTACGACGTGCTGACCCAGGTCTGGACTCTCACCGCCCACCGCGTCACCAAAGCCGCCCAGGACGGCGGCGAAACCCTCTCCCCTCTATACCGCCTGACGGTGGACGATGACGGCACCGTTGGCGAAGTCACACCGGTAAGCTGGAACGGCTGAAAAATCACCCTTGACGGCGGCGGGAAAAGATGCTATGCTTTTCACCGTGTAAAGGCTGTGATGGGGGTGGCGCCCCGGAGCCGCGGGAGGCAATGCCCGCCGTCAAGCCGCGTTAAGGCGCAAGAGTGTGGCGTCAGCCAAATGCAGGTGGAACCACGGATCGTGTACGATTCGCCCTGCGTCCTTTACGGGACGCGGGGCGTTTTTTACTATTTCCCCCGCCTTCCCCTCGGGGGGAAGATAGACGATAAGATAAAACCTTTCACCACCTTCCCCTTGGGGGGAAGATAGACGATAAGATAAAATCTTTCACCGCCTTCCCCCTGGGGGGAAGGTACCCCAGTGCGCACACTGGGGGGAATGAGGGGGCGATTTTGCGGAAAGTTTCCGGTAGACGCCCCCCTCATCTCACCCGCCCTTGGCGATCATCGCCCCCTCATCCGTCACGGCCCGTTGGGCCGTGCCACCTTCCCCCCAAGGGGAAGGCAGGGCGATAAGATAAAACTTTTCACAGCCTTCCCCCCAGGGGGAAGGCGGCGAGAAGCGTTCTCTTTCTCTCTGCCGATACAATACAATGTGTAATATTTCATTAAAATAATACAATACATTATCAAAAAAGGAGAGCGTACACATGCTGAAAAACACCGAAAAAACCATGGACAAGATTGTGGCCCTGTGCAAAAACCGGGGCTTCATCTTCGCCGGCAGCGAGATCTACGGCGGCCTGGCCAACACCTGGGACTACGGCCCCCTGGGCGTGGAGCTGAAAAACAACGTGAAGAAGGCCTGGTGGAAGAAGTTCGTCCAGGAGAACCCCTACAACGTGGGTCAGGACTCCGCCATCCTCATGAACCCCCAGACCTGGGTGGCCAGCGGCCATCTGGGCGGCTTCAGCGACCCGCTGATGGACTGCAAGGAGTGCCACGAGCGCTTCCGGGCCGACAAGGTCATCGAGGACTGGTGCGCCGCCAATGGCGTCACGCTGGATAAGCCCATCGACGCCTTCTCCCAGCAGGAGATGGGGGATTTCATCAAGGAAAAGGCCATCCCCTGCCCCACCTGCGGCAAGCATAATTTCACCGACATCCGCCAGTTCAACCTGATGTTCAAGACCTTCCAGGGCGTCACCGAGGACGCCAAGAACACCGTCTACCTCCGCCCGGAGACGGCCCAGGGCATCTTCGTCAACTTCAATAACGTCCAGCGCACCACCCGCCGCAAGCTGCCCTTCGGCGTGTGCCAGATCGGCAAGAGCTTCCGCAACGAGATCACCCCCGGCAACTTCACCTTCCGCACCCGTGAGTTTGAGCAGATGGAGCTGGAGTTCTTCTGCAAGCCCGACACCGATTTGGAGTGGTTCGGTTATTGGCGCGAGTTCTGCCACCAGTGGCTGCTGGGGCTCAACATGCGGGACGAAGATCTGCGGCTGCGGGACCACGACCCCGAGGAGCTGAGCTTCTACTCCAAGGCCACCACCGACTTTGAGTTCATGTTCCCCTTCGGCTGGGGCGAGCTGTGGGGCGTGGCCGATCGCACCAATTACGACCTGACCCGCCACATGGAGACCTCCGGCGTGGATCTGACCTACTTCGACCCCGAGACCAACCAGCGCTACGTGCCCTACGTGGTGGAGCCCTCCCTGGGCGCCGACCGGGTGGTGCTGGCCTTCCTGGTGGAGGCCTACGACGAGGAAGTGGTGGACGAGGCCAAGAACGACGTCCGGGTCGTCCTGCACCTCCACCCCGCCCTGGCCCCCTACAAGTGCGCCGTGCTGCCCTTGAGCAAGAAACTCAGCGACAAGGCCCGGGAGGTGTACACCGACCTTGCGAAGGACTACATGGTGGACTTCGACGAGACCGGCTCCATCGGCAAGCGGTATCGCCGTGAGGACGAAATCGGCACGCCCTACTGCATCACCGTGGACTTCGACACCGTGGGCGACGGCGAAAAGGCCGGCGACAACTGCGTCACCGTCCGTGAGCGGGACACCATGGAGCAGGTGCGTATCCCCATCAGCCAGCTGAAGGAGTACCTGCGGGAGAAACTGGCGTATTGATCGGTTTTATAACAGGAAAAGCACCCCGAAAGGGGTGCTTTTTTGCCAGTAAAGAGAGAATATAGAAAGAAACGGTGTCCGCCGGGCGGGCGGATAAAAAATAGCCTTCCCCCCAGGGGGAAGGCTGTGAAAAGTTTTATCTTATCGCCCCGCCTTCCCCTTGGGGGGCTGTGCCCGAAGCGCCGCCGACGGCGGATAAAGCGAGGGCACAGCCCCCCAAGGGGAAGGCGGGGCGGTTGTTGTTTTGTTTCGGCATCCAACCGCCCTTGGCGGTGGTCGATACCGTGTCCGGGCCGCCGGGGGCGTCGGCCCCTACGGTGGGATTTGCCGCCGTTTTCCATTCAACTGCCCTTGGCGGTGGGCGATGCAGATTTCCATTTACCGTTTTTCGTTGCCTTTTTCCCCGGAATCCATTATAATGAATCCCAACAACACCAAGGAGGCGGGCGATATGGATTTTAACCCCCAAATGCAGCTTTCCGGGCTGCTGGAATGGATGGCGGAGCGGATGGCGGCTTGCTATGGCAAAACGGCGGTCATCGGCATCTCCGGCGGCAAGGACTCCAGCGTGACGGCAGCGCTGGCGGCGGCCTGTTACGGCCGGGACCACGTGTACGGCGTGCTGATGCCCGACGGCGTGCAGCCCGACATCGACTATTCCCAGCAATTGGTGGAGCACTTGCAAATCCCCCACACCACCATCAACATCCATGACGCCGTCACCGGCGTGGTGGGCGAGATGGAAAAAGCGGGGCTCACCCCCTCCCGCCAGACGCTGGTGAATCTCCCCAGCCGCATCCGCATGGCCACGCTGTACGCCGTGGCCCAGAGTTTGGATGGCGGCATCGTCATCAACACCTCCAACCTCAGCGAGGACTGGGTGGGCTACTGCACCGTCTACGGCGACAGCGCCGGCGCCTTCTCCCCCCTGGGCATGTACACCACCGAGGAGGTCATCGCCCTGGGCCGGGTGCTGGGCCTGCCGGAGAAATTCCTCATCAAGCCCCCCTCCGACGGTCTCACCGGCCTCACCGACGAGGACAATCTGGGCTTCACCTACCACGCCGTCAACGAGTATATCCGCCGCGGCGTGGCGGAGCCGGAGATTAAAGAAAAAATCGACCGCAAACACGCCGCCAGCCGCTTCAAATTCCAGACCCTGCCGGTGTACCAAAACGGCCTGCCCATGGTCATCCCCGACGAAACGGATTTCTATAACCCGGAGAAGAAGTAAAAAATGCGCCGCCCAGGTTTCTACGCAGCGTAGAAAACACCTTGACAGCGCCGGGTTGGATTGTTATATTGATGATAGAAAAGGCGCTGCCGGTAAACGGTTCAGCCTTTGGTTAAGGATTCATGTAAATAGAACCCGTCACTTGGCAGAGTGGCGGGTTCTTTATTTGCAATCGTGTGGTTGGTTGCGGGTGGTCGTCGATGATGCTTGCCATTCATCTCGCCTTGGCGGTGAGCGTCACTTGGGCACGGGCCGCCGACGCCAGCGACGGCCCGCGAGGAACGAGCGGCTGCCGGAACCAGTGCCCTTGGGGTAGTCGTCGGCCCCTACGGTGGGTATCGTTGCCGCCTGCTATCCATCCGCCCTAAGGCGTTCCCCCTCCCTTGCCCCATAAAAGCAAAAAGGAAGCGCCCCACTTTCGTGGGGCGCTTCCTTTTTGTGTGTGTTTGTTAGGAGAGAGAGAAAATCACATAAGGAATGGAGTTCCTTTGGATGATGTAATACTACCTTATAAAAATGGCCAAATCTTGAAAATCAAGTGAACAAATTGTAAACGATTTCGCGATTTTCGTCACATTTTGCCGATTATTGGAATTTCTTGCTCTCCGCCACCGCCATTTTGTCGCAGCGGTTGTTCTTCTCGTTGTCGGCGTGGCCCTTTACCCAGTGGTAGTGCATTTCGTGCTTCTCCACCAGCGGCAGCAGACGCTGCCACAGGTCGGCGTTGAGGGCGGGCTTTTTGTCCGACTTGACCCAGCCCCGGGCCTGCCAGCCGTAGACCCACCGTTTTTCCAGCGCGTCAATGACATATTTGGAGTCGCTGTACAGTTCCACCACGCAGGGCTCCCGCAGCGCCTCCAACGCGGTGATGACACCCAGCAGCTCCATGCGGTTATTGGTGGTGTTGGCCTCGCCGCCGGACAGCTCCTTTTCAAAGCCGTTCCATTCCAGAATGGCCCCCCAGCCCCCCGGGCCGGGATTGCCGCTGCAAGCGCCGTCGGTGTAGATGGTTACGGTTTTCATAAATGGCTCCTTGGGGTGTGGAAAAATCGCCTTCCCCTTGGGGGGAAGGTGGCACGGCCCAACGGGCCGTGACGGATGAGGGGGCGATGACCGAAAGCTTTCCGCAAAATCGCCCCCTCATTCCCCCCAGTGTGCGCACTGGGGTACCTTCCCCCCGAGGGGAAGGCGGGGCGGTTTTTGTTCTCGTTTGCCATTCAACCGGCCCCTGGCGGAAATCGTTACCTGGGCACGGGCCGCCGGGTCGTCGGCCCCTACGGTGGGTGTCGTTATCGCTCGCCATGCAACCGGCGTTGGGGGTATTGTTACCGGGTTTGGCGGGACACATAGGTCCCGCCCTACGATGTGATTCGCCGCCGTTTGCCATGCAACCCGGCCTTGGCGGTGGTCGTTACCGCTGCTCCACGCACAGCACCACCGCCACGCCGTCCTCCACCCGGAACGTCACGTTCCATTTGCCGTAGGTCAGACCGTATTCCCGGTTTGGGTCGTGCTGATACCGGGGCCGGGGGTCGCCGGCGAGGACGTCCGTCAGGCCGGGGAGGTCATTTGCCAGCATTTCCGCCAGCTCCGGCCGGATTTCCACTGCCAGGGGATGGTGGGCCAAGCCCTCCGTCCAGCCCGATGTGGCCTCCGGGTGGCTGTCGCAGTAGGGCAGATAGGGCTTGATGTCCAGGATGGGGGTGCCGTCCACCAGGTCGGCCCCGGCGATGTGGAGCACCGGGCCCTCCGCCGTCAGTTCCACCCCCTCCAGGGCCACGCAGGAAAGGCCGATGGGATTGGGCCGGTAGGGGGAGCGGGTGGCGAACACGCCCATGCGCTCATTGCCCCCCAGCCGGGGCGGGCGGACGGTGGGGCTCCAGGGGCGGTCGCCGTTGCGGTCAAACTGCCAGATGAGCCAGATATGGCTGAACCCCTCCAACCCCCGGACGGCGTCGGCGCTGCGATACGCCGGCTCGAACACCACCTCTCCCCTGCTGCGGGCCAAACCGCTCTGCCGGGGGGTGCCGAATTTCTCGGCGTAGGGCGTCCGCACCCGGGCAATCACCTCAACGTTCACGGCGGTGGGTGTCGGTCAGGTGGGCGCGGATGTCTTTCGGCAGCAGCAACAGCCGGTAAATCTCCCCCGCCACCGCCAGCAGCAGATAGGCCACCACAATCCATACATTCTGATAGCGGCTGGTCAGCAAAAACATGGTGATAAGCGCGATGAGCAGCACATAATTCACGCTGGCGCTCTTGGCATCCGCCGCCTGCAATGCCTCGGATTTCAGATAAATCACCTTATTATAGGTGAACTCCGCCGAGGCCGCGCCGTTGCGGTAGAGATTTTTCATAAAATACTGCCATCGGGTCAATGGCACGTAGGCTTCACGGGGTGCGCTGGCCATAGGTTAATCCTCCTGTTTTTCGTCCTTCTCGGTGAGGGCCAGGGAGATGACCCGGTCCCCCTCCTCCTTGAAGCGCATGACAATCACGCCCTGGGAGGCGCGGCCGCAGCTGCGGATGCTGTCCACCGCCGTGCGGATAAGGATGCCGCTCTCGGTGACCAGCAGCAAATCCTCGCCGCCGTCCACCACCTTCATGCCCACTACCTTGCCGGTCTTGGCGGTGATTTCGTAGTTCTTCACGCCGAGACCGCCCCGGCCGGTGACGCGGTATTCCTCCACCGGCGTGCGCTTGCCGTAGCCCTTCTCCGTGATGGACAGCACCTGGCAGCCGCTGTCGGCCCGGGCCGCGCCGATGACGTAGTCGCCCTCCCGGAGGCGGATGCCCCGGACGCCGGTGGCGTTGCGGCCCATGGAGCGGACGGCGGTTTCATCGAACACGCTGGCCATGCCGTCGTGGGTGGCAATGAGGATGTTGGCGCTGCCGTCGGTCTCAATGACGGACACCAGCTCATCGCCCTCGCTCAAATTGATGGCCCGGATGCCGCTGGGCCGGATGTTGCGCAGCTGCTCCACCGCCACACGCTTGCAGGTGCCCTGGCGGGTGACCATGGTGAGCTGCAAGCCGTCGGTGCCCTCGCCGCTGTCACGGAAGTGGAGCATGGCCTGCACCCGCTCGTCGGTCTCAATCTGGATGCAGTTCACCAATGCGATGCCCTTGGCCGCCTTGCCGCTCTCGGGGATCTGGTAGCCCTTCTTACGGTACACCTTGCCGGTGTCGGTGAAGAACAGCAGATTATCGTGGGTGGAGGCGGTGAACACGTCCATGACGCTGTCCTCGTCCCGGGTGGTGATGCCCTTCTTGCCCATGCCGCCCTTGCTCTGGGCGGCGTACTCGCTGACGGCGGTACGCTTGATGTAGCCGTTGCGGGTCAGGGTGTAGACGCACTGCTCCTCCTCGATGAGATCCTCGATGTCGATCTCGTCCTCCACGTCCTGAATCTCCGTCTTGCGGTCGTCGCCGTACTTGTCGGCAATGGCCTGGAGTTCTTCCTTGAGAATCTGGCGCACCAGGCCGTCGTCGGACAGCACACGGCGGAAGTAGGCGATTTTTTCCTCTAATTCGTTATACTCGTTTTGCAGCTTTTCACGGTCCAGGCCCTGCAAAGCCTTCAGGCGCATGTCCAGAATGGCCTGGGCCTGCACGTCGTCCAGCCCGAAGCGCTGCATCAGGTTTTCCTTGGCGTTGTCGTAGCTGGTGCGGATGATGCGGATGACCTCGTCGATGTTGTCCTGGGCAATCAGCAGGCCTTCCAGCAGGTGGGCCCGCTCCAACGCCTTGCGCAGGTCGTATTTGGTGCGGCGAACAATCAATTCCTCTTGGAATTTCAGATATTCGTCAATGACGTGGCGCAGGGACAGGATTTTCGGCTGCTTCTGATCGTCCACCAGGGCCAGCATGTTAATGGAAAAGCTGCTTTGCAGGGCGGTCTGGGCGAAGAGCCGGTTCAGCACCACCTGGGGGTTGGCGTCCTTTTTCAGCTCAATGACGATGCGCATACCGTTGCGGTCGGACTCGTCCCGGATGTCGCTGATGCCTTCCAGACGCTTGTCCTCCACCTGCTCGGCCATGTTTTTAATCAGCATCCGCTTGTTGACCTGGTAGGGCAGCTCGGTGATGATGATGCGCATGCGGTCATGGCCGAACTCCTCGAACTCGTGCCGGGCCCGGATGACGATGCGGCCCCGGCCGGTGGCGTAGGCGGCTCGGATGCCGCTGCGGCCCATGATGATGCCCTTTGTGGGGAAGTCGGGGCCGGACACGTGGGCCATCAGGTCGGGCAAGGTGGCGTCGGGGTTGTCCAGCACGCAGATGCAGGCGCCGATCACCTCCCGCAGGTTGTGGGGCGGGATGTTGGTGGCCATGCCCACGGCGATGCCGCTGGAGCCGTTCACCAGCAGATTGGGGAACCGGGCGGGCAGCACCCGGGGCTCCTTGCGGCTCTCGTCGAAGTTGGGGTCCCAGTCCACGGTGTCCTTGTCGATGTCCCGCAGCATCTCATTGGCGATTTTGCTCAAACGGGCCTCGGTGTAACGGTAGGCGGCGGGGGGGTCGCCATCCACGGAGCCGAAGTTGCCGTGGCCGTCCACCAGCACGTAGCGCATGGAGAAATCCTGCGCCAGACGCACCATGGCGTCGTACACGGAGGCGTCGCCGTGGGGGTGATAGTGACCCAGCACGTCGCCCACGCAGGTGGCGGACTTCTTAAAGGGCTTGTCAGAGGTGAGGCCGCCCTCGTACATGGTGTAGAGAATGCGGCGGTGTACCGGCTTCAAGCCGTCCCGCACGTCGGGCAAAGCCCGGCCCACGATGACGGACATGGCGTATTCAATGTAGGATTTCTCCATCTCCGGCACCAGCGGGGAGTTGACAATGTGCTGGTCGGGATAGCGAATCTCCTCGGGATCGTATTGGGGTTTTTTGGACATACAGCGGTACTCCTTTCGGGAAGCTGGGTGCTTGTCGCCCCCTCATCCGGCCCCGCGGGGCCACCTTCCCCCCAAGGGGAAGGCGGGGACGATAAGATAAAACTTTTCACAGCCTTCCCCCTGGGGGGAAGGTACCCCAGTGCGCACACTGGGGGGAATGAGGGGGCGTGCGGGCACAGCGCCGCCTGTGGCGGATGAAGCGTGCCCGCCGCAAGGCAGCGGCCCGATTTTCACGGCCCGAAGGGTCTGAAAATCGGTTTGCCGCAACGAGAGCACGAAATATTTCGGAAAGTTGCCAATCGTCGCCCCCTCATCTGTCACGGCCTTTACAGGCCGCGCCACCTTCCCCCCCAGGGGAAGGCGGGGACGATAAAATAAAAGGTATCACAGCCTTCCCCCTGGGGGGAAGGTGGCGGCGAAGCCGACGGATGAGGGGGCGATATGCTCCCAAATGTCTTGACATACGCCCTCAAAATTTGTTTTTATCAGCCAATTTGAATAGCGAAGTACTGTCAGCCCACGGCTGCGAAGGTAAGCGTCTCGTTCCTCGTCTGCCGCTTTCTGCTGCGGTTCTTCATGCTGTGAGCCGTCCAGTTCAATAACCAACTTTGCCGACGCACAGTAAAAATCCACGATATAGCCGCCCAGCGGCTTCTGGCGACGCACGGTGACTGGCAATTTCTTCAGAAAATCGTACCACAGGACACGCTCCTCCGGCGTCATGTATTTTCGGAGCGTTTGTGCGCTGGGGGTCAGGGCATGCTGTCCCGACTTGGGCATAACGGTACTCCTTTCGGAAAGCTGGGTGCTTCTCGCCCCCTCATCCGGCCCTGCGGGGCCACCTTCCCCCCAAGGGGAAGGCAGGGACGATAAAATAAAACGTATCACAGCCTTCCCCCCAAGGGGAAGGCGAGGACTTATCAATAATCCAAATTCACCGCGTACTGGGCGTTTTTCTCGATCCATTCCTTCCGCGGCTCCACCTTTTCGCCCATTAAGACGGTGAAGATGGCGTCGGCCCGGAGGGCGTCGTCCATGGTGATGCGGCGCAGGGTGCGGGTGGTGGGGTCCATGGTGGTCTCCCACAGCTCGTGGGGGTTCATCTCGCCCAGACCCTTGAAGCGGCTGATGTCCACCTTGGCGTCGGGGTTGTCGCCCCGCATTTCGGCGGACACGCGGTCCCGCTCCTCGTCGGAGAAGGCCACCCGCTGCTGCCTGCCCCGGGTCAATTTATAGAGGGGCGGCACGGCGGAGTAGACGTACCCCTCCTCGATGAGGGGCCGCATGAAGCGGAAGAAGAACGTCAGCAGCAGCGTGCGGATATGGCTGCCGTCCACATCGGCATCGGCCATGATGATGACCTTGTGATACCGCAGGCGGTTCAAATCAAACTCGTCGCCGATGCCGGCGCCCAGGGCGGTAATGACGGGCTGCAGCTTGTCGTTGCCGTACACCTTGTCGGCCCGGGCCTTCTCCACGTTCAGCATCTTGCCCCACAGCGGCAGTATGGCCTGGAACCGGCTGTCCCGGCCTTGCGTGGCGGAGCCCCCTGCGGAGTCGCCCTCCACGATGTAGATCTCCGTCAGCTCCGGGTTATTCTCGTTGCAGTCCCGCAGCTTGTCGGGCATGGCCGCGCCGCCCAGGGCCGTTTTCCGGCGGATGGACTCACGGGCCTTTCGGGCGGCCTCACGGGCCCGGTTGGCGGTGAGGGCCTTGTCCAGAATGGTGCGGGCCACGGCGGGATGCTCCTCCAGATAGACCATCAGCTGGTCGGACACCAGCTGATCCACCAGCGTGCGGATATAGGCGTTGCCCAGCTTATCCTTGGTCTGGCCCTCAAACTGGGCCTCCGTCAGCTTCACGGAGATGACGGCGGTGATGCCCTCCCGGCAGTCCTCGCCGGACACCTTCACGTCGCTGTCCTTCAGCATGCCGTATTTCAGGCCATAGGCGTTCAGCACTCTCGTCAGGGCCGTCTTGAAGCCGGTTTCGTGCATACCGCCGCCGGGGGTGTGGATGTCGTTGGCGAAGGAGACAAGGGTCTCGTTGTAGCCGTCGTTATACTGCATGGCCACCTCGGCGGTGGCGTCGTCCTTGGCCCCGGCGATATAGATCACGTCCTCGTGGAGGGCGGTCTTGTTGCGGTTGATATAGGTGACGAACTCCCGGATGCCGCCTTCATAGCACATGGTGTCGCTCTGGGGCAGGCCGGGCCGGTCGTCACGGATGGAAATGCGCAGCCCGGCGTTCAAAAACGCCTGTTCCCGCATGCGGGTGTGGAGGGTCTCATACTCGTATTCCAACGTGTCAAACATCTCCGGGTCGGGCTTGAAGGTGACGGTGGTGCCGGTGTGGTCGGTGGTGCCCACCACGTGCATCTCCTCGGTGATGTGGCCACGGGAAAAGGCCATCTGGTGGATTTTGCCGTCCCGGTGTACCTGCACGGTGAGCCATTCCGACAGGGCGTTCACCACGCTGGCGCCCACGCCGTGGAGGCCGCCGGACACCTTGTAGCCCCCGCCGCCGAACTTGCCGCCGGCGTGGAGCACGGTGAACACCACCTCCAGGGCGGGGCGCCCCGTCTGGGGCTGGATGTCCACGGGGATGCCCCGGCCGTTGTCGGTGACGGTGATGGTGTTGCCGGGGTTGATGGTGACGGTGATGTCGGTGCAGTACCCCGCCAGGGCCTCGTCGATGGAGTTGTCCACGATTTCATACACCAGATGGTGGAGGCCGCTGGCGCTGGTGGAGCCGATGTACATGCCGGGCCGCTTCCGCACGGCCTCCAAGCCCTCCAGCACCTGGATTTCCGAGCCGCCGTATTCCGTGTCCACGGCGGTGGTCTTTTCCAATTCCAAACTTTCGCTCATAGTATTTCTCCTTCTCCGCTGCGGCGCTGCAGCGTTTGGGCATTCAACTGGGATAGATAGATGATTTGCTTATGGTAAGGGTGGTCGCAGAGGATGAAGCTGCGGGGAATATCCTCGCAGGCGCTCTGCACCACGCCGTCCTCCTCCGCGGAGCGCAAAAAGGCCCGGGTGTCTTTGGCGGTGGAGGTGTTGTCCAGGTCAAAGATGCCGATGATGCGCTTTTTCTCCAGCATCACGTTCTGGCCGATGTGGAGGTAGCCTTTCACACCACCGCCCCCTCTCGGATGTGGAACACCCTGCCCCCCACCAGACTCTCCAATCGGTCGGCCTCGCAGCAGGTAATCAAAATCTGGCCTCCGGCAATGCGGTTTAAGACAAATTCCTGCCGCTGGGGGTCCAATTCCGACAAAACGTCGTCCAGCAGCATCACCGGGTGTTCCCCGAAGGTGTTTTTATGGATCTCCCGCTCCGCCAGCTTCAGGGCCAGCGCCGCCGTCCGCACCTGCCCCTGGGAGCAGTACTGCCGGGCGCTGCGTCCGTTGACCCACACCTCGAAATCGTCCTTGTGGGGGCCGGACAGGCACAGGCGGCTGGCGATCTCCGCGTCGTAATGGCTGCGCTGGTGGGCGGTGAGGGCGCTGTAAATGGTGTCCGTGGGGGCCAGGGGATCGTCGATGGTGGACACGGTGCGGTATTGGAGGGCAAGCTGCTCCCTGCCGCCGCTGCACTGGCTGTGGGCCTGGGCGGCGTACTCGTGGAGGGCAGCACAAAACCGGGCGCGGTAGTGGATCAGCACCGCGCCCACCTGGCACAGCCGCTCGTTGAACTCCGGCAGCGTGTCCAAAAGGCCGGGGTAGTCCTGGCTGTCCCGGAGAATCCGGGTCTTGTGGTCGTAGAGCCGGGTGTACTCGCTGAGGGCCTCGGCGTACCGGGGCCGCAGCTGGCAAAGACTCATGTCCATAAACCGCCGCCGTGCCGCCGCGCCGTCCCGGATGAGGTACAAATCGTCGGGCGAGAAGTACACCGTCCGCAGCACGTCGGAGAGGTCGGCGTTGGTCTTGGCGGCCACGCCGTTGACGGTCATCTTCCGCCGCTTGCCCCGGTAGAGCTCGATGCGGGTCACAAAGTCCCTGTCCCGGCTGTGGATGGTGCCCTGCACCAGGGCAGCGTCCCGGTCAAAGCCCATCAGCTCCCGGTCAGACCGGGCCCGGGGGCTCTTGCCGCAGCTTAAATAGACGCAGGCCTCCAGAAGATTGGTCTTGCCCTGGGCGTTCTCGCCGTAAATCACGTTGCTTTTGCCGTCAAAGGTGACGGTCTGTTCCCCGTAATTTCGCCACCCGGCCAGGGTCAGGCTGTCAAGGCGCATAGCTGACGGTCAGTTCCCGGCCGGCAAAGGCCACCACGTCGCCGGGGCGGATTTTCTTTCCCCGCTGGGTGCAGACGTCGCCGTTGACGGCCACCTGCCCCTCCTGAATCAGCACCTTGGCCTCCCCGCCGGTGGCGGTAAGGGCGGCCAGCTTCAGCAGGTCCTGGAGCTTGATGTATTCTGTTGTGATGGGAATGGTAGTCATAGTGTTGTTCCTTTTAATGAAGAGTGAAGGTATCGTTTTACACCGTAGGGGCCGCCGCCTCGGCGGCCCGCATACCCGGTGACGGGTTTCTTGAAAGGCAGGTTGGATGCAGATGGGTACCTATTATTTCGTAGGGCGCGACGACTCGGCGCGCCCTTTGCACGGTGACGATGATATAAAAGGTATCGTTGGTTCCCGGTGGGGGTCGATGCCGTTCACCATTCGCCCGCCCTTGTCAATCATCGTCACCTGGGTACGGGCCGCCGGGTCGTCGGCCCCTACGGTGGGATTTGCCGCCGTGTGCCATTCACCCGGCCCTTGGCGGTAATCGTCACCCGGTCTCGGGCGATTCGTGAATCGCCCCTACAATGTAACCACAGGTGCCGGTGTTCTCCGTAGGGCGGGACCTATGTGTCCCGCCTTTCCCGCCGTTAAGTCTTTACGCCTTCAATCTCACCGGCAGCACCATATACAGGAAATGGTCGCTGCCGTCGGTGGGCACAATGATAGCCGGGGAGATGCCGGAGTTCAGCTCCATGTTCACGGTGTCCGCCGGGGCGTACCGCAGGGCTTCCATCATGTAGCGGTTGTTGAAGCCGATTTCCAGCCCCTGACCGTCGCCCCGGATGGGGCACACGTCCTTGGCCTCGCCGTTGCCGGTTTTGGCGCTGAAAAATACCTTATCCGTGTCAAAAAGGCACTTTACCGGGCTTTTCAGCTTCTCGCTGATCACCACGCTGACACGGTCCAGACTGGTGAGCATGGTCTTGGTGTCCACCTCCACCACAATGGGATTGTTCCGGGGGATGGCGTTCTTGTAGTCCAGAAATTCGCCCTCCAGCTTGCGGCAGATGAGCTGGGTGTCCCCGGTTTCAAACAGCAGATGCCGCTTGCCCAGAATAACGGTGATGAGGTCGTCGCTGTCGGCGCAGATGTTCTCCACCTCCCGCAGGGCCGCCCCCGGCGCCACGAAGCGGAACGCGCCGCCCTCGATTTTCTCCAAAGGCTCCCGGCGCAGGGCCAGCCGGAAGCCGTCTACCGACACCACCGTCAGGCCCATGTCGGCGATCTCGAACAGGCTGCCGGTGTGTACCGGGCGGCTCTCGTTGGTGCTGACGGCGAAGGAGGTCTGGCCGATCATGGCCTTCAAGACCCCCTGCTGGATGGACACGCTGTATTCGTCGTCCACCTCCGGCAGCTCGGGGAAGTCGTCGGCGCTCATGCCCAGAATGTCGAAGCTGGCGTCGCCGCACTTCACGTTGACGGTGTACCGCTCGCTCTCGGTGAACACCACCATGTCGTCGGGCAGACGGCGGATGATGTCGGTCAGCAGCCGGGCGGAAATCACCAGCCGCCCCGCCGAGCGGACGTCGGCGTCCACGGTGGTGCGGATGCCGGTCTGCATATTGTAGCCGGACAGGGTCAGCTTGGTGTCGCCCTCCAGCAGCACGCCCTCCAGGGCGGGGATGGTGCTCTTGGTGGCCACGGCCCGGGCGGCGGTCATTACGGCGGCTTGCAGCAGCGCCTTTTCGCACATAAATTTCAGCATGACGCACGTTCCTTTCTGTCTCTAAAAAAAGATGAACCCAGCGGGAATATTTTTCTCCCGCAAAACATAAACTAAAGTTTTTAAGAAGAAGTAGCAGTAGGGGATTTTATTGTGGAAACAGGGGGCAAAGTCCCATGGTGCCACGGTTTTTTCTCCACAGGGCGGTGGGGAAGAAAACCCCTCTTTCCACAGGGAAACCCCCCTCCCCCGGCTGTCCACAGCCTTTCCACGTGGAATCCACAGACGGTGTGGAAAAGGAAGGCAGGGCGGTTGCCTGTTACTTATGCGCGTTGATATTGGTGGTGATTTCCTTCACCGTTTCGGCAAAGGCGGGGTCGGTGCGCATCAGCTTCTCCACCTTGTCCAGGCTGTGGAGGACGGTGGTGTGGTCGCGGCCGTCGAACTCCTTGCCGATCTCTTTCAGCGCCATGGAGGGGATCATCCGCCGCATGAGATACATGGCCACCTGCCGGGCGTTGGTCACGTCCTTGCGCCGCTCCTGGCCCCGGAGGGTGTCCTCGTCCAGGTTGAAGAACCGGGACACGCTCTGGATGACGTAGGTGGGGGTGATGTAGTCGTTGGCCTTGCGGACGGTGTCCATGATGGCCTTTTCCAAAGATTCGGTGTCCAGCTGGTCCCCCAGCAGGTCCCAGTAGGCCAGAATCTTGTTGAGGATGCCCTCGATCTGCCGCACGTTGGCGGTGACGTTCTCGGCGATGTAGTCCATGATTTCGTCGGTGAGGCTCATGCCCAGAATCTTGGACTTGTTGCGGATGATGGCCAGGCGGGTCTCGTAATCCGGCGGCGTCACGTCCGCCATCAACCCCCATTCAAACCGGGTGCGCAGCCGGTCATCCAGCAGCGACATCTCCCGGGGCGGGCGGTCGGAGGTCATGACAATCTGCTTGCCCGCCTCGTACAAGGTGTTGAAGGTATGGAAAAACTCGTTTTGCACCTGCTCCTTGCCGGCCACGAACTGAATATCGTCCACCAGCAGCATATCCGTGTCCCGGTACTTGGCCCGGAACTCATCGCCCCGGCCGAAGCGCACCAGCTCAATGAACTCGTTGATGAACTCCTCGCCCTTGACGTACACCACTTTCATGCCGGGGTGGCGGATGGGCAGCCGGTTGCGGATGGCGTAGAGCAGATGGGTCTTGCCCAGGCCGCTGTCGCCGTAGATGAACAGGGGGTTATATTTCTTGGCGGGCACCTCCACCACCGCCCGGGCGGCGGAGTAGGCCAGCTTGTTCTGGGGCCCGGCCACGAAGGTCTCAAAGGTAAAGGCGCTGTCGAAATCGCTGGAGACGCCGGGGTGATCGGGCCGCACGCCGTGATAGGCGGCCAGCTGGGCGTCGTCCAGAATCTTAATCTCCATGCCCTGGGAAAAAATATTCTGGACGGTCATGTAGATAAAGGTGAGGAACTTGCGCTGGATCACGTCCCGCTTGAAATCGTTGCCGCAGTGGAGCACGATGGCCTGGTCCTCCACCGCCACGATTTTCACCTCGTCAAACCAGGTGTTGATGGTGGTGGTGGACAGCTTCTCCTCCAGCACGGCCAGTATGCTCTGCCACAAATCGGCCAGTGAGTTCATGTCCTACCCTCCTCTCGCCCCCGCGGGGCACAGTCTATCGCATGATACATTATGAATATTATAGCAAAAAAACCTGACGCCGTAAAGGGGAAATGGGTACAATTATTATAATAATGTATCGGGGGATTTTTGAGAGAAGAGAGAAAAGAGAAGGGGGAAAAGGTGTCCGCTGCGGGGACGGATTGAAATAGCCTTCCCCTTGGGGGGAAGGTGTCAGCGAAGCTGACGGATGAGGGGGCGACGACCGCCCGCCTGCCGTAAGTTGCTGCAAAATCGCCCCCTCATCCGTCACGGCCCGTTGGGCCGCGCCACCTCTTGCCCACGTTGCGGCATCCGGTTCCCAGGCCCGTTGGGCCATGGCAACCGGGCCGCCCGGGCCGCTGCCTGGCTGTGCCCTCGCTTTATCCGCCGCCGGCGGCGCTTCGGGCACAGGCCCCCCAGGGGGAAGGCTGGGCGATAATTGTTATGTTTTCCCATCCACCCGCCCCCGGCGATCATCGCCACCGCCTTCCGGGCCGCCGGGGGCGTCGGCCCCTACGGTGGGGCCCGTTACCTGTTACCATTCAACTACCCTTGACGGTTTTCGTTACCACGCTTCGGGCGATTCGTGAATCGCCCCTACGGTTTTTATGCCCCCACATCTTGTGTCCTCTCCCCTATTCCCCCCACAAGGTTCCAAATTTACATAAAAACAGATTGACAAATGGCGCATCTTGCCTGTATAATACCGTTTGCGCCGTTTTCGGCGCCGCAAATTGTCCACTGCGGCAGGGCCAAGGCTCTGCTGTCGAGTAAGAGCGGCGTATCGCCGCCGGAGATTCTATTAAAAGATGGAGGTGTCACGCAATGTTCCGTACCTATCAGCCCAAGAAGCGCCAGCGCTCCAAGGTGCACGGCTTCCGCAAGAGAATGGCTACCGCCAACGGCCGTAAGGTCCTGGCCCGCCGCCGCGCCAAGGGTCGCATCCGCCTGAGCCACTAAGAGGCCGCGGAAAATGCGTCGCGTATAGCGTAGATACCCCAGGGACGTCACGAGCGTTAGGCTCTGCCGTCCCTATTGGTCTATGCGCGATGAAATGAGGAGGAGTCCATGAAAGCGTCTTGCACGGTGAAGGAAAATCACATCTTCCGCCGTATGTACCGCAAGGGCAAATGCGCCGTTCGCAGCGGCGTGGTGGTGTACTGTGCCAAAACCAGCCGCCCCCACAGCCGCCTGGGCGTCACCGTCAGCACCAAAGTTGGCAAGGCGGTGGTGCGCAACCGGGTGCGCCGCCGGTTTCGGGAGCTGTTCCGGCTTCACGCCGGGGCAATCCGCGGCAGCTACGACGTGATTATGGTAGGCCGGGGCCGCAGCGCCGACATGCCCTGGGCCAAGCTGGAAAGCCAGTATCTGGCCTGCCTGCGGGAGCTGGGCATGGTGGAGGACACGCCATGAAGCGGGCCCTTCTGATGCTCATCCGGTTCTATCAGGCCGCCGTGTCCCCCTTTACCCCGCCCCGCTGCCGCTACATCCCCACCTGCTCCCAATATGCCCGTGAGGCCATTGAGAAGTACGGCGCCGGCAAGGGCAGCTATCTGGCGGCAAGGCGACTTTTGAGATGCCACCCGTTTCATAAGGGTGGCTACGACCCCGTTCCGTAATTGTTACCCCGCATCTTTCGGATCTTTTGCGCCCCTGCTTCGTCCCTTCCCCTTGCCATACAAAAAGTATGCCTGCGGGAAAGGGCCATCGCCGGGACACAAAACCTCTCGAAAGCTGCTTGCGGATTTCCGGAAAAATCTACGGATATGATTACGGAAAAATCAAAAAACTGAATCATTTTTCCTAAAAAGTCAGAAAAAACACGGAGGAATCCCATTATGCTCGCACAACTCGGATACTATATCTGTGTTCCCTTCGCATGGCTGACGCGCCTGTTTTACAGCGTCACCGGCTCCTACGGTCTGGCACTGATTCTGTTCACCCTGGTGGTGAAAATCGTGATTCTGCCCTTCCAGCTCAAGAGCAAGAAGAGCATGCTGCGGATGAACCGCATGCAGGGCAAAATCAAGGACATCCAGGTGCGCTACGCCAACAATAAGGAGAAGCAGAACCAGGAAATGGCCGACCTGTACGCCCGGGAGGGCATCAACCCCATGGGCGGCTGCCTCTGGTCCTTCCTGCCCTTCCCCATTCTGATTGCGCTGTATTACATCATCCGCGTGCCCCTGCGGTACTTTATGTCCATGACCACCGAGGCCATTGACGGCGTCCGCGCCCTGGCCCAGACCATGGGCTATGAGACCGCCGCCTCCGGCCAGGCCGCCGCCTACGAGCAGATTTACCTGGCCAAGTTCGTCCATGAGAATTGGGCCAGCTTCCAGGGGAAGTTTGACCGCCTCATCGACCTGGATTACAATTTCCTTGGCATGGACCTGGCCAACACCGTGTCCAACGTGATTCACAACTTCAAGGACGCCGGCTGGTCCGGCTGGGGCCTGATTCTCCTGCCCATCCTGGCCGCCGGCACCCAGTTCGCCATGAGCGTGGTCACCATGAAGCAGCAGGGCGACGCCAACCAGAACAACAAGGCCGTGATTTACGCGATGCCCATCATGACCCTCTGGTTCGGCTACATGCTGCCCGCCGCGTTGATGATCTACTGGATTGCCAACGCCGTGTTCTCCCTCATCCAGGAAGTGCTGCTGAACAAGTACTTCAACAAGATTCTGGACCGTGAGGAGACCGACAAGGAGCGGGAGAAGCGGGAGGCCCGCTACGCCAAGCGCCAGGCCGCCATGGCCAACTATAACCGCCAGATGGAGCAGGCCAAGGGCGACAAGAAGATCAAGCAGAAGCAGGCTGAAAAGAAGGCCCAGCAAGCCGAGCGCAAGGCCCCCGGCACCAATGAAAACGGCCGTGTGGGCCAGCGGCCCTACGCCCGGGGCCGGTCCTTCAGCGAAGACCATTACAGTGAATAAGGAGTTTTGTCTATGAGTTATATCGACGTAACAGGCAAGACGACGGAAGAGGCCATCGCCAACGCCCTGGCCCAGCTGGGCATGAGCCGTGACGACGTGTCCGTGGAGATTCTGGCCCAGGCCAAGAGCGGCTTCCTGGGTCTGGGCGCCAGCCCCGCCAAGGTCCGTGTCACCTACGGCCCCGACGAGGCCACCATGGACGACGTGGTGCTGCCCACCTTTGAAAAGCCTGTGAAGAAAGAGCCGGCCCCCAAGAAGGCCGCCCAGCCCCAAAAGTCCGAGCCTAAAAAGCCCGCCGAGAAGAAGCCTGAGCCCAAGAAGCAGGAGCCCAAGAAGCCCGAGGCCGCCGAGAAGCAGCCCGCCCCCGTCAAGCCCGTGGCGGAGGAGAACCTGCCGCTGTGCGAGGATAAGAACGCCCAGCGCATCACCGCCTTTTTGACGGGCCTGCTGGCCCATCTGGATTCCCAGGCCCAGGTGAAGGTCTACGAGGTGGAAAAGGGCCGGTATAAGGTGATTCTGGACGGCGACAAGCTGGGCCAGCTCATCGGCCGCCGGGGCGAAACCCTGGACGCCATCCAGCAGCTCACCAACTACGCCATCAACGACAAGGGCGAGAAGCGCGTCCGCATTCAGGTGGACGCGGAGAACTACCGGGCCAAGCGGGAAGCCAGCCTGGAGAGCCTGGCCGCCAAGGTGGCCGCCAAGGTCACCCGGTACCGCCGCAGCGTCACCCTGGAGCCCATGAACGCCTACGAGCGCCATGTGATCCACGCCGCCCTGCAGGACACCGCCGGCGTCACCACCTACTCCATCGGCACCGAGCCCAACCGCCGCGTGGTGGTGGCCTACGACCGGGAGAGCCGGTAAAAAGGTTGATAAAAAGGAAACGCCCGATTTGGGCGTTTCTTTTTTTGCGGCGGTATGGTAGAATGGGAAACGGCAACAAAAACCGCCCCGCCTTCCCCTTGGGGGGAAGGTACCCCAGTGCGCACACTGGGGGGAATGAGGGGGCGATATTTCGGAAAGCTGTCGGTCGTCGCCCCCTCATCCGTCACGGCCCGTTGGGCCGCGCCACCTTCCCCCCAAGGGGAAGGCAGGCTAATATCGTGCCCCTACGCAACCAACCCCCCTTTCATCAAATCCGCCGCCGGGTAACGGGCCGCCGAGTCGTCGGCCCCTACGGTGGGGGGACGGGCGCGGTTTTCTCCGTAGGGGCGCTTCATGAAGCGCCCGAATGCGCGGTGGCGATTATTATAAAAGGTGTTATTGGTTGACGTTGGTTTCGGTGTTCTCCGTAGGGGCCGACGCCCCCGGCGGCCCGGACGCGGTATCGCCCACCACCAAACGCCGGGTGAATGGCAAACGGAAACAAAAACCGCCCCGCCTTCCCCTTGGGGGGAAGGTACCCAGTGCGCACACTGGGGGGAATGAGGGGGCGATATTTCGGAAAGCTGTCGGTCGTCGCCCCCTCATCCGTCACGGCCCGTTGGGCCGCGCCACCTCTTGCCCACGTTGCGGCATCCGGTTCCCAGGCCCGTTGGGCCATGGCAACCGGGCCGCCCTCCGCACCCAACCCCCCTTTCATCAAATCCGCCGCCGGGTAACGGGCCGCCGAGTCGTCGGCCCCTACGGACAAAACCGATACCCTCCATTTTACACCACACCATTCCAATCCTTCCCCGCAGCGGACATCTATATTTTCCATCCACCCCGAAAGGAGGCCCCGCCATGTTCAACCGCGCTTATGTGGAGATCACCAACGTGTGCAATCTCCGCTGCGACTTCTGCCCCGGCACCGTCCGGCCCGCCGGGTTTATGACTGTGGCGGACTTCGCCGCCGCTGCCGCCGCCCTGCGGCCCTACACCGATTACCTCTACCTCCACGTCATGGGCGAACCGCTGCTGCACCCGGATTTGGAATCGATTCTGGCCGTGGCCCACGAACAGGGCTTTCGCGTCTGCCTCACCACCAACGGTACCCTTCTCCCCCGCCGCGGCCCGGCGCTGCTGGCCGCCCCGGCCCTGCGCAAGGTCAGCGTGTCCCTCCACTCCTTTGAGGGCAACGGCGGCACCGACGCCACGGAGTACCTGAACGGCGTGTGGGCCTTTGCCGCCGCCTTTGCCGGGGAGGGCCGCCTCTGCGCCCTGCGGCTGTGGAACGAGGGGGGCAAGGAGACCCAAAACCAGGCCATTTGCCGCCTTTTGTCGGAAAAATGCGGACAGGATGCGGAAAACCTGCCCGCCGACCCCCTGGGCAACCGCCGCCTGGCCCCCGGCCTTTATCTGGAGCGTGCCCCCAAATTCGACTGGCCCGCTTTGGATGCCCCGGCCCAAAACGTCACCTTCTGCCACGGCCTGCGGCGGCAAATCGCCGTGCTGTGGGACGGCACGGTGGTGCCCTGCTGCCTGGACGGCCAGGGCGTTATGGCCCTGGGCAATATCTTCACCACTCCCCTGCCGGAGATTCTCCAATCCCCCCGGGCGAAAGCCATCTACGACGGCTTCTCCCGCCGTGAGGCGGTGGAGCCCCTGTGCCGCCGGTGCGGCTACGCCGCCCGGTTTACGCCGTGACCGCCCCCGCCCCCCTGCGCCGGCTCCCGGCGGTGCTGCTGCGGTGGTACGATGAAAACCGCCGGGATCTCCCCTGGCGGCATCAGGTGTCGCCCTACCGCACCTGGGTGTCGGAAATCATGCTGCAGCAGACCCGCGTGGCGGCGGCGGAGCCCTATTTCCTCCGCTTTATGGCGGCCTTCCCCACCGTGGCGGATTTGGCAAAGGCCGACACGGAACAGGTGCTGCGGCTGTGGCAGGGATTGGGCTATTACAGCCGGGCCCGGAACCTGCAAAAGGCGGCCCGGGAGATTATGGAGCGCCACGGCGGCGTCTTCCCGGACACCTATGAGGCCATCGCCGCCCTGCCCGGCATCGGGGACTACACCGCCGGGGCCATTTTGTCCATCGCCTTCGGCCAGCCCTACCCGGCGGTGGACGGCAACGTGCTGCGGATTTTGAGCCGCCTCACCGCCTGGGACGGCAACGTGCTGGACGGTGCCACCCGCACGACGATGCGCGCCTGGCTTTCGGATGTGCTGCCCCCCCACCGCCCCGGCGACGTGAACCAGGCGCTGATGGATTTAGGCGCCACCGTCTGCTTGAGCCACGGCCGCCCCCTGTGCGAGAGCTGCCCCGCCGCCCCATTCTGCGCCGCCCACAACCTGGGCCGGGAGCAGGATTTTCCCGTCCGGGTGAAAAAAACCCAGCGAAAAACCGAGACCCTCACCGCCTTTTTGCTGCTGCGGAATGGAGAAATCGCCCTGCGGCAGCGGCCCGACCGGGGCCTTCTGGCCTCCCTCTGGGAGGTGCCCCACACGGCAGGGGAACTGGACGAGCAGCAGGCGGCGGAATGGCTTTTGCAAAATGGCGTCATTCCCCACCAATGGGTCAAAAAGATACATTGGAAGCATTTATTCACCCACATTACCTGGCAAATCACGGGATATATCGTAGAAATACAGGGAGACGGCGACAGCACATGGCTGTGGTGCGGCCCAGAGGAACGCTCCGCCCACCCGGTGCCCTCCGCCTTTTCCCCCTTGATAAAGGAGATTGACAATGGCACAGCTTTACTTTAAGTACGGAGCCATGGGCTCCAGCAAGACCGCCAACGCCCTCATGGCCCGGTTCAACTACGAGGAGCGGGGCCAGGCCACGCTGCTGGTGAAGCCCCAGATGGACACCCGGGACGGCGACCACATCGTCCACTCCCGCATCGGCCTTTCCCACCCCTGCGTCTACTTCCACGAGATGCAGGCCATGCCGGACGCCGACTTGCAGCAATATGCCTGCATCATCGTGGACGAGGCCCAGTTCCTCACCCGTGAGGAGGTCTATTACCTTGTCCATCTGGTGGACGACTGCAACATCCCCGTCATCTGCTACGGCCTGCGGGCCGACTTCCGGGGCGAGCTGTTCCCCGGCAGCTACCATTTACTGGTGCTGGCGGACAAGCTGGAGGAGGTAAAAACCATCTGCTGGTGCGGCAAAAAGGCCACCTTCAACGCCCGGTTTGACGCCCAGGGCCGCGTCCTCAAGGAGGGCGCCCAGGTGGTCATCGGCGCCAACGACCAGTATATCGGCCTGTGCCGCCGCCACTGGATGCGGGGCGACCTGGGGCCCGACTTCGATATCCATAAGGTATGATCTGCAACCTCTGCCCCCGCCGCTGCGGGGTGGACCGGGCGGTGCAGCCGGGCTTTTGCGGCATGGGCGAGGGCGTGCGCGTGGCCCGGGCCGCCCTCCACCACTGGGAGGAGCCGGTGATCTCCGGCACCCGGGGCAGCGGCGCCGTGTTCTTCTCCGGCTGCACGCTGCGGTGCGTCTACTGCCAGAACCGCGACATTTCCGCCGCCGGCTTCGGAAAAGACATCTCCACCGCCCGGCTCCGGGAGATTTTTGAAGACCTGATCGCCCAGGGGGCCCACAATATCAACCTGGTCACCCCCACCCATTTTTTGCCATGGATTCTCCCGGCGCTGACGCCGAAATTGCCGGTGCCGGTGGTGGTGAACTGCGGCGGCTATGAGCGGGTGGAGACGGTGCGGGCGCTGAAAGACACGGTGGACGTGTGGCTGCCGGATTTGAAGTACGCCGACGCCGCCCTGGCGAAACATCTCTCCGCCGCGGAGGACTACTTCCCCGTGGCCACCGCCGCCATCGAAGAAATGGTGGCCCAGTCCGGCCCCCCGGTCATGGAAAACGGCCTCCTCCGCCGGGGCGTCATCATCCGCCACCTGGTGCTGCCGGGGCAGCTGGACAACACCCGCGCCGTCATCGACTACGTCGCCCGCCGCTTCGCCCCCGGCGAGGTGCTGTTCTCCCTCATGGCCCAGTACACCCCCCAGCCGGGGCTGACAGGGCCCCTTTCCCGCCATGTGACGGCCTCGGAATACCGGGCCGCCGTGGCCTATATGGAAAACTGCGGCATCCGCAACGGCTTCACCCAGGAGCGCACGTCGGCCCGGGAGGAGTACACGCCGCCCTTTGACCTGACAGGTGTGTAAGGCAGAAAACGGCGCCCCGGGCGCAATTGTTAAAATTCTCTAAAATGTGAATGACGGTCTATACAAAACTGTGCAAATGTGATAGAATACCGTCACAGGGATGAGGGGAGCTTCCTCTCCGACCCCTGCCTGACCTACCCAGAGGAAAGGAGCCATCAATATGAAGTTCACATTCGCCTGCAAGAAAGTCACGCTCAACGACTCCATCAAGGCCTACGCCGAGAAGAAGATCAGCAAGCTGGACAAGTATTTCCCCCAGGAGGCAGACGCCTTTGTGACCTTTGCCGTGGAGAAGAAGAACCGCTGCGTGGTGGAGCTGACCATCCGCGCCGCCAACGGCACGCTGTTCCGCGCCCAGGAGGAGGACCCGGACGGTGATATGCGGGGCGCCATTGACGCCGCCGTCAGCTTCATCGACCGCCGCATCCGCAAGAACAAGACCCGCCTGTCCAAGAACCTGCGCTCCGAGGCGCTGGTCAGCGAGGTGCCCGCCGAGTTCGACGTGGCGGAGGACACCGAGTTCGACGTGGTGCGCACCAAGCGCTTCGCCGTCAAGCCCATGACCGCCGACGAGGCCATTTTGCAGATGAACCTGCTGGATCACTCCTTCTACGTGTTCCGCAACGTGGACACCGACGAGATCGACGTGGTCTACCGCCGCAACAACGGCGGCTACGGCGTCATCGAGACCGAGCAGTAAAATAAAAAACCGCCCCTGGGGCGGTGACATAGATGGCATAACGACCCCCCGGCGCGAAAGCGCCGGGGGGTTTCTGTCAGGATCGGACGAGGGGCAGGCGGCGGGGGCATCGCGCCCTACCCAGGTGACGATTTCCGCCGGGTGTGGATGATTGGCACACGGCAGCGACTACCATTCGTAGGGGCGGACGACTCTGTCCGCCCCCTGTGCGTCACTTACCCCGGGCTGGGGAGGACAGGGTCGTCCTCCCCTACGGACAAGACCGGTACCGCACGCAACCAACGATACCCTTCATCAACACCGCCAACCGGCAAAGCGGGCGCTTCATGAAGCGCCCCTACGGAGAAAATCGCACCCGTGTGCAACCAACGACGCCTTTCATGAACCCCGCCGCCGGGGAAAAGGCGGGACACATAGGTCCCGCCCTACGGACAAATGGATATTCCTTTCGCCCCGCCCTTACGGACAGATCGGTACTCCCTTCGCCGCTTATTCCTCCACCTGCCGCAGCTCCGCCTCGTCCACGTGGCGCAGCTCTTTTTTGTTCATCATGTCGTAGATGCAGGGCACCACGAAGAGGGTCATCAGCGTGGCGTACAGCAGTCCGCCGATGCACACCAAGGCCACCGGCTGCATCAGCGACGTGCCCACGTTCCGGGCCAGGGCCATGACGATGAGGCCCAAAATGGTGGTCAGCGACGTCATAAAGATGGGCCGCATGCGGGTGATGCCCGCGTCCACGATGGCGTCCCGCCGGGCCATGCCCGCGAGGCGCTGCTGGTTGATGTAGTCCACCAGCACAATGCCGTTGTTCACGATGATGCCCACCAGCATCACAAAGCCGATGAGGGACACCACGCTGATTTCGATGCCGGCAATCAGCAGCGCCAAAAAGCCGCCGGTGAAGGCCAGGGGGATGGTGAACATGACGATGAAGGGCGATTTCAGGCTCTGGAACTGGGCCACCATGATGAAATACACCAGCAGCACGCCCAACAGCAGCATCAGCATCAGCTGCTCCATGGCCTCCATAATCTGCTCGTTCTCGCCGGAGTAGGCAAGGGTCACGCCCTGGGGCAGCGTCAGCGAGCCCACGGCACGCTGCACCGCCGAGGTGACAAGGGTCACGTTCCGCCCCTCCGCCACCTGGGCCGTGACGGTGACATACCGCCGCTGCTCGTCGTGGCGGATGGTGGCCAGGCTGACGGTCTTTTCCACCGAGGCCACGTCACCCAGGCGGAATGAGCCGTCGCCCTCGCCTTCATCGGCGTTGGCGGTGCCGCTTATGGCGGACGAGCCGGTCATGGCGGTGCTGCCGCCCATCATGGCCATCATGCTGCTCATGTCAGACCCGCCGCCCATCATGCTCATCATAGAGGACATACCGCCCATGGCGCTGCCGCCCATACCGCCCATAGACGCCATGGCGGACAGGCTGCTGTCGGGGGTGATGGTCAAATCCAGCAGATTTTCCACCGTCACCCGGTCGGCCTCCAGCCCCTCAATCACCACGCCCATTTTGCTGCCGTCCAGCGTCACGTCCGCGCCGTTGACGGTGGCGGGCAGGGCCGCCGCGATCTTCATATACACCTGGGCCACGGTCATGCCGTGGGCCATGGCCTTCTCCCGGTCCACCGCCACGTGGAGGGCCGCCGCGGCGTCCTCCCATCCGTCGGACACGGAGGCCACCCCGTCCACCTGCTCCATCCGTCGGGCAAGGGCCGTGGCGGCTTGGTGCAGCGTCTCCATGTCGGTGCCGTACAGGTTCACGCCGATGCCGCTGCCGGTGATGAAGTCCATCCCCGCCATGGCGCCGGAAGAGGACACGGTGCAGGGAAGCTCCGCGCAGGCGGCCTCGATGGCCCGGCCTGCGGCGTTGCCGCTCTTGCCCTCGGGCAGGGTGATGTACAGCGTGGCGTCGTACTGTCCGCCGCCGGTCATGCCGCCCATCATGCCTCCGCTGCCGCCGATCATGGCGCCCACGGTCTCCACGTTTTCCACATCCAGCGCCCGACGGCTCACCTCGTCGGCCAATGCCACCGCCTGGGCCATGTCGGCGTCCTCCGGCATGGTGACGGTGACGTTAATCATGTTCATGTCCATGTCGGGCATGAAGGTAAAGCCCCGCTGCACGGCGGCGAAGCCGGAGGTCACCAGCAGCACCAGCGACAGCAGCAGCACCCCGGCCTTGTGATCAAGGGAGAAGCGCAGCGCCTTTTCGTAGGCGGGATACACGTAGTCCAGCACGCCCTTTTTCGCCGTGTGCTCCCGCCGCAGCAGCCCGGAGGCCATGGCGGGCACCAGCGTCAGCGCCACCAGCAGCGACGCCAAAAGGGAGTAGCACATGGTCAGCGCCAGGTCGGTGAAGAGCTGCTTGGTGATGCCCTCCACGAACACGATGGGCAAAAACACGCACACCGTGGTAAGGGTGGAGGCGGTGATGGCCCCCAACACCTGCCCCGCGCCGGACACCGCCGCCTGAATGACGGTGTAGCCCTTGGCCCGGAGACGGTAGATGTTTTCAATGACCACCACCGAGTTGTCCACCAGCATGCCCACCGCCACGGCAAGACCCGACAGGGAGATCATGTTGATGGTGACGCCGCTGAAATACATCAGCACGATGGCGAAAACCACGCTCACCGGAATGGACACCAGGGTAATCACCGTAGGCCGCCAGTCCCGCAAAAAGAGGAACAGCACCACCACCGAGAACAGCGCCCCCCACAGCAGGGAAGACAAAATGCTGTTCACAATCAGGTGGATATAGTCGCCCTGGTCCATCAGCGGCACGAAGTGGAGGCCGGGATATTCCTTTTCCAGGGCGGCAAAGCGCTGGGCCAGGTTTTCGCTGACCTGGGCGGTGGCGTAGTTGGACTGCTTGGTAAAGGAGGCGATGACGCCGTTTTCGCCGTTGAGCTTGGTGTAAATCTCGGCGCTGTTGTCGGTGACGAACACGGTGGCCACGTCCTCCAGCCGGATGGGCTCTACCCCCTCCAGCCCCAGGTCGAACAGCACCAGCGTCCGCAGCTCCTCCTCGGAGCTGAGGGCGTCGCCCACCGACACCATGTACTGCACGCCGCTCTCATCGCTGACATACCCGGCGGGCATGGCAAAGTCCTGGGCCGTCAGCAGGGCGGAGATGGTGCTCATGCTCAGCATACCGCCCACGTCGGTCTGGTTCTCCAAATCCTTCTGGGTGTCCTTCAGGGTGGCAAGACCCTGTTCGATGGTGGACAGGGCGCTGTCCAGCTGCATTTCTGACTTGGTCAGCAGCGTCACCGCGTCCAGAAGGCCCCCCACGCCCTGGGACAGCTGGGAGCCGATTTTGTTCAGTTCCTTGTCGTTGTTCAGGGTGTCGGTAAGGCTCTCCATGGCCTTGGAAGCGTCGGTCATGGTCTTTTGCAGGGCCTCCAACTGGGCCGAAAGGGCGGAGATGCGGTCCGTCCACTGCTGGGGGTCGATCTGGCTGAAATAGTCGGGCCAGTCGGCGGGATTCTCCGGCAGGGGCCCCAAATCGGTGGCGGTGGCGGGCAAATCGGTGGCGGTGGCGGTGCCCCCCGCCGGGGCGGTGACGTCGGGCAGGGCCGCCCGGGCTTTTTTGATGGCGGACACCACGCCGTCGCCGATGCCGTCCGCCGCCGCTTTTTTGCCGTCGGAGAGGGCCTTTTGGGCGGCGGTGAGCTGATTTTTGGCGCTGCCCAGCTGCTTCTGGGCCTCGTCCAGCTTTTTCGCCGCCGCGTCGTATACCGACTGGGACACGCCGTCCAGCTTTTCCGGGTCGAGAATCACGTGGAGCTGCCGGTCCACCGTGCCGCTGATGTCCACGCTGGCCACGCCGGTGACGCCTGTCAGCTTCTGGGAGAGGGTCTCGTCCACAAAGTCGCTGACCTGGTGGACATCCTTGCCGTCATAGCTGATGGCCGTCACCATCACCGGCAGCATGGAGGGGTTGATTTTCATCACGTAAGGGGTGGCCACGGTGTTGCTCCACTGGCTGGACAGGGCGGTGATTTTCTGCTGAATGTCCACCGCGATGGTGTCCATGTTCACCCCTTCTTCAAATTCCAGCACCACCATGGACACGCTGTTGCTGCTGGTGGAGGTCACCTCTTTGATGTGCTCCAGCGTGGCCATGGACTGCTCCACCGGCCCGGTCACCTCCTGCTCCACGCTCTCGGGGCTGGCGCCAGGGTAAGCGGTGACGATAATGGCATAGGGGAAGTCCATGTTGGGCAGCAGGTCGGGCGTCATCTTGAGGTACGCCACCACGCCCAGCACGATGATGGCCAGCACCGCCACAAAGACGGTCAGCGGCTTTTTCACGCTGAATGCAGGCATCCGCATCCCCTCCTTTCTCGATTTCATAACATTTCAGTGTGACAGTATATCACCCGGATTTTTACGATGCAAGAACGGGGGGAGAAATGTTTATGAAAACGTTACAAACGCCCTGCGACAAAGGAAGAAAAAGGGAAATGGAGGACGAAAAAAAGGAAAAGCAGAGGAATGGCAAACGGCATCGAAAACCCACCCCCGCCTTCCCCCCAGGGGGAAGGCTGTGATACGTTTTATTTTTTCGTCCCCGCCTTCCCCTCGGGGGGAAGGTGTCAGCGAAGCTGACGGATGAGGGGGCGTGCGGGCACAGCGCCGCCGGGGGCGGATGAAGCGTGCCCGCCGCAAGGCAGCGGCCCGATTTTCATGGCCCGAAGGGTCTGGAAATCGGTTTGCCGCAACGAGAGCACGAGTTTTCCCGGCGAGGGGAAGGCAGGGGCAACATCGCAACCCCTCCGCAACCAACCTGCCGTGTATAATGATTGCAGCCGGGCAAACGGGCGCGACCTGAAGCGCCCCTACAAAGAGAACCGATGACTGTTGTATCGTAGGGGCGATTCACGAATCGCCCGAACCCGGGCAACGATTATCGCCCAGGGTGGGCGGATGGAAAAATGAATTGTGCCAAAGGCACATGATTTGCCTGACGGCATGAATTGTGCCTGACGGCCCATGATTTGCGCCGCCCGCGCATGAAAAAAGAGAGGCTTCACGCCTCTCTTTTTCCTTTTCATCGCGCCATCTGCGCGTCAAACACCGCCTGCTGCACTTGCAAAATAATGGCGTTGGACACCAGAAAGCCCCGGGGCGTCAGCCGCCAGCCCGCCTCCGTGGCCTCCGCCAGGCCGTGCTCCGCCAATTCCCGGAGCACTGCCTCCGCCTGGGCGAAGGGCTTGCGGTACGTCCGCTCCACCACGCTGCGGGAGATGCCCTCCGCCGTCCGCAGCGACAGCATAATGTACTCCATGCACCGCTCCCGGGGCAAAATCTCCTCCCGCTCGCTCAGCCGCATCTCCCCGGCGATGTAGCCGTCCAAATCCCGCTCATAGGCAAAGCGCACGTTGCCGAAATCGGAGTGGGCCCCGGGGCCGAAGCCGGCGTAGGGGGCCATGCGCCAATACCGCAGGTTGTGGCGGCTCTCGAAGCCGGGCCGGGCGAAGTTGGAGATTTCGTACTGCCCGTACCCCGCCGCGGCCAGCGCCTCCACCGCCCACAGGTACATGTCGGCCTGGGCCTCGTCGTCCGGCAATTCGGCGCTGTCCCGCCGCTGCCACAACGGCGTGCCCTCCTCCACTTTCAGCCCGTAGGCGCTGACGTGTTCCGTGCCCAGAGCAACGGCGCTCTCCAGCGTCCGCTGCCAGTGGTCCATGGTCTGGCCCGGCAGGCCGTACATGAGGTCGATGCTGACGTTTTGAAAGCCCGCGCTTCGGGCGGCGGACACCGCCTCATGCACCTGCTGCGCCGTGTGGATGCGGCCCAGGCGGCGCAGCATCTCGTCGTCCATGGCCTGGGCCCCCAGGGACAGGCGGTTAAACCCCGCCTTGCGGAGCAGTTTCAGGGCTTTCGCGTCCCCGGCGCTGTCCGGGTTGGCCTCCAGGGTAATCTCCGCGTCCGCCGTCAGCGCATAGCATTTGCGTATGGTTTTCAGCAGCGCGGAGAGCCGCTTGGGCCCCAGATAGCTGGGGGTGCCGCCGCCGAAATACACCGTGTCCACCTGCTGGCCCGCCATCCTGGGGGCCACCTCCCGGAGATGCTGCGTCAGGGCGGCGCAGTAGTCGTCCATTTTGTCCTCCCGGTGGGCCAGGGAGTAGAAGTCGCAGTAGCTGCACTTGGCGGCGCAAAAAGGAATGTGGACGTACAGGCCCACGTTGGGTCGGTTGGCGGTCATGGGGCGTTCTCCTCCGTCATTTTGGGGGGCAGCATGGTGACGGCCCCGGAAAAGCAGTTGACTTTGCAGCTCCGGCAGCCGATGCACCGGTCCTCATTCACCTCGTAGAGGCCGTCGGGGCGCAGCACGATGCAGTCCATCACGCAGAACATGGCGCACCAGCCGCAGCCGGTGCAGCTCACCGGGTCAATCAGCGCCCGCTGCCTTGCCTTGCGGCCAAAGGGATGGGCGGGATCGGTCATGGCGCTCCCCTCGCTTTCCAAATTTTTTAATAGTATAACCCTTTTTTGCGGAGATGGCAACGCATGATTTGGCCCCCTTTGCCCCATACTGTGGAAAAAAGGAAAGGATGATTTCATGAATCTCTCGCCGCAGGAATACGACAAGCTGGTGCGCCAAATGGCGCCCCGGTCCCCCCTGGGGAAAAACACGGCCCTGGCCTTCGCCGTGGGCGGCGCCATCTGCTGCCTGGGCCAGGCCATCCGGGACGGCTGGGCCGCCGCCGGCCTGACGGAGACCGACGCCGCCACCGCCGCCTCCATCTCGCTGGTGTTCCTCTCCGCCCTGTTCACCGGCCTGGGGCTGTACCACAAGCTGGCCCGCCACGCCGGGGCAGGGACGCTGGTGCCCATCACCGGCTTTGCCAACGCCGTGGCCTCCCCCGCCATCGACTTTCGCGCCGAGGGCCTGGTCACCGGCACGGCGGTGAAGCTGTTTACCGTGGCCGGGCCGGTGATCGTGTTCGGCACCGCCGCCAGCGCTGTCTACGGCGTCATCCTGTGGGCACTGTCCGCCGTGGGCGGATGACCGGGCGAAGGCCGCCGCTGTCTCGCAAAAAAGCAATCCCCCGATCCTTTGCGGGTCGGGGGATTGCCGCGTGTGGTGCGGAAAAACGGCAGGCCGAATTGACAAATGCCGTCGCATTTTGTAGAATAGACCTGCCCGCAAGGGTAAGGCGTTGCCAAGCGAAAAAGGCGGTTCCGTCACATCTCCGAAAGGGGGTGTTGCCATGCCGATTACATTGACCTTCCATATCCTCGGATATACGATTACGGTCACCGTAAAAAGCAGAAACCGCCACTCGGCCAAGTGACGGTTTCTTAGTGTAAGCTAAAACTGTTCTCTTGGGCGGAGCCGCTTTTGGCAGCGCCTTTTTACATTTTCATTATACCCGCGGACTTCCGGGCTGTCAAGCCCTTTTGCCGTCAGTCGTTGACGTCGTAGAAGATGCGCTCGCCGCTCTCCGCCAGGCCCAGCAGCTCCCGGGCCAGGCCCTTGATAAAGTTCTCATCCCCGGCCTTGCTCAGGTCGGACTTCAGGGCGTCGTTGGCCTGGGTCTGCTGCTCCACCTGGGCGGCCAGGGAGGCCTGCTCCTGCCGGGCGTAGGACAGCTTGCGGTACACCTGGGCCGTCTCCACCGCCAGCACCGCCACCAGCACCAGCAGCACGGCGATAAGCAGCGGGCTCGCCTTGCGGCGTGATTTTTTCATGGGCTGTCCCTCCTTCGGCAAATCGGTATCTTTTATTGTAAACCAATTTGCCGCAAAAGAAAAGGCTTTTTTGCCAAATGGCAGAAAAAGGGCCCAAAGGGCCGCCATGCCCCGCCAAAGCTGGCGAAAGGGCCAGCCCAGCGCCGAAAAAAAGGCGGCGAAGCACTCCGCCCAGAAGTCCCACACCGGCCGCAGCAGCCGCGCCGGCCACAGCCACCAGAGAAGCGCCCCGGCGCCGCCGCCCAGCACCATGTACAGCCGCAGCTCGCCGCCCCCCAGCCCCAGGGCCAGCCACAGCGTCAGCATGGCGACGGCCAGGGCGTAGAGGCCGTCCAGCAGGTGGGTCAAAAGGCGGCTGCGCCGCCGCCGCAGTCGCACCGAGCGCAGCAGGTCGTACAGCACCGCCCCCGCCACGCCCAGGGCGGCGGCTGCCGCCAGAGCGGCGGCCTGCTGGGGGATGTGGTTTTCCATCAGGCGAACAGGCGGCGCCACAGCCCGCCCTGCTGCCGGGGCGCGTCCTCGTAGTCCAGGCCGTCGATGCGGCCGTCCACGTGGAGCTCGCCGCCGTCCAGGCTCAGCTTGTCGATGTGCAGCCCCTCCCCTGTCACCACCAGCACCCCGGCGCAGGTGGACATGACGATGCAGCTCTCGTCAAACCGCTCCACGTCCTCCACCCCCGCCACGGTGAGATGCTCCCGGCCCTCCAGCGTCACGCGGTGGTACAGCGCCCCGGACGATACCTCGTATGCCATAAAAAAAGACCCCCTCCCCATGGTGTTACCATGTGTATGAGGGGGGTCTTCCTTTTATGCGTTAATTTCCCTGTACATAGCCGCGGCGGCGTCCTTGCCCACATTGTCCGCCACCGTCACCACCTCCACGGTGAGGGTGCGAGGGCCGAAGGCGATGGCGATCACGTCCCCCACCTTCACGTCGTAGCTGGCCCGGGCCACCTTGCCGTTTACGGTGACCCGCTCATTGTCGCAGGCCTCGTTGGCCACGGTGCGGCGCTTGATGAGGCGGCTGACCTTCAGATATTTATCCAGTCGCATAGCGTTCTCCTTAAAAACAAAGGGAGGGCCATGGCCCTCCCTATCAAGGTGTAAACACCTTGATAGGGCCGCCGTTCTGTATGCTGCGCAAACAGAACGGCAGCAATGTATTGGATTCGAGGCGGCCTTGCCCCTCGAGCTCCCCGCTGCTCTGTTGCATTCACCAGCAGCGTATCGTTGTTGACAGGCAAAAAGGGAGGGCGCAAGCCCTCCCCTGTGCAAGAATTACCTTACTTAACGGCGTCCTTCAGAGCCTTGCCGGCCTTGAAAGCGGGCACCTTGGCGGCGGCGATGGTGACGGCAGCGCCGGTGCGGGGGTTCACGCCGGAGCGAGCAGCGCGCTTCTTGGTCTCGAAAGAGCCAAAGCCCACCAGCTGGACCTTCTCCTCCTTGGCCAGGGCCTCGGTGACAACGGCCAGAGCGGCGTTGACGGCAGCCTCGGTATCCTTCTTGGACAGGTTGGCCTTCTCGGCCACAGCAGCGATCAGTTCGGTCTTGTTCATGGTTTCTTATCCTCCTATTATAATAGCTTTGGTGAACAAAATAGATGCCCGGGAATTGTCAAAAATCCCCCGACCCGCGTATTATCCCACAAAACCCGGTAATCGTCAAGTATCTCTTTGCATAGCGTGAAAAATTGTGCATTTGCCCATGAAACGCCGCCGAAAAAACCGAAAAAACCGTAGAAAAGCAGAATCTTTGAGGGAATAATTATGCAAGCGGGTGAAAATTGAATTGCGCCTGACGGCACATGATTTGTGTTTGACGGAAAATCCCACCGTAGGGGCCGACGACCCGGCGGCCCGTACCCAGGCCCCGCCCACCGCCAACGCCGGATGGATGGCACACGATATCGGCAATATCCTTCGTAGGGCGGGACCTATGTGTCCCGCCTTTCGGGGCGGGGTAATCGGAACGGTTTTGTTGGTTGCGGATGGATTGGGGTTTGGTTGTAGGGGAGGGGCTCTGCTCCTCCCTTTTTCCGTATATCGCCGAGGTAAGGGCGGAGCAGAGCCCCGCCCTTACGGTGGTTATCGATGCCGCCCACCTTTTACCCGGCCTCGGCGGAAATCATCACCTGGCTCGCGGGCGCTTCATGAAGCGCCCCTACAAAGACCACCTCCGCCATTTTCACGCTTCTCTCTTCTCTCTTTTCTCATCTACCCCGCCCTCGCAGCCGGGCCACGTCCTCCCGGGTCACCGCTCCCAGGGCCAGGGCTGTGGCGGCGTACACCGCGGCGCACACCGCTGCCGCCGTCACCACCGCCCAGGGCCCCGGCACCGTCCTTGCCATCAGGCGGCAGCACCCCGGCGCCGCCAGGGCCATCACCGCCCCCGCCGCTGCCCCGGGCAGCAGCTCCGTCCACAGCCCGGGCACCGCCCGGCCCACCAGCAGCAGATCCACCGTCGCCGCCAGGCCGTAGCACCCCGCCGTGGCCCAGGCCGCCCCCTGCACCCCCATCCGGGGCACCAGCGTCACGTTCAGGGCGATTTTCACCGCCGCCCCCAGGCCCAGGGCCACAAGGGGCGCGCGGGGCCGTCCTTTTGCCTGCAACATCCCGGTGCAGACCCCCATCAGCCCCACCGCCGCCGACGATGCCCCCAAAATTTGCAGATGGGGCGCGGCAAAGGCGGCGGTGGTCTCGCCGTAAAAGAGGGCCAGGATGGGGTGGGCCAGGGCCGACAGACCCAGCCCCAGAGGAAAGGCGATGAGCCCTGCCAGGCGCAGGGCGCTGCGGCAGAGGCGCCCCGCCCGGCCGGGCTGACCGGCGGCGGTGTACCGGGCGATGGGGGGAATCAGCGATGCCGTCACCGGCATCAGCAGCGACGGCGGCAGCACGAACAGCGTCAGGCCGTAGGTGTAATAGCCGTACTGCTCCGCCGCCTGGGCCGCCGTCATGGTTCGTTGCAGCGCGGCCATGGTCAGGGACTGATCCAGCACCGTGATGAGACTCATGCCCACCCCGCCCACGGTGATGGGGGCCGCCACCGCGAAAAGCTGCCGCAAGATGGCCCGCCGGGGGGTGTCGTCTGCCGGCGGGATGCGCCGCCTTTGGGGCAGCAGGCAGAGAAGGCCCGCCAGCTCCCCCGCCGTCACCCCCGCCACGGCCCCGGCCGCCGCCATTTCCGGCCCCAGATTGCGGCCCACCGCCAGCAGCGCCAGGCCCAGGCCCACCATGAGCTTCACCGCCGACTCCGCCACCTGGCTCACCGCCGTGGGGGCCATGTCCCCCATCCCCTGGGTGGCCCCCCGCAGGGGCGTCATCAGGCACACGCAGGCCACCCCCGGCGCCAGGGCGGCGATGGCGGGGGCGGCGCCGCCGTCGTGGAGCGCCGCCGCCAAAGGCTTGGCCAAAAGCAACATAGCGCCGCCGCCGACCAGGCCCAGGGCCGTCATCAGCAGCAGCGCTGTGGAGAAAATGCGCCCCGCCCGCCCCGGATGGGGACGGGCGGCGGCGGTGAGGGTGCTGAGGGCCACCGTCATGCCGGAGGTGGTCAGCAGCAGCACCGTGTTGTATACGTTGTAGGCGGCGTAAAAGTGGGCCATGCCCGCGCTGCCCAGCGCCCGCCCCAGGGGGATTTTGTACACCGCCCCCAGTAGCTTGGTGAGGAACACCGCCGCCGTCAAAATGGCAGCGCCCCGGAGAAACCGCCCGTTGCCGCCCATGAAAATCGCTCCTTATTTCCGCATATTCTCATGGAACACCCGGAACGCCTCCAGATTTTCCGCCACCTTTTCGGGCCGCTGGATGTATTCCGTGGGGTACTTGGGGTGAAACAGGCGCTCAATGTGCTGCCGGGGCCAATCCACCATCTTCGTGGAGCCGCCCGCCCCCAGGGACAGGATGCTGTGCAGCTCCTCCATGATGTAGATATTATATAGGCCCTCGCTGCCGCTTATGCACCAGCCTGTGTTTTCAAAGCTGCCGGACATGTACTTCTGCCGGTAGAGGTAATAGGGCACGAAGCCGGCGGAGCGCAGCGTGGGGTCGGCGTAGTCCAGCATTTGGGCCACGTCCTCCGCCGTGGGGATGGTGAGGCCCTCCAACAGAATCCGGCTGCCCTTTTTCAGCGACAGGGTGTGGACGGTGATGTTGTCGGCGCCGTAGGAAAGGCAGGTGTCCAGCGTGCGGCGGAAGCCCTCGGGGGTGTCCTCCGGGAGCCCGGCAATCAAATCCATGTTCACGTGGGGGAAGCCCAGCTCGGTGGCAAGGGCCATGGCGGCGCGAATCTCCTCCGCCGTGTGGCGGCGGCCGATGGCGGTCAGCACCTTGTCCTCCAGGCTCTGGGGGTTGACGCTGATGCGGTCGATGTTGTGGCGCAGCAGCACCAGCAGCTTCTCCCGGTCGATGGTGTCGGGCCGCCCCGCCTCTACGCACCGCTCGGCGGCGTGGGAGAGGTCGAAGGAGCGTTCCAGATGGGTCAAAAGCCGGTCCATCTGCTCCGCCGAAAGGGTGGTGGGGGTGCCGCCGCCCATGTAGAAGGATTTGATGCGCAGCCCCGCCTGGGCCACCATGGCCCCGGCGGCGGTGATTTCATTCATCAGCGCGGTGAGGTACGGCTCCATTAAATGGAAGGATTTGGCCACCGACTGGCTGACGAAGCTGCAATAGGCGCAGCGGGTGGGGCAAAAGGGAATGCCCACGTAGAGGCTGATGTCATCCGGCTGCAAGTCCGCCAGCGCCTTGCGGCCCGCCTGGGCCGTCTCGATGGCCAGGCGGCGGCGGGGGGCGGACACGCAGTAGGTATCCCGCAAAATCCTGTCCACCTGGGCCGGGGTCTTCCCGGCGTCCAGATACTGGCCCGCCAGCTTGCCGGGCCGGATGCCTGTCAATGCGCCCCAGGCCGGTGTCTGGCCCGTCACGTCCCGGGCGGCCTTGAAGAAGCTCAGTTTCGCCGCCCGCTGCCGCAGCCGCTCCTGTTCGTAGGCGTCGGCGGCGCCGTCGATGCGTACCCGGCTGACGCCCCGGCCCTCACGGCCTTCATAGCGGATGACGGTGGTGGCGGTGGCGTAGGTTTTCCCCAGAGACAGGCGGACGTCCGCCTGGTTTTCCTCGGCGGCGTCCCGGTCATACACGGGCCGCTCCTGGGGGAAGAAGGCCAGCAGACTCTGCTCCACGGCGTAGCGCTGGTCGTGTCCTGTAAAAATCAGTTTCATAGGCCCATCCCCTGTCGCAGATAGGGATTGTGCCGCCGCTCGAAGTCCATGGTGGTCTCCTCCTCATGGCCGCAGAGGCAGCGGTAGTCGCCGGGGAGCTTGCCCAGCCTGCCCAACGACAGCAGCATGGCGGTGTAGCTGCCGTCGGGGAAGTCCGTCCGCCCGCAGCTGCCGCGAAAGAGGGTGTCGCCGCAGAAAATCACGCCGGGGCCCACGAGGCACACGCTGCCGGCGCTGTGGCCCGGTGTATCCATCACGGTAAAGGCCGCGCCGCCCACGGACACGGTGTCGCCCTCGTGGTAAAACCGCTGGTTTTTGGCGCTTAATCGGGGGAATTTCAGCTCCCAGCCGCCGGGGGTGGGCCGGTCGGCCACATCGGCGGGGTGGATGTACACCGGCGTGTCGGGCCACTGTTCCAGCAGCCCCGCCACGGCGGTGCAGTGGTCAAAATGGCCGTGGGTCAGCCAGATGGCGGCCAGGGGGCAGCCGGTGTTCTCAATGGCGGCGATGATGCGGCCCGCCTCGTCCCCCGGGTCCACCACGGCGGTCTCCCCGCCGTGGGATACGATGTAGCAGTTGGTCATAATGGGCCCCACCTGCAGCGTTGTGATGGTCATAGCGGCCCTCCTTATAAATTGTCGGTGTCCACAATCAGGGTGACGGGGCCGTCGTTGCGGCTGTCCACCTGCATGTCGGCGCCGAAGATGCCCGTCTCCACGTGGAAGCCCCGCTCCCGGCACCCGGCGATGAACCGCTCGTAGAGGGGAATGGCGGTGTCGGGCCGGGCGGCGCCCAGGAATTCGGGCCGGCGGCCCTTTTTGCAGTTGCCGTACAGGGTGAACTGGGAGATGACCAGAATTTCGCCTCCCACGTCCTTCAGCCCCAGGTTCATCTTCTCGTTTTCGTCCTCGAAGATGCGCAGGCCCGTCAGCTTGTCGCACAGCTTGTCACATTCCGCTTCGGTGTCGTTCACGCCCACCCCCAGCAGAATGAGAAAGCCCTGTCCGATCTGTCCGTGCACCGCCCCGTCAATGGTGACGGAGGCGTGCTTCACCCGGGTCAATACCGCTCGCATAGTGTGATCTCCTTGTGTCAATAAATTGTGAAATAATCCGCCGGGGGCTAAATGGGCCGCCGGGGGCGGCGGCCCCTACAAAGATACTCGGCGCCTGTGGTTTTGCGCCGTAGGGGCGATTCACGAATCGCCCGCAGCCAGGTGACGAACAGCGAAAAGGTGGGGTGGATGGAAAACGGCATCGTTATCCACCGTAGGGGCCGACGACTCGGCGGCCCGCAGCCCAAGTGGCGATGACCGCCAACGCCGGGTGGATGGAAAAACAGAACAATTAACCGCTCCGCCTTCCCCTTGGGGGGAAGGTGGCGCGGCCGCAGGCCGTGACGGATGAGGGGGCGACGATCGCCCAGGGCGGGTGAGATGAGGGGGCGACGACCGGAAACTTCCCGCAAAATCTCGTGCTCTCGTTGCGGCAAACCGATTTCCAGACCCTTCGGGCCGTGAAAATCGGGCCGCTGCCTTGCGGCGGGCACGCTTCATCCGCCCCCCGGCGGCGCTGTGCCCGCACGCCCCCTCATTCCCCCCAGTGTGCGCACTGGGGTACCTTCCCCCCAGGGGGAAGGCTGCGCAAAGTTTTATCTATTCGCCCCAGCCTTCCCCTTGGGGGGAAGGTGGCGCGGCCGCAGGCCGTGACGGATGAGGGGGCGACGATCGCCCAGGGCGGATGGATGGTGAATGGTATCGGCAACCGCGTGTAGGGGCGGGGCTCTGCTCCGCCCAAAGCGCCCAGATTGTCGCCGTGCCTCGGGCGGAGCAGCGCCAGCGACACCCTGCGAAGAATGAGCAGTCGGTGGAGCCAGTGCCCTTGGGGTAAGCCCCGCCCCTACGGACAAGACGGGAACCGTCCGCAACCAGCGGTGCCTTTCCACAAACCCGCCAAGGCGCAAACGGGCGCTTCATGAAGCGCCCCTACGGAGAATATTGTGGCCCTTGCAAGCGACGATGCCTTTCATCATTCCCCGCCTATCCACAAAGCGCCCCTACGGTGTAATATGCTGCCGTTTTTCCTTGACGCTCATCCCGCGGGCCGTGTGACCCGCATGATGCCCGGCACGCTCTCCAGCTTTTTCACCACGGCTTTCAGCTGCTCGTGGCCCGCCACCTCCACCTCCAGGTCCATGACGCCGTAGCCGTCGGGGGTGGACCGGGCGTTGAGGGAGCAGACCCGGGTCTTGGTGGTGCTCAAAATGGTGGACACGTCGGTGAGCATGCCGATGCGGTCCTTGGCCACCAGCTGCAGCGTGGTGTGGTACGTCTCGGAGATGTTGTCGGCCCAGGTGACGCGAATCCACCGGCCCGCCTCCTCGGGTTTGCGCCGCTCCGGGGCGGCGTTGGGGCAGTCGGTGCGGTGTACGGACACGCCGTACCCCCGGGTGATGAAGCCCACGATGTCGTCCCCCGGCACGGGGGAGCAGCACTTGGAGAACTTCACCAGGCAGTTGGAAAGACCCTCCACGATGACGCCGTGCTCGCCGCTGGATTTCCGGGGCACGGTGGGCTCGAAGATGGGGATGGGATTTTCCGGCGCCGCCGCCTCGCCGGTGTTGCGGTCGGCCTGGCGGGCCTCCGTCACCTTGCGAATCTCCTCCCGCAGCCGGCCCACCAGCTTCAGCGACGTGACGCCGCCGTAGCCGATGGCGGCGTACATATCGTCCAGGGTGTTGAAGCTGGTCTTTTTCAGCACCAGGGGCAGCATGTCCTCGGAGGTCATCTCCCGCAGCGTCACGCCGCAGCGCTTCAGCTCCGCTTCAAAGCTGGCCCGGCCGTTGACGATGTTCTCATCCCGCTTCTCGTGCTTGAACCACTGGCGGATTTTGCTGCGGGCGTTGCTGGACTTGGCGTATTGCAGCCAGTCCCGGCTGGGGCCGTGGGCGCTCTGGGACGTGGTGACCTCCACCACGTCGCCGTTGTGAAGCGTGGCGGTGAGCTGGGCGATGTGGCCGTTCACCTTGGCGGCCACCATGTGGTTGCCCACCTGGGAATGGATGGTGTAGGCAAAGTCGATGGGCGTGGCCCCGGCGGGCAGGTTGATCACGTCGCCCTGGGGCGTGAACACGAACACCTCGTCGGCGAACATGTCCACCTTCAGGGAGTGGATAAAGTCCTCGGCGTCGGCGCCGTCCTGGTTTTCCAGCAGGCGGCGGACCCACTCGTAGCGGCTCTCGTCCCCCTCGCCCTGGCCCGCCTGCTTGTATTTCCAGTGGGCCGCCACGCCGTATTCGGCGATTTCGTGCATCTCGTAGGTGCGGATCTGCACCTCAAAGGGGATGCCCCCCTCCCCCATCACCGTGGTGTGGAGGGATTGGTACATATTGGGCTTGGGGGTGCCGATATAGTCCTTGAATCGGCCCAGAATGGGCTTGTACAAATCGTGAATGATGCCCAACACGTTGTAGCAGTCCGCCACCGTGTTCACCAGCACCCTAAAGGCGATGAGGTCGAACACGTCGTCCAGGCTCTTGGCCTTGGAGTACATCTTGCGGTAGATGCTGTAAGGGTGCTTCATCCGGCCGTACACGGTGGCGTCGGTGATGCCCGCCTCGGCCAGCCGGGCCTGGATCTGGGCCTCCACCCGCTCCATGAAGCCCTCATACTCGGCGCTCTTGGCGCTCAAAGAGTCGATGATCTCCTGGTAGCCGGCACCGTCCAGGTATTTCAGGCTCAAATCCTCCAGCTCCCATTTCATCTTCTGCATGCCCAGCCGGTGGGCGATGGGGGCGTAGATCTCCATGGTCTCGTAGGACTTCTGCTTCTGCTTGGCGGGGGTCTGGTACTCCATGGTGCGCATATTGTGGAGCCGGTCGGCGATTTTGATGAGGATGACCCGGATGTCCTTGCTCATGGCCATCAGCATCTTCCGCAGATTCTCCATCTGCTCCTCTTCCTTGGAGGTGTACTGCACCCGCGTCAGCTTGCTGACGCCCTCCACCAGATCCGCCACCGTGGGGGAGAACAGCTTGGCAATGTCCTCATGGGTCACGTCGGTGTCCTCGATGGTGTCGTGGAGCAGGGCCGCCATAATGGACTCGCTGTCCAGATGCAGCTCCTCGGCCAGAATCTGGGCCACGTTGAGGGGATGGGTCACGTAGGGGGAGCCGTCCTTCCGCTTCTGCTGGCCGTGGTGGGCGGCGGCGTACTCGTAGGCCTGGCGGATGTGGGCAAAGTCCGCCCCGGGGTTGTAGCTGCGTATGGTGTCCTCCAAATGCTGATACATCTCGTCGGGTGTCATCCGCGTCCGCCTCCTTTTCCCATGGTGTCAATGGATAGCTGCTCTATGTAGGGGCACTGCTCCAGGTCGGCCCGGGCCGCCTGGCCCCGGGTGATGGTGACGCTGTCCCGGTGGCGCTCCACCGTCAGCAGCCCCCGCTCCCGGAACACCTCCAGGCACAGCGCCGCCCGAGCGAAGGCGTCGGCCCGGCCCAGCCGCTCCGCCAGCTGCCGCAGCAGCGGCAGGTAGGCGCAGTCCAGAGGCCCGCCGGAGAGCTGGTGGTCGATACACCGCCAGGCGGCGGCGAAATGCTCCCGCCCCGGCAGCAGCCGCCGGGCGTCCCGGGCGGGGATGCGTTCCCCGTCCAGCACCTGCTGCACCAGGGCCAACGCCTCCATCTCCCGGGTGCTGGGGTTTACCGAGGGCCGGATGTCCACCATCTGGAGCTGCACGGTGCGGTTGCCCCGGAACTCGTTGACCTGTAAATAAAAGGCGGCGTCCACCCTGTCGCCTACGGCCACGCCGCAGCTCTCGGCAGTGGTGGAGAAGAAAATGCCGTCAAACTGGCTGCTGCCCCGGGTGAGCCGCAGCTTCAAATGCCGGTTCTGGCCCACGTTCTGGGTGCGGCTCAGCGTGGCGCCCCGCAGGCAGAACACGGGCCGGGGGTTGCCGGCGCCGTAGGGCTCCAGGGCGCTGAGGGCCTCCACCTCGGCAAGGGTCACGTCGCCGGGGTGCTGAATCACCATGTCCACGTCCAACGACGACACCGGCGCCGCGCCGCCCCGGTAGGCGGCGGCGTATTCATTCATCCTCCGGCGGAAGGCGGGGATGTTCTTTTCCTCGATGGTGAAGCCCGCCGCCAGCTCGTGGCCGCCGAAGCCCAGCAGCAAATCGGAGCAGCTCTCCAACGCGGCAAACAGGTTGAAGCCGCCCCAGCTGCGGCAGGAGCCCTTGCCGGTGGCGCCGTTTAAGTGAATCATAAAGCTGGGCCGGGAGTATTTCTCGCTGAGGCGGGAGGCCACGATGCCCACCACGCCCTGGTGCCACCGCTGGTCGGACAGCACCAGCGCGCTGCGCAGGTGCTCCGGCATGGCGGCGATCATCTCCTCGGCCTGGGTGTAGATGGTCTGCTCCACGTTCTGCCGCTCCCGGTTCAGGTCGCACAGCGCCCGGGCCATCTCGGCGGCCTTCACAGGGTCGTCGCACAGCAGCAGGTCCGCCGCCATGTCCGCCTCCCCCATCCGCCCGGCGGCGTTGATGCGGGGGGACAGCACGAAGCCGATCTGCACGGAGGTAATCTCCTTTTTATCCAACCCCGCCTCCGCCAACAGGGCGTGGAGGCCGATGAAGTCGCTGCGCTCAATGGAGGCCAGGCCCCGGGACACGATGGTGCGGTTCTCGCCGGACATCTGCATCACGTCCGCCACCGTGCCGATGGCCGCCAGGGTGCAGTAGCGGGAGAAGAGGGCCTCCTCCCTGTCGCTGCCCCCCAGGGCCAGGGCCAGCTTCAGCGCCACGCCGCAGCCCGCCAGGTGCTTGAAGGGATAGGGGCAGTCGGGTCTGTGGGGGTCGATGACCGCCGCCGCGGCAGGCAGGGTGTCCTTGCACTCGTGGTGGTCGGTAATCACCACGTCCATGCCCAGGGACTTGGCGTAGTCCGTCTCCTCCACGCCGGTGATGCCGCAGTCCACCGTCACCAGCAGCTTCACGCCCTGGCGGCGGAGGGTGTCGATGGCGTCGCAGCTCAGGCCGTAGCCGTCCTCGATGCGGCGGGGGATGTAGTGCACCACATCGGCGCCCCGGCTCTTGAGATAATCCACTAAAATGCAGGTGGCGGTGATGCCGTCCACGTCGTAGTCGCCGTAAATGGCGATTTTCTCCCGATTGGCAAGGGCGTCGTTGATGCGCGCCACCGCCTTGTCCATGTCCGCCATCAAAAAGGGGGAATAGGTCAGGCTGGTCTCCTGCTCCAAAAAGGCGGCGGCCGCCTCCGGTGTGGTGATGCCCCGTGACACCAGCACGCCGCTGACAAGATAGGGATAGCCCGCGGAGCGCAGGGCGTCAATTGCCCCCTCGTCCACCTCCGGGGTCTGCCAGAGCTCATATTTCACGGCCGCATCACCTCCCTTGCCGTAGAGATACTAATTCAGATACAATATATCATAAAATCCGGCCGGCGTAAAGGGAGGATTTGCGCCCGCCGCCATAACAAACGGCCGACCGGGTACACCGTAGGGGCGATTCACGAATCGCCCCTACGAAAAAACCGATGCCGCCACGATTACACCGTAGGGGCGATTCACGAATCGCCCTCCGCCAAGGTAACGATACCCACCCGGGCCGGTTGGATGGTACACGGCACCGACCCCACCGTAGGGGCCGACGACTCGGCGGCCCGTACCCCGGTAACGAAAATCACCCGGGCCGGGTGGATGGTGAGCGGCAACAAAATCCCGCCCGCCTCTTGCCCGCGTTGCGGCATCCGGTTCCCAGGCCCGTTGGGCCATGGCAACCGGGCCGCTGCCTGGCTGTGCCCTCGCTTCATCCGCCATCGGCGGCGCTTCGGGCACAGCCCCTTGGGGGGAAGGTGTCAGCGAAGCTGACGGATGAGGGGGCGATTTTACGAAAAGTTTCCGGTAGACGCCCCCTCATCCGTCACGGCCTTTACAGGCCGCGCCACCTTCCCCCCGAGGGGGAAGGCAACGGCGCGCCGGGGTCGTCGCGCCCTACGGATTATTGTAACCGCCCGCAACCAACGGTGTTTTTCCGCAACCCCGCCAACCGGCAAACGGGCCGCCGGGGGCGTCGGCCCCTACGAACGAAATCGTCCCTCTTCTCTTTTCTCTCGCACAAAAAAGAGAACCCGCTTTCGCAGGTTCTCTTTTTTTCAAATGGGATGGCAGGGGATGAATTAGAAGAACATACCCCAGGCCAGGAAGCCCAGCACGGCCACAACGCCGGTGAACAGCAGCACGATGACCAGATAACCCATGACGTCGCGGGCGCTCAGCTTGGCGATACCCAGAGCAGGCAGAGCCCAGAACGGCTGGATCATGTTGGTCCACTGGTCGCCCCAGGCCACCGCCATGGCGGTACGGCCGGCGTCGATGCCCAGAGCGGCACCGGCGGGCATCATGATGGGGCCCTGGACGGCCCACTGGCCGCCGCCGGAGGGAACGAAGAAGTTGACAACACCGGCAGCCAGGAAGGACAGCATGGGGAAGGTGATGCCGTTGGAGATGCTGACGAAGAACTGGGAAATCACACCGGCCAGAGACACGCCGTCCACGTTCTTGGCGGTCATCAGGCCCATGATACCGGCATAGAAGGGGAACTGCAGCAGCACGCCGGCGGCGCCTGCGGCGGCCTCACCGATGGCGTCCACATAGCGGCGCAGGTCGCCGTGGAGCAGGATGCCCAGGAACAGGAAGATGAAGTTCACGATGTTCAGGCCCAGGGAACCCTTCTCAATGAAGAAGTAGTGAATGATGTAGGCAATGCCCATCACCACCAGGATGACCCACAGGATCTTGGAGTGCTCCATCTTGTCGGCGGGGGTGTCCACCTTGTACTCGCGCTCGGCCTCATCCTTCAGCAGGGAGGGGTCGATGGTGACGGTGTGATCCTTGTCGGGATGCATGGCGTAGTTGACGAAGGGCATGCCCAGCAGCACAACGGCGCACATGATCAGGTTCATGGGGTGCAGGATGGTGGAGCTGATGGGGGCCTGGTACAGCACCTCACCGAAGGTCTTGCCGGCCACCAGGTCCAGGGGGATGGAGCCGGACAGGCCCGCGTGCCACACCACGAAGCCGGAGTAGGCGGAGGCGATCAGCAGGGGGTAGTCCACGCTGGGCACGCGGCGGACGACTTCCTTGGCCAGCAGAGCGCCGATAACCAGGCCGAAGCCCCAGTTGAGCCAGCAGCAGATGGTGGACACGAAGGTGGTCATCAGGATCGCGTGCATGGGGGTGCGGCACATGCCGGCCAGGGTGCGCAGCAGAGCCTTGAAGGGCTTGGCGGAAGCGCAGGCGGAGCCCAGCACCAGCACCAGAGCCATCTGCATGGAGAAGCTCAGCAGGCTCCAGAAGGTGGAGTTGCCGCCCCAGGCGGTGATCAGGTCGGGCTGGCTGGCGGAGAACACGGGCAGGCCCGTGGCGGCCAGGGCGCCGATAAAGACCACGAAGGTCAGAATGACTGCGAACAGAAAAGCGTCCGGCAGCCAACGGTTGACTACGCGAACGCAGCCGTTGGTGAATTTCTTAAACATGATTCACTCTCCTCGTAATTTTCAGACGGTGGCCGTCTGTGGTCAAGCCCGCACTTCCCCTACGGTAATTGCGAACTTTTTAACGAAGCCCATTATAATACGGCGGCGGCAGAAATGGAAATCGGAAAATTGCCGAATTATTAACATAATAACTGTGCAGTACGCACAAAATTACCAAATTTGTCCGCCAAAAAGGGAACGATGGACGATGAAGCGCCAAAACACCCCGCCTTCCCCTTGGGGGGAAGGTGGCCCCGCAGGGCCGGATGAGGGGGCGATGCCCGCCCGCCTGCCGTAAGTCGCTGCAAAATCGTTCCGCGCAGCGGGCGCTTCATGAAGCGCCCCTACGGAAAAACCGATGCCGCCATGATTACACCGTAGGGGCGATTCACGAATCGCCCGCCGCCAAGGCAACGATACCCACCCGGGCCGGGTGGATGGCAGCCGGTAACGACCACCACCGTAGGGGCCGACGACTCGGCGGCCCGGACGCGGCATCGGCCACCCCAACGCCGGTTGAATGGCAAACGGCACCGCCCTTCCCACCGTAGGGGGCGATGCCCGCCCACGCACCGTAAGTCGCTGCAAAAAGTCGTGCTCTCGTTGCGGCAAACCGATTTCCAGACCCTTCGGGCCGTGAAAATCGGGCCGCTGCCTTGCGGCGGGCACGCTTCATCCGCCACAGGCGGCGCTGTGCCCGCACGCCCCCGGCTGGGGAGGACAGAGTCGTCCTCCCCTACGAACAAAATCCGGCCCCCCGCAACCCCGCCAACCGGCAAACGGGCGCTTCATGAAGCGCCCCTACAAACAAAATCCGGCCCCCGGGTGTCCCGCCGACCCGTCCTCGCCCCTGGGGACAAACGCCCCCAAAACAACTGCCGCGGCGTCCTTTCGGACGCCGCGGTCTGCGATACTATACTATTACATATCCACACCCCGTGTGGAAAACCTCACACGTTCCAGCTCTGGAAGTTATCCTGCGGGTTGTCGGTGGGGAAGGAGCCCACGCCGCTGGCCTTCTTGCATACCTCAAAGCAGCCGATGTAGGTCTGGCTCATGTAGGGCTCCACCCAGATCAGCAGGATGCCGGCGGTGCAGGCGCTGAGGAAAAGCCAGCCCAGAAAGCTGAGGTCCACCACAAACAGCTGCCACTTGTACCCCGCGGTCTGCACCTTGGACATACGGATGGCGTCCATGATGCCGATGTCGGGATTCTCACACAGGTTCAAAAAGGCGAAGCGATAGCGGTAGGCGGCGATGATGCCGGGGATGACGAACAGCAGGGACCACAGGAAGATGAAAATCTCCATCACCACCGCCAGCAGAATGGCCTTGCCGGCGAAGGTGAAGCCCTCGGTCAGGGTGTTGTAGCCCATCTCCCGGCCCCGGCGCACGCCCAGGTGGTACAGGTTGTAGCCGCAGCCGAACACCACCTCGGCAAAGCCCACCACCAGGGAGATAAAGGCGGCGATGGAGGCGGGCACAGTGATGAGATGGGGAATCTCCACCACCACGATGCCCATCTGCCGCAATTGCAGCTCGATCTCCGGATCCACGGTGGTCTCGGCGCCGAACAGATTGTCCACCACCATCAGGGCCATGACAATCAGCAGATAAACCAGTGTGAACGTATAGGCGGACACCCGGGCGGTCTTGACGATGCCCTTGGCCTCGGCCTTGATGCCTTTGCGATCTAACAGCATTTTTGATCCTTTCTGTGCTGACGCGCCAGCACGATACAATATAATAAAAGGCGAAAAACCCTTTTACGGCGAAAAAGTATATCATATCCCGCCCCAAAACGCAAGTGCCCCGGCAAAAGGCGGGGGCAGATGGTGGAAATTGGAGGAAAAATGGGGCTGCGCCCCGATTTTTGCCGCCGCGCACTGGACAAGAGGCCCTTTTTGCGCTATGATAATGAACAGTATGGGGTGGCATAGCGCCGCCTGACAACCAGGCGGCAGCCATGCTGCCAAGTAGTAAGATGAGGTGAAGACAATGGCACAAGCTTTCTTTGGCGGCGTTCATCCCAATGATATGAAGGCCGCTACCAATGAGAAGGCCATCGAGAAGCTGGCGGCGCCGGCGGAGGTGGTCATTCCCATGTCTATGCACATCGGTGCGCCCTGCAAGCCCATTGTGGCCCCCGGTGACCACGTCACCATCGGCCAGCGCATCGGTGAGCCCGGCGGTTTCGTTTCCGCTCCCATCCACGCCTCCGTGTCCGGCACGGTGAAGGCCGTGGAGCCTCGCCCCTTCTCCATGGGCGGCAAAATGATGTCCGTGGTCATTGAAAACGACTTCCAGGACACCGTCTGCGACACCGTCAAGCCGGTGGAGAATCCCGACAGCCTCACCCCCGAGGCGCTGGTGGACATCGTGAAGAACGCCGGCATCGTGGGCCAGGGCGGCGCCACCTTCCCCACCCATGTGAAGATTTCCTCGGGCCTGGGCAAGGTGGATTACGTCATCATCAACGCCGCCGAGTGCGAGCCCTACATCACCGGCGACCACCGCACCATGCTGGAGCGGCCCGACCAGGTCATCAAGGGCGCCACGCTGCTGGCCAAGTGCTTCGGCGTGGATAAGGTGTACATCGGCATCGAGGCCAACAAGCAGAACGCCGCCGACGTATTGAATGCCAAGATCGCCGAGCTGAAGGCCCCCGTCAAGGTGGAGGTGCTCCACACCCGGTATCCCCAGGGCGCTGAGAAGCAGCTGTGCCAGGCCGTGTCCGGCCGCCAGGTGCCCTCCGGCAAGCTGCCTGCCGACGCCGGCTGCTGCATCTTCAACCTGAACACCACCTGCGCCATCTACCGGGCCGTGTACGAGGGTATGCCCGTGGTGAGCAAAATCGTCACCGTGTCCGGCTCCGGCGTCATCGAGCCCAAGAACCTGGAGTGCCCCATCGGCACGCCGATTTCCAAGCTGTTCGACGCCTGCGGCGGATTGAAGGACGAGACCTACAAGCTGATTATGGGCGGCCCCATGATGGGTATGGCCCAGTATGATACCGACGTCACCGTGGGCAAGGGCACCGGCGCCATGCTGGCCTTCGCCGGCGACGAGGAGAAGCACGAGGCCAACCCCCAGTGCATCCGCTGCGGCAAGTGCGTGGGCGTATGTCCCATCCGCCTGGAGCCCATCTTCATGTATAAGTATTTGATGAAGGGCGATATTGACACCTGGCAGAACCAGCTCCACGGCATGGACTGCATCGAGTGCGGCGCCTGCACCTACACCTGCCCCGCCCGCCTGCCGCTGACCCACGCCTTCCGCCTGGGCAAGCAAAAGGTGAACAATGCCAGAATGAAGGCCAAGGCCGCCGCCGAGGCTGCCGCGAAGAAGGAGGCGTAACCATGACTGACTACAAGAATCTGAAGCTGATCGCGTCCTCCTCCCCCCACATCCACGCCCCGGACAACACCCGCTCCATTATGCTGGACGTGATCATCGCCATGCTGCCGGCCCTGTGCTGGAGCGTGTATAACTTCGGCTGGAAGGCCCTGCTGCTCACCGCCGTGTCCGTGGTGGGCTGCCTGTTCTGGGAGTGGGCCTACCGTGCCGTGCTGAAAAAGCCCCAGGCCATCGGCGACCTGTCCGCCGTGGTCACCGGTATGCTGCTGGCCTTTGTGTGCCCCGTGGACCTGCCCATCTGGATGATCGTGGTGGGCGACTTCTTCGCCATCGTGGTGGTGAAGCAGCTCTACGGCGGCATCGGCTGCAACTTCCTCAACCCCGCCCTGGCGGGCCGCGCCGCGCTGCTGGCCTGCTATGCCACCGCCATGACCGCCTGGGCCATCCCCGCCACCAAGGCGGACGTCCTCACCTCCTCCGCCACCCCCATGGCCATCATGAAGTCCGGCCTGGAGGACGGCGCCGCCTTCGCCACGCTGAAGAACAGCTATTCCGCCTGGGATATGTTCCTGGGCCGCACCGGCGGCTCCCTGGGCGAGGTCAGCGCGCTGCTGCTGCTGTTGGGCGGCGTGTACCTGCTGATCCGCAAGGTCATCACCTGGCATATCCCCGTGGCCTACATCGCCACCGTGGCCGTCATCTGTCTGGTGTCCGTCCCGGCGGGCATCTCCACTGCCGACTATCTGGTGTATAACCTGTTCGGCGGCGGCCTGATGCTGGGCGCCATCTTCATGGCCACCGACTACGCCACCTCCCCCGTCACCAAGCCCGGCCAGATTATCTTCGGCATCGGCTGCGGATTGCTGACCTGCTTCATCCGCCGCTTCGGCTCCTATCCCGAGGGCGTGTGCTACTCCATCCTCATCATGAACTGCACCACCTGGCTGCTGGATAAGTACATCCGGCCCACCATTTACGGTGCCCCCAAGAAGGAGAAGAAGGAGGCTGCTGCGAAATGAAAAATCTGAACGCCAAGTTTATTCTCAAGGTCGCCGGCACCCTCACCGCCATCTCCCTGGTGGTGGCCGCCCTGCTGGGCGTGGTCAACATGGTCACCGCCGAGCGCATTGCCGAGCTGAATTTCGCCGCCACCAAAGCGGCTCTGGCCCAGGTGGCCCCCGAGGGGGCCGAGTTCCAGCCCGTGGAGCTCACCGAGGATATGACCGCCGCCGCTGCCGCCCAGGGCGGTAAGCTGACGGAGATTTACACCATGTCCACCGGCGGCTACGCCTGCAAGGTGGAGGCCTCCGGCTCCCAGGGCATCATTGAAATGATTGTGGGCGTGGACGACGCCGGGGCCATCACCGGCATCTCCGTGGTGTCCAACGCCGAGACCGCCGGCATCGGCTCCAAGGTCATGGGCAACGAGCCCAACAAGGCCGGCGTGCCCGTGCTGGATCAGTTCATCGGCCTCAGCGGTGCCGGCACCCTTGCCGTGGGCAAGACCGTCACCGAGGTCTCCGGCGCCACCGTTTCCACCCGCGGCATCACCATGGGCGCCAACGCCGCCCTGGCCGCCGTGGCCACCATCGCCTGATGAAAGGGGGACAACAGAACAATGAATGTCGGTAAACAATTCAAAGAGGGTCTGATTACCCAGAACCCCGTTCTGGTGCAGCTGCTGGGCATGTGCTCTACCATGGCCATCACCACCTCCATCAAGAACGGCCTGGGCATGGGCGTCAGCGTTATCATCATTCTGACCCTGTCCAATATCTTCATTTCCCTGCTGCGGAAAATCATCCCCAACGAGGTCCGTATCGCCTGCTACATCGTGGTCATCGCCGGCTTCGTCACCATGGTGCAGCTGCTGCTGAAAGCTTTCCTGCCGGACATCGACAAGAGCCTGGGCGTGTTCATCCCCCTCATCGTGGTGAACTGCATCATCCTGGGCCGTGCCGAGGCCTTTGCCTCCAAGAACTCCGTGGGCGCCTCCGCCCTGGACGGCATCTTCCAGGGCATCGGCTACACGCTGGTGCTGCTGGTGATGTGCTTCTTCCGCGAGCTGCTGGGCGCCGGCAAGCTGCTGGATTACCAGGTCATGCCCGCGGGCTACACCCCCGCCGGTATGCTGGTGCTGCCTGTGGGCGGCTTCCTGTGCCTGGGCGCGCTGATCGCCGCCATGCAGTGGGCGCTGAACAAGGCCGAGGAACGCAAGGCCAACAAGGCAAAGGAGGCGAAGTAAAGTATGAGCATCACTACATTGCTGGCCATCTCTCTGGGTGCCATCCTTACCAATAACTTTATCTTCGCCCAGTTCCTGGGCATCTGCCCCTTCCTGGGCGTCAGCAAGAAGATTGACACCGCCGTGGGCATGGGCGCCGCCGTCACCTTCGTCATGGGCCTGGCCTCCGCCTTCGCCTACCTGGTGAACCAGGTGCTGGTGAAGCTGGGCCTGGAGTACATGCAGACCGTGGCCTTCATCCTGGTCATCGCCGCCCTGGTGCAGTTCGTGGAGATGTTCCTGAAGAAGAACGTCCCCACCCTGTACACCGCCCTGGGCGTGTACCTGCCTCTGATCACCACCAACTGCGCCGTGCTGGGCGTGGCCCTGCTGAACGTGCAGAACAACTACAATTTCATCGAGTCCGTGGTCTACGGCATCACCGGCGGCCTGGGCTTCCTGCTGGCCATCTTCCTGTTCGCCGCCGTCCGGGAGCAGCTGGAGTTTGCCGATCATCCCAAGTGCTTCCAGGGCTTCCCCATCGCCCTGATTACCGCCGGCCTCATGGCCCTGGCCTTCATGGGCTTCAGCGGCCTGAAGGTGTGGTAAGGAGGTAGAAGAGAATGAGTATTGTATTTCCCGTATTGATGCTGGGCGCCCTGGCGGTGATTTTCGGCCTGATTCTGGCCGTGGCCGCCAAGGTGTTTGAGGTGGAGGTAGACCCCCGCCTGCCCCAGATTCAGTCCGCTCTGGCGGGTGCCAACTGCGGCGGCTGCGGCTATCCCGGCTGCGCCGGCTGTGCCGAGGCCATTCTGGCGGGTAAGGCCCCTGTAACGGCCTGCGCCCCCGCCGGCGCCGAGGGCGCCGCCAAGATTGCCGCCATCATGGGCATGGAGGCCCCCTCCGGCGATAAGATGGTGGCCCACGTGGCCTGCAACGGCGGCTGCAACGCCAATAAGAATTTCGAGTATCGGGGCGTCACCGATTGCATCGCCGCCACCAAGGTCTGCGGCGGCGACGCCGTGGCATGTCGCTACGGCTGCTTCGGCTTCGGCTCCTGCGTGGCCGCCTGTAAGTTCGACGCCATCCACGTGGTGGACGGCGTGGCCGTGGTGGACAAGGACAAGTGCACCAACTGCGGCGCCTGCCGTGAGGCCTGCCCCCGCAAGCTGATTCACGAGGTGCCCTATAAGCAGAAGGTGTTTGTCAACTGCTCCAACAAGGACAAGGGCCCCGCCGTGGCCAAGGTCTGCGCGGTGAGCTGCATCGCCTGCGGCATGTGCGAGCGCACCTGCAAGTTTGACGCCATCCACGTGGTGGATAACGTGGCTGTCATCGACTACGAAAAGTGCCGCAACTGCACCATGTGCGCCAAGGCCTGCCCCCGCAATGCCATCGAGCCCATCCCCACTCCCGAGGAGAAGGAGAAGTTCAAGGCCGCCCAGAAGGCCGCCGCCGAGAAAAAGGCCGCCGCAGCCAAAGCCGCCGCGGAAGCCAAGGCGGACAAGGCGGAGTAAATCTCTTCAAAATAACAAAAAACCGCCCGAAAGGGCGGTTTTTTGTTATGAAAGAAAGAGGCAACCGGGAATACCGTAGGGGCGATTCATGAATCGCCCGGGCCCCGCCCGGGCCATCGCCGTGTACGGTTGAATGGCGAACGGAAACGATAACTGTCCGTAGGGCGGGACCTGCGTGTCCCGCCAGACCCGGTAACGCCCACCGCCAGAGGCGGATAAATGGAAAACGGTATCGTCAAACCGTCCGTAGGGGCGGGGCTCTGCTCCGCCCAACCTCGCCGCCACCCATCACCCACGCCGGCTGAACGGCACACGGCATCGCAATCCACCGTAGGGGCCGCCGCCCCGGCGGCCCGAACCCGGTAACGACACCCGCCAAGGCCCGGTGGAATGGCACCCGGTAACAAAACCCGCCCTGCCTTCCCCCGGGGGGGAGGGTGTCAGCGAAGCTGACGGATGAGGGGGCGATGCCCGCCCCGCCCGGTTGCATGGCACACGCCGCCAATTACCTCCGTAGGGCGGGACCTGCGTGTCCCGCCAACACGGTAACGCCCACCGCCCCTCCCGGTCAAATGGCAAATGGAAACAAATAACCGCCCTGCCTTCCCCCGGGGGGGAAGGTGTCAGCGAAGCTGACGGATGAGGGGGCGACGCCCGCCCCGCCGGGTTGAATGGCAAACGGTATCGCAAACCCTGCGTAGGGGCGGACGACTCTGTCCGCCCCACCCCGCCACAACCCACCGCCCACGCCGGATGAATGGCACACGGAAACGATAACCGTCCGTAGGGCGGGACCTGCGTGTCCCGCCACCACCCACCGCCACCGCCGGGATGAATGGTAAATGGCTGCGGCAACCATTCGTAGGGGCGGGGCTTACCCCAAGGGCACTGGCTCCACCAACTGCTCATTCTTCGCAGGGTGTCGCTGGCGCTGCTCCGCCCTTTTCTCTCTTCCCTCTTCTCTCAAAAAAAGGGAGGACGTCTCCGTCCTCCCTGTGGGGTGTTATTCGTCCCGAAGGTTTTTCCTGATGGTGCCTGCGATGGCCCCGAAGGTGCCGCCCTTGTCATCCAGCGCCCCGGTGCGGGCGAAGGCCACCAGTGTCATAAACAGCAGATCCAGGTTCCGCTCCGCCGTCCACACCCGGTAGAACCCCTGCCTGCCCACGGCGGAGGCCGCCTTGTGGTTTGCCGCGTCCTCCTCGTGGGGGTACGGCCCGGTGCTCTCCGCCCGGGCGATTGCCACGCCGTCCCGGAAAATCCGGTAGTTGGCCCCCAGCACCTTGCCGCTGCCGCCCCCCAGGCTGGATTCCACCGTGATGCCGTTTTCCTGCAAATGCTTGAACACGTCCACGCCGTCCAGCTCGAAGGTGTAATGGTTGTCCAGCAGCAGGGAGTCCCAATGGCTCTCCTCGTTGTGGCCCACCAGATGGGGGGTGGTGGTGCCGTGCTCATGGTCGATGAAGTCGAAGCCAAAGGGGGTGGTGAGGGTGAATTTGGTCATCTTGGCCTCATACAGCACCTGCCGCCGACCGTCCTCCAGCCGGTGGCCGTACTTGGGCGTGCCCAGGTCGGTGAGGAAGTAGAGCTCCCGCTCCTCCCCCTGCTCCGAGGGCCGGTAACCCCGCCGTGCGCCCATCTCCCGCTTGCCGTGGAGCTCGGTCATAGCCCGCTTCTCCCGCACCGTGGACACGATCACCACCGCCAAAATGGCGGCGCTGGCCACCATCAGATAGATGCCGAAGCCGCCGCCCCCGTGGATGATGGAGGGGTCCTTGGGGTTATATTTGATGGTGATGGTCTTGCCCACCTTGTAGGAGCCGCTGGACTGGTCCAGCGTTTCGGTGTAGATCACGCCGTTCACCGTGTACCGCACCGTGGGGGTATAGGTGGTGCTGTCGCCGTCGTAATTTGGCTCAACTTCCACGATTTCCGCCGTGGTTTTCTCAAAGCCCCGGGACTGGAAAAAGGTGAAATAAATCCCCGCGGCCAGGCAGATGACCGCCAAAACCGCCGCAAAAATCTTCAATCTGGGCCCTCGTAATGAAATCATACGCCTCGCTCCTCCTGTGGAAAAGTGTGTGGATGGAACTGTGTTGTCATTGTACCATAATCCGCCCCCAATAGCCACCCCGCCGCGGAAAAAATCGCCCACGCCCCGCCTTCTCCTTGGGGAGAAGGTGGCCCCGCAGGGCCGGATGAGGGGGCGATAACCGCCAGGCCGGTCGAATGGCAAACGGTGGCAATACCCACCGTAGGGCGGGACCTGCGTGTCCCGCCAAACCCGGCAACGTCCACCGCCACCGCCGGGATGAATGGCACCTGGCATCGGTAAACCCTGCGTAGGGGCGGACGACTCTGTCCGCCCCACCCCGCCACAACCCATCACCCACGCCGGATAAACGGCAAACGGTATCGGCAAACCGTCCGTAGGGCGGGACTACCCCAAGGGCACTGGCTCCACAATCCGCTCGTACCTCGCGGTGTGTCGCTGGCGCTATGTGTCCCGCCAAACCCGGCAACGTCCACCGCCACCGCCGGGATGAATGGCACCTGGCATCGGTAAACCCTGCGTAGGGGCGGACGACTTACCCCAAGGGCACTGGCTCCACCATCCGCTCATTCTTCGCGGGGTGTCGCTGGCGCTGTCCGCCCCAGCCTGCCCGGCCCCGCCCACCGCCAACGCCGGATGAACGGTAAACGGCATCGCAATCCACCGTAGGGGCCGACGACCCGGCGGCCCGAACCCGGTAACGACACCCGCCCACGCCGGATGAACGGCAAACGGCATCGCCCTCCCGCAACCAACGAAACCTTCCCCTGATCCCTCCGCCGCGCAAACGGGCGCTTCATGAAGCGCCCCTACAAAGAACACCGACGCCGTCTCCCCCGTAGGGGCGATTCACGAATCGCCCGCACCCCGGCTCCACCCGCCAACGCCGTCGCAGCGACGCCGAGAAATGACAAAATCCCCTGTGCAGCCTTTTTTCTGCACAGGGGATTTTTGCAACTTTTCGGCCTGTTTGGGCCTTTTCATGGGGCGGGTAAATGGGCCCTTTTTCGTCAAAATAACGAAAGCCCCGTATCCTTGATGGATACAGGGCTTTTTTGATGTGAAAGAGCGCCATAATGATACGTAGCCCATAGAAAAAGCGCCAAAATGATACACGCTTTTATTTCGACAAACTGGAATTTCACTGCGTCAGCCTGTCAATTGCTTCTTCTTGTGTCCCGACAAAAAACACGTCCTTGCCTTTGTTACTCTCATAAATGAAGTCATGGAGCGGCTTGCTCGTGTAATGGGAATAATCCCCGTAGATGGCAATACGCCCTCCGTAATTGATGTACTTTTGCAAGATTTCTCCAGCCAGACCGCTGCTAAGAATAAAGAAATCCTCTGCGACCAACTTTTTGCTGATAGCAATGTTTTTTGTTCCAATATCATAATTTGCCGTCATCAATACATCCAAAGCGGATTGAGCATCAGTTATTACGGTATCATCACCGCTAATGATGGCACAGACTATCCCGTTTTTCTCGATCTTTGTTATTGTCATATTGGTTCCCCCAACAAATCCCGATTCATTGATCTTTTATTATACTCAAAAAGTGTGAATTTTTCAACCGCCTGAAAAGAAACAACGCCCGCAAATCCGCTGCTTCCAACGGTTTGCGGGCTAAGTGAACAAACAAGGAACCTCTCTTGCCTGTGGTAGACAAAAGAGGTTTCTTTGATGGTGCGCGGTACAGGACTCGAACCTGTGACCCCATGCACGTCAAGCATGTGCTCTACCAGCTGAGCTAACCGCGCGGACAGCGGTACTATACTACCGCACTTGTGCCGGTTTGTCAACACTTTTCCGAAAATTTTTGCAGCCCGGCGTCAGGCGTCGGGAGAAATCCGCCCCGCCCGTTATCCGTTTTCCCCTCCCAGGCGGCGGAGCTGCCGGGTGAACCACTCCGGCAGCGGACAACTGAGGCTGACCCTCTCCCCCGTCCGGGGGTGGACGAAGGCCAGGCCCACCGCGTGGAGACATTGGCCCTCCAGCCCCGGCACCGGCTTATGATTGCCGTACACCGTGTCCCCCAGCAGGGGGTGGCCCAGGCTGGCCATGTGGACGCGGATCTGGTGGGTGCGGCCCGTCTCCAATCGGCAGCGGACGTGGGTGGCACCCCGGTAGCGGCCCAGCACCTCCCAGTGGGTCACGGCCCGCTTGCCCCCCATGACCACCGCCATCTTCTTCCGGTCCTTGGGATGGCGGGCGATGGGGGCGTCCACGGTGCCGCTGTCCTCTCGCAGCGTGCCCGTCACGATGCACTCGTATGTCCTGGCCAGGGTGTGGTCCGCCAGCTGGGCGGACAGCGCCAGGTGGGCGGCGTCGTTCTTGGCGGCGATGATAAGGCCGCTGGTGTCCCGGTCGATGCGGTGGACGATGCCGGGCCGCTTCTCCCCGCCGATGCCGCTCAAACTGTCGCCGCAGTGGTGCAGCAGGGCGTTCACCAGCGTGCCGTCGGGGTGGCCCGGCGCCGGGTGCACCACCATGCCCACCGGCTTATTCACCACGATCACGTCCTCGTCCTCATACACCACGTCCAGCGGGATTTCCTGGGCCGTCACCGCCGTGTCCGCCGCCTCCGGGATGGTGATTGCCACCGCGTCCCCGTGGGAGAGCCGGTCATTCTTATCCGCCGCCTTGCCGTTCACCGTCACGTTCCCTTCGGCGATGAGCCGGGCCGCCGCGCTGCGGCTGACGCCCTGGGCCCGCTCCGCCACAAAGGCGTCCAGCCGTTTCCCGGCGTCCTCAATGGTGGCTGTCAGCGTCATCTTTCGTCACCCTGTCCCATTTTTCATAAAACCAAAGGTAGTACACGGCCCCCAAAATGACCCCCACCACCACGAAGCAGTCCGCCAGGTTGAAGATGGGATAGGTCATAAATTGCAGGTCGAACATATCCACCACGTAGCCGTGCCACAGCCTGTCGATGTAGTTGCCCAGGCCGCCGCCCAGCACCAGCAGGCAGGCCCACACCCCCAGAGGGTGCCGCACCACCCGGCGGACCAGCAGCCAGGCCACCGCCGCCATCAGCGCCGTGGTGACAATGAGCAGCACCGCGGTGCGCCCGGACAGGCTGCTCCATGCCGCGCCGTAGTTGTGCAGCCGGGTGAGCTGCACCACCCCCGGCAGCAGCGGCGCGCTCTGCCCCACTGCCAGATGGGCCACCGTCCAGTATTTCAGGGCCTGGTCCGCGCCGATCAGCGCCGCCAGCACCGCCATCATCCACCACATAGATTGTGCTCCTTTTTCATCCATAGTGCCACTATCATACTGCATGGCGGCGGAATTTGCAACCGTTCCCTGATGGGGAAAAAACTTTACGCCGGGGGTGAATTGTGCTATAATCAATCAGTTCATAGTAAAAAATGGCGTCATAGCATCTTCGGCGCCCCGGGAGGTACCCTTTGGAAAGAGAAAACGTATTGGTGTCCGCCGCCGACATGGCGAAGCAGCAGGATTTCACCGCCAAAATCAAAGCCATCCACGACCAGCGGGGCCAGCACCCCAAGGCGTTGGTGGACACCTACGGCTGCCAGCAGAACGTGGCCGACAGCCAGAATATCATGGGCATGCTGGAGGCCATGGGCTGCGCCTTTACCGACGACCCCTACCAGGCCGACATCGTGGTGCTGAACACCTGCGCCATCCGTGACCACGCCGAGCAGCGTGTCTTCGGCACGTTGGGCACCCTGACCCACACCAAAAAGGCCAACCCCCGGCAGATCATCTGCCTGTGCGGCTGCATGGCCCAGCGCAAGGAGGTGGCCGACCGGGTGCGCCGGTCCTACCGCCACGTGGACCTGGTGTTCGGCCCCCAGGCGCTGTGGCGCTTCCCGGAGCTGCTGTATCAGGTCTATTCCCGCAGCGGCCGGGTGTTCTCCATCGAGGACGAGCACGGCGCCATTGCCGAGGGCATGCCGGTGGTGCGGGAGGGCCGCACCCGTGCCTGGGTGTCCATCATGTATGGCTGCAACAACTTCTGCTCCTACTGCATCGTCCCCTACGTCCGGGGCCGGGAGCGCAGCCGTGACCCGGAGGCCATTCTCGCCGAGGTGCGGCAGCTGGCCGCCGAGGGGTATAAGGAGATTACCCTCCTGGGCCAGAACGTCAACTCTTACGGCAAGGACCTGCCGGAGAAATGGGACTTTGCCGACCTGCTTGCCGCCATCGACGAAATCCCCGGCGACTATCTCATCCGCTTCATGTCCTCCCAGCCCAAGGACGCCACCCATAAATTGTTCGACACCATGGCCCGGTGCCGCCACGTGGCCCCCCAGCTCCATCTGCCGGTGCAGTCCGGCAGCGACCGGGTGCTGCGTGCCATGAACCGGCCCTATAACCGGGCCCAATATCTGGAGCTCATCACCTACGCCCGCGCCGTCATGCCCGACCTGGTGCTGACCAGCGACGTGATTATCGGCTTTCCCGGCGAGACGGAGGCCGAGGCCATGGAGACGGTGTCGCTGGTGGAGGAGGTGCAGTTCGACGCCCTCTTTACCTTCATCTTCTCCCCTCGGCCCGGCACCCCCGCCGCCAAAATGGACGACCCGGTGCCCCGCAGCGAAAAGCAAAAGTGGTTCGACCGCCTCTGCGACGCCCAGAACGGTATCTCCGAGGCCATCCACCGCCGCTACGTGGGCCAGACCCTCCGCTGCCTGGTGGACGGCGAGACCGGCGACAGCCGCTGGCCCCTCAGCGCCCGCACCGCCGGCGGCCGCCTGGTGCACCTCACCGGCGACAGCGGCGCGCTGGGCGAGTATCACAATATTAAAATTACGGATAGTAACACCTGGGCACTGTTTGGAGAACTAATGGACTAAACCGCTTTGCGGGTCTTTTCCGCCCCGGCTTCGTCTCAAAATCTTGCCATACACAAAGTATGGCTGCGCTTTTTCGACTTCCCCGGGACGAAAAATCCCGCGCAAATCGCTGCGCTGGGAAATTCTACTGTAAAGTGGAAAAACGCGAACGACGCAATACATCCCCGCCACTCATTTTGAAAGGAGCATCCCCATGGCTGAGCTGACCCCCATGATGCGCCAATATCTGGAAATCAAGGCCGACAATCCGGATTCCATTCTCTTTTTCCGCCTGGGCGATTTCTACGAGATGTTCGGCAACGATGCCCGCACCGCCTCACGGGAGCTGGAGCTGACCCTCACCTCCCGTGACAAGGACAAGACCAAGACGGCGGAGGAGCGCGTCCCCATGTGCGGCATTCCCTACCACGCTGCCGACAACTACATCGCCCGGCTCATCGCCAAGGGCTACAAGGTGGCCATCTGCGAGCAGACCGAGGACCCGGCCCAGGCCAAGGGCCTGGTGCAGCGTGACATCATCCGTGTTGTCACCCCCGGCACCGTCATCGACAGCGCCAGTTTGGAGGCCAGCCGCAGCAACTTCTGCGCCGGCGTGTTTCTGGACGAGCAGAACGCCGCCCTCTGTGTCTGCGACATCTCCACCGGCAAGGCCCACGCCGCCGCCTTTTCCGGGCCCGAGCGGCTTTCCCACCTGTGCAACGAGCTGGGCCGCTTCGCCCCCGCCGAGGCGGTGATGAACGAAAGTGCCTATGAAAATGAGGACTTGACCGCCCTTTTGGGGGATAAACTCTCCTGCCACCGGGAAAAGCTGCCCGCCGCCTCCTTCCGCGCCGAGGGGTGCGAAAGGCTGGCCCGGCAGCAGTTCGGCGACGACGCCGTGGCCCGTCTTCCCCGCCATAACCCGGCCCTGCTGCCGGCGGTGGGGGCCCTTTTAGGCTACCTCCACGACACCCAGAAAACGGATTTGAGCCACATCGACGATCTGGAATACTACGAGCAGGGCCAGTTCATGGAGCTGGATTTGACGGCCCGGCGCAATCTGGAATTGACGGAGACACTGCGCTCCAAGGAGAAAAAGGGCAGCCTCCTGTGGGTGCTGGACAAGACGAAAACCGCCATGGGCGGCCGCCTGCTGCGGTCCTGGCTGGAGCGGCCCCTTTTGAACTGCGCCGCCATCGCCCGCCGCAGCGGCGCCGTGTCCGCCCTGGTGGACAGCACCATCGCCCGGGAGGAGTTGATGGTGGCCCTTTCTGGCATCGCCGACATGGAGCGGCTCATCGGCCGCATCGTCTACGGCACCGCCGGGGGCCGGGACCTGGTGTCCCTCCGCGCCGCCATCGAGCAGCTTCCCCAGGTGAAGCAGCAGCTTGCCGCCTTTGGCAAGGGCTGCTTGCATGAATTGAACGCCGCCCTGGACGATTTATCCGATATCGGCAGCCGCATCGCCGCCACGCTGGTGGACGAGCCCCCCTTCTCCGTCCGGGAGGGGGAGATCATCCGCACCGGCTTCCACCCGGAGGTGGACCGGCTGCGCACCATTCTCCACGGCGGCAAGGACGTCATTGTGAACATGGAGGCCGCCGAGCGGGAGCGCACCGGCATCCGCACGCTGAAAATCGGCTACAACAAGGTGTTTGGCTACTACATCGAGGTGTCCAACTCCTTCCGCGACCAGGTGCCCGACACCTATATCCGCAAGCAGACGCTGGTGAACGGCGAGCGGTACATCACCCAGGAGCTGAAGGATCTGGAGCATGACATCCTCTCTGCCTCCGACCGGGTGACGGCGCTGGAATTCTCCCTCTTTGACGAGCTGCGCCGCGCCGTGGCCGCCCAGGCCCAGCGCATCCAGGCCGCGGCTGCCGCCGTGGCGGAGGTGGACGTGCTGTGCTCTCTGGCGGCGGTGGCGGTGAAGCACCACTACTGCTGCCCCGTGGTGGACGACGGCGGCGTCATCGAGATTTTGGAGGGCCGCCACCCGGTGGTGGAGCAGGTGCTGGACAAGGCCCTGTTCGTGCCCAACGACACCTATATGGGGGAGAATGAGAACCGCATCAGCATCATCACCGGCCCCAATATGGCGGGCAAGTCCACCTATATGCGGCAGGTGGCGCTGATCACCCTCATGGCACAGATCGGCTCCTTCGTCCCCGCCCGCTCCGCCCGCATCGGCGTGGTGGACAGGATTTTCACCCGCATCGGCGCCAGCGACGATTTGTCCGCCGGACAGTCCACCTTCATGGTGGAGATGACGGAGGTCAGCGACATTTTGAAGTCCGCCACCTCCCGCAGTCTGCTGATTCTGGACGAGATCGGCCGGGGCACCTCCACCTTCGACGGCATGTCCATCGCCCGGGCGGTGGTGGAATACTGCGCCGCCAAGCTGGGGGCCAAGACGCTGTTCGCCACCCATTATCACGAATTGACCGCCCTGGAGAGCGACCTTCCCGGCGTGAAGAATTACAACATCGCCGTCCGCACCCGTGGTGAGGACATCATCTTCCTGCGGAAGATTATCCCCGGCGGGGCCGACCGCAGCTACGGCATCGAGGTGGCCCGTCTGGCGGGATTGCCGGCCCAGGTGGTGCGCCGGGCCCGGGCCATTTTGACGGAGCTGGAAGCCGAATCCGGCAAGCCCCACGCCCCGATAGCGGAGAGCGACCAGATGTCTCTCGCCGCCATGGCGGAGGCGGAGGCCGTGGACGCCCTGCGCCGCTGCCAGGTGGACACGTTGAGCCCCATCGAGGCTTTGAATTTGCTGTACGAGCTGAAAAATAAACTGTCGTAAAGGAGGGCCACCATGCCTGAAATCCGACAATTAGACCGCCATACCGCCGAGTTGATTGCCGCCGGAGAGGTGGTGGAACGGCCCTCCAGCGTGGCCAAGGAGCTGCTGGAAAACGCCATCGACGCCGGCGCCTCCGCCGTGGTGGTGGAGCTGGAAAACGGCGGCCTTACCTATCTGCGCATCACCGACAACGGCTGCGGCATGACGCCGGAGCAGCTCCCTGTGGCGTTTTTGCGCCACGCCACCTCCAAGCTGCGCACGGCGGAGGATCTGGCCGCCATCGGCACCCTGGGCTTCCGGGGCGAGGCGTTGGCCGCCATCAGCGCCGTCAGCCGTGTGGACGTCTACTCCCGCACCCCCGGCGCAGCGGAGGGGGCCATGCTCCATCTGGAGGGCGGCGTACCCGGCAAGGTGGAGGCCGCCGGCTGCCCGGAGGGCACCACCATCTGCGTCCGGGACCTGTTTTACAACACCCCCGCCCGCATGAAGTTTATGAAAAAGGATACCGCCGAGGCCACCGCGGTGGCAAACGTGGTCACCCACCTGGCCCTGAGCCACCCGGATATCTCCTTTAAGCTCTTGCGGGACGGCCAGGAGGCGCTGCACACCCCCGGCGACGGCCAGCTTTTGAGCGCCGTCTACGCCGCGCTGGGCCGCGATTTCGCCAAGTCTCTTATGCCCATCCACGGCGCCGGCGGCGACGTGTCCGCCGATGGCTTCATCACCGCTCCCCTGGCCGGCCACGGCACACGGGCCCGGCAGATTTTCTTCGTCAACGGCCGACTGGTGAAGTCCCAGCTTTTGCAGGCGGCGCTGGAGGAGGCGTACCGCAACCGGCTGTTGAAGGGCAAGTTCCCTGGCTGCGTCATCCATGTGTCGCTGCCCCATGATATGGTGGACGTCAACGTTCACCCCGCCAAAACGGTGGTGAAGTTCGCGGCGGAAAAGGCGGTGTTCGACGCGGTGTATTACACCGTCAAGGATGCCCTGGATGCGGAAAACCGCCCCGCCGCCCCCGCCCCCCAGCGGGAGTTTTACCGCACCATGACGGCGGAGGAATACCGTGCCGCCGCGGCGGAGCAGACCAAAAAGCCCCTGGGCAGCTACGGCGCCAAGGCCGCCCTGCCCCTGCATGACGTGGCCCCCGCCCCCGGCAAGCCCTTCACCGCCCCCGCCCCCCAGGGCAAGCAGTACGTCATCACCCCGCCCCCGGAGGAAAACAGCGCCCAGCCTTCCCCCACGGGGGGAAGGTGGCCCAGTGCGCACACTGGGGGGAATGAGGGGGCGATGCCCACCCAAGCCCAGGAGAACATAGCATCAGAGCAGGACGCCCCCACCCAACTCCCCATAGAACCCCCCACCCCCGCCCCCTGGCGCATCGTGGGCGAGGTGCTGAAAACCTACATCATCTGCGAGGACGACGCGGGCAGCGTCTGGCTCATCGACAAGCACGCCGCCCACGAGCGCATCCGCTTCGACGCCCTGAAAGAAAACCCCCAGCCCCTGATGGCCCAGACGCTGCTCCTGCCCCTCACCGTCACCTTGGAGGCCGACGACTACGACGCCGCGCTTCAAAATCTCCCCGCGTTGGAGCAGTTCGGCTTCCAGTGTGAGGACTTCGGCGGCGGCACCATCCTGCTGCGGGCCATCCCGGCGGACATCCGTATGGAGGACGCCGCCGCCACGGTGGAGGAGCTGGCCCACAAGCTGGCTGTGGGCCGGGCCGACCCCGCCGCCGCCCGTGACGAGCTGCTGCACACCATGGCCTGCAAGAGCGCCATCAAGGCCGGCATGACCACCGACCCCGCCGAGTGGCGGGTGCTGGTGGACAAGGTGCAGTCCGGCGCCATCCAGTATTGCCCCCACGGCCGCCCGGTGAAATACCGTTTGAGCCGCTACGAAATCGAAAAATTCTTTAAGCGAGCGTAGAAAATGGCGAAATTGCTTTGTGTCGTTGGCCCCACCGCCAGCGGAAAAACGAAAATGGGCGTGGCCCTGGCCCGCCGCTTCGGCGGCGAGGTGGTGTCGGCGGACTCCATGCAGATTTACCGCGGCATGACCGTGGGCACCGCCGCCCCCACCGAGGCGGAGATGGAGGGCGTGCCCCACCACATGATCGCCGTGGCGGGCCCCTCCGAGAGCTGGTCGGTGGCCAGGTACGTGGCCATGGCGGATCAGTGCGTGCAGGGCATCCTCTCCCGGGGCAAGCTGCCCGTTCTGGTGGGCGGCACGGGCCTGTGGCTGGACGCCCTGGTCCGGGGCATGAACTTTGCCCCCGGCGCCCAGGGGGAGCCGGTGCGGCGGGCGTTGCAGCAGCGCATGGCGGCCGAGGGCGCGGAAGCGCTGCTTTCCGAGTTGCGGCAAATCGACCCCGCCGCCGCGGCCAAGCTCCATAGTAAAGATGAAAAGCGCATCCTCCGGGCCTTGGAGGTCTATGAGACCACCGGCCGCACCTTTACGGAGCAGTGCGCCGCCCAGGCCGCCCGGCCGCCCCGCTACGAGGCGGTCTATATCGGCCTGGACTATGAAAACCGTGACGATCTCCGCCGCCGCATTGACGCGCGGGTGGACGACATGGTGGCCCACGGCCTTTTGCAGGAGGTGGAGGCCCTCCTCTCCTCCGGCCTCTCCCCCGACGCCACCGCCCTCCAGGCCATCGGCTACAAGCAGTTTCTGGCGGTGGAGCAGGGCCGTGCAACGGTGGATGAGGCCGTGGCGGAGGTGAAGCTCCGCTCCCGCCAGTACGCCAAGCGGCAGCTTACCTGGCTGCGGCGCAACAGCGCCATCCACTGGATTTACTGGGGCAGCGAGCCAAATTTCCCCGCCGCCTTACAGGATGCGACAGATTATCTCACCGCCTGTGGATTAGGATAAGCCCAGGCGGATGCGTGGGTATCCGCTGTGAAAAGAAAGAAAGGAAGCGGAACACATGCAGACCAATCACAACTATCAGGACACTTTTTTGACCCAGGCCCAGCGCCGCCGCACCCCCGTCACCGTCTATCTCATCAACGGCTTTCAGATGCGGGGCGTAGTGGCCGCCTTCGACAGCTTTGTGGTGCTGCTGGAGGTAGAGGGCCGATGTCAGATGATTTATAAGCACGCCATCTCCACCGTGGCGCCGTTGCAGCCCCTGGAGATGACGCCGTAAAGGAGTCACCATGAAATCTTCCTCCCCCATTGTGAAAATCCTGTCTGTGGCGCTGCTGCTGGCGGTGGTGGTCTATTTCGCCGCCCAGCTCAATGCCTACTTTGCCGACCCCATGGTCACCACCCCGGTGTATCGCATGGTGAAGGAGGATACCATCGCCGTCTATGGCTACGTGGTCCGGGCCGAGGAGACCTTCTCCTCCCCCTCCGGCACGCTGTCCCACCGCCGCAGCGAGGGGGAGCGGGTGGGGGCCGGCCAGGTGCTGGCCACGGTGTACCCCGACCGGGCCGCCATGGAGAAAGCCCAGGCCCTGGATGACATGGAGCAGCGCATGGAGCAGCTCCAGTTCGCCCTGGGGGCCTTCCTGGATCCCGACGCCGCCTTGAAGCTGGACGGCGACATCGCCCAGGACGTCATCGCCCTGCGGCGGGAGACGGCGCTGGGCGACTACGGCACCGCCGCGCCCCTGGCCGCCACGCTGAAATCCGCCGTCATGAAGCGGGATACCCGCTTTGAAAGCCGCGAGCAGGTGGAGCAGGCCATCGCCGCGCTGCAAAACGACATCAACACCGCCCGCGCCGGTCTCTCCGCCGCCCAGGACGTCACCGCCCCGTACAGCGGCACGTATTCCGGCGTGTGCGACGGCTACGAGACGGTGCTCACCCCCGACTGGGTGGCCACAGCCACCGTGGCCTCCCTGGACGCCCTGCGCCCCGTGGACGAGCGGGGCAACGTGGGCAAGCTCATCGACGGCGACACCTGGTATTACGTCTCCGCCATCACCGATGAGGAGGCGGCGCAGCTCCAAAAGCGCTCCGCCGTCACCCTCCGCTTTGCCAAGGGCATGGAGCAGGACGTGACCATGACGGTGTCCCGTCTGGGCCCCGACGAGGACGGCCGGCGGCTGCTGGTGCTCCAATGTGACCGTCTCATCGCCCAGACCACCCTACTGCGCCACCAGTCTGCCGACCTGGTGCTGCATCGCTACGAGGGCCTGCGCATCCCCGCCAACGCCCTGCGCCTGCGGGAGGACGGCGTCTCCGGCGTCTACTGCGTGGTGGGCGCGGTGGCCCGGTTCAAGGCGGTGGAGGTGGTGTACCAGGGCGAGGGTTATGCCCTGGTGAGGCCCGGCGAGGGCACCAGCGGCACAGCCGTGCTGCGTCTGGGCGATCAGGTCATCGCCACCGCCGGGGAGCTGTTTGACGGCAAGGTCATCGGCTGACAAATGAGGAAAGGAAGTGGCACCATGTCCATTTCAGAAAATATCGCCGCCCTGCGCCGCGGCATCGCCGCCGCCTGCCGTGAGGCGGGCCGGGACCCCCGGGAGATCACCCTGGTGGGGGCCAGCAAGATGAACGACGCCGCGGCCTGCCGTGAGGCCATTGCCGCCGGCATCGACGCCCTGGGGGAGAACCGTGTCCAGGAGCTGGTGGAGAAGTGGGAAATGCACGCCTACGACGGCGCCCCCCTCCACTTCATCGGCCATCTGCAGCGCAACAAGGTGCGCCAGGTGGTGGGCAAGGCGGCGCTGATTCACTCCGTGTCCTCGGAGGAGCTGCTGCAGGAGATTGACAAGCGCGCCGCCGCCCTGGGCATCCGCCAGCAGGTGCTGTTGGAGGTGAATATCGGCGGCGAGGCGGCCAAGTCCGGCTTCGCCCCCGAGGCGGTGGAGCGTGCCGCCGAAGCGGCCCTCGCCCTGCCCCACGTGGCGGTGCTGGGGCTGATGACCATACCACCCGTAGCGGTGGAGCCGGGGCAGAATATCCCATATTTTGAGAAAATGTATCGCCTTTATGTTGACATGAATCGAAATATGTTCCATAATGAAATGAAGTATCTATCCATGGGCATGTCGGGGGATTACGCCGACGCCATCCGCTGCGGCAGCAATATGGTCCGTGTGGGCACGGCCATTTTCGGCGCGCGGCACTATCAGATTTGATCGGAGGGACGCATAATGAGTTTGATGGACGAGCTGAAGAAGATCATCCACCCCTATGACGATGAGGATTACGATTACGAGGAGGAGGAGGAGCTGGACGAGGCCGAGCGCACCGACGCTCGCCCCAGCTTTGACGACCGCCGTGACGACCGCCGTGACGACCGCCGCGAGGAGCGCCGTGACGACCGCCGCAGCAGCAAGGTGGTGAACATCCACGCCACCGCCGCGCTGAAGGTGGTGCTGGTGAAGCCCGAGCGCTTCGAGAACGCCAGCGAGATTGCCGACCATCTCCGGGAAAAGCGCACCGTGGTGCTGAACCTGGAGTCCACCAACAAGGACGTGGCCCGGCGGCTGCTGGACTTCCTCTCCGGCGTGGCCTATGCCGGCGAGGGCAAGATCAAAAAGGTCTCCGCCAACACCTACATCATCACGCCTTACAGCGTGGACATTATGGGCGATCTCATCGACGAGCTGGAGAGCAGCGGTCTGTACCTATAATTACATAGCGGGAGGAAAAAACCATGTTTACACCCCAGGAAGTATCCGATAAAGTATTCCCCAGAGCCACCGGCTTCGGCAGCGGCTATCAGATGTCCGCCGTGGACGAATTTCTGGATGCGCTGACGGAGGATTATACCTCTTTGTATAAGGAGAACGTCACGTTGAAGGCCAAGCTGAAGGTGCTGGCCGAGAAGGTGGAGGAGTACCGCGTCACCGAGGACTCCATGCGCGCCACCCTGCTGACGGCGCAGCGCATGGCCGACAAGATGGTGAAGGAGGCCGAGGCCCAGCGGGACACCATCGTGGCCAAGGCCCGCCACGACGCCGCCGACGAGATCGCCAAGCTGGACGCCGAGACGGAGGTGTACCGCCGCCGCCTGGTCCAGGCCCAGGATAATCTCACCCGCTTCATCGCCCAGAGCCGGGGCGTCATCGCCCAGCAGGAGGCGTATCTCAACCAGCTGCCCCAGACCACGGCCGCCGAGGCCGCCGCTGCCGGCAAGAAGGCCGCCACGCCTCCCGCCCCCGCCGCCCCCACCATCGAGACGCCCCTCGTTGAGCCGACACCGGTGGCGGATTTTGTCCCGGAGGAAGTGCCGGAGGTGGAGGCCAAGCCCGCGGCGGAGGAGAAGGAGTCCTTCCCCAGCGACTTCAAGCTGAGCCTGGACGAGCTGAAATTCGGCCGCAACTACGGCAACAACAAGTGACCCATGAGTGAAAAACCCATTGTCGCCCTGCTGTATGACTTCGATAAAACCCTCTGCACCACCGACATGGAGGACTATACCTTCATCCCCGGCCTGGGGCTGACGCCCCGGGAGTTCTGGGCCATCGCCAACGACTTTGGCCGGGAGAACCGGATGGACGGCCTGCTGGCCTATATGTACACCATGATTTGGCAGTGCCGGGAAAAGGGCATCCCCCTGACCCGTGACTATCTGGTGCGCTGCGGCCACGCGGTGGAGCTGTTTCCCGGCGTGGCGGAGTGGTTCGGCCACATCAACGCCCTGGGCGAGAGCCTGGGGGTGGAGGTGGAGCATTACGTCCTCTCCTCGGGCCTGAAAGAGATCATCGAGGGCACCGCCATCGGCGATAAGTTCCGGGAGATCTACGCCTGCGAGTTCTTCTATGACGCCGCCGGCCTGGCGGCCTGGCCCAAGCTGGACGTGAATTTCACCAACAAGACCCAGTTTGTCTACCGCATCAACAAGGGCGTGCTGAACGTGGCGGAGGATAAGCAGTTAAACGCCTCCATGCCCGACGACAGCAAGCGGGTGCCCTTCACCAATATGATTTACATCGGCGACGGCCTCAGCGACGTGCCCTGCATGAAGATGATGCAGGCCTACGGCGGCCACTCCATCGCCGTCTACCAGGAGAGCAACCGGAATGGCGTGGAGGAGCTGCTGCGCCGGGGCCGGGTGGACTTCATCTTCCCCGCCGACTACCGCGCCGGCGGCGAGCTGATGCAGACTGTGGGCAACATCATCCGCAAAATGGCCATCGCCGACGCCCTCACCGCGGAAAACGCCGCCCAGATGAAGGCCATCGGCCACCGGGAGGTGCCCTTCCAGCAGAGCCTGTTTGAGTGAAATACATTGTTCGCGCAGAGAAAAAAGCAGCCGCAAGGCTGCTTTTTTGACAATTTGAAGGAGGCAGGCCCCTGGCCTGCCTCCTTTTGACTATGATAGCATCTTGCTGTGATGGATGGGATTTTACCCTGCCCGTCTGCGGCGGATCACCGCGGGCAGCGCCAGGGCGCAGGCCAGCGCCACCACGCTCCACAGCAGCATGCCGTGATCGCCTGTGGCGGCGGATGCCACCGGGGCATCACCGGCCGGCGTCCACGCGGCGGTGTCCTGATAGGCGATGACGTAGGTGGAGAACCGGTCGGTGGAGGCCGTCAGCGTGTCGCCGCTGCGGTGGGTGGGCAGCGCCGTGGCCACGCCGTCATGGATGCACACCAGGGTAAAGCTGCGGCTGAACCCCACCGGGGCGTGGCGCAGCGCTTCGGGAATGGTGACGGTGACGCTTACCGGCTGCGCCAGCACCGTCAGCGCTGTGGGCACGCCGCCGTCCTGCTGCCAGAAGAAGGACAGATTCAGATACTGGCCCATCTGCAGCCGGGGGTGATTCAGATGGTAATCCGCCAGCGCCAACCTATCCTTGGCGGACAGGTCGCCGTAGGAGACGGCCTCGGCCTGAAGGAAGAAGGCGATCTCACTGCTCCAGTTGTAATCCTCCTCCCCCAGCAGGGCCAATGCCTTGGCGGGCGAAATGGCGCTGATGCGTATGGCGGGAGCGCCTGCGAAGGCCACCACGTCGGTGGACACGGGTCTGCCGTCCGCGTCCTCCGCGGTGGTGCGCTGGCTCTCGGCGGCGGACAGCGTCCATGCCACGGTCTGCGTACCATCATAGAGTCCGCAGCCCTGGACGGTGATGGTGTGGGTGCCAAAGGCCGTGGCGGTCACATCGCCGGACAGGGTGTAGTCCTTGCCCTGGGTGAGCACAGTGTCGTCCGCCTTTACCACCACCCCGGGGCCCACGGCGTCGTGGCCGTTGCCGGTGAGGGCGGCGGGGGTCAGGGTGACGGTGAGCTGGTCGGCGGGCCAGTAGGTGACGGGTCCGTATTCCCCGCTGCCCACCTCCGCGCCGTCCTTGTAAATCTCCACCCGCAGGTAGAGGCCCAGGTCGTTCTGGGTGATGGTGTAGCTGGCGCTTTCCGCCCCGGAGATGGGATTATCCTCCCGCTGGGTGCCGCCCTCCACTTCGTGGGCGTGATACCAGCGGTAGGTCAGGCCCGTGGCGTCCTCCGGGTCGGGGGTGACGGTGATGGTCTGGCCCACGTAATCATAGCCCTCCTTGGCGATGCCGATGAGGCTGGTGGTATAGTCGGTCTGGGCGGTGGCTTCGGTGTGATTGGCGCTCTCCGGCGCCTTGGCGTACACCGTATAGGTGGTGGCGGGAAGGAGATTTTCAAAATGGATAATGCCCTGTTGATCCGGGGCGATGGCGCCGCTCCAATCGGGCGTTTCACCGGCGGGGGCAATGGTGTAGACCTGGCCCGCCTTGCCGCTCATACCCACGCTGTCGGGGGTGCCGAAGAGGAAGGTGGGGGCCTCCACGGCGGCAGGGGCCTTGGCGATGGTGGCGGTCACATCCGGCAGGGCCAGAGTGCCGGGATGGGTGGCGTTGCCCTCATACCGGGCGTGAACGGTGTAGTCCCCGGCGTCGGTGCCGGTGGCGATGGCCTCCGTCCAGGTCTGGCCGTCCAGGCTGTACTGGATGGTGTAGCCCGGCAGCACTGTCTGGGGCGCGTTCAGCAGGTACAGGGCCTGGCCGGTGTATATCAGGCCCGCCCGCGCCGTGGGCCGCTGGCTGTCGGAGACGCTCTCCGCCGCCACGCCGTAGAGCTCCATGGCGTCCACGGTGCCCCAGCCCTTGGGCTGGATGGCCACGCTGATGCGCAGGTAAACGGCGGTCTCCTCCGTCAGGGTGAAGGTGACGGCGGGATCCTGCCATGCCGTCCAGCCCGTGAGAGCCGTGGCGGTGCCGGTGGCAAGGGTGGTGCTGCCGTCGGTGACGGACAGCGTCACGGCCTCGCCGCCTTCGCCTTGGGCCTTGGCGGCAAAGGTGTAGGTGCCCGCAGGCAGGGTGACGCCCGCTCCCGCGGGGCCGTTGTAGGTGGCGGTGCGCTTATCCGCCAGAGCGTCCCCGGTGAGGCCGGTGGTGTCGCCCACGGTGACCCAGGCGCCCTCCCAGTAGAACACGCCAAGGCCCTTGCCGCCGGACACGTTGTTGACGGCGTTCATCACCTCCCGCACCTCGGTGGCCTGTCCCTGGGGGGTGAAGGGCCACAGCAGGTTATCGCCCACGTTGTTGCCCAGGCGGCTGACGGTGTTGTCAAAGCCGTCGGAGTCGTCCAGCGTGTAGGCGTAGGAGGTCTCCGCCACCATGGCGTATTTGCCGTAGGTGGTGGCGGCGTAGTCCAGCACGGCGGTGAGGTTTTCCAGGCTGCCGTGCCAGTAGGGATAATAGGAGGTGGCGAACACGTCGTAATCCACGCTGTTCTGATCCAGCTTGTCCGCCAGACCCTTAATGGCGGCGGTTTTCTCCGGGTTGGTGAAATGCACCGCCACCAGCACGCCGGGGTCAAAGGCCCGGACGGCGGCAGCACCGGCGTTGTAGATGGCGGCCATGTTGGGCCACGTATTCTCCCCGCAGATGGCCTGGGTGGTCTCGTTGCCGATCTGCACCATGCCGATGTCCGCCCCGGCGTTACGAATGGTGGTCAGGGCGTCGGCGGTAAAGGTCTGCACCGCCTGGGCCTTCTGGTCAATGGTCATGTTGGCCCAGGCCTTGGGGGCCTTCTGCTTGCCGGGGTCGGCCCAGAAGTCGGAGTAGTGGAAGTCCACCAGCAGCTTCATGCCGTTGTCCGCGGCCCGCTTGCCGATGGCGGCGGCCTTGGCCACGTCGTTGTTGCCGCCGCCGTAGCCGTTGTGCTGGCTGTCGTAGGGGTCGTTCCACACCCGGACCCGGATGTAGTTCACGCCGTTATCCGCCAGAATCTTGAAAAGGTCGCCTTCGGCGCCGTTTTCATCGTAGAATTTGACGCCGCTTGCCTCCAGCGCCAGCACCGAGGACACGTCCATGCCCCGGATGAAATCGCTGTTTTGGAACTTGATGCGGCCCACGTTCAAATTGTCCTCCACGGCGGCGGGAGCCGCGGTGACGGTGGCGTAGGCGATGGCCACCTGGGTGTTGCCCTGCTTCAGCTCCGCCGCCAGATAATAGGTGCCCTCGCTGGGCACGGTCAGGCCGCAGGTCAGGGTCTTGCCGCTGCCGTTGTCGTTGGACAGCACGCCGTCGCTGTTGCCGCCGGCGTGGTCGTTCCAGCTGTCCAGCCACCACCACAGGTCATACCCCTCCGGCACAGCGTCCGCCGCCACGCCGTTCACCACCCACCGGGCGGTAAAGGAGAGGGTGTCCCCCGCCTCGGCGGCGATCTCCGCCGGGGTGACGGTGAGGCCGTCGGCAAGGACGGAGGGCTCGTCGGACTGCTTCACCAGACGCAGGTCGTCCAGATCGCCCCAGCCGCCGTCGGACAGGTTCAGACGCACGCCCACGGTGTAATTGCCGTCGGCGGTGACGGTGAAGCCGTCGCTGACGGCGTCCCAGGTGCCATACCCGGTGGGGGTGACGCTCTGACCGTCCATGGTGCCGATGAAGCCCTGCACCGTGGCGCTGGCCCCCTGGTTCTGGAAGGACAGGGTGTAGCTGCCCGCCGTCAGCGTCACGCTCTGGCTGATGGTCATCACCTGGGCGTTCTGGGACCAATAATGAAAAGCATGCGTGCCCTCGTATGCCGCATCGGAGGACCATTTTGCGGTAACGGTTTCCTGCGTGTCCCAGCTCTCCACGCCCACAGACCAGGAATGGTCAGTCCAGAAATCGCTTTCAAAGCTGCCGTTGGTCAGCAGATTCTCCTCCTGGGCGAAGCTGATGCGGGGCGTGACGGAAAGCATCATCACCACCGCCAGCGCCAAGGCCAGCCACTTTTGCCATCCTCGTTTCATGCACATTCCTCTTTTCTCGCAGATCGTTGCGCCAAAAATCACTTGTGGATTCCTCACAGAAACTAACGTGTCATTATAACATGATTTCGTTGGATTGCACAATAAAAACGAAAAAAATCCGCCGAAAATGCGGCGGATTTTTTGGTGGTGCGCCCGGCGAGCGCACGTTCTAAAGGGTGAAAGTTCCGAGACCGCCCGGCAGCGGGAAGGTCATAGCCAAAGCCAAGGGTGTCCGTCGTGAGACGG
>CACWYC010000016.1 GCA_902765025.1 Oscillospiraceae bacterium
GTGGCGCAGCGGATGACATCGTCATCCCACCAGATGTCCGGCAGCCAGGAGAAGGCTTCCAGCACCGCCAGCACGCACAGGCACAGGGCGGGGATGGCGGCCAGAAGGGTGAAGCGCCGCAGGTGCTTGAGCTGCCGCCGCTCCACGCGCAGGGCGTCGTCGGGCTCCGGCTCCGGGGGCAGCGGTTCCTCCCGCCGGGGGGCGGGGGCCCACAGCTCCTCGGTGTCCCGGGGATCGCGGGGGTCGGTCTGCTTGCCGTTTTTCGGCGCCAGCAGGCGGGCAAGGCGCTGCCACAGGGGCTCCCGGGGCGGCAGGATGCCGTCTTCATTTTCCGCCATGGCGCTGTCCACCGTGTCCCACATCACGTCACGGACACGGACGCGGTCGGGGATGTCCTCCGCCGGGGCGGCGGGGGCGGCGTCCTCCGCCTCGGGGGCGGGGGGCTCTTCCGGCTCCTCCGGCTCCTCCGGTTCGTCCGGCTCCGGCTCTGCCGGGCGGGCGGGGCGGCGGGGGAAGCGCAGCAGGGAGCGCAGGGATTTTTTGTCCGCCACGGCGGTGTCCTCCCCAGGAGGCGTCTCCTCCTGCTGGGGGGCGTACAGCTCGGCGGTATCGTCGGCGGGCAAATCGGGCGTGAGGGCAGGCTCCGCCGCACCGGAGCCGAATTCCGCTAAAATCGACTCCAGTGTGTAGCTCTCCCCCTCCACCGGCCGGACGTTTTGCAGCAGCTCACCGGTGCGGCGCAGGGTTTCATATAGCTGTTTGTCCTGCTCTCTGCCCATGGATTACCTCAAAATGATTTTTTCCAGGCGTTGTTATAAACGCTGGCGCACGGCCTCATACAATAAGATGGCGGCGGCGGCGCTGGCGTTGAGGGAGGAGATGCGGCCCTTCATGGGGATGCTGACGAGGAAATCGCAGGTCTCGGCCACCAGGCGGCTCATGCCGTCCCCCTCGGAGCCGATAACGATGGCGGCGCCGCCCTTCAGGTCGGCGTCATAGAGGGTGGTGGTGCCGTCGGCGGCGGTGCCGAAGACCCAGAGGCCCTGCTTCTTCAGGTCGTTCAAGGTGGCGGCCACGTTGGCCACCCGGGCCACCGGCACGTAGCTGACGGCGCCGGCGGAGGTCTTGGCCACAATGGCGGTGAGGCCGGCGCTGCGGCGCTTGGGGATGATGACGCCGTGGGCCCCGGCGCACTCCGCCGTGCGGAGGATGGCGCCTAAATTGTGGGGGTCGGAAATCTCGTCGCACACCACCACCAGGGGCTTCTCCCCCTTGGCGGCGGCGGCTTCCAGAATGGTCTCCACGGTGACGTACTCCCGGACGGCGCCCAGAGCGATGACGCCCTGGTGGGAATGGGTGCGGGACATGGCGTCCAGCTTCCGCTTGTCCGCGTCCACCACCACAATGCCCGCCGCCCGGGCCTTGGAGGCGATGTGGCCCAGGGTCTTGTCGGTGTCGCCCTTCATGAGATAGATTTTGTCGATGGGGGTGCCCAGGCGCAGGGCCTCAATGACGGCGTTGCGGCCCTCGATGATGCCGTCGGCCTCCGCCTGAAGGTCGGGGCGGGCGGTGTCTTTTTCTCTCATACGCATACCTCAAGGTCTTTTATCATTCTTTTATAATGCGGCGCAGAGCCCGGGGGGCAACTGCCGATATTCCGTAACAGTATACCATAAAAGCGGGGCGAGGAAAAGCCATTTGCGGAAAATTTGGAAAAAAGACAAGGGACGCCCTTTTCCCTGGGAAAATTTCATGATTTAAGGCGCAAAAGAGGATGGAAAATTCCACCGGGATGGGATATAATATCAAGTGGCGGCCACGCCGCCCATTTACAACGAAAACGGAGGACATGCTATGTCAAAGCTGACGCGCACCCCGGCTACCGACGCGGAGCTGCGGGTAATGGACAAGTACTGGCGGGCTGCCAACTATCTCACCGCCTGCCAGCTCTACCTGCTGGACAACCCCCTGCTGGAGCAGCCGCTGACCGCCGAGCATATCAAGAAGAAGATTGTTGGCCACTGGGGCACCTGCCCGGGCCAGAACTTCATCTACACCCATCTGAACAGGGCCATCAAGGAATTTGACCTGGACATGGTCTACATCTCCGGCCCCGGCCACGGCGGCAACGCCATGGTGGCCCAGGACTGGCTGGACGGCAGCTATCAGGAGGTGTACCCCGACATCAGCCAGGACCGGGAGGGCATGCAGAGGCTCTTCAAGCGCTTCTCCTTCCCCGGCGGCATCCCCAGCCACGTGGCGCCGGAGACCCCCGGCTCTATCAACGAGGGCGGCGAGCTGGGCTACTCCCTGGCCCACGCCTTCGGCGCGGTGATTGACAACCCGGGCCTCATCGCCGCCACGGTGGTGGGCGACGGCGAGGCGGAGACCGGCCCTCTGGCTACCTCCTGGCAGCTGAACAAGTTCCTCTCCGCCGAGACCGACGGCGCGGTGCTGCCCATCCTCCACTTAAACGGCTACAAGATCGCCAACCCCACGGTGCTGGCCCGGATTCCCCACGAGGAGCTGGAGCAGTTCTTCCTGGGCTGCGGCTGGGAGCCCCATTTCGTGGAGGGCAGCGACCCGGAGAAGATGCACCGGCTGATGGCGGACACCATGGACGAGTGCATCGAGAAGATTCTCCGCTACCAGAAGGCCGCCCGGGAGGAGGGCTGCAAGGACCGCCCCCGGTGGCCCATGATCGTGCTGCGGGCCCCCAAGGGCTGGACCGGCCCGGACTACGTGGACGGGGCCAAGGTGGAGGACTACTGGCGTGCCCACCAGGTGCCCATCCAGCCCGACAGCGCCCAGCACATCCGGCAGATTGAGACGTGGCTGAAAAGCTACCGGCCGGAGGAGCTGTTCGACAAGGACGGCGCACCGGTGCAGGAGCTGCGGGACCTGCCCCCCAAGGGCAAGAGCCGCATGGGCGCCAACCCCCACGCCAACGGCGGACAGCTGATGCGGGACCTGCGGATGCCCGACTTCCGGCAGTACGGCGTGGAGGTTCCCTTCCCCGGCAGCGTGGAGGCCCAGGACATGGCGGAGCTGGGCAAGTTCGTCCGGGACATCTACAAGCTGAACGAAAAGGAGCGCAACTTCCGCTCCTTCGGCCCTGACGAGACCACCTCCAACCGCTTGAACCCCGTGTTTGAGGTCACTGACCGGGCCTGGAACGGCGACGTGTACGACACCGACGACCACCTGGACGAGAACGGACGGGTGATGGACTCCATGCTGTCTGAGCACGTGTGCCAGGGTATGCTGGAGGGCTATCTGCTCACCGGACGCCACGGCTTCTTCAACTCCTACGAGGCCTTTATCCGCATTGTGGACTCCATGTTCTCCCAGCACGCCAAGTGGCTGAAGGTGTGCAGCCAGCTGCCCTGGCGCCACGCCATCGCCTCGCTGAACTACGTGCTGGCCTCCAACGTGTGGCAGCAGGACCACAACGGCTTTACCCACCAGGATCCCGGCTTCCTGGATCACATGGTGAACAAGAAGGCGGACGTGGTGCGGCTGTACCTGCCGCCGGATGCCAACTGCCTGTTGAGCTGCTTTGACCACTGCGTCCGCAGCCGCAACTACGTCAACTGCATCGTGGCCTCCAAGCATCCCCGGCCCCAGTGGCTGACCATGGAGCAGGCGGTGAAGCACTGCACCCAGGGCATCGGCATCTGGCAGTGGGCCAGCACCGACCAGGGCCAGGAGCCGGACATCGTGATGGCCTGCTGCGGCGACACCCCCACCCTGGAGACGCTGGCGGCGGTGACGATCCTGCGCGACGCCTTCCCGGAGCTGAAGATCCGGGTGGTGAACGTGGTGGACCTGATGCGGTTGCAGAGCGACACCCAGCACCCCCACGGCATGAGCCAGCAGGAGTACGATTTGCTGTTCACCCGCGATAAGCCCATTATCTTCGCCTTCCACGGCTATCCCAGCCTGATCCATGAGCTGACCTACAAGCGGCACAACAAGAACATCCACGTCCGCGGCTACATGGAGGAGGGCACCATCACCACGCCCTTCGACATGCGGGTGCTGAACAAGCTCGACCGCTTCAACCTGGTGATGGCCGCCATCTACAACCTGCCCCAGCTGGGCAACCGGGGCGCGTATCTGGTGCAGCAGATGGAGGACAAGCTGGTGGAGCACCGGCAGTATATCGCCCAGTACGGCGTGGATCTGCCGGAGGTCACGGAGTGGAAGTGGAAATGATCCGCTGACACACCGCATTTAATAATGTAACGGCGGCCCGCCGCTTTGGGAGTTTTCCTCCCGGAGCGGCGGGCCGGTCGTATCAGTATTGGCGGTCGTTCCAACCGCTGACGATGCACAGGCACATGGTCACCACGCCGGTGATGCCGCCCAGCAGCATCCCCAGAAAAAAGGCGGCCCAGGGATTCATTCGCTTCACCTCCCCACGGGTTTTACCGTGAGTTTACCCCGGATGGCGGAAAAGTAATCCGCACCGGGCTGCGCCGCTCTTCATAGAAATTTTACAGAAAATGACGGTACGCCGTGCTTGTGGGGGCGGCGGGATTGTGCTATACTGGCCGGGAACCCCATGAAAAGGAGGTTAGACCGTGAATCAAGACCAGAACAACAAGAATAACCCCAACAATAACAATAAAAACAGCCGCATGCGCGGCGTGCTGACCCTGGTGGCCTGGGCCATCGTGGTGACGGTGATTATGAACTACATCGGCGCGTACAGCCAGAACACCGCCAACAAGTCCACCAGCCACGAGGTGAAATACAGCCAGTTTATCACCCTGGTGGAGGAGGGCAACGCCAAGAGCGTGCTGTTCCGGGACGGCGTGATCTACGTCAGGCCCGTGGAGGGCTACGTGTACACCGAGGACGAGACCCCCGGCAGCGACACCCAGCCCAAGAGCTACACCAACACCGAGGACACACCGCTTACGCTGTTCACCACGGCGCTGCAGGACGACGACCTGCTGCCCCTGCTGAAGGAGCACGGCGTGGAATACACCGGCTACTACAAGGCACAGATGAGCCCGCTGCTGGAGTTCATGGTGCTGTACATTCTGCCCACCATCATCATGGTGGGAGGCATGGTGCTGCTGTTCCGCTTCATCAGCAAGAGCGGCGGCGGCATCGGCGGTATCGGCAACGTGGGCAAGAGCAACGCCAAGGTGTATATGGAGCGGTCCACCGGCGTCACCTTTAAGGACGTGGCGGGCCAGGACGAGGCCAAGGAGAGCCTGGAGGAGATCATCGACTTCCTCCACAACCCCCAGAAGTACACCGCCATCGGCGCCAAGCTGCCCAAGGGCGCGCTGCTGGTGGGCTCCCCCGGTACCGGCAAGACGCTGCTGGCCAAGGCTGTGGCCGGCGAGGCGGGGGTGCCGTTCTTCTCCATCTCCGGCTCCGACTTTGTGGAGATGTTCGTAGGCGTGGGCGCCAGCCGCGTCCGCGACCTGTTTAAGGAGGCCGCCAAGGTGGCGCCGTGCATCATCTTCATCGACGAGATCGACACCATCGGCAAGAGCCGTGACGGCGGGCGCTTCGGCGGCAACGACGAGCGGGAGCAGACCCTGAACCAGCTGCTGGCGGAGCTGGACGGCTTCGACCCCAGCAAGGGCGTCATCGTGCTGGGCGCCACCAACCGGCCCGAGGTGCTGGACAAGGCGCTGCTGCGGCCCGGACGGTTCGACCGGCGCATCACCGTGGACCGGCCCAACTTCGCAGGGCGATTGGCCACCTTGCAGGTACACACCCGGAACATCCATCTGGCGGAGGACGTGGATCTGGAGAAGATCGCCCAGGCCACCGCCGGCACCGTGGGCGCCGATTTGGCCAACCTGGTGAACGAGGCGGCGCTGCGGGCCGTCCGCAAGGGCCGGAGAGCCGTGAACCAGGAGGATCTGCTGGTGTCCTTTGAGGTGGTCATCGCCGGCGCGGAGAAGAAGGGCAGCGTCATCACCGAGGAGGAAAAGCGGGTCATCGCCTACCACGAGGTGGGTCACGCGCTGGTGGCAGCCAAGCAGAAGAACGCCCAGCCGGTGTCCAAAATCACCATCGTGCCCCACACCCAGGGGGCCCTGGGCTACACGCTGCACCTGCCGGAGGAGGAGAAGTTCCTCATGTCCCGGGAGGACATTCTGGCGGAAATCCGCACGCTGCTGGCAGGCCGCTCCAGCGAGGAAGTGGTGTGCCACACCATGACCTCCGGCGCCGCCAACGACATCGAGCGGGCCACGGAGCTGGCCCGGAACATGGTGGCCCGGTTCGGCATGTGCGAGGCGTTTGACATGATGGCCCTGGGCACCATCCAGAGCCAGTATCTGGACGGGGGCTACTCCATGACCTGCGCCCAGGAGACCTACGCCGCCGCCGACCGGGAGACCATTAAGATTCTCCGCCAGTGCCATGAGGAGGCCAAGGCCATCCTCAATGAGAACCGGGAGCTGCTGGACAAGATTGCGGCCTACCTGCTGAAGAAGGAGACCATTACCGGTCAGGAGATGATGGCCATTATCGAGGGAAAGGACCCGGAGGCGGTGGACGACTACTTCGGCGTGAACAAAAACGCCTTCCGTCCCTCCCAGCCGGAGACCATCGAGGCCCCGGCCAAGAAGATCAGCATGATCTCCCAGCCGGTGCCCATGCCGGAGGAGCAGCCCGCAGAGGAAGCGCCTGCGGAGGAGGCTTCTGGCAAGGAAGCGCCTGCGGAGGAAGCGCCTGCCGAGGAAGCGCACGGCGAGGACGAGGAATAAGCGCATAACGGTGGACAGCCCCGGGCCTGTGCCCGGGGCTGATTTTCGTGCCGTTGCCCTTGCCGTGGCGGCAAAGATGTGGTATACTGTGTGGCGATACGCGGGTATGATGGAATTGGTAGACATGCCGGATTTAGGTTCCTGTGCCGAGAGGCGTGTGGGTTCGAGTCCCACTACCCGTACCACCGAAAAGGGCCTTTTGTCGTGAGACAAAAGGCCCTTTTCGGAATGATGTTTGCCCCTGCGGGGCAAATGATGTTGGCGGAGCCAAGTGATGTTTGCTGCGCAAGTGATGTGTGAGCGGCGGCACGTGGGGCAAACATCGCATCACTGCGGCGCGAAGTGACGCAACATCATTTTGCGGCGGCAGCCGCAATGCATCACTATGCCGCAGGCATAGCATCACGAAAATGCGTGCTTCGTCGCCCCCTCATCCGTCGGCTGCGCCGACACCTTCCCCCCAGGGGGAAGGCGGGGCGGTTGTCAGTGATGTTTGCGTGGTATGTGCCTTCGGCATGTGAAAAAACCGCCCTTCGGGCGGGTTTTTTATTCGGCGGGCCAGGCGGGGTAGGATTGGCGGATGTAGGTCTCCATATCGTCACGGGCCAGGGACAGTGCCGCGGCCAGCTCGCCGTAGAGCTGATCCTCTGCCCGCTTGGTGAAGCGCTCGTCCAGCTGGCTGACTTTTTTGCCGTGGCGCAGCGCCCACTGGCGACGGCGGGCGGTGTGCTTCATCATGGCCGCCATAGCGGCGCAGTCGTAGGTGGCGCAGACGGCGTGGTAATGCTCCTTGGCCACACGCATGCCGCCCTCCGGGGGCGCCTGGGGCGGCAGGTCGGGCAGGGCGGCGATGAAATCGCGGGCCGCCTCCGCCGTCATAATGGGTCGCATCAGCACCTTTGTGTCCACAGGGGTCAGCACCTGGCCGGAGCGGTAAAGGGGCTGCAGCGTGTAATACTGCCGCTGCTTGTCCATGCCGGCGATGGCGGGCACGCCGATGCTCTCCACCCGGCACACGCCCTCGCCGCCATATACCACCAGTTCTCCGATCTGAAACATGGATGCCTCCCGCTTTTCCGCCGCGATTCCCATCGATCACGATATTCTAATAGGTATTATAGCACAGCTTTTGGCAAAATGTAAGAGGAATTTTACTATTTTCTTATATTTCTGCCACTTTTTTATGCTAATATCGCGGTTTTGCTCCCGTTTTTCCGTCTTTCGCCATAATGTCGGCATGTGAGGGAGAAAATGGGCATCTTTGGGGCGGGCTTGTCAAACGGGGCGGAGATGGGTATAATAAGGTGACAAATGCCGCAAGGAGGACGAAAAAATGACGGATACTACCGTTGTAACCGAAACCGTAAACGACGTTGTGACCAACATGACGCTGATTAAGGCGTTGACCGTCCTGGCCACGCTGGTGGTGTGCCTGGGCGTGACGAAAATCGTGGACGCCATTATGGGCAAGGTGCTGGCCCGGGGCAAGCTGGACAAGCGGGTGGGCGAATACCTGCGCAAGGGCATCAAGACGCTGATGCTGGTGGTGACGGTGCTGGTGGTGGCCGACCAGCTGGGCGTGCCCATCACGTCGCTGGTGGCGCTGCTGAGCGTGCTGTCGTTGGCGGTGACGCTGGCGGTGCAGACGGTGCTGAGCAACGTGGCCGGCGGGCTCGTCATTCTGGGCACCAATCCCTTTGCCATCGGCGACTACATCGAGGCGGGCGCCACCGCCGGTACGGTGGCGGAAATTCACCTGACACACACCTGTCTCGACCACCCCAACGGGCTGCGGATCGTGGTGCCCAACGGCTCCCTCAGCGCCGACAGGATCACCAATTACACCCGGCTGGGGAAGCGGCGCATCAACATCACCGTGACGGCCTCCTATGACGCGGCGGCCCAGACGGTGCGCCAGGCGCTGCTGGAGGCGGTGAGCATGTGCCCCCAGGTACACAGCGACCCGGCACCGGCGGTGTATGTGGACAGCTACGGCGAGAGCAGCATCGCCTATATCGTGCGGTGCTGGTGCGACGCGGCGGTGTACTGGGACGTGTATTTCCCGCTGATGGAGAACATCCGCACCTGCTTTGAGAAGTACGGCGTGGAGATGACGTACAACCATTTGAACGTACATATTTTGGAAAAATAATTATTCCCGGTTTTGACAGAATAAGAGGAGCGATGCGAAATCGCTCCTCTTATGTTTTTTATGCGGGGGGTGTGGGTGGTAGGCGTGCGGTCATCGCCCCCTCATCCGCCCCAGTGTGCGCACTGGGGCACCTTCCCCCCGAGGGGAAGGCGGGGCGGATTCTGTTTTGTTTCGCCATTCAACCAGGGTTGGGGTGGACGAGGCCGGGTACGGCGCGCCCTACGGTGGGTTGTTGCCCTTTGCCGTTCAGCCGGGGGTCGGGGGAAGGCGGGGCGGATTTTCCCGTTTAGCGGGCGGCGGCGCGGTCGGCTTCTATCAGGCGGCGGACGGCCTCCACGCCTACCTTTACGGCGGAGGAGGTGTCCTCGTTCATCTTCTGGTCCAGGCCCGCGGCCTCCCGCTCCTGGTTCCAGATGACGTGGAAGCAGGAGCCGCAGCGGCAGCCCAGGGCGGCGGCCACCACGAACATGGCGGCGCTCTCCATCTCGCTGGCCTTGACGCCCAGCCGCTTCCAGGCCTCCCATTTTTGGAGCAGCTCATAGCTGACAGGCATGCGGGCGGGGCTGTGCTGGCCGTAGAAGCTGTCCTTGCACTGGACGACGCCGGTATGGTGGCGGTAGCCCAGGGCATCGGCGGCGGCCACCAGGGCGCCGGCCACCTGGAAGTCCGCCACGGCGGGGAACTCGATGGGGGCGTACTCACGGCTGGTATGCTCGAAGCGGATGGCGCCGGTGGCGATGACCACGTCGCCGGACTGGACATCCAGATCGATGCCGCCGCAGGTGCCCACCCGGATGAAGGTATCCGCGCCCACGGCGTGGAGCTCCTCCATGGCGATGGCGGCAGAGGGGCCGCCGATGCCGGTGGAGCAGACGCTGACCTTCTCCCCCAGCAGCGAGCCGGTGTAGATGGTGAACTCCCGGTTGGACACCACGAAATGGGCGTCGTCCAGCAACGCGGCGATCTTCTCACAGCGGCCCGGGTCGCCGGGTGTGATGACGTAGCGGCCTACGTCGCCCTCCACACAATGGAGATGGAACTGTTTTTCCAGCTTCTGCATGGCCAAATCCTCCTTATTTTAAATACAAATAGTTGATTTTGTGCAGGATATTACAAATCGTTTTCACATTTTGGATGGTTTTATTGTACCATAGGCGGCAGCAGATTGCAACGCTGCCACCATTTCCCCGCCATAAAATCCGCAGGGTGCGACATACTACCATTGGCATCGTGGCGGGCCCATTTTGCGGATGGGGCCGTGCCACGGACGCCCACAAAATGGGAGGAGAGAGAACATGAAGCACACTTTACTGGCACTGGCCCTGTGCGCCGCGCTGGTGTTGGGCGGGTGCGGGCAGCAGGATCGGCGGCCTGCCACCGGCACCAACGTGGCGCCCGGCGTGACGGACCATAACGGCAGCATCGGCACCAACGGCGGCGACAATAACGGCATCACCGGCAACGGCACGGAAAACGGCGTGGTGGGCAGCGGCACCAACGGCACCGGCACCGACAGCACCCTGGGCGGCACGGCGGGCACCAGCATCTACGGCGCCCGGCGGGGCACCAACTGGCGCTATCGCCCCACCTCCTGGGATCAGATGGTGGAAAACGGCATGGTACACGACCGGGACGGCTATCTGCTGGACGGGGAGAACACAACCTGGTAAAGCGCGAGGGACGGATTTGCCGTCCCTCGCGTACATATTCCCGCGCTGTCACCATTGGGGGAGCGGATGCCTATACTGGAATAGGCGAGGTTTGCGCCCTTGGGGCGGGCTTTGCCCAGACTGACAGGATAAGGGCGCTGATGGATTTTGACGACGCAAAGCATAGTGTGGGGCGCTGCCGGCACGGGGTTTACCTTTGCCTTGACGGCGCTGGGGGCGGCCACGGTGTTTCTCTTTGCCGGGGAGCTGCCCAGGCGGTGGGAACAGGTGATGCTGGGATTCGCCGCGGGGGTGATGACGGCGGCCAGCGTATGGAGCCTGCTGCTGCCGGCCCTGGAGCGGGCGGCGGAGGGGGCGCTGCCGGTCTGGATGCCCTGCGCCATCGGACTGACGGCGGGGATGGTGTTCCTCTCCGGGCTGGACATCGTACTGCCCCGGCTCCACAGGCAGGAGACGTGGCGGCGGAACACGCTGCTGATGGCCGCCATCACGCTGCACAACGTGCCGGAGGGGATGGCGGTGGGGCTGGCCTTCGCCCTGGCCCGGGACAGCGCCTCTCTGGCGGCGGCAAGCGCCCTGGCGCTGGGCATCGGCATACAGAATTTCCCGGAGGGGGCGGCCATCTCCCTGCCCATGCGGCAGCAGGGCGTGGGACGGGGCAGGGCGTTCCTGTACGGCGCGGCCTCCGGCGTGGTGGAGCCTATTTTCGGCATGGCGGTGCTGCTGTGCGCCGCCGGGGCGGAGAGGTGGATGCCCTGGCTGCTGAGCTTCGCAGCGGGTGCCATGCTGTACGTGGTGGTGGCGGAGCTGGTGCCCCAGGCCAAGGGGCTGGCGGGCACGGCGGGCTTCGGCGTGGGGTTTTTGATTATGATGGTGCTGGACGTGGCGCTGGGGTAGAGCAATGGAATAACGTGCTGCAAGGCCGCCCCCTCATCCGTCGGCTGCGCCGACACCTTCCCCCCAAGGGGCTGTGCCCGAAGCGCCGCCGGCGGCGGATAAAGCGAGGGCACAGCCAGGCAGCGGCCCGGTTGCCATGGCCCAACGGGTCTGGGAACCGGATGCCGCAACGTGGGCAAGAGGCCGGGGCGGCTGTTGTTGCCGCGTGCCATGCAGGCGGGGGTGGCGGTGGACGGGGCCGGGGTGGCGGGACACGTAGGTCCCGCCCTACGGAGAGGGAGAAACCGGGTGCCAATCAGCCGACGGGGGCGGTGGATGCCGCGAGGGGGCGGACAGAGTCGTCCGCCCCTACGGAGGGGTGTTGTTGCCTTGTTGTATTTATCCAACCTTGGCGGGCGTTGGTGGCGGGGTAGGGCGGAGCAGAGCCCCGCCCCTACGGGGAGAATCGGTGGGTATTTGAAACCAACCGGAGGGGTGGTAATTGCCGCTGGGGTGGCGGGACACGTAGGTCCCGCCCTACGGGGGGTAATGCCCTGTTCCATTGAAACGGGGGTGGCGGGCGATTCGTGAATCGCCCCTACGGTGTTCATGTCCCGTTGCCTGTTTCTCCGTAGGGGGCCGACGCCTTCGGCGGCCCGTTACCCGGCGGTAATTATTATAAAAGGTATCGTTGGTTCATGGTGGTGGCCGCTGCGCGGCATTTTTTATATATCCGCGAAGCGGATACCATTATTATTCCGTTTTCATTAGATGATAAAAAACGAGCGGCGGCCCCGTTGGGTGGGCCGCCGCTCATTTTGAAAAGGAGAGAGAGAAAAACAATGGACAAGTTAGAATGGCAGATTGGCTTGTCTTGGGTAGATGATAGCAGAGGCTAACCTGTCTGTCAACGGGCTTGTGATACTATTCACAATTTGTTTACACCATCTCCCCCATTTCGCCTTGACGGCGGGTATCGACCGTGCTATTATTTAGCTTGCGAAATTTTAGCGGACTAACTAATTTGACGAAAGGGGGATGGTCATGGACAAGCAGGACTGTTTACAGCACCTGGGGCCCCTGCTGGGGTACTGCAACCACCGCGTTTTGCAGCGGCTGGGGGACGCGCTGCGGCAGTATGACGTGACGCCCATACAGTGCCGCACCCTCACCTTCCTCCACGAGGCCAGGGAGCCGGTGAACCAGCGGACACTGGAGCAATTTCTCCACGTGAAGCCCTCCACGGTGAACGGCATCGTGACCCGGCTGGAGGAAAAGGGGTTTTTGCGCCGCCAAAGCAGCGCCGCCGACGGGCGGTGCCGCATTCTCACGCTGACGGAGCAGGGGGCGGCGTTTTACGACGCGTTCCGCGCCATCGTGGCGGAAAACAACGACTTTATGGAACAGGGCTTTACGCCCGAGGAGCTGGACACGCTGCGGCAGCTGTTGCTGCGACTGGCGCAGCGTCTGGCGGGAAAGGAGGAAGGCCAATGATTCGCAAGCTGGCCGTATATACAAAGGGATACCGCATCTGGATTCTGCTGGGTGTGGCCTGCTCGGTGGCGGAGGCGGTGCTGGAGCTGCTGCTGCCCCGGGCCATGAGCGACATCGTGGACGTGGGTATCGCCGGCGGCGACCGGGCCTACATACTGGCCACCGGCGTGAAGATGGTGATCCTCTCGCTGCTGGCGCTGGGCGGCGGCATCGGGGCGGCGGTGTTCGCCTCCAAGGCCGCCATGGGCTTCGGCGCCAACATCCGGGGGGCGGAATATGAGCAGGTGCAGCGCTTCAGCTTCGCCAACATTGAGCATTTTTCCACCGCCAGCCTCATCACCCGGCTGACCAGCGACGTGTCCGCCGTGCAGATGATGCTGTTTATGGGCATGCGCATTACGGTGCGGGCCCCGGTGATGCTGATTACCGCCATGGTGTTGGCGCTGCGCACCAGCTTGCAGCTGAGCCAGGTGTATCTGGTGAGCATCCCCATTCTGGTGGTGCTGGTGCTGATCGTGGTGCGGTACGTGGGGCCGTTTTTCACGGCGCTGCAAAAGAGCACCGACGCGGTGAACCTGGTGGTGCAGGAGGATTTGAACGCCATCCGGGTGGTGAAGTCCTTCGTGCGGGAGGGCCGGGAGATTGAGAAATTCGACGCCCGGAACACCCAGCTCCGTGAGACGGCGGAGCGGGCCTTCGGCTTCGTGGTGACGTTCATGCCCATTATGATGACGCTGATGGGCGGCACCATCATCGCCCTGACCTGGATCGGCGGCCACTACGTGTATGAGGGCACCATGCTCTCCGGCGATCTGATGGCCTTTTTCACCTATTCCAGCGAGATTTTGATGAGCCTGATGATGGTGTCCATGGTGATGATGATGCTGACCCGGTCCATCGCCTGCGCAAGGCGCATTGTGGAGGTGCTGGACGAGCAGCCGGAGATCACCAACGACACCGCCGAGACCGGTCTTGCCGTGGCAAGCGGGCAGATCGACTTCGACCACGTGTACTTTAAGTACCACCCCACCGCCGAAGGGTGGAACCTGCGGGACATCAACCTGCACATCCCCTCCGGGGCCACGGTGGGCATTTTGGGCGGCACCGGCAGCGCCAAAACCACGCTGGTGAGCATGATCCCACGGCTGTACGAGGTCACAGAGGGCAGCGTGGCCGTGGGCGGGCGCAACGTGAAGGACTACACCATGGAGGCGCTGCGAGATGCGGTGTCCATGGTGCTGCAAAAGAACACGCTGTTCTCCGGCACCATTGCGGAAAACCTGCGGTGGGGCAACGAGAACGCCACCGACGACGAGCTGCGGACGGCCTGCCATTTGGCCTGCGCCGACGAGTTTATCGACAAGATGCCGGACGGGTACGACACCCACATTGAGCAGGGCGGCACCAACGTGTCCGGCGGACAGAAGCAGCGGCTTTGCATCGCCCGGGCCATTCTCCGCAAACCAAAGGTTTTGATTCTGGACGACAGCACCTCCGCTGTGGACACGGCCACCGACGCCAAAATCCGGGAGGGCTTCCGCTCCATGCTGCCGGACACCACCAAGCTGATTATCGCCCAGCGGGTCAACTCCGTGATGGACGCGGACATCATCGTGGTGATGGACGACGGCGCCATTGTGGGACTGGGCAACCACGGGGAATTGATGGAAAATTGCCCGATTTACAAGGAAGTGTACCAATCGCAACAGGAGGGGGTGAGCATCGATGGCTGACAATAAGGCTCCCCGGGGCGGCGGCCCCAACCGGCACGGCTTCCAGCGGCCCCAGAACATGGGCGGCACGGTGAAGCGGCTGCTGCAATACGTGGTGAAGAGCAAAGGGGCGCTGGTGCTGGTGGTAGTCTGCCTGGCGGTCAGCTCCCTGGCCAGCGTGGCCACCAGCTATCTGCTCAAGCCCATTTTGAACGACTACGTGATTCCCGGCAACTTCAAGGGGCTGCTGCGGATGCTGCTGTTGCAGGGCGGGCTGTTTGCCCTGTCCGCCATCTGCTCCTACACCTACGCCCGGATCATGGTGCATATCTCCCAGCGGTCTGTGGCGGCCATCCGAAAGGATCTGTTTGCCAAATTGCAGACCATGCCGCTGCAATATTTCGACACCCACCAGTCCGGCGATTTGATGAGCCGGTTCACCAACGACATCGACACGGTCAGCGAGCTGATCAACAACAGCTTTGCCAACATCATCTCCAATACCATTACGTTTATCGCCACGGTGGCCATGATGCTGTACCTCAACTGGCTGCTGACGCTGATCACGTTCTTCTTCCTGTTTATGATGGGCTTTGTGGTGAAGACCGTGGGCGGACGGAGCCGGGTGAATTTTCAGCGGCAGCAGGCGGCCCTGGGCGCCCTCAACGGCTACATCGAGGAGATGATTGAGGGCCAGAAGGTCATCAAGGTGTTCAACCACGAGGAGAAGGCCATCCGCCACTTCCGGGAGCTGAACGCCACCTACCGGGACGCCGCCGTGTCGGCCCAGGCCTACGCCGGGTCCATGATGCCCGCCATGGGCAACCTGAGCAAAATCAACTACGCCGTCACCTGCTGCATCGGCGGGCTTCTCGCCATCGGCGGCATGTTCGACGTGGGCTCATTGGGGGCGTACCTGCTGTACGTGCGGCAGGTGGGCCAGCCGGTGGCGCAGCTGAGCCAGCAAGTGAACACCATGCTGGCGGCCATCGCCGGCGCGGAGCGTGTGTTCGCCGTGATGGACACCCCCTCCGAGGAAAATGAGGGCAAGACGGTGATCGTGAGGCTGGAAAAGGGCGGCGACACCCTGCGGGAGACCACCGAGCGCACCGGGCGGTGGGGCTGGAAGCGGCCCGACGGCAGCCTGGTGGAGCTGCGGGGCGACGTGCGGCTGCACAACGTGGTATTCAGCTACGTGCCGGAAAAGGTGGTATTGAACGACGTGTCGCTGTGGGCCGAGCCGGGGCAGAAAATCGCCTTCGTGGGCTCCACCGGCGCGGGAAAGACCACCATTACCAACCTCATCAACCGCTTCTACGACATCCAGCAGGGCACCATCACCTACGACGGCATTGACATCCGGGAGATCGACAAGGACTCCCTGCGGCGGTCGTTGGGCGTGGTATTGCAGGACACCCACCTCTTTACCGGCACCATTGCCGACAACATCCGCTACGGCAAGCTGGACGCCACCGACGAGGAGGTGCGGGCGGCGGCCCGGCTGGCCAACGCCGACACCTTTATCCGCCACCTGCCCCAGGGGTACGACACGGTGATCACCGCCGACGGCGGCTCTTTGAGCCAGGGCGAGCGGCAGCTTTTGGCCATCGCCCGGGCGGCGGTCAGCGATCCGCCGGTGCTGGTGCTGGACGAGGCCACCTCCTCCATCGACACCCGGACGGAGAAAATGATTGAAAAGGGTATGGATCACCTGATGGAGGGCCGGACGGTGTTCGTCATCGCCCACCGCCTCTCCACCGTGCGGAACGCCCAGGCCATTCTGGTGCTGGAGCAGGGCCGCATCATCGAGCGGGGCGACCACCAGGCGCTGCTGGACCAGAAGGGACGGTACTACCAGCTGTACACCGGGCAGGCGGAGCTGGGTTGACGAATGGGGCCGAGCGGCGTACAATAGGGAAAACGGAAGGAGTGGTACCCATGACGGAAAAAGAGCTTTGCCAGAAGGCCATCGAGATGCTGGACATGGCCTACATCCCCTATTCCCACTTCCCGGTGGGGGCCGCACTGGAGTGCAGCGACGGCACCGTGTTCACCGGGTGCAACATTGAAAACGCCGCCTACGGCTGCACCATCTGCGCCGAGCGCACCGCCATCGTGAAGGCGGTGAGCGAGGGGCACAGGGATTTCGTGCGCATCGCCATCGCGGGCCGGTCGGAGGACTACTGCGTGCCCTGCGGCTCCTGCCGCCAGGTGATGATGGAGTTCGCCCCGGAGATGGAGGTCATCTGCCTCAACGGCAAGGGCGAGGCCAAGAAATTCGCCCTGCGGGAATTGCTGCCCTATGGGTTTGACCAGAGCTGGCTGTGAGGGCAAGACTGCGCGTATTGTGTAAAAAAGAACCGCCGCATCAGCGGCGGTTCCTTTTTTCGGGGGCGGGGGTATACGGTAAGTTGGCGGTCGTCGCCCCCTCATCCGTCACGGCCTTTGGCCGTGCCACCTTCTCCCCAAGGAGAAGGCGGGGCGTTTTAATGCCACCATTTGCCACCCACCCTCCCCCGCTGCTTGTCGACGCCGTCATGCGGGCGCTTCGTGAAGCGCCCCTACGGAGAGAATCGGCAGTTTTTTGACGCCAACGGGCGGGTTTGGTTATTGCCGCCGGGTTTTCGGGCGGAGCAGAGTCCCGCCCCTACGAGGGAACGGTGGTCATTCGCGGCCAACGGGCGCTTAATCAAATTCGTCACCGGGGACGGCGGGCCGGGTCGTCCCGCCCTACGGCAAAACGTGGTTTCTTTCGCGTAGGGCGGGACCTGTGTGTCCCGCCTTTGCCGGGGGGCGGGGTTGAGGAAAGGCGGCGTTGGGTGCGTGGTCGCCCCCTCATCCGTCGGCTTCGCCGACACCTTCCCCCCGAGGGGAAGGCGGGGGGCGGGCGCTTCGTGAAGCGCCCCTACGGTGTTGTGGGGAGCCTTGCTTTATTACGGCAAGCAAAAGACATCCCGCCGTGGGGCGGGATGTCTTTTTGAAATTATAGCTCCGGGCTGCTCTTTTGGCGGTCGGGCTTATAGAGCAGGGGCTTGCCCTCCTGGTCTACCAGCACCGTCAGGCCGCCGGCGTAGCCGGACTGGGCGAAGAGGTACTGGACGGAGGTCTCCGTGTCCACCCAAATCTCCACGCCGCCCAGGGCGCCCTGGGCATAGACCTTGGTGAAGCGCTTATCCTTGGCCATTACTTCTTATCCTCCCCCAGCAGGGCCTGGGCGGAGGCGGCGAGGCCGGCAAGGCCCTGGATCTCGCTGGGGATGATGATCTTGGTGGCCTGGCCGTCGGCCACCTTCTGCATGGCCTCCAGGGCCTTCAGCTTGATGACCTGGTCGTTGGGGGCGGCCTCGTTCAGCAGCTTCATGGAGTCGGCCAGGGCCTGCTGCACCTTCATGATGGCGGTGGCCTCGGCCTCGGCGGCCATGATCTTGGCCTGCTTGGCGGCGTCGGCCTTCAAAATGGCGGACTGCTTCTCGCCCTCTGCCACCAGAATCTGGCTCTGCTTCTGGCCCTCGGCCTGCAAGATGGCCTCGCGGCGCTCGCGCTCGGCCTTCATCTGCTTCTCCATGGCGTTCTGAATCTCGCGGGGCGGCAGGATGTTTTTCAGCTCCACGCGGTTGACCTTGATGCCCCAGGGGTCGGTGGCCTCGTCCAGAATGGAGCGCATCTTGGCGTTGATGACGTCGCGGGAGGTGAGGCTCTGATCCAGCTCCATGTCGCCGATGATGTTACGCAGCGTGGTGGCGGTGAGGTTCTCAATGGCGTTCATGGGGTACTCCACGCCGTAGGTGTACAGCTTGGGGTCGGTGATCTGGAAGTAGATGACGGTGTCGATCTGCATGGTGACGTTATCCTTGGTGATGACGGGCTGGGGGTCGAAGTCGGCCACCTGCTCTTTCAGGCTCACCTTTTTCACCACCCGCTCAATGAAGGGCAGCTTCACGTGGAGGCCGGTGCCCCACACGCTGTGGAAGGCGCCCAGGCGCTCCACCACGTAGGCACGGGACTGCTGCACCACATGGATGTTGCTGACCACGACCACCAGAATCAGCACGATGAGAACGATTAACGCAATGATGGGACCCATAACATTTTCCTCCTTTTATTTACTCACTGATGTGTTGGGGACGGACGAACAGGCGGACGCCCTCCATGCGCGCCACGGTGACCAGGGTGTCGGCGGGGATGGGGTCGCCGCTTTCGCTGCGGGCTGTCCAGGTTTTGCCCTGGACGTACACCGCGCCCCGGGGCACGGTATTGTCGATGGCCTCGGTGACACGGGCGGTCTGGCCGATGACCTGGTCCAGGTTGGTGGGGCGGACGGTGCGCTGGCTCCAGCGCTTCACCAGGGGACGGGTGGCAATCAGGGCGGCGATGGACACCACGAAGAACGCGGCCACCTGCACCCAGATGTTGCCGCCGCACACCGCGGCCACCAGACCCGCCACGCTGCCCAGCACGAACCAGATGGACACCAGGCCCGCTGTGGCGGCCTCGGCAATGCCGAACACCACGATGAGGCCGATCCAGATGTAAAGAGTCATGTCATTGGTGCCTCCTTTCAGAAACAGGCCGATGAGCAGGCTCAGCACCGCGGCGGCGACAACGCCGGCGGCGATGGCGGCCTTGTTCTTCGGCGACAGGTTGGCGAGAAAGGCGGAGAGGGAGCCATGCAGCGACTTGTCCGGCAGCGCCGCCGGGGTAGGGGGCGTATCGGGCGCCGCCGCCAGGGGGCCGCCGGATGCGCCGGGCACCTCCTGGGCGAAGAGCGCATTGGGCGTGACGCCGAAGCGGTTGCAGATATAGAGAATCTTCTCTATCTCCGGGTAGCCCCGGCCGGACTCCCATTTGCTCACCGACTGGCGGGAGACTTGCAGCGCCGCGGCAAACTCCTCCTGGGTCAGGCCCGCGGCGCGGCGCACCTCCTGTAACTGCTGGGCAAAGGCCATGTGCTTCCCTCCGTTTCTCTTTGGCCACAGAATACGCCATTTTTGCCCCGGCGTCCACCAACTTGAAGTTGCCAAGGGCGAAATTTCGCCGCAACCTCAGGTTTACATGGGCGGTGGGCCGTGCTTTGCCCCACTATTATACCCCATAGGCGGATGGATTTCCACCGTATTTTTGCAGTTGCGTTTTGGGGCGAAGTTGCGTATACTTTGGGATAGTAAAAAACGAGGTGCAAAGTATGTTTACCTATTACATTCCCTGCCTGCTGGGGCTGGAAAAGCCGGTGGGCGACGAGGTGAAGCGGCTGGGCCTGCGGGACGTGCAGGTGGAGAACGGGCGGGTGCTCTGCCACGGCACGGCGGAGGACTGCGCCAGGCTCAACATCAACCTGCGCTGCGGCGCACGGGTGATGGTGGTGCTGGCGGAATTTGAGGCCCGGTCCTTTGAAGAGCTGTTCCAGGGCACCCGAGCGGTGGCCTGGGAGGACTATCTGCCCCGTGACGCCGCCTTCCCGGTGAAGGGATACAGCATCAACAGCCAGCTCCACGCCGTCAGCGCCTGCCAGAGCATCATCAAAAAGGCCATGGCCAGCCGCCTGGGCGGTGCCTACGGCATGGAGACGCTGCCGGAGACGGGGGCGAAATACCAGGTGCGGTTCGCCATCTTTAAGGACAGGGTGTCCATCGGCCTGGACAGCAGCGGCGAGGGGTTGTACAAGCGGGGCTACCGGGCTGTGGGCGTGGAGGCGCCGCTGCGGGAGACGCTGGCGGCGGCCATGGTGACCTTCAGCCGCTTCCGGGGCAAGGACCCCTTCTGCGACCCCTTCTGCGGCAGCGGCACCATTCCCATCGAGGCGGCGCTGATTGCCAAAAACCGGGCGCCGGGCCTTGACCGGCGGTTTGACGCCCAGCATTGGGGCTTTATCCCAGGCCGGGCCTGGATGGACGCCTGCGACGAGGCCCAGGACAAGGAGTTCCACGGAACGTACGACATCTGGGGCGGCGACATCGACCCCCGGGCGGTGGACATCGCCCGGGCCAACGCGGTGAAGGCCGGGGTGGAGGACACGGTGCGCTTCCAGGTGGCGGACATGCGGCAGTTCCACCGGGACAGCCCCTACGGCCAGCTGGTGACCAACCCGCCCTACGGCGAACGGCTGCTGGAAAAGCAGGAGGCGGAGGCGCTGTACCGTGACCTGGGCCGGATGTGGCAGCATCTGCCGGAGGGCTGGCGGACGCTGGTGCTCAGCAGCCACACGGAGTTTGAGCGCAGCTTCGGGCGGCCCGCCCAGAAGAAGCGGAAGCTATACAACGGCATGATCAGATGCGATCTATTTATGTACGGCAATGTATGAGAGGAGCGGCGGCATGAAACACGTTTTCATTATCAATCCCAACGCCGGGAAAACCGACAGCACCCGGCGGATTTACGACATGGCGGAGGCGCTGCGGAAAAACCACGGACTGGACGTGCAGTGCATCCTCACCCGGCGGCAGGGCCACGCCATTGAGCTGGCGAGGGAGCTGTGCCGCAGCGGCGAAGAATTGCGTTTTTACGCCTGCGGCGGCGACGGCACCGCCAACGAGGTGGCCAACGGCGTCATCGGCTTCCCCAACGCCGCCATGACGGTGATCCCCGTGGGGACGGGCAACGATTTCCTGCGGAATTTCGGCGACGCCGCGGCCCTGTTCTCCGACGCGGAGAACCTGTGGGACAGCCCGGTGCAGGAGATGGACGCCATCTCCGTCAACGGGCGGTACGCCCTGACCATCGCCTGCTCCGGCCTGGACGCCCGGGTGGCCCAGGACGTGCACAAATACTCGGAAAGCCCCCTTTTGAACGGCAAGGGCAGCTACGTGGCCAGCCTGGTGGTGAACTTCCTGTTCCGCGCCATCGCCTCCCACTGGACGGTGACGCTGGACGGCGTGGCCGCCGAGGGGGACTATGCGGTGGTGGCGGTGTGCAACGGGCGGTACTACGGCGGCGGCTTTATGCCGGTGGCGGAGGCCCGGATGGACGACGGCGTGCTGAACACGCTGGTGGTGAAGAAAATCTCCCGGCCCGCCTTTTTGCGGTTTATCGGCCCCTATTCCAACGGCGAATACCGCCGCTTCCCCCAATTTGCCCAGTGCGTCAACGCCAGGGAAATCCGCATCACATCGGACAAGGCGGACATCACCACCTGTCTCGACGGCGAGTGCATCACCTCCGACGACGTGACCATCCGCCTGGCGGACCACCCGCTGCGGTTCTTCGGCCCCGCCGGGTGCGACTGCAACGCCACCGCCCGGTGAGGCGTCTGCGCCGCCATTGACCTGCCGCCCTCCCTTGACCCGGCGGCGGGGAGGGTAAATTTAATCATTTTGTGAACTTTTGGATTTTTTCCTTTTTCCCCCTTGCAAATCAAGGAAATTGTGATATGATAATCAACGTTAGCACTCCGGCGTTTTGAGTGCTAACGTTGATTTTTGTTTTTTATTAAATGGATATAAGGAGGCATCCCATTATGAAACTGACACCGCTGTTTGACCGGGTCGTGCTGAAGATGACCGAGGCGGAGGAGACCACCAAGAGCGGCATCATCCTCACCGGCAGCGCCAAGGAGAAGCCCTCTGTGGCGGAAGTGATCGCCGTAGGCCCCGGCGGCACCGTGGACGGCAAGACCGTGACCATGGCTGTCAAGCCCGGCGATAAGGTGATCACCGACAAGTACTCCGGCACCAAGGTGACCCTGGACGAGGTGGAGTACATCGTGGTCAAGCAGAGCGATATTCTGGCCATTGTGGAGTGAGTTACTTAAAGAGGGAGCTTCGCTCCCCCTTTAGATTCCCCACCACCGGTCTGCGGGCTGGTGAACGCGCCCAAGGCGCTTGGGTCGTGGTATTTTTGCCACGTACACGCCGCGGCAAAAATAAGTTTAATTTGTTGCGGCGGAGAGGATTTTCTGAATTAAATTGCAACTTTAGGAGGCAATACGTATGTCTAAGATGATTCTGCGGGGCGAGGAAGCCCGCAAGGCACTGGAGGCCGGCGTCAACCAGCTGGCCGATACCGTTAAGGTCACCCTGGGCCCCAAGGGCCGCAACGTGGTGCTGGACAAGAAGTTCGGCACGCCGCTGATTACCAACGACGGCGTGACCATCGCCAAGGAGATCGAGCTGGAGGACCCCTTTGAGAACATGGGCGCCCAGCTCGTCCGCGAGGTCAGCACCAAGACCAACGACGTGGCCGGCGACGGCACCACCACCGCTACCCTGCTGGCCCAGGCCATGGTCCGCGAGGGCCTGAAGAACCTGGCCGCCGGCGCCAACCCCGTGGTGATGAAGAAGGGCATGGCCAAGGCCGTGAACGCCGCCGTGGAGGCCATTCGCGCCCAGAGCAAGCCTGTGAACGGCACCGAGGACATCGCCCGGGTGGGCACCGTGTCCTCCGGCGACGAGGCCATCGGCAAGCTGATCGCCGAGGCCATGGAGAAGGTGTCCGCCGACGGCGTCATCACCATCGAGGAGTCCAAGACCGCGGAGACGTACAGCGAAGTGGTGGAGGGCATGATGTTTGACCGGGGCTACATCACCCCCTACATGGCCACCGATATGGAGAAGATGGAGGCCATCGTGGATGACCCCTACATTCTGATTACCGACAAGAAGATCTCCGTCATCTCCGACATCCTGCCCCTGCTGGAGCAGATGCTGCAGAGCGGCAAGAAGCTGTTCATCATCGCCGAGGACGTGGAGGGCGAGGCCCTCAGCACCTTGCTGGTGAACCGCCTCAAGGGCGTTCTGAACGTGGTGTGCGTCAAGGCCCCCGGCTTCGGCGACCGCCGCAAGGAGATGCTGCAGGATATCGCCATCCTCACCGGCGGCCAGGTCATCAGCGAGGAGCTGGGCCTGACGCTGAAGGACGCCACCCTTGACATGCTGGGCCGCGCCCGCCAGATCAAGGTCACCAAGGAGAACACCATCATCGTGGACGGCATGGGCGACGCCCAGGCCATCCGTGACCGTGTGGCCCAGATCCGCGCCCAGATCGGCGTGACCACCAGCGACTACGACAAGGAGAAGCTGCAGGAGCGGCTGGCCAAGCTGGCCGGCGGCGTGGCCGTCATCAAGGTGGGCGCTGCCACCGAGACCGAGATGAAGGAGAAGAAGCTCCGCATTGAGGACGCGCTGAACGCCACCAAGGCCGCCGTGGAAGAGGGCATCGTGGCCGGCGGCGGCACCATCTTCGTCAACGTGATTCCCGCCATCAACGCCCTGCTGAAGGACGTGGAGGGCGATGAGAAGACCGGCGTGCAGATCGTGGCCAAGGCCCTGGAGGAGCCCATCCGCCAGATTGCCGCCAACGCCGGGCTGGATGGCTCCGTGATTCTGGAGAAGGTACGCTCCAGCGGCAAGGTGGGCTACGGCTTCGACGCCTACCGGGAGGAGTACTGCGACATGATCGCCGGCGGCATCGTGGATCCCGCCAAGGTGACCCGCAGCGCCCTGGAGAACGCCGCCTCCGTCAGCGGCATGGTGCTGACCACCGAGAGCCTGGTGGCCGACAAGCCCCAGCCCCCCGCTCCCGCCCCTGCACCCGGCATGGGCGACATGGGCGGCATGTATTAAGCAATAGTCTGAATCCATTGGGACGCAAGCGATTGCCAGAGGTACAGCCGCGAATTTACGATAAACTTACGACAATTGCAAAGGAAAAGCGCCTAATATGTATGAACGCCGCTGTCTGTGATTTACAGGCAGCGGCGTTTTATTCTGTTTATCCCTCCCGCAAAAATAGTTTTTGGCCGTCATCTATCTGTGGACTGAAAAAACTTTATATTTGTCTTGATTTATTTTTTAAGTATGTTAGTATGTAAACGTACATACTAATCGCAAAGGAGGTGGGCGTATGAATCATCGGCAAAAAACGGCATTCGGCGAATACTTGGTCAGAGAGATCAAAAGAGCAGGAATGTCACAAGAAGAGTTTTACACCGCAGTCGGGATTAAAAAACCATATTTCTACGATCTACTGACAGCCACGCCCCCTCCAACTACGCTTCAGGATAAGATTGCAGCTGTACTGGATGAAAAGACTGGCGCTGACGGTTTTCGGCGTAAACGGTTGTATGATCTGGCAGCAGAAGGTCGCAGCGATATCCCGGCAGACATAGCAAGGCTCATTAAAGACAATCCGGCAAAGCTGGACATAATACGCAAAACGCTGAATGACTTGCTTGCGGTGCAAGGGTAAGGAGATGGTGATATGGCAGCATTGAATGAACTGATTCAAAAGATAGATAATCCGGAGCTCCGGGCAGAGATTCAGGCGGCAGCGGACAAGCTGGCCAAGCAGAAGAAATTCGGCTTGGTATTCGAGGAGCATTTGCCGGAGTGCACCCCTCTGTATGACATCCCGGTAAAAAAGAGTGCAAAGGTTTCTTTGAAAACCGGGAAGGTCAGCGATTTCTATACTGTACTCAAGATTGAGGACGGCAAGGCGCTGTGCTTGAACAAAGACAGGACGGAAACCACTGAATTCGCCGTGGATGATTTGGTCTGCATTGCCGAGTTTGGTGAGCCGATCTATCCCTATCTGAAACCGTTGGACAGCGTGTGCAACGCGCCGGACAGCGACCTTTGGCATACGCTGATTGAGGCCGACAACTATCACGCGCTCCAACTGCTGGAATACCTGTACGCGGGCAAGGTGGACTGTATTTACATCGACCCGCCTTATAACACGGGCGCACGTGACTGGAAATACAACAACGATTATGTGGACGGCTCGGATTCCTATCGGCACAGCAAGTGGCTCTCTTTCATGCAGAAGCGTTTGAAAATTGCAAAGCGCCTGCTCAATCCGAAGGACTCCGTTTTGATCGTGACTATTGATGAAAAAGAATATCTGCATCTCGGCTGCCTGCTGGAGGAAATGTTTGCTGATGCAGATATTCAGATGATTTCTTCTGTTATTGCGCAGAAAGGCGTAGCCAGAGCCGGTGCTTTCTATAGAGTAAATGAGTTTATTTTCTTTGTAAGAATTGGTTCTGCTGCTGTGACTCCAATTGCGCTCCCTAATCAGTGGGCACTTGGTACAAAAGAAAGTGCAGCCTCAAAAGGAATTGTTTGGTCTCAGCTGCGCAGAAGTGGCACGAATGACTTGCGAACCGACCGGCCCAATCTTTTTTATCCTATCATTTTCACTGAGGATGGATCGAGAATCACTGGAGCCGGAGAAGCGCTCCCTATCAGTGAGCACCCTGCGGCACCTCTTGAGTATAGGGACGGGTATATTTATCTTTGGCCTATAAAAGAATCCGGGGTTGAGGGCAATTGGCAAATATCACAAGCAGAAGTTATGTCGCGTCAAAGTAAAGGCTATATAAAAATCGGAAAAATTAAAGAAAATACTATCCCGATTTCTTATCTTAAAAGGGGAAGCATTAACAAAATCGAAGATGGAGAAGTTGAACTGATTGGATATGATGAGCGTAGCGGTACTGTAATAGTCGATGCAAGTGAGTACTCAAGAGAGTATGTACCCGGCTCGCAATGGAACATTGAATATCATGATGCGACATACCATGGATCACAGATGCTAAACAAGATAATCGGGCCAAAGAAATTTGATTTTCCCAAATCTGTATATGCCGTTAGAGACACTATTCGCTTTTTTGTAGCAGACAAGCCGGACGCTTTGGTCGTTGACTTTTTCGCTGGTTCCGGTACGACGCTCCATGCGATTAATCTCATGAATGCAGAAGACGGAGGCCATCGACGCTGCATCATGGTCACAAATAACGAGGTTTCTGAGGCAGAAGCAAAATCGTTGACTGCGCATGGCTATCATCCTGGAGATGCGGAATGGATCAAGCTTGGCATTGCCCGATACGTTACATGGCCGCGCACGGTTAACACTATAAAAGGAACAGACTATAAGGGCTCCCCACTACAAGGTGATTATGGGAATTATCATGAAGAATATGTTCCCGCCGAGGACAAGAAGGGTTATTACAAAAAAGCAAAAAACATACCGGATTATCCAGATACGCCAACAATTAAGATGGCGGACGGTTTCAAGGCCAACGCCGCGTTCTTCCAGCTCGGGTTCCTTGATAAGACGAAGGTTTCCCTCGGCAGGCAGTTCAAGGAATTACTCTCCACGCTGTGGATGAAGGCAGGCGCACTTGGCCCATGCCCCGCCGTCGATGAAGGGGTGCCAAATATGCTGATCCTGCCGGAAAACCGGATGGCGATCCTGAACGACGAAAACAGTTTTGGTGCCTTTGCCGAGCAGCTCTCTGAATATCCGGAGATCGACGTTGTGTACATCGTGACTGATTACGAAGCGGGTTTCGCCGCCATGACAGCGGCGCTGCCGGGCAAGACGACCTATCAGCTATACCGTGATTACCTTGATAATTTCCGCATCAACGCAGGGAGGAACGCAAGATGAAAGTGAACTTAATATCCTTCCAAGACAAAGCCGTTAAAGAACTGCGCGTGGACATTGCCGACGCGCTGGATACCTATCGCCGCAGGCAGAAAACGCAGGTGGTCTCGCTGCAGGCGCCTACCGGCGCGGGCAAGACCATCATTGCCGCTGCCCTGATCGAAGACATCTATTTCGGCATGACACTTGCCGACGGGACAACTTTTGACGAGCAGCCGGAGGCGATTTTTGTCTGGCTTTCCGACTCTCCGGAGCTGAACGCGCAGTCGAAGCAGAAAATAGAACTGAAGACCGATAAGCTGCGTTTCGGACAGTGCGTGACCATTTCGGAGAAATCCTTCGATATGGAAATGCTGGAGGACGGGCATATCTATTTTCTGAATACCCAGAAGATCAGCAGAAACGGTAAGCTGACGCAGCATTCCGATGGTCGGCAGTATACGATCTGGGAAACGCTGGATAATACGATCCAGAACAAAGCTGACCGGCTATATTTCATCATCGATGAGGCGCACCGCGGCGCGAAATCCAAGCGCGAAGCGGGCACCGATACCACGATCATGCAGCGCTTCATCAAAGGATATGAATATACCGAGAACGGGATCAGACGCAAAATGCGTTCCATGCCGGTTGTGCTCGGCATCAGCGCTACAGCGGAACGATTCAACACTCTGATCGGCAATACCGCAAACGTTGGCTTGCAGAAATACGTTGTCACAGCCGACGAAGTGCGCGGTTCCGGTCTGCTGAAGGACAGAATCGTCATCACTTATCCCGACGATCCCGCAAGGAACAATGATATTGTTCTGCTGGAAGCAGCAGTTGAGGAATGGCTGAAGAAATGCACCCGCTGGCGGCAGTATACCGTGGAGCAGCATTCCCCAAACGTGGATCCCGTGCTGGTGGTGCAGGTGTGTCAGGGCAGCGGAGGCGCGCTCTCGGATACAAATCTGGAAGATGTGCTTGCCAAGATCGAAGAAAAAGCAGGGATCCGTTTCAAAGAAGGCGAGGTCGTTCATTGCTTCGGTGAAGGTGCGACGGTCGAGCTAAACGGGCTGCACATCCCGTATGTTAAGGCGTCTGAGATCGCAGACGATCATCGGATCAGGGTGGTTTTCTTCAAGGAAGCGCTTTCCACCGGTTGGGATTGCCCCAGAGCGGAGACCATGATGTCATTTGCCGTGCGTAACGATCCTACATATATTGCCCAGCTTTTCGGCAGAATGGTGCGTACTCCGTTGCAGCGGAGCATTGCCCGCGATGAGTTCTTGAACGACGTTAAGCTGTACCTGCCCCATTTCAATAAGGACACGGTCAAAAAGGTTGTAGAGGAACTGCAGTCGAACGAGGGCGGCGACATCCCCACCGAGATCAACGGTGAATCGCTGGAGGAGCCCACGTTTTTTACATGGACGGTACACACACCGGGACGCCAAAGGCCGGTGACGCCCAATCCGAATCAGATGAGCATATTCGATATCCCCGGTGGAGAAACGCAGCATGACACGGCTGCAGTGTCAACTTCTGCAGGTGAAATGGATGTGCCAACGATAGTTCCTACCATACCCAATAGCGGCAGCGGCGCGCCGGAGTATGTACCACCACAGACAGCGACTGTTCCAATCTCGGCTGGTGGACAGCAAACGCCGCTCAATCCTCCGGAGGATATTCCGCAGGGCAAGCAGCTCACACTTACACCGGAGCTCGACCGCGTGGAGATCATTGACTTCATCAATGCAAAGGGATTTCTTACCTATTTTGTTCGGCAGGATCAGATTAACGATTACCTGAAATCACTGCTCAATCTGGCTACGCTTCTTACGCACAACATGGTCTATCAGGGCGCACGTGATGAGGTGATTGACGATGTTGTCGGAATGATCCGCGCTTACGTGGATGATCTGCATCGGAGCGGACGGTATGATGCGCTGGCAACACAGGTATTGGAATTCAAACTTTCCGTGCAGGTCTTCGACCCGTTCGGTCACGCGCTGGAGGATACACACTGGGGAAATCTCGTTATGATGTCGGAGACAGACCTCGACCGGCAGGTTCGCAATGCAGATGCCCGACTCGGCAGATACGGATTCCCGAACATCTACGGCGGCAGGTATTATGATGAGGACGATCCGAACGCACATAAGATCGATTGTGTCCTGTTTGCTGCCGACGATGCTTGCAGAGCAAAGCTCAGAGAATACGCAAAGGACAAGCTGCGGGAATTCTCCAGAAAATACCGTGTTGCGATTGCCAACAAATCTGACACCTGCAAGCGCGAATATCGTCGCATTATGGCGGACAGCGCTGAGGTCAGTGAACAGCTTTTTGCGATCCCGGAAAACATTACTGTCCGCGAGGATCCCGATGGCCGGGAATACGATAATCACCTGCTTGCGTCTCCGGAGACGGGCATCGCAAAAATCAAGCTCACCAACAGTTGGGAATACGATTTGATTGAAGAAGAATCGCACAGAAGCGATTTCCTCTGCTGGCTGCGGAATCCGTCAAGAGCAGCTTGGGCACTGTGCCTGCCGTATGATATGAACGGTGAGAAGAAATCGTTTTACCCAGATTTCCTGATCGTGCGAAACGATCCGATGGTGGATTACGTCATCGACGTGCTGGAGCCGCACGGCAATCAGTATGCGGATAACCTGCCAAAGGCAAAGGCACTGGCAGAATATGCGCAGAACGAAGAACGTCTCGGCAGAATTCAGCTAATCCGTAAGAGCACTGGTGAGGGCGGCAAAAGTCGATTTGTCCGTCTGGAACTCACTGATATGTCTGTGCGCGACAAAGTGCTTCACGCAGTATCTAATGAGGAGTTAAATCATATTTTCGAAACAGATGGATTATCTGAATGAAACGGAGCAGGCTCTCTTTTAAGCGCGACCTGGATTGTAGAGGCACAATAGATAGAATCCTCGTAGAAAACAATTCAACATGTAGTTGTTTTCTTCGCTCATCTATGGTATACTATCCCTGCCTATATCTGCTGCGAATGGATGTCGACAGCAGCAAGGCACACTAATTAGAGCGCCGCTTTCAGCGGCAACCACAGTGGGCGCCGTTCTATTTGCGGCACAGAAGCCCACGAAGTGGGCGGTAACGCCCGAGTAATCCCAATGCAGGTGGGAAAAGATTGCTGCTCTTGCCAACCCAGTACCCTGCGGGACTAACAAATCGGCGCAGTCTGTGGACTGCGCTCAGGAATCTCTTTCGTGGACGGGCTTTTCGCCGGAGGTGGATAATGTCATTATCCACCAACTGCGTTTCACGAGAGGAGGTGGTAGCTATGGTATATTCTTTCTCTCGCCATGGCAATCTGAACGCAAACAATCAGCAGACCACCTCCGGCAATAAGCCACATAGGTAATTTTTTGTAACCAGGGGAAACCGCTTTGGCTCACAGGACGCCGAAGCAAAGCCCTGGTTCAGCAAAGAACGAACAATCTGCCCTGGCAAGGCAGATCCAAGAAGACCTCCAAAATCTCGGTATGAATCAAAAGGAACTGGCAGCCGCAAGCTGTATGCCAGAGGCCAGGTTGAGCCGGATTTTGCGGAGTGGAATGGTACGGCTGACGGAACAGGACATTAACCAGCTAGCCCTTGGCCTTAAAAAAACAACGGCAGAACGGGATAACCTGCGATATCTCGCTTGGCCCGAACTGTACGAGATTGACAAGGCGTTAAAGCGGTGTGACGGGTGCGTGTCCGTGGTAAACTGCAAATTGGCCGAACAAGGACTCCCCTTACTGGGAAACACATGTGAAGAATGAAAAACCGCCGTCCCAGGCAGCAATGGGGCGGCGGAAATTTTTTTACCCGAATTTCATTACTGAAATCCAAGGTGGGGTTCTGTGGCGTATTATTTAGCTACACAAGGACTTGTGGTCTTATCACCAGGGCGGCAGGCAGGCCAACCACCGCCCGCATAATATTAATGGAGGAAAAACTATGAAGATTACCGACCTGATTATCGATCCCAAGAGCTTTGGGAACAAGCTGTGGCTGGTGGAGGTGTCCCCGGCATATGAATATCAGAACAACCGGCGGACGGATACCGTCCTTGGCTACCGCTATACGGTGGCTCTGCCGGACAAGGGCTTGGACAAGGTCAATGTGCGCATTGACGGTGAAAAGCGTATGGACACCCCGGACGGCTATGCGGAAGTGCGCTTTGACGGCCTTGAGGTATTCATCTATTGGAGCCAGGGTCAGCCTCAGGTAGGGGCAAGGGCCACGGGTGTCCATTTTGTAAATCCTAAATCCTGATGTTTCGGCGGCGCTGGGGAGGCAAACCGGGATTGGGGCAGTCCCCTCAAGGGAATGCCCCCGGCGGCAGCGCCAGCGCCGCCCCCATAAGGGTCAGTATTACCCCTTATGGGACAATTGTAGCATGTAGCAAAACAAGGAGGCTCTACATGGGCAGCAACAGCCAATCACGAAAGTGGGCGCTAGTTATCAACAATCCATCAGAGGCCGGATTGGACCATAGCAGCATCCAGAAAATCTTACATATGTTCTCCCCAGCCTATTACTGCATGGCTGATGAAATATCGTCAACCGGGACATATCACACTCACTTATTTTTCTATGCTCCATCTCCTGTGCGTTTTGCCACCATCAAAAACCGCTTTCCAACGGCACATATAGAAAAGGCATACGGAACAGTGCAAGAAAACCGGGAATACATCCGCAAGGAAGGCCGGTGGGCAGATACCGACAAGGCAGAAACCTCGGTACCTGGTACATTCGAGGAATGGGGTGAGGCTCCGCCGGAACGGGCAGAGAAGCATCCGGAGATGTTCAGGCTCGTCCAGAATATTCGGGACGGTCTGACCACCACGGAAATCATTGACGATAATCCCGCTATGGCCTTTCGTGTCCATGATATTGACCTGTTACGGCAGACTTTGACTGCCGAGAAGTACACCGTGGAGAACAGGCCCTTGGAGGTAACCTATCTCTACGGGGCTAGCGGTGTGGGAAAGACAAGGAGCATCTACAGCGCCAACGATCCCAGGAGTATTTACCGGGTGACAAACTACCGGTCCACAAGAGGCATTTCCTTTGACGGCTACACGGGGCAAGATGTCCTGGTATTCGAGGAGTTCTGCAGTCAAATTCCTATCGAGGATATGCTAAACTACCTTGATATTTACCCTCTGTTTCTCCCGGCTCGGTACAATGACAAAACGGCCTGTTACACAAAAGTATATATCACATCCAACTCGCCGCTAGAAAATCAATATTGGGCAGAACAGCAGACAAGGCCGGAAACCTGGAAGGCATTTCTCCGCCGCATCCACACTGTGGTGGAGTACCTTCCGGACGGTTCCACGATTATTCACAAGAAAGGAGGCTTTCCCTATGACAAGAAATGATAAAGATTCGATTCACAAGCGGGCGGAAATCCACCGCTTACTCCAACGTATGAAAACAGGGCTTGAGGTTGTAAGACATACTCCTTACAAAGCTATGCTGGTGGGAACTTATCTGGTGTGCGCTTCGCTGGTCTGGGTATTCCGGGGGCGGTTGTGGGACCTGGATAGCTATGGCATGTTTTTACCCATTCTGGAAGCGACTATCAACCTTTTGGTTCCCCTTTATGCTGTGGGCGGCCTTTTAGCTTTCCTGGCGCTCCTCGGAACACCCCGGGGCAGCAAAGCAGCAAAGGAGGGACTGCAGAAAGTGGGCCTTGTCAACCATGCTGGGGAGGCCCCTGCTCTCATAGCCAAGCGGCAGGACAGGGCAAACCCACGGCTGACAATCTGGGAGTTTGACCCCTGCGGAATACCTCTGGGCGAGTGGGAGGACAAACGGGCCAGGATTGAAACGGCCCTGGATATTACCATCGCAAAGATGACTTGGGCGGACGGGCGAAAACTTATTCATGTTTATGCCGTCCCGGCGAAATGTGATTTCCCGGCCCTGCTCCCCTGGAAAGACAAGTACCTGTCCCCGGATAGTTTTGTTTTGGTGCTGGGAGAAAGCCTAACAGGGCTGGTGACGGTCAACCTTGCAAATATCCCTCATATCCTGCTGGGCGGATCTACGGGCAGCGGAAAGAGTGTACTGCTGAAACTGCTGCTCATGCAGTCACTTCGCAAAGGAGCAGAAGTCTACATAGCTGATTTCAAGGGTGGCGTGGACTTCCCCAATGTCTGGCGTCAAAAATGTCGGATGTGCTTCACCGAGAAAGACTTGCTCTATACACTGGAGCAGATTGTGGCGGTGCTGGAGTACCGCAAAGAACGGTTGGCAGAAACCGGGTGTTCTGACCTTGACACATACAATGATGTTACGGGGGACAACCTGCCTAGAATTGTGTTCGCCTGTGACGAGGTCGCAGAGTTGCTGGACAAGGCAGGCAGGAGTAAGGAAGAAAAGGAGTGGTTGGGCCAGATTGAGAGCAGACTTGCCACCCTTGCACGCCTGGGACGGGCATTTGGAATCCATCTTATCCTCGCCACGCAGCGCCCGGACGCCAGCATTCTTCCCGGTCAAATCAAGAACAACCTAAATTTCCGGGTGTGCGGTAGGGCCGACAATGTTCTTTCTCAAATCATACTGGACAGCACCAACGCCGCCGAACAGATTCCCAAGGATGCAACAGGCCGTTTTATCATCGGAGACGGCACTGTATTCCAGGCTTACTTGCTGGACGAAAAGCAGTTGTGAGGTGTTTTCCATGGCGCATGAGATCCCTATTTGGCATAAAGCTAATCTCACTTTGGAGGAGGCATCTGCCTACTATAACATTGGCATCAACAAGCTGAGGCAGATGACAGATACCAGAGAGTGCGAGAAATACGTGCTTTGGGTAGGAAATCGCCGCTTAATCAAGCGGGAACCATTTGAGGCATATCTTCAAAGTGAATATTCCATTTGAGTGGCAAAAAGCGCCCGAGTATGCTATGATAAATGTATCATACATATCGGGCGCTTTCCCGGAAAGGAGTGTGCATTGTGTTGGGAAGGCGCAAAGATAGAAATGGCCGAGTATTGAAAACAGGTGAGAATCAGCGCAAAAATGGCACTTATGAATATCGCTATACAGATAGTTATGGACAAGTGCATTCTATTTACGCTAAAACATTAGAAGATCTTCGGAAAAAGGAAAGCGCAATCCAACGCGACCTCGCCGATGGAATCGACTATGCTGCCGGTGAAATACCAGTAGCTGATTTGGTAGACCGCTATATGAACCTGAAGCGCGATGTTGGGCATAATACGAAGCGGGCCTATGGAACCGTCATTAACCGGATTAAGGAATCTGAGTTTGGGCAGATGAAGGTGAGAAATGTTAAGCCGTCTGATGCCAAACGATTCTACATTGATCTGCACGATTCCGGAAGTAAACGTAACACAATCTCTATCTACCATAGTGTACTACGGCCTGCCTTCGAGATGGCTGTCGATGATGACATGATTCGCAAAAATCCGTTCAAATTTAAGGTGTCCGATATTATTCCAGATGATGCGGTGAAAAGAACGGCACTCACCAAGCAGCAGCAGGAAGATTATCTTCGTTTTATTCAGGAGAACGGACAGGATAATTACTATGACGATATAATGATTCTAATAGGCACCGGATTGCGGGTCAGTGAGTTATACGGTCTTACCAGCAAAGACGTGGACTTCAAAAAAAAGCTCATCTTTATCAACCACCAACTCTGTCGGACAGCAGAAAAACCTTATTTTGTAAAAGCACCTAAGACCTGCAGCGGTGTTCGGTGTATTCCTATGAGCGATTTTGTCTACATGGCGTTAAAGCGTGTTATGGCAAGCCGGCAGACTCCAGCAGTAGAACCTCTGGTAGATGGGTACAGCGGCTTTCTCTTCCTGGATAAATCCGGGATGCCAAAGGTTGCTATGCACTTGGAAAACTATATGCGGGGAATGCAGGAAAAGATAAATAGGATGTACGGAAAATCTTTTCCGCGTGTAACTCCTCATGTGCTGCGCCATACGTTCTGTACCAATATGCAGCGAGCCGGGATCGATGTAAAAAGCCTGCAATATCTTATGGGGCATTCCAATGTCAGCGTGACATTAGATGTCTATTCGCATGTTGACTTTCAAGCGGTTGAAGAGGCATTTGGCAAGGCAGTCTCCAATCTATAGTCCTTTTGCTTCCTGCGAAAACATTAGTCTGCTTACCATAAAACTTACCATTTTCAGCGGGTAAGATATGTAGACTATCGTAGAGAATATTGAAAAGAAATGACAGAATTTAATACATATCCCTCCTTTTCTCTACGTATCTCTTTTTGAAAACCGTAATTCCCCAAGGGCGGCATGTATTAAGCCGAAACCTGAGTTACCCAAAGGGGCGCCGCTCCAGCGGCGCCCCTTTGGCTTTCTCTTTTTTGGCGGTAAAATGCGTGAAAAAGTGTTGACAAGGCGGCAAGGATATGCTATATTAATTCGTGCCTGTTCGAGGTGATATGGCGGCATAGCTCAGTTGGCTAGAGCATGCGGTTCATACCCGCAGTGTCCCCGGTTCAAATCCAGGTGCCGCTACCATCGCGGGAGAGGCACTGCCTCTCCCGCCACCACCTCGATCGGCTCACTGTGACGGCCCGTTGGTCAAGTGGTTAAGACACGGCCCTTTCACGGCTGTAACATGGGTTCGAGTCCCGTACGGGTCACCATTCGGCAGCCCTGACGGGCTGCCGACAATCTGGAGGCTTAGCTCAGCTGGTTAGAGCGCCTGCTTCACACGCAGGAGGTCACTGGTTCGAGTCCAGCAGTCTCCACCAAACCCTTGGAAACACAAGGTTTCCAAGGGTTTTTTCTATTTTTCTGCAAGACGAGTGACCTCTTAACGATTCGGTGATTTTTGCGTCGTCAGGAGGTCACTTTTATGGCTAAAATCAAGATGCCAATGACGCTTTGCAGGGACAATTCACTGTCCATCGAGGGGGCTTTTGCCCTGTTCCTGGTGGACTGCTCGGCAAGGGGTCTGGCGGAAAAAACGAGCCGCACTTATCGGCAGCACTTCAACGGCATGGAGCGGCATTTGGACCTTACCATGCCTTTGGCGCAACTGCGGCGGAGCCACATCAACGATATGATTGTGGAGATGCGGAAGGAGGAGTTGTCTCCTAACACCATCAGCAGCTATGTGCGGGTCCTTACCACCTTCCTCCATTGGTGTGACAAGGAGGGGTATTGCCATGTGGAGCCGCCCAAGTTCAAGCAGGTGGAGACGGTAAAGGAGACATACAGCGATGAGGAGCTGCTGGCGCTTCTTCGCCGCCCCTCCCCTATACTGGCCGATGACAATCATCGGATACATACTCGATATCGCCGCTGTACCGGCACTTGCGCTGGTCGGCAGTCACGGCTGGATTGCGGCGTGTATCCTGCTTGTCATCCAAAGAACGGGAAAGGCTGTCAAGAAACCTGCGAAGGACACAATCATGTCCTTCGCAGCATCGCAGGAAGGTGCGGGAAAGAGCTTTGGACTTCAGGAGGTTCTGGATCAGATCGGTGCATTTTTGGGTCCGGTATTCCTGTACCTTGTGTTGCTGTTCCGTCAGGACGGCCCCGAACTGCAAAAATACGCAGTCTGTTTTGCCGTGCTGGCAATCCCCGGGGCGATTACGCTGATCCTTCTGCTGTTCACGCGCGCCAGATTCCCGAATCCGGAACAGTTCGAACCGGAGCCGAAAGAATACGGACCATTCAAACTCAGCGGGGAATTCATCTTCTATATCGCCGGAATCAGTCTGTTCGCGTTCGGTTTCATCGATTATTCCGTTGTGATCATGCACATCTCCAGGACCTATATGTTCGCATCCGAAACACTCCCTCTTATTTATGCGGGCGCAATGCTGGTAGACGCGGTCGCCGCGCTCGGATTCGGTCTTCTGTATGATAAAAAGGGCATCCGTGCACTTGTCTGGTCCACCCTTCTCTCAGCACCGTTCGCGATACTGTTGTTTGCCGGCAAAGGCATCCCAACGCTTCTGCTCGGAATAGTGATGTGGGGCATCGGCATGGGTGCGCAGGAATCTATCCTCAAGGCCGTGGTTACGAACATCGTTCCGAAACAGAACCGTGCCACCGGCTACGGGATCTTTGAATGCTCCTTCGGTGTATGCTGGTTCCTTGGAAGCTGGCTCATCGGCGTGCTTTACGATTTCAGCCTGCCGGTCATGATCTCGGTATCGGTCGGCGCACAGTTGGCTGCGATACCGTTCTATCTGATAACTTCAAAAAAAACACAGCAACCCGGCTCAATGAGCCATATAAAAAAACTACGCCCGGGATCCCAATGTCATTAAGATAAGATGACAGGAAAGATACCTCGTACCCAAAGAAGGTGCGGGGTATTTTTTCTGAGAAAAATAGAAGAAAAAGCTTGACAAA
>CACWYC010000017.1 GCA_902765025.1 Oscillospiraceae bacterium
GAGTCTCTGCACTTATGCGGTTGAACCGCCGTGTACCGAACGGTACGCACGGTGGTGTGAGAGGTCGGGGTTTATTCAGCCCCTCCTACTCGATTATCATAACCCCTCCGTAGGGGCGCTTCAGGTCGCGCCCGCTGCGCGGTAACGATTACCACCAGAGTTGGTTGAATGACACATGGCAACGACGACCGTTCGTAGGGCGGGACCTATGTGTCCCGCCAACCCCGGGTAACGACCACCGCCTAGCCCGGTTGAAAGGCAAACGGCATCATATCCCTCCGTAGGGGCGCTTCAGGTCGCGCCCGCTGCGCGGTGGCAATGATGATAAAGACTATCGCCAGAGGCGTGCGGCTGCGATATCCTCCGTAGGGGCGGGGCTCTGCTCCGCCCGCCTTCCCCCTGGGGGGAAAGGTGTCACGGCCTGCGGCCGTGACGGATGAGGGGGCGACAAGCACAAACCTGTGAAATAACGCAGCCCCTCCGTAGGGGCGGGGCTTACCCCAAGGGCACTGGCTCCACCAACTGCTCATTCTTCGCAGGGTGTCGCTGGCGCTGCTCCGCCCTATCCCGGAAACAATCTCCACCTATGCTGGCTAAAAGGCAAACGGCGTCAAATCCCGCCCCCAAAAAAAACCAACCCCCGGCCGGCAAACACGCCGCCCGGGGGTCATCTTATTCACGCGTCAAATATACCCAGCACCACAATGCCGACCGCCACCAGTCCAATCATCACGTAATGCTTCCAGCTCAGCTTCTCCCGCAGGAAAATTCGGCTCCACACCACGCTGGCCACGCAATAGGCCCCAATGATGGACACCGACAGCGCCACGTGCTCGCTGTCCGCCAGGGCATAGATGTAAAAGAACTGTCCGATGGTCTCGAAAATGGCGCCGATGTACTTGGGCGCCTCCCGCTTGGGAATCAGCCTGTCTTTCTTAATCAGCACCACGTAGATAAAACACACCAGCCCCGCTGCCAGGAACGTCAGCTCGTAGGCGCAGTTGGCGCTGTCCTCGTCCAAAACTTCCAGCACCAGACTGTCGGCAAAGGTGCCGGCGGCGTCCAGAATGGCGTAGAGAATGGGCAGCCCCAACGCCAGCCACGTCTTGGCGTAATGGTGGTGGCCGAATTCCTGGCGCAACTGGCGCATGGCGTCGTCCTCCCGGGCCTCCACCACGCCTAGGCCGATGGTGGCCAGGCATACCACGCCGGTGGCGATGAGCTGCAGCGGCACCAGGTCCCGCAGCCCGCCCATGATGAGGGTCATAATCACCACCAGCGCCCCGGAGGAGTTGCAGATGGGGGAGGAGATGGACAGCTCAATGTACCGCAATCCCGCGTAGCCGATGGCCATGGAGATGATGTACAGCAGCGACACCGGCAGATACGTCAGCATCACGTGCCAGCTCATCTCCACCCCGCCGATGAAAATCTCATAGCAGGCGTGGAGGCCCATCACCAGGCCCACCGCCATCACCATTTTCAGATGGCTTAATTTGTCGTCCTCATGATTGCACCCGATTTTGCTGAACAGGTCGGACCCGCTCCAGCAGAACAGGCAGATAATGGAAAACCAAAACCACATATTGATTTGTAAACTCCTTTTCTGTTATGTCAAATCCGCAGAAAAGGGAAGAGGTGGCGGCCTCCGCCGAAAGGGGTGGTTGGGCATCGTCATCGCAGTATCTTACAGGTTCAGTAAACCCGCCTCCATCATTTTTTGCAGGCTCATCATCACGCCGATTTTGGCGTGGTACCAGGTGAGCCCTCCCTGGAAATACACGGCGTAAGGGGGCCGGATGGGGCCGTCGGTGCTCAGCTCAATGCTGGAGCCCTGGTTAAAGGCCCCCGCCGCCATAATGATTTCGCTGTCGTAGCCCGCCATGGCCGAGGGGGTGGGGGTGGCGTAGCTGTCCACCGGCGCCGCCGCCTGAATGCCCCGGCAGAAGGCGATCATGGCCTCCCGGGAGCCCAGCTCGATGCACTGGATGATGTCGTGGCGCACCTCGCCGCTGGCGGGCACCACGCGGTAGCCCAGCTTCTCGTAGCACGCGGCGGCAAAGGCCGCCCCCTTCACCGCGGAGGCCACCACCGTGGGAGCCAGGAACAGGCCCTGGAAAAAGGATTGCAGCAGGTTCATGTTGGCCCCCAGCTCCTTGCCCAGGCCCGGCGCCGTCAGGCGGCAGGCGCAGCGCTCCACCAGGTCGGCCCGGCCGCACACGTAGCCGCCGGTGGTGGCAAGGCCGCCGCCGGGGTTCTTGATGAGACTGCCCGCCATGATGTCGGCCCCCACGTGGATGGGGTCCTTTTCCTCCACGAACTCGCCGTAGCAGTTGTCCACCATGCAGATGACGTCCGGCTTGCACTGCTTGCAAAAGGCGATCAGCTTCCCGATCTCCGCCACGCCGAAGCTGGGCCGGGTGGCGTAGCCCTTGCTGCGCTGAATGGTCACCATCTTGGTCTTTTCGTTGATGGCCCTGCGGATGCCCTCGTAGTCAAAGGTGCCGTCGGGCAGCAGGTCCACCTGCCGGTAGCTGACGCCGTATTCTTTCAATGATCCCACGGCGTCCCGAATGCCGATGACCTCCTCCATGGTGTCGTAGGGTGCCCCCACGGGGGAGAGCAGCTCGTCCCCCGGCAGCAGGTTGGCGCTGAGGGCCAGGTAGAGAGCGTGGGTGCCGCAGGTGATCTGGGGCCGCACCAGCGCGTCCTCCGCCCCGAAGCACAGGGCGTACACCTTTTCCAGCACCTCCCGGCCCATATCGTCGTTGCCGTAGCCGGTGGAGGGGTTGAAGTGGGTCACGTTCACGCCGCATTCCTGCATGGCGTGGAGCACCTTGGCCTGGTTGTATTCCGCAATGGCGTCGATCCGGGCAAATTCCTCCTGCACCGAGGGCAGCACGGTGTCGGCAAAGGCCAGCACCTTGTCGTCCAGCCCGAATTGACGGTAGATTTCCTTGTTCATCCCTATATCCTTTCTCACGGTCACAGCGTCTCGGGGAAGACGATGCCGTTTCGTTTCATCATCAGCCGGATGGGGTAGTCCCTGTCCAGATAGTTTTGGCAGTACCATTCGTAGGTGGCCTGGGGCAGACGCGCCAGCTCCGCCGCCTCCCGGCGGAAAGCCTCAAAGGTGGCCTTGTCGCCGCTGAGCAGCGCCGCCGCCACGTCCCCCCGGCCCTCCTCCAGCAGCCGGGTAAGGCAGCCGTCCATCATGGCGGCGCACTGCCGCTCCTCGTCACTGCCGTAGTCCTCCCGGTGGCCCAGCCAGTATAAAAACTCGTGGGGGTCCAAATCGCGGTGGGTGGTGACCTGGCTCAGCTTGAAAAAGGCCTCCCGGTCGTCCCGCCCCAGGGCGTCTATCAAAAACCGCACCAGCCCGTCGTCCAGCGCCACGCAGTCCAGCAGCACCTCAAATGCGTGCTTCCCCGCGTCCGGGTCGGGCCCGGTCCCCTCCGGGGCGGCTGTCTCCTCCGGCGTCTGCTCTGCCATCTGGGCCAGAGCGTCCAGCCCGCTGTTCTCCGGGGCAAACAATTCCTCCGGCAACGTCCGGCCTTCTTTGGCGGCGCAGGCTTTCACAAATTCCGCCACGCCCATTTCCCCCACGGCGCGGGTCAACGAGGCCATCTGCTCCGCCTCGTTCCCCTCCGCCAACTCCACCGGCGAGGGGAACTCACCTTGGGTAATGCGTGTGATGTAGTCCAGAAAACAATCGAATAAAGTCATACCCTCGCCGCCTTTCCAAACGGTGATTTTATCATACAGCAGTTGCCAATGCAAGAAAAACCCGCTATACTGGGGAATACTGGGGAAAAACCATCCAAAAGAGGGCCCTATGTACTACGTCTATATGATTCTCTGCCGTGGCGGCGGCTACTATACCGGCCTCACCAACGACCTTTGCCACCGTATGCGCGCCCACGCCGCCGGCAAGGGCGGCCACTATACCCATGCCCATCCGCCTCTTGCCCTGGCGGCCCTGTGGCGCTGCGCCCACGAGACCGCCGCCCGCCGTCTGGAATACGCCATCAAAAGACGCCTTCGCCGCCGTGGAAAAGAATCCCTCATCGCCCACCCCGACGCCCTTCCCTTTGCAAACCTGCCCCAAGAGGACTATCAACACGTCCCCGGCGTCACGCTGGCGGACTGTCTGGAGGGCCGATTCCATGATTGAGCTCTACGCCGCCCCCCTGGAGGGCATCACCACCGCCGTCTGGCGCGCCGCCCACCGCCGCATCTTCGGCGGCGCGGACCGCTACTACACCCCCTTTCTTTCCCCCAACGCCAATTTGTCCTTCCAGCCCAAGGAGCTGCGGGAGATCACCACCGGCGAGCCGGATTTGGTGCCCCAGCTCCTCACCAACCGCCCGGAGTATTTCATCTGGGCCGCCCGGGAGCTGGAACAAATGGGCTTCCGCCAGGTGGACTTCAACCTGGGCTGCCCCAGCGGCACGGTGGTGGCCAAGCATAAGGGAGCCGGCCTCCTCACCGACCCCCAGCAGCTGGACGCGGTGCTGGCGGAAATCTTCGCCGCCATGCCCCACATGGCCATCTCCGTCAAAACCCGCATCGGCCGCTATGACGCCGATGAGTGGCCCGCCCTGCTGGCGGTGTATGAAAAATACCCCCTCTGCCAGCTCACCGTCCACCCCCGGGTCCAAAAGGAATTCTATACCGGCGCCGCCCACCGTGACGTCTTTCGCTCCACCCTCTCCGCCACCCGCCTCCCCCTGGTGTATAACGGCGACGTCACCACCCCGGATGACCCCGCCCTCACCTGGGGCTGCCCGGTGATGGTGGGCCGGGGTCTTGCCGCCGACCCGGCCCTTTTGCGCCGCATCCGTGGCGGCAGCGGTGCCACGCGCCAAGAGCTGCGGCAGTTTCACGATGCCATCTACGACGGCTACGCCGCCTACATGGGCCCCGCCGCCGTAGGCCGCCTGCGGGAGCTGTGGAACTACCTGTCCGCACGCTACCGGGACGCCGACCGCCCCCTGAAGGCCATCCGCAAGGCCAAATCCCCCGCCGACTATCTCCCCGCCGCCCACGCCATCCTGGACGCCTGCCCCCTCACCGACGAATAAAACACGCAAAAAAACACCGCCTCTTTCGAGGCGGTGTTTCCGCAAATCCGATTCCGTTATCAGGGCGACGTTTTCAAAATATAGCACGTCACGTTCCGCCGCCCCCACCGGGCGCAGTCTGCATAGGTGGGGTACCACACGTCGATGATGTTGCCCTTCACCGCGCCGCCGCAGTCGTAGGCGGTGGCGGTGCCGTACACAAGGCCGGCGCTGCCCGCCTTGCCCACGTACATGGTGGTGCCGTAGGAGTACACCTTGGGGTCCACCGCCATCACGCCCTTGCCCACGGCGTGGCCCGTGGCGGTAGACGTGCCGCCGTAGTAGGCGGTGGCGTTGTTGATGACCTCCCGGGTATAAATCATGCTGTACCCGTCGTCAAACACCAGGTAGCCCCCCTCACCGCTGGCAAAGGGATGGGCGGACACGGCCCTGGCCTCGTTGGGCTGGCTGTACACCAGCTTGCCATACTCCACAATCTGGGTCACGGCGGAGTCATCCTGCCGGTCCACCAGCAGGCTGTGTACCAGCCGTCCCATGCGGTAGATGTCCTCATAGGTGTCGGTGATGTACCCCGGCTCTCCCTTCTGGACGATTTCGTATTCCCCCGCCGGCAGCGTGTAATTGGAATAGCTGACGGTCTTGTAGGGCGACACGGTGCGCTCGGTGCGCTCATAGCGCAGCTCGTCGCTGATATGGATCAGGGGCGCATCGCCGGTGATGTTGATGGCGATCATCTCCTGGGCCGTAGGCGCAATTTCCAACCGCCGCAGCAGATTGTCCACCGTCTCCTTCCAGCTCTCCACGGTGATGACCTCGTCGCCGTGGCGCACGGTCACCATCAATCCCTCCTCCAGAATCAGCTGTGCGTCCCCCGTGTCCTCGGGGCTGACGCGCAGCATGGGGGTGTCCTCCTCCCAGGTGGGGTAGTTCATAATGACCCGGGGGCCGTCCTCGTCCACCAGCAGGTAGACCTGTTCTGCCCGGGCGGGCTGGGCGTAGGCCACGCACAGCGGCAGCGCCACCAGCGATGCCACCGCGCAGTAGAATGTCAGCCGCACCAGGCTGTGGCGGTTGAAATAGGAATGGGTCCGCCGCAGAAATTGATACTGTGGCAGCTCCCACACGGCCCTGCCGAATCGATGGGCCCTGTCTGCCGCCGCCCGGGCGAAGGGCGTGGCGCAAAACCGCGCCCACTGCTTATCCGCCCACAGCGCCAGCCGGACGTCCAGCCGGCACAGCCACCGCCGCAGCACCGCCGCCAGCGCGCCGCACCAGCTGCCCAGCACGCCCAGCAGCCACGCAAGGGCCCGGTACTGGGGCAGCGCCCGCACCGCCTGGCCCACAGTCTCCCGGGGCACCGGCGCGAGGAGCGCATATTGTGTCAATGGATCTTTCATAACCGTTATCAGCCCTCCATCGGGGCCGAATCCTTTCCTTTTTACGCAAACGTAGGCCGAATTATATCACTTTCGTCACCATTTGTCAAATCGCCCCCGCTGTGGTATACTCCATCACAGGATTCATCCCTCATTTTATGCCCGGGAGGCCACCGAAATGAAACTATCCGCACTCCTGTCCGTCACCCCCGGCGTCACCGCCCTCATAGGCAGCGGCGGCAAAACGTCTCTCATGTACCACCTGTGCAGCGAGCTGCGCCGCCAGGGCACCGTGCTGCTGGCTACCACCACCCACATCTATCCCCCGGAGCAGTTCCCTCTGGCCACCACGGCGGAGGCATGTGAAAAAGCCCTTCGGGAAAAGGGCGTGGCCTGCGCCGGCACCCCCGCCGAACACGGCAAATGGACCGCCCCCGCCTTCGACGGCTGGCAGTCCATGGCGGACTTCGTGCTGGTGGAGGCCGACGGCGCCCACGGCCTGCCCCTGAAGGCCCATCTGCCCCATGAGCCGGTGATTCCCGACGGCGCCAATAACGTGATCTGCGTGGTGGGGGCCTCCGGCTGGGGCCAGCCCATCGTGGCCGCCGCCCACCGCAGCGAGCAGTTTGCCGCCCTGGCGGGGACGGAACCTCTCACCAAGGCCACGCCGGAGCACACCGCCGCCGTCATCGCCGCCGAGGGCTTCGCCCACCGGGTGTTCGTCAACCAGACCGACGCCCTGCCCCGCTTCTCCGCCACCTTTATGGTCAAGGACTTCGCAAAAGCGGCAAATCTCCCCACCGTCTCCGGCTCCCTCCGCCAAGGCACCTGGCAACGCATCCGCTGAATCACCCCGGCGCCCTCGCCTTCCCCCAAGGGGGGAAGGTGTCAGCGAAGCTGACGGATGAGGGGGCGACAAGCACAAACCTGCGAGAAACGCAGCCCCTCCGTAGGGGCGGACGACCCTGTCCGCCCCAACCCACCGCCGATACCCCCAAACCCCGGTTGGTTGATAAAACGCCTCCACACCATCGTAGGGGCCGACGCCCTCGGCGGCCCGCCAACCCGGCATCGACAACCGCCACGAACGGTCAAATGGCAATCGGCCTCGACACCCTCCGTAGGGGCGGGGCTCTGCTCCGCCCAACCCGCCGCCGACACCCCCAGACCCCGGTCAAATGGCAATCGGCCTCGACACCCTCCGTAGGGGCGGACGACTCTGTCCGCCCCCGTCACAAATGCATCCAACCTTGGTTGAATGGCAAACGGAAACAACCAACCGCCCCGCCTTCCCCTCGGGGGGAAGGTGTCACGGCCTCCGGGCCGTGACGGATGAGGGGGCGACAAGCACAAACCTGTGAAAAAACGCAGCCCCTCCGTAGGGGCGGACGACCCTGTCCGCCCCAACCCACCGCCGATACCCCCAAACCCCGGTTGGTTGATAAAACGCCTCCACACCATCGGTAGCGATAACCCCCACGAATGGTTGAATGGTAACCGGATTCAATAACCGTCCGTAGGGCGGGACTACCCCAAGGGCACTGGCTCCACATACCGCTCATGCTTCGCGGTGTGTCGCTGGCGCTATGTGTCCCGCCAACCCGGCAACGACAACCCTCACGAATGGTTGCATGGCAATCGAATGCAACACCCCTCCGTAGGGGCGGGGCTCTGCTCCGCCCTATCCCGGTAGCAATCTCCTCCCATGCCGGTTGAATGGCAAACGGAAACAGCCAACCGCCTCGCCTTCCCATCAGGGAAAAATGTGTCACGGCCTCCGGCCGTGACGGATGAGGGGGCGATGCTCCGTCAACTTACCGCAAAAACAACCCCAAAAAACGATTGGGAACCGCCGACTTCTCCCGGCCGTTCCCAATCGCTTTATTCTTTTCACAGGCAAACTTACTTCGCCGCCTGCCACACCCGGCTGATGGCGGCGTCCTCATACTGCCGCGTCCACAGCTCGTAATAATACCCCCGCCGGGCCAACAATTCCTCATGCCGTCCCTGCTCCACGATTTTGCCGTGGCGCACCACCAATATCACGTCCGCGTCCTTCACGGTGGACAGGCGATGGGCGATCACGATGGACGTCCTCCCCCGGATCACCGTGTCGATGGCGGCCTGAATCCGCTGTTCCGTCAATGTATCCACGGAGGCGGTGGCCTCGTCCAGCACCACGATTTTCGGGTCGGCCAGAATGGCCCGGGCAAAGGAGATCAGCTGTTTTTCCCCGGTGGACAGCAAATCGCCGCCCTCGCCCACGTCGGTGTCCAGCCCCTTTTCCAGCTTTTGGAGGGTGCTCTCCAGCGACACCAGATGGATGGCCCGCTGTATCTCCTCCTCTGTGGCGTCGGGCCTGCCGTACACCAGGTTTTCCCGTATGGTGCCGGAGAACAGGTGAGGCGCCTGCAGCACGTAGCCCAGCGCCGAGTGCAGCCACAGCTGTGACCGCTCCCTGGCGTCCCGCCCGTCAATCAGCACCCGGCCCCTGGTGGGCTCATAAAACCGGCAAATCAGGCTGGCCAGCGTGGATTTGCCCGCCCCCGTCTCGCCCACAATGGCCACGTTGGTGCCAAAGGGGATGGACAGGTTGAAGTCCTCCAGCACGTATTCGTCCCCGTCGGGGTATTTGAAATCCACGTGGTCGAACTGGATGTCGCCCCGGATGGGCTCCCAGTTCTCCCGCTTGGGGGCAAAGCAGTCGCCGTACTTCTCCTCCACCTCCGCCGTGTCCTGCACGGTGGGCTTCAGGGCCAGCAAATCGGTAAACCGCCCGATGTTCACCTGGGCCTGCACCAGCAGCGCCAGCACCTCCACCAGCCACCGCACCGGCTCCATCAAGTCCTGTGCGTAGCTCATGAACAGCGCAAAGGTGCCCACCTGCTCGGCGGCCAGAATCCCGCCCTGCCACAGCACCAGCGCCAACGCGCAGGAGGAGGCCAGGTTGGTGATCATGGAAAAAGCGCCGTAGGTCCGGGCCGAGCGCAGCACGGTGCGCTTCATTCCGGCGGTCTCCCGGCGGAATTCCTCCCCCGTCTTTTCCTCCACCGCCAATGATTTGATGGTTTTCGCCCCGGTGATGCCCTCGTTGAAGTTGCCGGTAATCCGGGAGTTGCTCTCCCGAATCTCGTGGTGCAGCGTGAAAAGCCGCCCCTGGAAGAAGGAGAACAGCACCACAATCACCGGCACCACTAAAAACACCAGGCCCGTCAGCTTCACGTTGATGCCCAGCATCACCACCGCCGCCCCGATGACGAACAGGGCGAAATACGTGCCGTCAAAGAGCTGCCAGGTAAACAGCTCACCGATGCGGCTGGTGTCGCTCATGACCCTTGCGTGGATGTAGCCCACGCTGTTCTGGTTGTAGTAGTCAAAGGACAGCTTTTGCAGATGGGCAAAGGCCTTGTTCCGCATATCCCGGTCCATCTGCACCTCGGTGGCCAGGCACCCCCGCACGCCGTAGTAGCTGATGACCGCCGTCACCACAATCAGCGCCGCGTACACCGCGGCGAACAGGCCGATGCCCTGCAAGGTGCCCTGTTGCACGAAATGATCCAAGGCGTACTTTTGCAGCACGGGCCGTACCACGTCGCTGACGCTGCATAAGAGCTGGGCCACCACCAGCCCTAAAAAGTTCCGCTTGTAGGGCCTGGCAAAGGGGAGAATCCGGGGGATGCCGAACAGGGGCAGCGCTACCCGCTCTTTCTTCTCGTCACGCTTCACTGTCCGCGCCCCCTTCCGTGCCAAGCTGAATCTCATAAATCTGCTGGTACACGCCGCCGGCGGATTGCAGCTCCTCCGGCGTGCCCCGCTCCGTAATCCGCCCGCCGTCCAGCACAATCACCTGATCCGCCCTGGACAGCGTGGTAATCCGGTGGGAGATGAGGATCACCGTGGCCGTGCCGAACCGCTCCTCCAGGGAGGCCCGGATTTTGGCGTCGGTCTGGGTGTCCACGGCGGAGAGAGAGTCGTCAAAGATGAGAATGGGGGCGTCTCGCAGCAGCGCCCTTGCGATGGCGGCGCGCTGCTTCTGGCCGCCGGAGAGGGTCACGCCCCGCTCGCCCACAAAGGTGTCGTACCCGTCGTTGAAGCCCTCGATGGCCTCGGTGAGACAGGCGGCGGCAGAGGCCTTTTCCACGTCGGCCCGGGTGGCCCCGGCCTGGCCCATGGCGATGTTGTCGGCAATGGAGCGGCTGAAAAGATAGGGCTCCTGCAACACCATGGCGATGTTGCGCCGCAGATAGTCCGTCTGGATTTCCCGGATGTCCACGCCGCCGATGGTGATGCGCCCGCCCTCCTGCGGCAGGTCGTACAGCTTGTCCAGCAGCAGCATCATGGTGCTCTTGCCCGAGCCGGTGCTGCCCAAAATGCCCAGGGTGGTGCCGTGGGGAATGGTCAGGTCGATGCCCTGCAATACCTCATGGCCCTCCTCGTAGGCGAAATGCACGTTTTCAAACCGGATGTCCCCGGTCATGTCGGCCTCATGGGCGCCGGGGGCGTCCTGCTCCACCGCCGCGTCCATAATGTACACCAGTCGGTCCAGTGAGGCCCCGGCCTTTGCCATCTCCGACAGCATCCGCCCCAGCCGCCGGATGGGGAAGGACAGCATGCCGTTGTAGGAGATAAAGGCCACGTATTCTCCGGCGGAGAGCTGCCCCCGCACCGCCAGCACCGCGCCGTACACCGTCACCAGCAGAATCTGCAAGCCGCACAGCACGTCCTGCACGGCGAAAAACCGGCCAATCACGTGGCCCATGTGGACCCACAATGAGGTGTAGTGGCGGTTGGCCGCCTCAAATTTCTCCCGCTCCTGCTGCTCGTGGGCGAAGGCCCGCACCACCCGCACGCCGGTCAGGTTTTCCTGCACGATGTTGGACACCTTGCCCTCGTTCTCGTCGCACTCCGTAAAGCCCTCGTGCATCTCCTTGCGGAACAGCACCGAGTAGGCCAGTATCACCGGGATGGGCAGCGTGGCCGCCAGAGCCATAGCGGTGTTCATGGAGAACATGAAGTACAGCGACATGGCCACCAAAATGGCAATCCGCAGCACGGAGGTGAGCTGCTCGGCCACAAAGGTGCGCATCCGGTCCACGTCGGTGGTGCAGCGCTGGATGATGTCGCCGGTGCTGTTTTTCATGTGCCAGGCGTAGGGCAGATGGGCGATGTGGTCGTAAAGGGTGTCCCGCATGGTCTTCACCAGGGTCTCCGAGCCGCTGGAGTTCAGCATGGTGTTGCCGAACTGGGCGCACACCCGCACCACACCCAGCGCCGCCACCGCCACGGCGGGAATCCATAGATGGCTTCCAATGTAGCCGTAGCCGCCAAGGCGCTCCACCAGACCGTCCACCCACGCCGGGAACTGGGACGCCTTGCCGCCGATGGCGTTGTCAATGGTGAGGCGCACCACCTGGGGCGTCATCATGTCCACCAGCGTAGTCAGCGCCGAGCAGCAGATGCTCAGCATAAACAGCGCCTTGCTGCCCTTGAGGAATTGCAGCAGGAGGCGGTTATTGTGCATGGTCTTGCTCTCTTTTTTGGGGGACGTCATAAATGCCGCCTCCTTTCCGTTCAATAGGTTTCCGTTTTCTGTTAAAGTGGGGGGCGTGGAAACCGTTTCGGTTCCACGCCCCGCTATTGTATGCAATTTTCCGCCGTTCGTCAACCGTTTCCTTCCTCGGTCCGCCACAGGGCCCAGGTGAGGGCGGCGTACTCCGCAAGCCCCAGCCGCTCGCCCCGGACGGCGGGGTCAAAGCCGCAGGAGACCACGATCTCCGTCAGCTGCTCCTTGGGAAGCTGGTAGGCGGTTTGCAGGCTGTTCACCAGCGTCTTACGCCGCAGCGCAAACCCAGCACGCACCGCGCGCCAGAAGGCCGCCTCGCTGGGCACCTCCACCGGTGGCTTTTCCCGCACCGGGCAGTGGATCACCGCCGAGGTCACCTTGGGCGCGGGCATAAAGCAGGTGTTGGGTACGGTGAAGCACAGCTTCGGCTCCGTGTAGTACTGCATCAGCAGGGAAAAGGCACCGTACTCCGCCGTCCCCGGCGCGGCGCAGATCCGCTCCGCCACCTCTTTTTGTATCAGCACCGTCAGGCTTTCGAAAAGACGGCTCTCCACCAGTTTGGTCAGCACCGGGGTGGTGATGTTATAGGGCAGGTTGGCGCACACCTTTACCCGCAGCCCGGGGAACTGCTCCGCCACCGTCTTCGCCAAATCCAGCTTCATCACGTCGCCGGGAATCAGGGTGAAGTTGTGGTGCCCGGCCATGGTCTCCGCCAGCACGGGGTAGAGCCGCTCGTCCAATTCCACCGACGCCACCTTCCCGGCAAGTTTACATAACTCGTCCGTCAGTGGCCCGATGCCGGGGCCGATTTCCAGCACGCCGCTGCCCTCATCCGCGCCGCAGGCGGCAGCGATGTCCCGGGGCACCCAGTCCTCGATGAGGAAATTCTGCCCCAGGGACTTGGCGAAGCGGAAGCCGTGGCGGGAGAGCAGATTTTGAATATCATTTCGGTCACATAAATGCATTTTGTGACCTCCTTTGTTGCCATTTTTTATCATAAATGAACGGAATATGTTACGTTTAACAGGGAGAAATCAGGGGGAATGGGGGGGAAATCAGCCGCCCCATATCCTCCGGCAGGGGGGCGATGAGGTGAATCTCCGCCCCGGTGAGGGGGTGGCGGAGCCACAGCTCATAGGAGTGGAGGGCAGGCCGGGCAATGAGCCACGGCTCCTCGGTACCGTAGAGCCAATCTCCCGCCAGAGGGCAGCCCAGGGCGGCGCAGTGGAGGCGGAGTTGGTGCGTTCTTCCCGTCACCGGACGGAGCAAAAGAAGGCTTAAATCTCCCTTTTCCAGCACTTTATAGCACGTTTTGGCCGGTTGTCCCTGGGGGTCGATGCGTCGGCGGAACAGGGAGGTTTCGTCCCGCCCGATGGGGAGCGTAATCTCCCCCTGGGGCGGCTGGGGGCAGCCGTGGCAGATGCCCCGGTACTCCCGGCGGAACTGCTCCGTGTGCAAAAGGCGCATGCATCGGTCGTGGACGTGGCCGGACTTGGCCACCGTCATGATCCCCGAAACCCCTTTATCCAAGCGGTTTACGGGGTGAAATGGCGCCCCGCCCAGATGGTGGGCCACCGCCCCGGCCACGGTGACGGTCTCCTCCGTGGCGGCGGCGCTGTGTACCGCCATGCCGGCGCTCTTGTTGAGGATCAGCAGGTCGTCGTCCTCATAGAGGATGTCCAGCGGCAGGTCGATGGGCGTGATGTGGGGGCTGATTTCCCCGTTATCGGTGATGTTCACGGTGATGACGTCGCCGCAGTGGACGATCCGGGCCACGGTGCTGTTCTCGCCGTTGACCTGAATGGCGCCGCTGCGCCATTTCAGGCTCTGCACCAGCGAGTAGGAAAGGTGCAGAGTGCCCCGCAGCAGCCGCAGCAGCTTGGCGCCGCTCTCTTCGGCGGTGACGATATGGGTCAGCACGCGCACGGCTGCGGCCTCCTTTCTGCGGTTACAGGGCAAGATAGTCGGCGCATTTCCGGTTGGCCTCAAAGGCCGTCTTTTCCTCGTCCACGCGGGTGAGGCGGCCCTCCGACACGGTGACCACGCCGTGTACCACCGTGTAGTCCACCGCGCCCCGGACGCCCACCGTGGCCAGCACGGACCGGGGGTCGCAGCAGGCGCCCACCAGCTCCAGGCGGCGGCGGTCAATCATAAACAGGTCGGCGCACTTGCCCACGGCAAGCTGGCCGATGTCGTCCCGGCCCAGCAGCCGGGCGCTGCCCCGGGTGGCCATTTTCAGCACGTCGTAGCCCGAGGGGGCGGCCTTGCTGCTGTGGAGCCGGTGGAGCAGGAACGCCATGCGCAGTTCTTCCATTAAGCTGGAGCCGTCGTTGGAGGCGGAGCCGTCCACCGCCAGGCCCACGGGGACGCCCAGGGAGAGCATCTCCGGGACGCGGGCCACGCCGCTGGCCAGCTTCATATTGCTGATGGGACAGTGGGCCACGCCGGTGCCGGTCTGGGCCAGGAGGCGCAATTCCTCATCGTTGAAGTGGATGCCGTGGGCAAACCACACGTCGCTGCCCAGCCAGCCCAGTTTTTCCATATAGGCCAGGGGGCGGACGCCCTCCCGCTGCAACATGAAGTTCTCCTCATCCTTGGTCTCGCACAGGTGGGTGTGGAGCCGGACGCCGTACTGCCGGGCCAGGATGGCGCTCTGGCGCAGCAGCTCCGCCGACACGGAGAAGGGGGAGCAGGGGGCCAGGGCCAGGCGGTGCATGGCGCCGAAGGAGGGGTCGTGGTACCGCTCGATGCAGCGGATGCTGTCGGCCATGATCTCGTCCACCGTCTGCACCACGCTGTCCGGCGGCAGGCCGCCGTCCTTGACGGACAAATCCATGCTGCCCCGGCTGGCGTGCATGCGGATGCCCAACTCGTCGGCTGCGGTAAACTGGGCCCCCAGCAAATCGCCGGCGCCCCGGGGGAAGACGTAGTGGTGGTCAAAGCAGGTGGTGCAGCCGTGCTTCATCAGCTCACCCATGCCGGTGAGGGAGGACAGGCGCACCACGTCGGCATCCAGATGTTTCCAAATCTCATACAGGGTTTTCAGCCAGTCGAACAGCTCCATGTTCTGCACCTGGGGCAGGTTCCGGGAGAACACCTGGTAGAGGTGGTGGTGGGTGTTGACCAGACCGGGATAGCACAGCATGTGGCTGCCGTCCAGCACTGTGTCGGCCTGTCGGTCAAGCTGGGGGCCGATGGCCTGGATGACGCCGTCCTCGGCGTATAAATCCACGTTTTCCAGCAGGGAATCGTGGTCGTCACAGGTGATGAGGGCGGAGATATTGCGAATCAATAAAGTGGACATGGTATCCTCCTATGACAAAGCCCCCCGGGTGGGGGGCTTCAAGCTGCCGACAAAGTGTCGACAGCTTGAAGCGCAAATGCAGAAGCATGTAAACATGCTCCTGCATTTGCATGGATTTCATGTGAAGGGGGATTCCCGTCCCCCTTCACAATCCCCCATGCGTGTCGAAACCTATCTACAAGTAACCTTTGTCTGCAAGCTGAGGTATCGTATTGTGTCAGCGTTCTTCCCGGAAGTAGCTGAGGCCCAGGGAGGCGGGGGGCTGATCCTCCCGCTTCTTGCGCAGGGACACGATGATCAGCACCACCAGGGTAATCACGTAGGGGAGCATCTTGTACAGCTCCTTGACCTCCATGTGGCTGCCGGTGGGAATGTAGAGATAGAGAATATACAGACCGCCGAACAGCATGGAGGCCAGGATGCTGACATTGGGACGCCAGATGGTGAAAATCACCAGCGCAATCGCCAGCCAGCCCCGATCGCCGAAGGCGTTGTTGGACCAAACACCGCAGGCGTAGTCCATCACGTAGTACAGTCCGCCCAGGCCGGCAATCATACTGCCGACACAGGTGGCGATGTACTTATAGGCCGTTACGTTGATACCGGCGGCGTCGGCGGTGGCGGGGCCTTCACCCACGCTGCGCAGATGCAGACCGGGACGGGTACGGTTGAGCATGTAGGAGGCCAGCAGGGCGATAATGACGGCAAGGTACGCCAGGAAGCCGTAATTTAAGAAGATTTTACCAAACCAGCCCAGATTGGCGGCGAAGGGCAGGTGCTTGCTGAAAAAGGCGCTGGTGGCGGGCAATGCCACAGAGGGGACATCCGCGTTGGCCAGCTTGATAAGAGAGCCGCCGAAGAAGTTGCCGAAGCCCACGCCAAAGGTGGTCATGGCAAGGCCGGTGACGTTCTGGTTGGCACGAAGGGTCACCGTCAGGAAGCAGTAGATGAGACCCATCAGCAGGGAGCCCAGCAGGGAACACACCATGGGAATCGCAATGGCCAGAAAACCGTTGAGAGGCTGACCGGCCACGGACTGCTCATAGAAGAAGGAGCCGATTACACCGCTGATGGCGCCCACATACATGATGCCGGGAATACCCAGATTCAGGTTGCCGGATTTCTCCGTCAGAATCTCACCGGTGGAACCAAAGAGCAACGGCGTACCCTGCATGACAGCGCGAGGGATGAAGGACACAATATCAAACATCATTTACCCTCCTTTCTGTTCTTGCGGAAGTGAACCGTGTAGTTGACAAAGAAATCACTGCCGATGATAAAGAACAGAATAATACCTGTCAGAATGTCGGCAAAGGAGTGGTTCAGCGAAAACACGCTGGAAATCTCGGTGGCACCGCGCTCCAGCACCACCAACAGGAGGCTGGTGAAAATCATGCCGATGGGATTGAACTTGGCAAGCCAGGACACCATGACGGCGGTGAAGCCGCGGCCATCCACCAGGGTGGTGGTGAGGGTGTGGTCGGTGGCGCTGACCAGCAGCATACCCACCATGCCGCAGATGGCACCGCTGAGCACCATGGTGCGGATGATGACCCGAGTCACCTTGATGCCGGCGTAACTGGCGGTGCGGTGGCTCTCGCCCACCACGGAGATTTCATAGCCGTGTTTGCTGTATTGCAGGTAGATATACATGACGCCGGTGAGGATGGCGATGACCAGGATGGTCAGCAGATACCGCTGCCCGCCGATGACGGGGAGCCAGCCGGCGTTGGTAGACTGATTGATGACGCCGATTTTGCCAGAGCCCTTGGGAACCTCCCAAACGATGATAAAGTAGGCGGCAAGCTGCATGGCTATGTAGTTCATCATCAGGGTGAAAAGAGTCTCGTTGGTCTCCCAGTGGGCCTTGAAAAAGGCCGGCAGGAAACCCCACAGCGCGCCTGCGAGCAGACTGGCCAGCAGCGAGATAAGGATCAGCAGGCCGTTGGGGATTTTATCGCCCAGGGTAATCATGCAGGCGGCGCAGGCCAGGGAGCCGATCAGCACCTGACCCTCGGCGCCGATATTCCAAAACCGCATCTTAAAGGCAGGAGTCACAGCCAGGGAAATGCCCAACAAAATGGCAAGATTCTGCGCAGTGACCCAGATCTTGCGATTGGTACCGAAGGCACCATAGAACAGGGTGCGGAACACCTCCACAGGATTCAGCCCGGTCAAAAGCATGGTGATGATGCCGCAGAACACCAGCGCCAGCAGGATGGCGCCGCCGCGAATCAGCCAATTCTTATACCAGGGCAATGCCTCCCGCTTGGCGATGCTCAGCAGAGGCTGCTTCTGCTTTTCCATTATTCAGCGCCCTCCTTTCTATGCTGGGTCATCAGTAGGCCCACTTCCTCCTTGGTGATGGTACGTCCGTCCACCACGCCGGAGACCTGGCCGCCGCACAGCACCACGATCCGGTCGCACAGCTCCAGCAGCACGTCCAGATCCTCGCCTACGTAGACCACGGCCCGGCCCTTCATCTTCTGCTCGGTGAGAAGATTATAAATGGTATACGAGGTGTTGATGTCCAGGCCGCGGACGGCGTAGGCCGTCATCAGCACGGCTGGCTCCTGGGCGATCTCGCGGCCCACCAGCACCTTCTGCACGTTGCCGCCGGACATACGCCGCACGGGGAACTTGGTGCTGGGGGTCACCACCTCCAACTCCTTCCAGATGCGGTTGGCCAGCGCCTCGGGGCCCTTGGTGTCCACGAAGACGCCCTTGCCCTTGCGCCAGGAACGGAGCATCATGTTGCCGGTCATGCCCATGGTGCCCACGAGACCCATGCCCAGACGGTCCTCGGGGACGAAGGACATGGCGATGCCCGCCTTGCGGATGTCCATGGGGTCCATGCCCACCAAAGACTGGGGCTGGTGCTTGGGCTGGCCGCTTTCATCGGTCTCGGCATAATCCACGTCGGGATCGTAGTAGAGGATCTTGCCCTCCTTCACCGGGTAGAGGCCGGCGATGGACTCCAGCAGCTCCTTTTGGCCCGAGCCGGCCACACCGGCGATGCCGAGAATTTCGCCGGCGTTGGCGGTGAAGCTCACGTCGTCCAGACGCTTGACGCCCAGCTCATCGTAGGCCGTGACGTGCTCCAGCACCAGGCGGGGGGTGGGGTTGACGGGCAGGGGACGGTCGATATTCAGGCTGACGCTGCGGCCCACCATCATATCGGTGAGGGACTGCTGGTTGGCATCCTTCGTGGCCACGTCGCCGATATACTCGCCCTTGCGCAGGATGGCCACCCGGTCGGACACATCCAGCACCTCGTGGAGCTTGTGGGTGATGATGATGAGGGACTTGCCGTCGCGCTGCATGTTGCGCATGATGGCAAAGAGCTTGTCGGTCTCCTGGGGGGTCAGCACGGCGGTGGGCTCGTCCAGAATGAGGATGTCGGCGCCGCGGTACAGCACCTTGACGATCTCCACCGTCTGCTTCTGGGAGACGGACATATCGTAAATCTTCTGGTTGGGCTGGATGTCGAAGCCGTACTTCTCGCAGATCTCCTTCACCCTCTGGCCCGCCTTTTTCAGATCCAGGCGGCCTTCCTCCTCCAGGCCCAGGACGATGTTCTCCGTGGCGGTGAACACGTCCACCAGCTTGAAGTGCTGATGGATCATGCCGATGCCGTTATCGAAGGCGTCCTTGGGGGAGGCGATGGTGACGGGCTTGTCGTGTACGTAAATCTGGCCTTCGTCGGGATAGTAGATGCCGGAGAGCATGTTCATGAGGGTGGTCTTGCCGCTGCCGTTCTCGCCCAGCAGAGACAAAATCTCGCCCTCGTGCAGCGCCAGGTTGATGCCGTTATTGGCCACCACGCTGCCGAACCGCTTGGTGATGTTCTCCATCCGAATGGCGTTCTTCACAGGTTCCAAGGCTGTCATCCTTTCTTTCGGTCAGGCGCGCCGGAAGCGCCCGCACGGAATTCGATACCAAGGGTATTTTAGCATATTCCCGGCATCTTGTAAATCAAAATCCACAAAAATTTTTTGGAAACTACAAAAATTCTGTTAGTTTTCAATAAGAAAAGTGGGCCGCCGTCGGGCGGCCCACCTGGGGGCGGGGAAACGAATCAGAAGGCGGTATCCAGCAGGTTGATGCCGTCGATGGTCAGATCGAAGTAGGGGGCGGAACGGAACGTGGACTCCTGGAAGTAACCGTCAGCCACCACCTCGGTATCGGGGGTATAGGCGGGATCGGAATCCACGTCAGCCATGTAGCTGGTCAGAGCGGCACCATTTACGGTGAAGTTGGCGGTGTCGAACACGTGCAGCGTACCGGCCTCCAGAGCGGCCTTGGCCTCGTCAATGGCGGCCTGGGTGCCCTCGGGAGCCACGGCGGTGTTGAGCTCGGTAAGCTCGACGGAACCGGTGGCGATGGTGCCGGTGTAGTCAGCGTCGATGGGCTGGCCGTTCATCGCGGCGGAAATGGCGTAGACATAGTAGGGCACCCAGTTGATGCGGGAGGAGATAATGTAGGTGTTGGGAGCCACGGAGATGGTGCTGCCGTTATAGGAGACGTCGGGCACACCGGCGGTCTCGCAGGCGGTGGGGGCGCCGAAGGAGTCGGCGTGCTGGGAAATCAGAACGCAGCCGCCCTCAATCAGCTTGTTGGCGCCTTCCTTCTCGGCGGCCTCATCATACCAGGAACCGGTGAAGGTAACATCCATGGTCACGGTGGGAACGATGGAGCGAACGCCCAGGAAGAAGGAGGTATAGCCGGAGACCACCTCGGCATAGGTGAAGGCGCCCACGTAGCCGATCTTGGGGTTGGCGTCGGTGACTTCGCCGGACTCCATCATGGCCTTCAGCTTCATACCGGCGGCAATACCGGCCAGGTAGCGGCCCTCATAGATGGAGGCGAAAGCATTGTGGTAGTTGGCCAGGCCCTCGGTGTGGGCGCGGGTGCCGGTGGAATGGCAGAACTCAACATCGGGATACTCTTTGGCAGCCTGAATCATGTAGTCCTCATGACCGAAGCTGTCAGCGAACACGATCTTGCAGCCGCTGTCCGCCATATCGGCAGCGGTCTCGTAGCACTCCTGGCCTTCGGGTACGTTGGTCTTCAGAACGTATTCGACGCCAAGCTGCTCGCAGGCTTCCTTTGCAGCGTTGATGAAGTTCAGGTCATAAGTGGAGTTTTCGTCGTGCAGGGTGATAAAACCGACTTTGAAGGGGGCAGAGGTCTCCTCGCCGCCTTCATTGGAGGGTGCGGGAGTCTCGGGGGCGCTCCCGCCGCAGGCAACCAGGGACAGGGCCATGACCAGGGCGAGAATCAGTGCAAGAAACTTCTTCATTCTTTTTTCCTCCTTTAATAATATAAAACACGCGGCTGAAAGTAAGGTTAAATTTGCCGCGTGCCTGAATAACGGGCGTCGCCCGGCATTCATGAGATGGGGTTCGATAGTGACATTATACGGGAGAATTGGCAGGATTTCAATAACAAATCGGCGATGATTCATCATTTCTTTTCAATATCTGACAGAAAAAGAAACGATGAGGGAGAAAGTTCACCAAAAAACGGGAACGATTTTTGGTGAAAATAGGCAAGGGTTTTGTGAAAAACATCACAATTCCGTTTTCGTCACTGGTGGATACGGGTGCCCGTTTTCCCGGCGATGCCTTCCTGCGCCTTTTGCAGCAGGGTGATGAGGGCGGTGCGGCCGGGGCGGGACAGGGCGAATTTCTCCGCGGCCTGGACCTTGGGCAGCATGGAGCCCTTGGCGAACTGGCCTTGGGCGATGTATTCCTCCACCTGGGCGGGGGTGAGATCGTCCAGATCCTGCTGGTCGGGGGTGTTGAAGCGGATGGCCACCTTCTCCACGGCGGTGAGGATCACCAGCACGTCGGCCTCCAGCAGCTCGGCCAGCAGCTCGGAGCCGAAATCCTTGTCGATGACGGCGGGGACGCCGCGAAGCTGGCCGTTCTCGCGGATGATGGGGATGCCGCCGCCGCCCACGGCGATGACCACGTGGCCGGCATTGCACAGGGCGCGGACGGAGTCGATCTCCACGATGTCCACCGGCTTGGGGGAGGGCACCACCTGGCGGTAGCCGCGGCCGGCGTCCTCCACCATGGTGTAGCCCCGCTGCGCCGCGATGCGCTCCGCCGTCTCCTTATCGTAGAAGGCGCCCACGGGCTTGGTGGGGTTCTGGAAGGCGGGGTCCTCCGGGGAGACCACCACCTGGGTGACCACGGTGGCCACGGGCTTTTGGAGCCTGCGGCGGGCCAGCTCGTTGTCGATGGCCTGCTGGAGATGGTAGCCGATGTAGCCCTGGGACATGGCGCCGCACTCCGGGAAGGGCATGTCCGCCTTGATGGCGCCGCTCTCGGCGGCGGTGGAAAGGCCCAGGTTGATCATGCCCACCTGGGGGCCGTTGCCGTGGGCGATGACCACCTCGTTGCCGTCGGCAATCAGGTCCACGATGGCGCTGGCGGTCTCGGTGACCAGATGGAGCTGCTCGGCGGCGGTGTTGCCCAGGGCGTTGCCGCCCAGGGCGATGACGATTCTCTTGCTCATATTAAATATGTACCTCTCTGCGCGTATAGGGGGATAGCGGGAACGCTGCCGCTCCCGCTATCCCATTGTTTTTAGAAAATCTTGCGCTTTTCCTTGCCCTCGTCCAGCTCCATCAGGGCCTTGACGGGGTCCTTCACCTGGGCCAGGAAGATCATGGCCGCGATGACATAGGGCTTATAGCTGGCCTGCTTGTACAGGGGCACCAGGTAGCGGTCGAACACGGAGTTGTCCACCTCGCCCTCGGGGCAGCTGAGGCCGGAGATGTCGGCGGGCAGGCAGTGGAGATACAGGGCCTTGCCGCCACGCGTCAGCTTCATCATCTCCTCGGTGCAGGCCCAGTCCTTGTGCTGGGCGTTCTGGGCCAGGAGGCGCTTTTCCAGGGCGTCGATGCCCGCCTTGTCGCCGGCGGCATAGAGCTTGGTGCGCTCTTCCATGGCGGCAAAGGAGGCCCAGCTCTTGGGGTAGACGATGTCCGCATCCCGGAAGGCTTCCTTCATATCGTTGGTCTTATGGAATTGGGAGCCGTACTTCTCGCAGTTGCGCCTCGCCACGTCCTCCACCTCGGGCATCACGTCATAGCCCTCGGGATGGGCCAGGGTCACGTCCATGCCGAAGCGGGTGAACAGGCCGATGACGCCCTGGGGAACGGACAGGGGCTTGCCGTAGGAGGGGGAGTAGGCCCAGGTCATGGCCACCTTTTTGCCCTTCAGGTTCTCCACGCCGCCGAAATAGTGGATGACGTGGAGCATATCCGCCATGCACTGGGTGGGGTGATCCACGTCGCACTGCAGGTTCACCAGAGTGGGCTGCTGCTCCAGAATGCCGTCACGGTAGCCGTCCTTCACGGCGTCCATGAAGGTCTTCTGATACTTGTGGCCCTCGCCGATGAACATATCGTCGCGGATGCCGATGACGTCGGCCATGAAGGACACCATGTTGGCGGTTTCACGGACGGTCTCGCCGTGGGCGATCTGGGAGGTCTTCTCGTCCAGATCCTGCACCTCCAGGCCCAGCAGGTTGCAGGCGGAGGCGAAGGAGAAACGGGTGCGGGTGGAGTTGTCCCGGAAGATGGAGATGCCAAGGCCGGAGTCGAACACGCGGGTGCTCTTGTTCCGCTCGCGCAGGTCGCGGAGGGCGTCGGCCACGGTGAAGACGGCGTCAATCTCGTCGTCGGTCTTGTCCCACGTCCAGTAGAAGTCGGTCTTGTACATGTTGTTGATGTTGAGGGTGCTGAGGTGGCGTGCCAGTTCCACAGTCTTACTCATAGGTCGTTCTCCTTTTATGTAAAGATGGAAGTGTGTGGGGGGAGGCGGAAAAAAGCGTCGCAGACTTTGCGCCGCGCACGGCGCAAATAAGTGCAATCATCCCGGAGGACGACATGCGCGTCCGGAGGGATACCCTGCATCGGTTTTCGCGGTGAGCGGAAACCGATGAAAACCCATTCAAAAATGCGCTTGCGCATTTTTGAGGTTATTTTACTTGATGTCGTTGCCCGTCAGCTCCTGGCGGAAGGCGGTGGCGGTGCCGTCCTTGTTCTCGGGCTTATACAGCATGGGGACGGCGGCGTACAGCGCGGCGCAGGTGACCAGATCCTTCTTCCAGGTAATCTCGTTGGGGGCGTGGGCCTGGGACTCGGCGCCGGGGCCGAAGCCTACGCAGGGGATGCCGTAGCGGCCCTGGATGGACACGCCGTTGGTGGAGAAGGTCCACTTGTCGGTGAGGGGACGGCCAATGCGCTTTTCCCTGGCGGTGTCGTCGGCATAGAGGCGCTCCTCACCCCACAGGGCGTGGTGGGCGTCTACCAGGGCCTGGACATGGGGGGCGGTGGCCTTATTGATCCAGGTGGGGAAGAAGCACTCGGTCTCGTACACGTGGCCCGTCCAGGCGGGACGGTCATACATATACATGGACACCTTTACGTCCTTGGCGTACTTACGGCAGGCGGGCAAATCCTCAATCTCTTTAAGGCAGGACTGGTAGGTCTCGCCGGCGGTCATGCGGCGGTCAATGGAGATGGCGCAGCTGTCCGCCACGGCGCAGCGGGAGGGAGAGGTGTAGAAAATCTGGCTGGTGGTGCAGGTGCCGCGGCCCAGGAAGCGGGCGTCCTCATAGTGGTCGGGGTTATACTTGGGATCCAGCATCTTCACCAGGCCCTTGATCTCCACAGAGTCGTCGGCGGGATTCTCGTTGAGGTCACGGACGTTCTCGATAATCTCCGCCATCTTATGGATGGCGTTGTCGCCCCGCTCGGGGGCGGAGCCGTGGCAGGAAACGCCGTGGACGTCCACCCGAATCTCCATGCGGCCCCGGTGACCGCGGTAGATGCCGCCGTCGGTGGGCTCGGTGGAGATGACGAACTCAATCTGGCTGCGGGCGTCGTCGGGGCCCTGGAAGTACTCGTTGACGATGGACTGCCAGCACATGCCGTCGCAGTCCTCCTCCTGGACGGAGCCCACCACCATCATCTTATAGCCCTCGGGCAGCAGGCCCAGGTCCTTCATAATCTTTACGCCGTAAGCGGCGGCAGCCATGCCGCCCTCCTGGTCGGAGCCGCCGCGGCCGTAGATAATCTCATCGGTCTCATAGCCCTGGTAGGGGTCGGCCTCCCAGTTGGCGATGTTGCCGATGCCCACGGTGTCGATGTGGCTGTCGATGGCGATGATGCGGTCGCCATGGCCCATCCAGCCGATGACGTTGCCCAGCTTGTCAATCTCCACCTTGTCGTAGCCCAGGGATTCCAGCTCCTGGGCGATGCGCTTGACCACCCGCTCCTCCTCACAGGACTCGGAGGGGATGGCAATCATATCCCGCAGGAACTTTACCATAGCAGGGCGATAGCCCTCAGCCGCTTTCTTAATGGCCTCAAAATCCATACGCAACCTCCCTAACTCTTCGGCGTGACACGCCCCGTTATGTATCATTCCGGGGGACGGCATCCCCCTCTTTCCCCTCTATCATAGCACGATGAAAACAGATGTCAAACAAAAATTTTGAAATCCTAAATCTTTTTTAGAATTTTTCTTGCTTTTGCCGGTATTTGTGGTATAGTGAAACTGTGAAAGTGAAAGCCGCGGACGAAGAACAGAGGTGAAAGCGATGGAGAGCAGACGACTGGAAACGCTGAAACAGATCGCCCACGGCATCGCCGTGCAGTTCGGCGACAAGTGCGAGGTGGTGATCCACGACGTGACCCCGGGACGGCCGGATCACACCATCGTGTACATCGAAAACGGACACGTGTCCGGCAGAAAGGTGGGCGACGGCGCCTCCCAGGTGGTGCTGGATCAGATTGCCAATCTGGAATCCCAGCCGGAGGACCACCTGTGCTACCTGATGCGGACGCCGGGGGGCAAAATCCTCAAGTCCTCCACCATGTACATCCGCAACAGCCGGGGGGCGGTGGCGGCCATTTTCGCCATCAACTACGACGTGACCAACCTGATACTGATGCACCAGGAAATCGGGGAGATGACCATGCCCCGGGACACCGCCCACACCGAGCCGGAGAAGATCATCAACGTCAACGACGTGCTGGAGGAGCTGATCACCCAGTCCATCCGCCTGGTGGGCAAGCCGGTGGCGCTGATGAGCAAGGACGACAAAATCAAGGCCATCCGCTTCCTCAACGACGCAGGGGCCTTCCTGGTGACCAAATCCGGCGACAAGGTGGCCAAATATTTCGGTATTTCAAAGTACACACTTTATTCCTATATCGACGTGAAAAAACAGGAGGAGAAGAAAAATGGGTAAGATTGATCTGACTATCAACAAGACCGGCCTTGCGCACAACATCCAGAAGGCCAAGGAGAACAACGTCATCATCCCCACCTTTGCGGAGATGGAGAACCCGGAGCTGATTCCGGAGAAGATCAAGGCGAAGCTCTCTCACACCGGCTTGTGGGACGTGGACCCGGTGAACCTGTTCCGCATCACATGGAAGAACGAGGCCAAGGAGAGCGGCGGCCTGTTCCAGAAGGTGCCCAACTATGTGGAGATCCCCAGCGCCCTCAGCGGCGTGCCCTGCCGCATCATCGCCATGGCGGGCAAGTGGTTCCCCACCGGGTGCCACAAGGTGGGCGCCTCCTTCGGCTGCCTGGCCCCCCGGCTGGTCACCGGTCAGTTTGACGCCGACTACCACCACGCCGTGTGGCCCTCCACCGGCAACTACTGCCGCGGCGGCGCCTTCAACTCCAAGCTGCTGGCGGTGGACAGCGTGGCCATCCTGCCCGCCGAGATGAGCCGCGAGCGCTTTGACTGGCTCAGCAAGATCGCCGGCCAGGTCATCGCTACCCCGGGCTGCGAGTCCAACGTGAAGGAGATTTTCGACAAGACCTGGGAGCTGAAGCAGGACCCCACCATGATGATCTTCAACCAGTTTGAGGAGATGGGCAACCCCATGTGGCACTACAACGTCACGGGCCGGGCTTTGGCGGACCTGTTCGAGGCGGTGAAGAAGCCGGGACAGCGCCTCTCCGGCGCCTGCTTTACCTCCGGCTCCGCCGGCACCATGTCCGCCGGCGACCTGCTGAAGGAGCGCTATCCCCACCTGAAGCTGGGCGTGGGCGAGGCGCTGCAGTGCCCCACCATCCTGAATAACGGCTTCGGCGGCCACCGCATTGAGGGCATCGGCGACAAGCACATCCCCTGGATTCACAACGTGAAGAACACCGATATGGCCATCGCCATCGACGACGAGGACAGCCAGCGGCTGCTGCGGCTGTTCAACTGCCCCGAGGGCCAGGCGTATCTGAAAAACGAGCTGGGCCTGGATGACGAGCTCATTGAAAAGCTGACCTGGCTGGGTATCTCCGGCATCGCCAATGTGCTGTGCTGCATCAAGATGGCCAAGTATTACGAGTTCACCGCCGACGACGTGGTGTGCACCGTGCTTACCGACTCCGCCGTCATGTACCAGTCCCGCATCGACGAGCTGAACCAGATGTACGGCGCCTACGACAACAAGGCCGCCGCCGTGGACCACAACCTCCACATGCTGGGCCTGAAGACCGACAACCTGATGGAGCTGACCTACGCCGAGCGCAAGCGCATCCACAACCTGAAGTATTACACCTGGGTGGAGCAGCAGGCCAGGGACGTGAAGGACCTGAACGCCCTGTGGTACGACACCGAGGGCACCTGGGACGCCGTGCACGCCCAGGCTGACGAGCTGGACGAGCTGATTCGGGAGTTCAACGAGGCCACCGGGCTGCTGAAGGCGCTGTAAGGGGCGGATTTGCATTGACCTGACGGGGGCGGGGCGGACGCCCCGCCCCCGTGGATGTAATGGAGGAAACGTGCCGAAGAGGAAGAATCCACGGCTGGAGCGGTTTGATTATTCTCTGCCGGGCACCTATTTTGTGACCATCTGCACACAGGGACGCCGGGATGTGTTCGGCATGCCGTGCGTAGGGCGGGACCTATGTGTCCCGCCAAATGCTGCCCGCAGGATTGCGGAACATTGGGTGGAGGAGATACACAAGAAGTTTCCCCAATGTCAGGTGGACCATGCGGTGGTTATGCCCAATCACGTACACCTTTTGTTGACGATTACGTACTGCGCAAACGGGGAGAAGGAGCATGCCGGGGGAGAGGCGGGACACACAGGTCCCGCCCTACGAAGGGAGAGCGAGCCGAGAACGGAGGCGGGACACGCAGGTCCCGCCCTACGAAGGGAGAGCGAGCCGAGAACGGAGGCGGGACACGCAGGTCCCGCCCTACGGAGGGAAGGAGTGCCACGGATTATACAGTGGTACAAAACCATGACCACAAACGCCTGTATTCGCGCCGTGAAGGAGGGGCGGATGCCGCCCTTTGAGGGACGCCTTTGGCAACCCTCATTCTATGACCACGTGGTGCGGAATGAGCGGGATTATTTGCGGATTTGGCAATATATTGACGAAAACCCTCTGCGGTGGACAGAGGACATCTATTACGAGGAGACGACGCCATGAAAAACGTAAAATACGGCAAGTGCGTGCGGTGCGGGAGGACTTACGAGGCCGTGCCGGATTTGACCAACTGCGCGTGCGGCGGGATTCTGGACATTGTGTACGATTACGATTACATTAAAACCGTATTGACCAAGGAGAAGCTGGCGAAGCGGGAAAACCGCTCTATGTGGCGCTACCGGGAGCTGCTGCCCGTGGAGGAGACCACCCCCGACACGCCGCTGCGGGTGGGCTGGAGCCCCCTGTACGAGGAGCCCCGGCTGGCGGAGATGCTGGGCATCAAAAAACTGTGGGTGAAGGACGACGGACAGAACCCCACCGCCTCTTTGAAGGACCGGGCCAGCGCCATGGCGGTGGCCAAGGCCATGGAGGCGGGGGCCAAGACCATCGCCTGCTCCTCCACCGGCAACGCCGCCTCCTCCCTGGCGGGCAACGCCGCCGCCGCGGGGCTGAAAACCTACATTTTCGTGCCCGACCGGGCCCCCAAGGGCAAGGTGGCGCAGCTGATGATTTTCGGCGCCAACGTCATCTCCGTCAAGGGCAACTACGAGGAGACCTTTAAGATGTCCGCCGCCGCCATTGAGAAGTACGGCTGGTACAACCGCAACGCCGCCATCAACCCCTACCTCAGCGAGGGAAAAAAGACGGTGGCGCTGGAGATCGCGGAGCAATTAAACTGGGAGATGCCCGACTATCTGGCCATCTCCGTGGGCGACGGCTGCACCATCGCCGGTGTGTGGAAGGGCTTTAAGGATCTGTACGCCATCGGCTTTATCGACAAGCTGCCCCGGCTGATCTCCGCCCAGTCCCTGGGGTGCTACCCCATCAACCGGGCCATCCAGGAGGGGAAGGACTGGGAGCCCATGGAGGAGAACACCATCGCCGACTCCATCTCCGTGGGCGTGCCCCGGAACGCCGACAAGGCGCTTGCGGCCATCCGGGAATCGAACGGCATCGCGGTGTGCGTCAGCGACGAGGAGATTCTCGCCGCCCAGCGGCTGCTGGGCCGCACCTGCGGCGTGTTCGGCGAGCCGGCGGGAGTCACCGGCACGGCGGCGCTGAAAAAAGCCTGCGAAATGGGCCTCATCGAGAAGGACGCCACGGTGGTGTCCGTGGTCACCGGCAACGGCCTGAAGGACGTGGCCAACGCCATCAAGTCCGCCGGGGAGCCGCTGCACATCGAGCCCGATTTGGAGCTGATGGTGAAGGGTTTCGCCGAGCGGGGCGTGACGGTGGAATAAAAACGGACGGAAGACGATTTTATGTAGATAACGAATATTTCTGAACGGGTTTCGATACGCATGGGGGATTGTGAAGGGGGACGGGAGTCCCCCTTCACGTGAAATACATACAAAAGTAGGAGCGTCTTGGATGCTCCTGCTTTTGCCCTCAAGCTGTCGATACTTTATCGACAGCTTGAGGGCGCCCTTTTTTCCACTCAAAATGCTGTCATTTTTCCACAAAAAATACGAAAACAATTTGGATTTACCGACAAATTTACCTTGACTTTTGGAGCGGTATCGTGTATCATAGTTGGTGTTGTAAAGGTAAATAGCTTTACAGAAGGAGGAATTCGCGTGAAAAACCAGACCTACCGCATGACCATGCTGTTCGATTTTTACGGAGAAGTCCTCACCCAGCGGCAGAAGGAGTTCTTCGACCTGTATTACAACGAGGATTTGTCCCTGGGCGAAATCGCCGAGAACTACGGCATTTCCCGTCAGGGCGTGCGGGACGTCATCGTCCGGGCCGAGGGCGTGATGCAGGAAATCGAGGACAAGACCGGTCTGCTGCGCCGCTTTATGCAGATGCAGGACAAGCTGGACGCCATCACCCAGGCGGCCAGGGACATCCAGACCATCAACTATCGCCAGCACGAGAACCCGGAGCTGGACCGGCTGGCACAGGTGATTCTCACCAACGCAGACGCCCTGAAGGAGTAAGCGAAGATGGCATTTGAAGGACTCAGCGAAAAATTAAACGCCACATTCAAGCGCCTGCGGGGCAAGGGCCGGCTGACAGAGGCGGACGTCCGGGCCGGGATGCGCGAGGTGCGCATGGCGCTGCTGGAGGCCGACGTCAGCTACAAGGTGGTCAAGGACTTCGTGGCCCAGGTCACCGAGCGGTGCGTGGGCAGCGACGTGCTGGACAGCCTGACCCCCGCCCAGCAGATCATCAAAATCGTCAATGAGGAACTGACGGCCCTCATGGGCGGCACCAACGCCAAGCTGGCGTTCGCCTCCAAGGGGCCCACGGTGATTATGATGGTGGGCCTGCAGGGCGCCGGTAAAACCACCAACGGCGCCAAGCTGGCGGGCTTTTTGCGCCGGCAGTACGGCAAGCGGCCGCTGCTGGTGGCCTGCGACGTGTACCGCCCCGCCGCCATCACCCAGTTACAGGTGGTGGGCAAGCAGCTGGACATCCCGGTGTTCGAGATGGGCCAGGGCGACCCGGTGCAAATCGCCGAAGAGGCGGTGCGCTACGCCCGGGACCACGGCAACGACACGGTGCTGCTGGATACCGCCGGACGGCTTCATGTGGATGAGGCGCTGATGGACGAGCTGCGGCGCATCAAGGCCACGGTGCATCCCAACGAGATTTTGCTGGTGGTGGACGCCATGACCGGCCAGGATGCGGTGAACGCCGCCTCCGCCTTTGACGAGGCGCTGGGCATTGACGGCGTGCTGCTGACCAAGCTGGACGGCGATGCCCGCGGCGGCGCGGCCCTCAGCATCCGGGCGGCCACCGGCAAGCCCATCAAGTTCGTGGGTACCGGCGAGAAGCTGGACATGATCGACCACTTCCACCCCGACCGCATGGCCTCCCGCATTCTGGGCATGGGCGACATGCTGAGCCTGATTGAAAAGGCGGAGCAGCAGTACGACGAGGCCCAGGCCAAAAAGCTGGAGGAAAAGCTGCGGAAAAACCGGTTTACCCTGGCCGACTATCTGGACCAGATGGAGCAGCTGGGCAACATGGGCGATTTGAGCCAGTTGGCGGATATGCTGCCCGGCAACATGGGCAAGGGCCTGGACGCCAGCCAGATTGACGAGCGCAAGCTGGCACGGCAGAAGGCCATCATCCAGTCCATGACGCCCCTGGAGCGGGAGAACCCCCAGGTGCTCAACGCCAGCCGCAAGCGCCGCATTGCCGCCGGCTGCGGGCTGGAGGTGTCGGACGTGAACCGTCTGCTGAAGAGCTTCGAGATGATGCAGCAGATGACCAAGGCCATGAGCCGCGGCAATTTCCGGGGCTTCCCCGGCATGGGCGGCAGCAGCAAGATGCGCAATTTCGGGCGCAAAAAGCGGCTGAAATAACAGAGGGAATAAGTGCTTTCGCATTTATCTGATAAAAAGAAATACATATTTAATTTGGAGGAAAAGAACTATGGTTAAGATTCGTCTGCGCCGCATGGGCGCCAAGAAGGCTCCTTACTATCGCGTGGTGGTGGCTGACTCCCGCTATCCCCGTGACGGCCGTTTCATCGAGGAGATCGGCTCCTACAATCCCTGCGTGAGCCCCGCCGAGATCAAGATCGACGCTGACCGCGCCCGCGAGTGGATTAAGACCGGTGCCCAGCCCACCGAGACCGTCCGCGCCCTGCTGAAGAAGGTCGACGTTCTCTAATCCGGGGGCAAGGCATGAAAGAATTGCTGCTCTATATCGCCAGAAACCTCGTCGAGCATCCCGATCAGGTCAGCGTGACCGAAGTGGAGAATGGCGACGAACTGACGCTGGAGCTGCGCGTAGCACCCGAGGACATGGGTAAGGTGATCGGCCGCCAGGGCCGCATCGCCAAGGAGATCCGCACTCTCGTGCGCTCCTACGCCCAGCGCACCGGCGCGAAGGTTACTGTGGATATCGTGGACTGACAAAGTCTGACAAAGCACCCTGCTGCCCAAGAGGCGGCGGGGTGTTTTTTTGCCCGGACGGCGCATATACTGCCACCAAAATCGTGAAAGGCGGTATGCAATATGCGCATTTTGAAAAAGCCCACCTATATTTTGCTGCTGCGGCGCACCCATCTGGCGGCCCTGGCGGTGCTGCTGCTGGCGGCGGCCATCTTCGCCGTGGTGTACGCCCCGGCGGCGGTGACCACCGGGGCGGTGGCCCGGCAGCTGCCCATCTACTCGGTGGAGCGGCAGGACAAGTGCGTGGCCATCAGCTTCGACGCGGCGTGGGGGAATGAGGACACGCAGACGCTGATTGATATTTTGGCCAGATACAATATTAAGACCACGTTTTTTGTGGTGGGGGACTGGGTGGAGAAGTACCCGGAGTCGGTGATGGCGCTGCATGAGGCGGGGCATGAGGTGATGAGTCACAGCGCCCATCACGACCACTACAACCAGCTCTCCGCCGACCAGATTGTGGCGGACGTGACGGCAAGCTGCGACGCCATTGAGGCGGTGTGCGGCGTGCGGCCCACGCTGCTGCGCCCGCCCTACGGGGAATATGACGACCACGTAATCTCCGCCATACGGAGCATTGGGGTGGAGCCCATCCAATGGGACGTGGACCGTGTCCAGATAGCGGAAAGCCCTGTATTCATGCGGGTTTCGGGGTAAAAAAGGTAAAAAATAATTTGTACTTTTTGGGAAAATAAGAAGCTTCATGCCAAGGTTATGCGCCATGTTTTGGGGTTTACCTGTATGCGCTCCACTAAAAATATATTTTTTTGACCATTGTGTGCCGTTTTTCACAAGAAGCCTCCGGCGGTTTGCCGGAGGCTTTTCGTTTACCGCGACCAATCCCTCCTCTCTTGACTTAACTGACAGGTGATTGAGAAATGACAGAAAATGTGTTACGATTCATTTGGATTATTCTCTGAGAAAAAGATGAGAGGATGGGTAACAATGAGACCATATGTGAAACCGACAGTTAGGGAAAGCAGATATACAACGGAATCATTCTATGGCCTGAATCTTACCTATAGGTTTTCGTACCCTTCCGGGAAAGGAAAACGAGTTCTCCTTCATGTCGGTGTTAGTGAAATGCGCCCTCCGGAGAAAAAACTATTCAAACTCGCCATAACCAAGTATGTGGACAGAACAAAGGAACCTCCGGTGGATAGCTTGAAAGAGCTTCCGACTGTCGTTATGAGGCAAGTGTGCAAGTATCTACTGCCGCTACTGCGAAAATATTATGACAAACACACCGACTACTACCCGCTGGGGTTTATGCTTGAAGCCCATGCCAACGAGATTGTCTCTCGGCAAACGAAGCGTGGCAGGGAAACCAGTGCAAACACTCAGGCGGATAAAGAAGCGGCCATCCGGAAGCTACAGGAAGAAGAAGGAAACACTCGCTGGGGTGATGTGACGCCGGAGCACTGTAGAACTTGGTTGTCTAGCTGTTCCGTCCACCGACAGGACCAGTGCGCCGCTATCATGCGGGCACTACATGAGATTGAGCTAAGCATTAGTACTGAAACAGTCGGTAATCCCACCTGGGCGGAATTCGACCCGTTCGTTTTCGCGCCGGAATTCAAAATAGAATCATATCGAAGAAAATACCTGCGCATGAAGCAACTGAACGATGCGCAAATCGCCGCCGTTTTAGAGTATCTGTGCAAGAGGGAGGGAAACCCGACGCTGACTGGCCTGGCTGCCCTAATGCTGATGACGATTGCGATTACACCGGAAGAACTGTGCGCATTGACGCATAGAGATATTCGCCGGGCAAATGATTATACCAATCGATATTCTGTCATCGTCAAAAGCCACCGGGTAAAAGAAAAGGGCAAAAAAAAATACACCACGGTGATAAACGATTCGGACAGCGTAAGGTGCTTGCCCCTTCCCTATGCGGTGGGGAAATATTACGAGCGATGCGTTGATAAACTGCTGGCCAGAATCCCAAAGAACAAAGTAACGCTCGACTACAAGAATCTGCCTGTGTTTACTGCGCAGTCAAATTTGACAACAAGCAGCAGGCCGGATGTTCTGAAAAAAAGATCAGTAGTCTGGTGAAAAAAATAATTGGTAAGGATATTGAAAATCAGCCTGATTTTTCTGATGGGAGAGGGCAAACAGCGAATCCTGTGAGTATGCTGAAAGCGACGGCGCGCAGCAAACTGCTGCAATCCGGCCTGGACGAAGACGCCATCCGGTACTCCTGCGGCCTCGTGCCAAAATCGATGGCTGCGCGGTATTACATCGATCCTGCCTCGGAGGCGGAGCAATGCCGCATTGGATGCATTATAGACAGGTGGCTGGCTGCCACAGGCACAGGTGCGGAGGTGCTTGCCCCTACCAATGTACCGGATGTCGGACAAGTCGTGAAGGGCGGAAGAGGACGCACAGGAATGCGGATTACGCTGCAAATTAATCCCGTTCCGGAAAACGAGTTGAAAAGCATGCCGGACACCATCATCATCGGCGCGAAACACGGACTCAGTGGAGTGGCGGTTGCAGAGAAGGGGGTGAAGCAGCCATGAGCGCGGCGCAGAAAAAACCGGGCGACCTGACCGTCAGCGAGTATTGGGATGAATACGGGTTGCTGGTAGCAAACAAAAGTGGGTATCAATGTGCTGCGGAACGGGGAGGACATAACTGCAGAAAAAAGGACTGCTTCTATGGCTGCGAAAATGAAAATGTCCGCAAGGAGTGGTGCGGAACCTACAAAGCTTACACGCGGGATTTAACGATACTCTCCAAACAGCTTACCTGCCCTATCAAAGACATTACCGGCAGAGCTGTAACCGATGCGCTTACCAAGGTAAAGCAAAGCGGAGGGCAACGAGCGCAATCATTCAGCGAAGGAACGCTGAACCACATTTTAATTGCGCTGAGAGCAATGCTAAGATATGCCTACTATACGGATCACATTAAAAAAGATCCGGTGGGGATGCTGCCCGGGTGGTATAAGGCGAAACCTTCATCCAATCGCACGGGAAAGAAAAGAGCGATCAAAAAAGAGGTTACTCGGCGCGAATTAAGCGAAATGATAGGCAGATTCCGAGAAAAGCACCCGGAGAGAGCCCGTTCCATGACAGCGTGGCAGAACGAAAAACTGTTGGATTTTGTTATGGAAGAACTTGAAGTGAACGGGATGGCGATGGGCCTGGCAATGATGCGATACGGCGGCTTTCGCCCGGCTGAGGTACGGGCACTGACATGGGGCGACCTGGTGGAGATCCGCAACCATCCGGGGACGTATTATCTGGTTGTAAAAGACAGCGTGGATGAGAGTGGCAACAAAAAGAACAGGGTAAAGCGTAAGGACTCAGCAAGGCCGGTGCCGGTTCATATGGAGCTGGCATTACTGCTGCAGAGACGAAAAGCCTTTATCGGGAAACCGGATACGGATATCCGGGAGTATCCCATTTGCTGCTCGGGTAATCATTTCGATAAAATGTGCACGGAAGCAGAGTTTTCGTTGTATGGGAGCCTTATATTCGACAGGATTGAACTGCAATCGGATGACCTTATGATGTATGAGCTCTATGCCGCAGCAGAGGGGTTGGAGGATGGCGGTGATGATGCATTATACAAAACCGAAAACCTGTGCCTGTATGTGCTGCGGAAGGCGTATTGCTCTGACTTGCAGTCAAAAACACAGCTGACGCAAGACCAAATTGCGTACAACATGGGCCACGCCATGCGGCGTGATGGCAGAGACGTCAGACGGCCGCTAAACGAAGAAGCTATTTGGGAAAACGCTTGCAGACAAAACAGCTTTGTTATCAGCCTCGACCTGCATCGACAGGCGCAGAGACAGTGGCTACGGGGTAATGACTCTGTACAGATTTCCAATCGCGGCATTGTGGAGCTGTGTCTGGACAAAAAGCTGTTGCGGCAGGGGGGTACCGTGACCATTGACGTGCGCGCAGAAGAGATTGGAGAGGATCTGGTGTGCTATTCGGATTTGCTGGCGGATACGGTCTACTGCAAATGCACTGTGGAAAAGCTGCCGGAGCACCCCGCGCAAAGTCGTATGCCGGATGGCATTAACATGGAGTGGGAGACATTTGAGGCGCAGCGAGATGTGGCAACCCGAGATGTCCGTGCCGAAGATGACGAAAATGAGGACATGGAATACGATCTGGATGAGCTCATTGCAGGCACAGCGGATAAGAATGAAGAAGGGAAGAAAGGGGGCGCAGGGGTAATCAGAGGAGTCCAGAAGAAAAAGAGAGGCCGCGTGACGGCGGAGGGTGGGTGGTCTTTTGACCAGCTGCTCGACTACGATGAATTAGCCTACGATGAATTAACCTACGATGAACTCGTCTACGGTGAAGATGAGGAAGATGAGGATAATGAGGAAGATGAGGAAGATGAGGAAGATGCGAAGGGGTGACTTCAATACTGACCCGGCGGCTCGTAATGTAAGAAAGAGGGGAACCCTTAAGGGGTCCCCCCATGATGATGTAGGGAACCCTTGAGGCTTCCCACAAGATATGGGGCTTCGCTGGGGCAACACCCATAGGGGAGTTTTGAAACAACAATGACTTGGTAGCTGCCCGGCGGGATTGAGGACGTGGGGGGACTACAATCGGGCTCATAACCAGGAGGTCGTGAGGTTCAAGTCCCACCCCCGCGACCACAATGTCCGCCCGAAAAAGATATCGGGCGGACAAACCTTAGAGCCGCAAGGCTTCTAAGGTTTTTTCATGTCCAAAATTCAAGTGCAGAAAAAAATATCCGAGGGTGTTGGTATGGATTTGAACTACCGACCCCCCTGCTTTACAGGCGGGATTTGCGATGTTTTTCGCAGATCCCGCCTTCTTTTCTTGTCCTGATTGGTGAGGCAACTCTCACAACAGATAGAAATACACCAATTGTTCCTGTTTTCTATAAAAAGTTTAGCAAATTCATTGTCCTAAAAAAGTCGCTGTTCTATATGAAACCCCAAAAGCGCAAAAAACAGCGCCTGCCTCCTTTCGGAAGCGGACGCTGTCATGCGCTTATGCAATGGTACCGTGCGGCATCAGAGCACTCGAAAACGATGCCAGCTCTCTGACATATACCGAAAAGGGCTGGAGCGGCAATTGAAATGATCGGGATCAAGTGGCCGAAAAACTGTCCAGTATGGCCAGGATGGACCGGTGCAAATAGGGAAGGTAAGTGTCCAGATCCACCGGATCACCGTTGAGGATCACTGTGTAACAGGTGGAGCCCACCAGCTCCAGAATGGTGTATACCTCGATTGCCAGGCTTTTTCGGTCAGAGGGGATGGAGCCCAGGATCTCCTCGAAAATGGCGGGATAGTCCGGCTCCCATTTGCCGATGGCCCGGCGGAAAATGCCCCAGCTTAAATTTTTGTTGATGAACTGCAGCAGCAGCTTGTTGTCCCGCAGCTGGTACAGCACATCGTCGATGATGGTCAGCAGCTTGCCGGTGGGATCCGGCTGGTCCTGATAGCCGGATTGCTCCAGTGCGTGCTGAAATAGCTGCTCCGATTTGCGGATCACCAGCTTTTCGTGGAGATCGTACTTGTCCTTAAAATATAGATAGAATGTGCCCTTGGCAACGCCGGCCTGCTGGGCAATGTCCGCAATGGATGTCTTGGCAATGCCCTGGGTGGTGAACAGCTGAAAAGCCGTGTCCATCAAACAGGTCAGCTTCAGCTTCTTGTTTTCCTCTACCCGTCCCATTTCCGCACCTCTTCTCTCTGTGTTTTTCTCTATTGTAACGTGGAGGTGCCCGGTTGTCAAACAAAAAATGACCGGCGGTCAGTCAGCCATTTTGTGCATGACGCCAAAAAATGACCGGCAGTCAAATTTGCGCCAAAAAGGGGTTGACCACTGGTCATTTTAGTGCTATAACAGCATATGCTAAGTGACCGGTGGTCATTTATTTGAGAGGAGGCAATGGCATGTACAAATTCGGGAAAGCAGTCGTCAAGCTGCGGCTGCCTATTCTGATTTTGGCGCTGGCGCTGATAATCCCCGCCTGGCTGGGGATGCAAGCCACACGCATCAACTACGATATGCTCACCTATCTGCCGGAGGATATCGAGACCATGAAAGGGCAGGACATCCTGATGGACGAATTCGGAAAAGGCGCTTTCAGCTTCATCGTGGCGGAGGGCATGGAGGACAAGGACGTCTCCGACCTGCGCCAGCGAATCGAGCAGGTTCCCCACGTGGACAGCGCCCTGTGGTACGACAGCATCGCGGATCTGAGCATCCCCAAGGAGCTGCTGCCCGACAAGCTGCGCGACGTGTTCGTGGACGGCGACGCCACCATGATCGCCGTGTTCTTTGACACCTCGTCCTCGGCGGATGAGACCATCGAGGCCATCACCGAGATCCGCCAGCTCTGCGGCAAGCAGTGCTTTGTCTCCGGTATCTCCGCATTGGTGACGGATCTGAAAAACCTGTGCGAACGGGAGGAGCCCATCTACGTGGGCATCGCCGTGCTGTGCGCGCTGGTAGCCATGGAGCTGCTGACCGACTCCTGGCTGGTGCCGCTGGTGTTTCTGGCGGGCATCGGCATCACCATTCTCTACAACATGGGTACCAACGTATTCTTCGGCCAGATCTCCTATATCACCAAGGCGTTGGCGGCGGTGCTGCAGCTGGCCGTCACCATGGATTACTCCATCTTCCTCTGGCACGCCTATTGCGCCCGGAAGAAGGAGAATCCCTCCCGGGAGGAGGCCATGGCCCTGGCCATCCGCGACACGGTGCTGTCCGTAGCGGGCAGCGCTCTGACCACTATCGCCGGCTTTCTGGCATTGTGCTTCATGAGCTACACCATGGGCACCGACATCGGCGTGGTCATGGCCAAGGGATGTCTGCTGGGCGTCATTGGCAGCGTCACCATTCTGCCGGCGCTGATCCTACTGCTGGATAAACCGCTGACGGCCACCATGCACAAGTCCCTGATCCCCGACATGAGCGGTGTGGCCGCCTGGATCACCAGCCACTTCTGGGCCTTCCTGGTGGCCTTCGCCGTGATCCTGGTCCCGGCCACCATCGGCTATTTCCACACGCCGGTGTATTACGATTTCACCCAGATCCTCTCCGGTGATGACGTGGAGAGCATGGATGCTGAGGATATGCAGTTCCTGACGGCCAAGCAGAAGCTGGAGGAGCACTTCGACGTGGCCACCACCCACATGATCCTCTGCGACGCCGATCTGCCGGCCAAGGATGCCGAGGCCATGGCCCGGCGCATCGAGAAGCTGGACGGCGTGACCACCGTGCTGAGTCTGGACAGTCTGTTGGGTACGGATATCCCGGCGGACTTCCTGCCCGGGAGCGTCACCAAAATGCTCAAGAGCGGTCAGTGGCAGCTGATGCTCATCAACTCCGCCTACGCCGTCTCCACCGATGAGGTGAACGGCCAGATCGACGCCATCAACGGCATCCTGAAGGAGTACGACCCCCACGGCATGCTAATCGGCGAGGCGCCCTGCACCAAGGACCTCATCGAGATCACCGACAAGGACTTCACCGTGGTGTCCTGGGTGTCCATTGGCTTCGTGTTTCTCATTATCCTTCTGACGCTGCGCTCGGCCACGCTACCGGTGATCCTGGTGGCGGTGATCGAGTTTGCCGTATTCATCAACCTGGGCATCCCCTATTACACCCACTTCACCATGCCCTTTATCGCGCCCATCTGCATCAGCACGATCCAGTTGGGTTCCACCGTGGACTACGCCATTTTGACCACCACCCGGTACAAGGAGCTGCGGCACACCTGCGATAAGCGACAGGCAATCACGGAGACGCTGGCCTATGCCATGCCCTCGGTGCTGGTCAGCGCCCTGAGCTTCTTCGCCGCCACCTTCGGCGTGGGCCTCTATTCCGACATTGACCTGATCAGCTCCATGTGCAATCTGCTGGCCCGGGGTGCCATTGTCAGCATGTTCTCCGTGCTGCTGGTGCTGCCGGCGCTGCTGATGCTGCTGGACGGCGTCATCGGAAAGACCACATTGGGTATGAAAAAACAACTCCAAAGCATTTGACATAGATGGGAGGAATCATTCTATGAAACAAAGGATCCAAAAGGCGACAGCCATCATGCTGTCTGCCCTTATGCTGGGCTCTTGCCTTGCCGGCTGCGGCGCGCAGCAGGAAGCGAAAACACCCGATGCTCCGGCGGAGGCCGACCTGGTCACCGAGGCTGCCGTCAGCCTGCTGGGCAGTCACAGCGACACGGCGGGCAAGGAGGAGACCGTCTACGTCATTGCCGACGCCGACGGCAACCCCACAGAAACCATCGTCAGCGCCTGGCTGAAAAATCCCGATGGTGCTGATACCCTGACGGATCACGCGGAGCTGACGGACATCAAGAATGTAAAGGGAGACGAGACCTTCACGGTCAGCGAAAACGGTGCCGTCACCTGGCAGGCAAACGGCAATGACATCCACTACCAGGGCACGACTACACAGCAATTGCCTGTGACCACCGCTATTACCTATGAGCTGGACGGCAAGACCGTCTCCGCTCAGGAGCTGGCCGGCGCCACCGGCCACCTGGCCATCACCTTCCGCTACACAAATCACACCGCCACGCAGCGGACGGTGAACGGCAAGACCGTCACCCTCTATCAGCCCTTCCTGGTGATGTCCGGCCTGATGCTGGACGACGCCAAAGCAAACAACGTCACCGTCACCCACGGCAAGGTTCTCCACACCGGCGACCGCACCGTGGCCGTCGGCATGGCAATGCCCGGTCTCCGCGAGAGCCTGGGACTGGACGGTATGCGAACCCAGGATGGCAAGTCCCTGGATCTGGACATCCCGGAGGCCGTGACCGTTGAGGCCGATGTGTCCGGTTTCACGCTCCTTACCACGGTGACAGCGATCGAAAGCAGCCCTCTGCAGGATCTGGACCTGAGTAACGTGAGCAGCCTTGACGAGCTGCGCAGCGCACTCACCCAGCTTACCGACGCCTCCACCCGTCTGGTGGAGGGCAGCAGTGCGCTGTATGACGGCGTTGACGCTTTGCATACTGGCGTCGGTGATTTGGCTGCCGGGGCAAACCAGGTGGATACCGGCGCCGGTAAGCTGGCGGGCGGTGCGGCGACTCTGGCCGATGGTGCCCGCCACGCGTCAGACGGTGCGGCCGCGCTCTCTGAGGGAGCCAAGGCACTGTCCGACGGCAGCGCCGCCCTGCGTGACGGCGCAGCGCAGGTGGACAGCGGCGCAAAGGCCCTTTCCAACGGGGCCAAGCAGGCCGCTGACGGCGCCGACACCCTCAGCGGCGGCGCAAAGGCTCTGGCAGACGGTGCAGCCACCATCTCCGAGAATATGGACACCCTGTCCGGCGGGCTGGATACCCTGTCCGGCGGCGCAACACAGGTCAGCGGAGGCTTGGCACAGCTGCAGTCTCAGGTAGCCGGTCTGCCGGCGGGTGTGCAGGCACTTTATTACGGCCTGCTCCGCGTCAAGGCCGCGCTGAAGGGCGACCAGGGCCAGAGCGTCTATGAGGGTGCCGCAGCTCTGCGTGACGGCGCGGCGGATTTGGCTGCCGGGCTGGTCAGCGACGACGAGGCCAACCCCGGTATCTATGAGGGTGCCAAGGCGCTGGAGAGCGGCGCCAAGCGTATCGCAGACGGTGCTGACAATATCGCAGCAGCGGCGGCACAGGTCAAGGCCGGTATCGACCAGATCCCCGGCGCGGTGACCTCCGCCTCCAGCGGACTGAACGACGCCTCGGCGCAGCTGACGGCGATTTTGGGTAACGAGAATCTAACCGAAGAGCAGCGCGCGGCCATCCAGACGGCGCTTGACTGCATCTCCGGCGTGGGCAACGGTCTGGGCAGCATGTCTGTGGACCTTACCCAGGCGGATGCGGCACTGACCGCCATGGAAAACGGTGCCAATGCCATCAGCAGCGGTGCAGGCGACCTCCAGAGCGGCGCCCAGCGTATCGCAGGCGGTGCCTATAAGCTGCACAGCGGTGCGCAGCATCTGGAGGGCGGTGCGAGCCAGCTGGTCTCCGGTGTAGACCAGATCGTTAGCAATGAGAACCTGGGCGCCATAATCGGCGGTGTGTCCCAGCAGGCGGAGAATTCGCAGGCTCTGGTGGCCGGCGTGGATCAGCTTGCCAATGGTGCCAGTACCCTGGCAACTGGCGCTTCTGCCGCCGCCACCGGCGCAAAGAAGCTGGCCTCCGGCAGCCGTACCCTGGCCGACTCCAGTATCCAGCTTCGTAACGGCGCTGCGACGCTGGCAACCGGCGTGGCCGATCTGTCCAGCGGCGCCGACACGCTGAAAAGCGGCACCAAGGCCCTCTCCGACGGGGCCGATGACGCCGCCACTGGCGCGGCTGCTCTGGCCGAAGGCGCTGCTCGGCTGGCAGACGGTACATCCCAGGTGGCAGGCGGTGCAGATGCTCTGGCAACCGGTGCGGCCACCCTGAAAGACGGCACGGCTCAGCTCAGAAGCGGCAGCGTCAGTCTCACTGACGGCGTAACGCAGCTGCTCTCGGGTACCAAGGAACTTCGTGACGGTATGGCGCAGTTCGATGCCCAGGGCATCCAGAAGCTTACCAACCTCATGGAGGGCGACGCACACGAGCTGATCGAGCGGCTGCGTGCCCTGCAGGAGCTGAGCGGAGAGTATACCTCCTTCGCCGGAACAGATGCCGACATGCCCGGCAGCGTGCAGTTCATCATCCGCACAGAGTCTATTGAAAAGTAAACAATTTTACTGCCTCTGCAGCGAGCAAAAGCGGTGCGCGGGGGTCAATTTACCCGGCGGATCGAGAAGCTCTGCGCCCCATTGGAATGCAGACATGGCAATCGAGATTGTAAATAGTGAGCTACGTAAATGTACAGGCGACGAAGAAAACTCTTCGCCGCCTGTACTTATCCTTTGGGGCTTTTTCTCACAAGCTGCGTTGCGAGACCAGGGTATCATATATAAACCGGTTGTAGGGATTTGAACTACCAACACTCAGTTTTGGAGGCGGGATTTGCGAGTTTTTCGCAGATCCCGCCTTTTTTTGTTGCCCTGGAATTGTAAACTTTTTTTGTTGTCGGAGGTTTCAACCAAAATGTGGTTGAAACCTCTTTCCCCTGATAATTGAAAGAGAACCGTTGTTTTTCGGAGTAAACGAGGCGATAAATCACAAATATTCATTATGGAGGTGGTGCCATATGGCCTGATTCACAACAAAAAACAGAATATCGAGAAAAACAGTGACAGAAGAGGAGGAACAAAGATGAATGAATGGGAGCGCCTTCGTCGGCAGGCGCAGCAATACAAAGAGAACTATCCGCCCGGGACAAGAGTAATGCTCCTGAGTATGGAAGATCCGTGGGCTCCCGTTCCCTCTGGAACGAGAGGAACTGTTGAGGTGGTCGATGACATTGGCCAGCTCCACATGAAGTGGGATAACGGCAGAACGCTCGCCCTTGTTCCCAGAGAAGACAGCTTCCGTAAGCTGACAGTCGCAGAACTTCGTGAGGAGCAGAGCGAGAGCATCGCAGAGGCTGAAGACGGCCCCACCATGGAAATGTGAAGGATGGAGCCTATCACTATGGGAAGCCTGTTCGATGGGATCGGAGGCTTTCCGCTCGCTGCTGTCCGAAACGGGATCGAACCGTTATGGGCTAGTGAGATAGAAGCCTTTCCTATCGAGGTCACCAAGACTCACTTCCCCAACATGCTTCACGTGGGAGATATCACAAAGCTGGACGGCGCGAAGTTCCCTCCTGTGGACATTATCTGTGGCGGCGGCCCCTGCCAGGATCTGAGTGTGGCTGGTGCTCGAGCAGGTTTGGCCGGAGAACGCTCCGGGTTATTTATGGAGCAAATTCGGGTAATCAAGGAGATGAGAAATGCTGATCGAAAACGAGGACGGACAGGTAATGCTTAAACCTTTTAACGAATTAAAATAATTTAAATGTTCATTCTTTGTGTGGACTAGGTGTCTCTACACTCGGATCTTAATGGGACTCTGATTATGATACGTTCAGGGTCCCTTTGCTTTGCACCCCGCCTATATTCAAATCCCCTTGCGTCAAGAGGCTTTTTGACTTCTCGCATACTCTATACAGAAATATCGAGCCCCAGCAGAGTGATTCTGCTGGGGTTTTTCGATGATTAGGCCAGTAAGGAACAACTCAGATTCTGTAAATAGTGTGCGAGAAGAGCAAAGCGTGTGCGAGAAGAGGTAAACGTGTACAATAAGGTATTTCGTGTGCGATAAGGCATTTCGTGCGCAAAAAGACAAAATGTGTGCGTAAGGCACATAAGCAGGGTAGAAATATTTAGTTTGCTGTGCTATGATAATAAGATGCAGGAGATCGATATGATTCTTTCGACCCGGGAGGTTCATTTCTGTGACTGGCGGAAATACGCAAAAAAGACATCTTTCGCAGGCCATGCTTTTTATTTTGCTGTTCGGAATCGTCAGTCTCTTCTCAGATATGACGCATGAAGGAGCGTCCAGCATCCGCGGAGCGTATATGTCCCTGTTGGGGGCGTGTTTCGTGTCCGGACTGGGCGAGCTGATCGGATACTCCATGCGCTATGTGTTTGGCAGGCTTACTGATAAGACGAAACATTACTGGCCCATGGTGATCCTGGGTTATGTACTGGACATCATCGCCGTACCCGCTCTTGCGCTGGTGGGTGAACACGGCTGGCTGGCGGCCTGCCTGTTGCTTGTTATTCAGCGCATGGGAAAGGCAATCAAAAAGCCGGCCAAAGATACCGTCATGTCCTTTGCCGCATCACAGGAAGGTGCAGGAAAAAGCTTCGGGATTCAGGAGCTGTTGGATCAGATCGGCGCTTTTCTTGGCCCGGTGCTGCTGTATCTGGTGATGCTGTTGCGGCAGGAAGGGACTATGTTTCAGATCTACTCGGCCTGCTTTGCAGTTCTGGCGATTCCTGGCGCCATCACGCTGATCTTGCTTCTGGTCACCCGGGCGAAGTTTCCGAATCCCGAGCGATTTGAGCCAGAACCGAAGGAATATATTCCCTTCAAGTTAAAGAAAGAGTTTATTCTGTATATTGCCGGAATCAGTCTGTTTGCCTTTGGCTTCATCGACTATTCTATCGTGATCATGCACGTATCCCGAAACTACACCACGCTTGCGGCGGGCCTTGCGGAATCATCTTCCCTGGTGAACAGCGGCACGCTCCCATTGCTCTACGCCGGGGCAATGCTGGTAGACGCTGTTGCTGCACTGTTCTTTGGAATGCTGTATGATAAAAAAGGCGTTCGCGCATTAGTCCTGTCTACGCTCATCTCCGCTCCTTTTGCCTTTTTTGTTTTCATTTGCCGTACTGTCCCGCTGTTGCTCCTAGGTATTGCCTTGTGGGGCGTTGGTATGGGTGCGCAGGAATCGATTCTGAAAGCGGCTGTTACCGGTATGGTGCCTAAGCAAAGCCGCGCGACAGGTTATGGGATTTTTGAATGCTCTTTTGGCGTATTCTGGTTTCTGGGCAGCTGGCTTATGGGAACTCTGTATGATTTGAATTTGACTGCCATGGTCATCGTTTCCGTAGTGGCACAATTAGGGGCGATACCCTTATATATCGCCTCAACACAACGGACACGCTAATCGTTCAATCGTTATTATACTAAGGCTGTATTTTGCTCACAACGTCCAACTGGATGTATTCGGCAAAAAAAGATGGGCACATGCGGTTTACATAATCTGAACCCACTTTGCACCCACCCCC